>JAMPII010000009.1 GCA_023662835.1 Muribaculaceae bacterium | reverse complement strand
TCAGTCAAATGAGCAATACGAACCGAGAATAATGCTATCTGAGCTTCAGGTGAGCCAGTATCAGTCTTGCCCTTACCGTATTTCTCAAAGATGTTTACTTTTTCTTCAGAATTTAAATGCATTCTTAAGATAGTTTATTGGTTAATAATTATTTATATTATTGTTCTTTTGTAGTTGAATTATTCCTTGTCCAAAAGAACGTGCAAATTTAACAATTATATTTGTATTTGCAAAACAATATTTTTTCGACCCTAAAATTTTAGGCTAAAAACTCTTTAGGTTGATTGTTAATCGAAGTTTTTGTCCTTTGCCGGGTTGCGGAAATGGATTTTACCTTCAATATATTCTTGTGTTGCAATTAGTGTAGGCTTGGGTAGTTTTTCGTAATAGCGTGAAATTTCAATTTGCTCTCGGTTTTCTGATATTTCCTCAAGGTTGTCGTTCAGGGAAGCGAATTCTTGAAGTTTCTTTTCCAAATCGTGCTTCATTTCGCCAGCAATCTGGTTTGCACGTTTTGCGATTATGCAAACTGTTTCGTAGATATTACCTGTATCCTCCGACATTTTAATTAAGTCGCGGGTTGTGGTATTCAGCGGGGCATTGGATTTCTTGTAGTCCATTATTATATTGAATGTTTGTTTATTGCGATTAATCTTTCACGTATTTTTGCGCTATCCTCAAGATGTTGTCGGCTTCTTTGCGGTTTGGGCTGTCGGGCCAGTTATTTATGAAGGAATAGTATTCGTCGATAACGTCGCGATAACGGTCGGCTTTTTTCTCTTCCACACTTTGTGCGGCCTCCTGATAGCGTGATTTAAGAACTATCAGCTCCAAATCTTCTTTGTATTTTGAATATGGATAATTCTTTATCGCATTCTTTGCAACAACAATTGCCGATGCATAGTTATTGCCCATATAAGGGCCGAGATTATAATATAACTGAGCGTTTTGTAGTTCCTTTAGCGTAAGCTTATCCTGCAGTTCGAAAATGGCATTTTGAGCCTGAGGTACTTTGTCGCTCTTTGGGAAATAGTCAAGAAAAGCTTGCAGCTCTTCTATAGCCTTGATTGTTGTGCTTTGGTCGAGCTGTGCTTCGGGTGAATCAAGATAGTAGCCATAGCCGCTGTAGAAGCGTGCCATTTCAGCATATGTTCCTTTGGGATATCTTGAATAGTATGTTTTGAAGTAAGCACCTGAACTTTCGTAGTCCTTGTTCTCGTAGTGACTCATAGCCAAGAGATATAATGACTCTTCGGCTTTGGCTGTTCCTTTGAACTGTGTCACAATATCGGTAAGTACAGTTGCAGCCTGAGCATACTTTTTCTGCTCGAAAGCCCTACGGGCAAAATCGAGTTTTGCATTGTTGTCGGTGCTTTTCAGCATTCTCTGGTATTCACCGCAAGCAGTTACGGGCAGTAAGACCGCCAATAAGCCTATGATATATATAAATTTACGTAGATTTAGCATAGTGCAGTTCGATTCGTGGCGAATTCAAGCTACAAAATTAGTAATAAAAAATAATATCGGTCATCTTTTGAGCCACTTTTTCGACAGAGAGGGGCAAATATTATTTCTATTTAACATTTAGAACGTGCTTAAACGGGCTCTTAGTAACTTACTTTTGCACTTCGTGTTTCTTGTTTACTATGTTACTTTGTGATTTTGCAATTTTGTTTGCCATAATTACTGCACGGGTGATATGGTCGCAAACATGGTCGGAACCTACCAATTGCTCAACGCCGGCTTTAGCAAGTACGGCGTGTACATTTTCGTTCACGCCCGAAAGCACTACGTGTATACCTTCGCTTTGCGACGATTTAATCAGTAATTCGAGGTTGTGAACTCCGGTAGCATCGATAAATGGTACTCTTCGCATGCGTATGATTCGTACAATTGGTTTGTCACCGATAGTTGAGCGCATCATTTCGTCGAATTTAGTTGCAACTCCGAAGAAGAAAGGTCCGTCGATTTCGTAAACTTCAACTCCCTTGGCTACATCAAGCACTTCGTGGAGTGTGGTGTCGGTACCTTCGGCTGTGTCGAGTTGTTCGGAGTAGACTTTTATCTGGGTGTTCTCCATTACACGGCGCAGGAAGAGAATGATTGCTAGCAGCAACCCGATTTCAATTGCAATGGTGAGATCGAAAATTACGGTCAACAAGAATGTGACAATAAGTACAGATACATCGCTTTTGGGTGAATGCATTATGCCGACAATAGTGCGCCAGCCGCTCATATTGTATGCTACTACTATGAGCACAGCTGCTAAACATGACATTGGAACGAGGTTGATTAACGGCATCATGAATAGGAATATAGCGAGTAGTACAAGCGTATGTATTATGCCGGCAACAGGTGTGCGCCCGCCATTTGTGATGTTCGTCATTGTTCGTGCAATGGCTCCCGTAACTGGTATTCCGCCGAAAAATGGAACAACTATATTGGCAATTCCTTGTCCGATAAGCTCGGTATTTGAGTTTGTTCTCGAACCGGTTACACCATCGGCTACAGTTGCCGAAAGTAACGATTCGATTGCGCACAAAATAGCGATGGTGAATGCCGACGGCAGCAGCATGTTGATCATGTTCATCGATAGACTGAAGCTGTTAGGGGTAGGTATGTCGGTTGACAGAGCTCCGAACCGGTCGCCGATTGTTTCAACAGCAAACTCTGGTATAAATAGTTTTATAATGTACACTGCTGCTGTCACGATAACAATTGCAAGCAACGAGCTTGGTAACTTTTTGGATATTATAGGAGTAATAATGATAATAAGTAGCGACACTATGCCAACTAAAGTAGTGTGCAATTGTGTGTTTGACAGATTTGTAAGGTATACTCTCCATTTCGATAAAAAGTCGCTGGGCACGTTTGTCAACCCAAGGCCAAGGAAATCGTTTATCTGAGTGGAAAATATTGTCAGTGCTATACCGCTGGTGAAACCTACGACTATAGGGTAGGGGATGAATTTTATAACAGTGCCCAGATGAAATAAGCCGAGCATGACAAGAATCAAGCCTGCCATCACAGTTGCAATTGCTAATCCGCTTAATCCGAAATTTTGGATAATGCCGTAAACTATAACGATGAATGCTCCTGTTGGACCTCCTATTTGCACTGAGTTACCACCGAAAGCTGAAACCAAAAAACCACCTATTATAGCCGTAATCAAACCGATTGTAGGGCTAACGCCTGAAGCAATAGCGAAGGCTATGGCCAGCGGCAATGCAACTATGCCGACAACAATACCTGCAATTGTGTCGTCTTTAAATCTGGATAATGAATAATGGGATAAAGCTGATAACAATTTTGGACGGAAATCAATTTTGCCTGTCAAATTCATGTGAATCAAAGATTTATATCGATTGGAAATTGTATTTTTCGATTTTTGGGTGCAAAGTTAAGTTTTTTTTACAAGAAAACCTAAAAAACTTTAATTGCACTTAAGGTGTATTGACAACCGTATAAAAAAAGTCGCCCAAGAATGAATCGAGGGCGACGTTATAGTTTGTTTAGGCAATTGTTTACATGTAAAGCGAGAAATCGGTCTGGCTCATGTCGCCTTTGTCGGCAAATGTTGTGTGGAATGCCAAAGCTGCTTTTAGGCTGTGGGGAGTTTGACCGCCTTTTGCCATTTTCAGGTAGTCGTTGAGTAGTTCGCGGTAGGCGGGGTTTGCGCATTTCTCGATGATAACATGTGCACGCTGTAGTGGATCCAAACCGCGGAGGTCGGCAACGCCTTGTTCTGTGATAATCACATCAACTGAGTGCTCGCTATGGTCGACATGCGAAACCATTGGAACAATGTTGCTGATCAAGCCGCCTTTGGTGACCGACGGACAGCTAAATATTGAGATGTAGCCGTTACGGGTAAAGTCGCCAGAGCCGCCTATACCATTCATCATCTTTGTGCCAACAACATGTGTTGAGTTGACATTACCAAATATGTCGGCCTCAAGGGCTGTGTTCATTGCGATAACACCAAGTCGACGTATTACTTCGGGGCTATTGGATATTTCGGCCGGACGAAGAACTACTTTGTCGCGGAAGAAATCGAGATTCGAGAGCACTTCGGCTTCTTTGTCGTCGGACAATGTAAGCGAGCATGTACTACCAAATTTGCAACGACCCATTTTCATAAGTTCGATTACTGCATCCTGAATTACTTCAGTGTACATTTCGAACGGAGGCAATTCTTTGGCGTCGCCAAGACCAAAAAGTACGGCATTGGCAACATTGCCTACGCCCGATTGGATTGGAAGGAACGATTTGGGGATGCGGCCTGCGTGAACCTCGCCGATAAGGAAATTACAAACATTTGCACCAATCTGCAATGTTGTGTCGTCGAGGGCTGAGAAACCTTTGATTCCATCGTAGGATTCACTTTTGACGATACCTATAATTTTTGATGGGTCGATTTTTACGGTAGGAACGCCGATACGGTCGCTGGCTTTGAAAATTGGAATTTCGCGACGATTGGGAGGATCGAGAGGTAGGTATATATCATGGAATCCGAGCAGACTTTCGGGAAGGTCGGCGTTTAATTCCAGAAAAATTTTCTTGGCATACTTTGCGTAAGTAGGAACGTTGCCAACTCCGGTTCCGAGAACTATCTCGCCGTTGTCGAATACTTTGGCAACTTCAATGATAGCAAAGTCAAGTTCTCCATAGGTGTTGTAGCGGAATTTCTGCGCTAGTTCGGAAAGATGTAGATCGAAATAGTGACAGTCGTGAGAGTTGATACGAAGACGAAGGTCGGGCGTGTTTTGATATGGTGTGCGTCGGTTTATTGCATTAGCGCGCGCCATGGCACCATCGGCATGATTGTTGGTTGATGCTCCTGTGAAAAGGCTAACTTTGAATGGACGACCAGCTTCATGTTCCTTTTCTGCTTTAGCAGCGAGAGCTTCAGTTATAACTTTTGGCGATCCTGCGGCGGTGAAACCCGACAGACCTATATTGGCACCGTTGTTAATTAACTCGGCTGCTTCTTGGGGAGTTAGAATTGGGAAAGCCATATTTTTATATTTAAAAATTGTTTTGCACTGTATTATCCGCACAGGAGTATCCAAAAAAAATATTTAGAGTTCTGCACTTTTTTTGTAATTTTGTGCAAAAGTAGTTAAAATAAACTACTCAAGCAAATTTATTTCAGTCGGTTTTACCGTTAACGCAAAGTTTGCAATAATTTTGAACTCTTTGAGAGTGTGTCTAAAGCAGATTCGGATATGGAAAATGTAAACCAAAATAACTCGCTTGAGAATGGCAGTCCAACCAAACTGTTCATCGAGACCTACGGATGCCAGATGAACGTTGCCGATTCAGAGGTTGTTGCTGCTATAATGGAGACGGCCGGTTATTCTACTATAGATAATATCGACCAAGCAGATGCTGTATTGCTGAATACGTGCTCAATCCGCGATAATGCAGAGCAGAAGATCTTGTCGCGTCTTGATTATATGGCATCGCTAAAGCGTAAACATCATGGCAAACTCATTGTTGGCGTTATCGGTTGTATGGCGGAGCGAGTAAAGAATGAACTGATTCAGCAGCATGGAGTGAACCTGGTTGCAGGCCCTGATTCATATCTAGATCTGCCTGCGCTGTTTGCCGCTGCCGAAGCAGGCCATGAGGCTATAAACGTTGAACTATCCACCACGGAGACCTACCGCGATATTATACCCAAGAAAATAACGGGCAATCGTACCTCAGGCTTTATTTCGATTATGCGCGGATGCAATAATTTTTGTTCATACTGTATTGTGCCATATACCCGTGGGCGGGAACGAAGCCGCCATCCAGAAAGTATTCTTGCCGAACTGGCCGATTTACAAAAACGGGGATTTGCTGAAGCCACTCTTCTTGGCCAGAATGTGAATTCGTACAAACATATTAATTCTGACGGCAGCGAGATAGATTTCGCCGAGCTTCTAAAATTGGTTGCTGAGGCTGCTCCAGGGATGCGCATACGTTTCACAACCTCTCATCCTAAGGACATGACCGACCGCATAATTGAAACAATCGCTTCTTATCCGAATATATGTAAACATATCCATTTGCCTGTTCAATCGGGGTCGGACGCTGTTCTTAGAGCGATGAACCGCAAATATACTTCACAATGGTATATGGATAGGGTAAATGCCATTCGAAAAGCAATACCGGATTGTGCAATCACAACTGATCTGTTTACAGGTTTTCACGGCGAGACGGAGGAGGATTTTGATAAGACACTGCAGCTGATGCGTGATGTACGCTTCGATTCTGCGTTCATGTTCAAATATTCAGAGCGTCCTGGAACACTTGCCGCGCGGACAATGCCCGACAATATTCCAGAAGAAGTTAAAATTGAGCGTCTTAACCGTATGATTGAGTTGCAGAACCAATTATCGGCCCAGAGCAACCGTAACGATATCGGGAAAACGTTTGAGGTGTTGGTTGAGGGGGTTTCAAAGCGCTCGACACAGCAAATGGTTGGCCGCACGCAGCAAAACAAAACGTGCGTTTTTCCAAGAGGAAACGCACGTGTAGGTGAGTTGGTTAACGTTCGCGTTATATCTTCGTCGTCGGCAACGTTGATTTGCGAGCTTGTTGACTAATCGGCTGACGAACTGAGCAGTTCTAAAAGTTTATCACGCGATTTTATTGTTATCTCATTTGAAGAGTAATCAATAAGATCGCGGTTTTTCATCGATTCCAAGGTGTTTATCAATGATGTTCTTTGAACGCCAAAAAGCGAGTATAAATCGCGCTGGCGACAGGATAGCGATATTTCCTCACCATTGCGTTGTGTGAGAGCAATAATCCAGAAAGCTATACGCTCTTCCAAACTGCCTGATGTAATAGCCAGAATTCCGTTTACGGCTTTTTGTGCATTCATCGATAATATATTAAGGAAGTTGAAGAGGAAAACATTATCGTTATTCAATATGCTCAGGTAGTCACTTTTACTGATTTGGAGTATACCAGTTGGCTCCAAAGCTACACCCGAACAGGGATAGAAAGGAGCTTTGCCAAACAAAAAATCGGGGGCAATCACGTTTGGCGAACCTAAGGTTTGTGAAACGCGGAAACGCTCGTCGTGGTTGGCTATTGTCAGACGCACACGCCCCGATATAATGAATTTAATGTGTGTACATGGTTCACCGGTTGTGACGACCGACTCTCCCTCAAGATATTTCAAAAAATGGAATTTTGCTTTTTCAATTATCTCTGAAATTTTCTCATGGCTAACTCCCTTAAAAAGAGGAAGTCCCATTAATATTTCGTACATGCTATCCATAGTTGGTCATTATAAAGTCATCGGGGACGGCTCCCGTTACATATTATATAAATATTAACAGAAATAACATATAATTGTTCCCATTCTATTTCTTTATTTCACGACTTGTCTTCAAATACAGCTGAGCGGAGTTTATGATGTTTTGCCATGCAACATATGCCGCTGGCGCAACTGAAGCGAGTGGGTTTAAATAAGTTAGTGCCATCCATATAGCCAAAACCGTATTTTTTTGCCCAAGTCCTTGTGCGCCTGAAATTTTGTCGCCCATTTTTTTTCCAATCAGACGGCCAATGGTAAATTGCATGCAACACGTCGCCAGTGAGACTCCTGCAATTGCTATCATTATCGGAATTTTTCCGGCCGGCTCGGTCATGACAAAACTTACAGCATTGCCTACAACGATAATCAAGGCAAACGACCAGATGTAAAAAGAGAGCGACTGGTGTTTGGCAATAGCATCGTGCACACGCGGCGAGAACACTTTCATTATTAGAGCCAATGCTAGCGGTGCGAGTATCAATGGAAAAACGCGGGAGGCAATTAGAATAACCGATTGCGAAAATGTGATACCGGAGGTATCACCAATAACAGCAAACAAAATGGGGGCAAGAAATGCCACTGCTATGTTGCTGATTATTGAATATGTGGCAAGTAATTCAACCGATCCGCCAAGCATTCCGGTGACAACAGGTGCTGCTGTGGCCGTAGGACAAAAGAAACAGATGAAAGCTCCTTGAGCAATCAAATCGTTGGACGGGCAAAAAATGCAATATGCTATAAGAGAACCCAAGATTTGAACTCCTAGCAGGCACCAGATAAACTTGCTGACTGCAAATTTTCGCGGATTGATTTTGCAGTAGGTGATAAATAACATAAGAAAAATGAGATATGGCGACAAAAAAGCCACCATACTTATATAGTTGTGCAGTAAAACGCCCAACAGCATTGCAATTGGCAACATCCAGGGTTTTATTCGACGTCGAAATTCAGATGCATTCATTTTACTATTGTTTTGGGCTGCAAAATTAACTTATATAATTCGAACAGCAAAATAAGATTTTGGTAAGAATGAAATGAGACTATAACATGACTTAACATCGGATATTATACAAAGGCATTTTGTAAAAAAATGAACTTAATATATTTTACCGATGTTTATAATAACGAAAGTCGTAAAGGACTAAACCTGTTGAATTAGAGTACATATAATAAATATAATTTAATATAGTTTAATCACTACTAATTTCATCTGACAATGAAAAAGATTTTAACTCTTGCGATTGTTTTAATCGCTACGTTGACAGCGTCAGCCGAAGGCTGGTATGCCGGTGGTAATGTTGGTTTCAATCGTAACACAACCGACAATAAAACAGGCGTTATAATTATGCCTGAAGTTGGCTATAATTTCACAGAGAGAGCTGCAATCGGTGCTACTTTGGGGTATGAACATCAGTACAATGATGGTTTGAAACTCGACCTGGTTAAGATTTCTCCTTATCTACGTTACACTTATGCAAAAATAGGTATGGTAGATTTATTTATTGATGGTGGCGTTGATGTAGGTATCGGTCATTCTAAAGCTTATGGCGACGGCGGATGCGCAGTTGTTTGGGGCATAGGATTAAAACCTGGTGTAGCATTCAATATAAATGAGAAATTCAGTTTGGTTGCTCATATAGGATATCTCGGCTATCAGGGCGCAAACAAAAAAGCACGTAATGTCGGTGAACCAAATAGCTTCGGCTTTGGCCTTGACGGAAATGATATTAGTTTAGGATTCTATTATAAATTCTAGAGTGTATTCTTAAAAAAAGCGGATGTTCCGGCTGGATCATCCGCTTTTTTTTGATGCTATAATATTAACCCTTATAGCTTTTTGCGACGCAACAAAAGTGAGTTTGTAACCACACAAACACTACTAAAAGCCATAGCTGCGCCGGCAATCATCGGATTCAATAAGTAGCCACAAATAGGATACAGTACACCGGCCGCAATTGGAACACCAAGCATATTGTATATAAATGCCCAGAACAAATTCTGATGTATTGTTCTTACTGTGAGACGCGATAGCTTCAACGCTTGAGGCACTTTAGTCAAATCCGATGAGATGATTGTCATTTTGGCAACATCCATTGCTATATCTGTTCCGCTACCCATGGCAATACTCAAATCGGCTTTTGCCATTGCTGCACTGTCGTTAATACCATCGCCAACCATGGCTACATTCTTTCCTTCGTTTTGAAGGTAATTGATAAATTTAACCTTTCCTTCCGGGAGCACTTCTGCCTCAACTCCTGCAATTCCGGGCAATTGTGCGGCAACTGCATTTGCTGTATGTATGTTATCGCCGGTAAGCATATATACATTAACACCCATATCGTTTAGCCGTTTGACGGCGGCGTATGAAGTTGGTTTCAGAGGATCGGTAACCGACAGAACGCCAACAGCCTCCCCGTTAATGGCAATCCACACAATCGTACAGGCTTGTGTGGCTTTTTCTGTTGCCCAACGTTCAAGTTGTGAATCGATTTTTACTTGTTCGTTCGATAGCAGGTGTCGGTTTCCGATTGTTACACGACAGCCATTACAGCAGGCGGTTATCCCTAAGCCTCCATGCGCGGTAAATTCATAAACCTCAAGCTCTTCGTCACTACTGAAATACTCGACGAGAGCTTTTGCCAGCGGATGCTCCGAATGTGATTCCACTGTGCCGATTATGCTAGCCAGTGACTCTCGATTAGCCGAGTCGGCCCACGTAGCATCGTTTACCATTGGTTTTCCCATTGTCAACGTACCGGTTTTATCAAGCACAACAGCATTTACATTTCGTGCTGTTTCCAAACTGACAGCATCTTTTATCAGGATGCCCGACGTGGCGCCTTTTCCTATGCCAACCATAATTGCTGTAGGTGTTGCTAGTCCTAATGCACAAGGGCATGCAATAACTAATACGGTCACAAATGCCAACAGGCCGTAAACAATTCCACTGCCCGGCATCGCCAGCAGCCATGCCGCAAACGATATTATTGCAATACATATTATGACTGGGACAAAAATAGCAGCAACTTTGTCGACTATTCGCTGAACCGGAGGTTTTGAACCTTGAGCGTCTTGAACCATTGTGATTATATGCGACAGTATGGTGTCGCGTCCAACCTGCTTTGCCTGGTAGTTAATGGTGCCAGATGTGTTGATGGTTCCGGCATATACGTCATCGCCTGTGATCTTTTGAACGGCTACGGGTTCGCCTGTGAGCATGCTTTCGTCGATGAACGTTTCGCCTGAAACTACTTTTCCGTCGGCGGCTACCCGTTCGCCGGGTTTAACCATAATTATGTCATTCTCGATTATCGAATGTAAGGGTATCTGTTCGACAGTTCCGTCGGGATTCACTTTGTTAACGGTCTTGGGATTTAGTCCCATTAATTTTTTTACCGACTCGGCTGTACTGTCTTTTGCTTTGGCTTCCAGACAACGGCCAAGCAATATGAAGGCAATAATAACAGATGCTGCTTCGAAATATACATGAGGTTCTATTCCGTGCGACAACCAAAACGTCGGAAACAACATATTGGCTAAACTGAATATATAGGCTGTTCCAGTAGATAACGCAACCAGGGTGTCCATGTTGGATGTTAGTTGAAGTAGCTGTTTGTAGGCATTTACGAAGAAGCTACGTCCAAATGCAAACAGCACAATAGTCGATAACAAGCATGAAATCGGCGCTGTCCATTTCCAATCCATAAACCACATGGACAAGATAACAACCGGAAGCGAACAAATGATAGCAAACAAAGTTCTGCGCTTAAGTGTTTCAAACCGTTTGGCGGCCTCTTCTGTAGCTTTACGCGCCATCTCTTCCTCGATGGGCATGTCGTAGCCAGCTTTAATGACGGCATGTCGTAGTTTTTCGGGCTCCGTTTTGTTGCCATCATAAGTAATGGTAACATTGGCAGCCGCATAGTTTACGGCTGCGTTTTCAACTCCGGGCTGTTTGTTTAGCGTTTTTTCAACACGCGCGGCACATGCGGCACAGCTCATACCCGAAACCGGGAATATATCTTTTTGCAGTTTCATGTGAAAAGTTCGTAATTTGTTCTACAAATTTACGAACATAAGCTTGAAACCGGATTGCATTATTATTGTCCTGTTTCACCGTTGGCTATATCGTAATGGAATAATTTTGGCAGCAACTTGTGTATGAGCAACAATGTTGTCAGGTAACAAACCAGCAGTACAACTAGCTGGAACCGTAAAGGGAATACTCCATAAAAACATTTACCCGTAAGACAGACAATAAAAATTATCCAGAACAAACTTTGAACGCAGAGACAGAGGGTGCACCACGCATGAATTTTAAATTTTTGATAGCTGACGCTCCATATTGTATAAGGTAAACAGCAAGCACTTGCCGCGGCAAGCCACGGCAAACATTCCGGCCATAGCAAAAGTGCCAAGAAGCTGACGCTAAAGTATGTCATACCAATCTCACACCACGGGAACAGCCCGAACAACGATGCTCCATCGTGATGAAGCACTGTTGAACATCCGTTTTGTTGAATAACTTTGCAAACACGGTCGGCGGCGTGGCTTTCAGAATTCGATTGCTTTAAAATCAACAACCGACAAATTAAAATGCCAATGCTGTATAGTGCTAGCAGGGCTAAAGCTGGCCAGGATTTAAACAATCCGTTAGTAATGGCGAAATAAAACAGCAGAAATAAACTGCATAGAGCCAATACCCATCGTTCAACAATGGCCGATGTTTGCTGAAAATGATGCTTGGAATAATTTGTTTCACAACAGTTATTTATATTAATGACACTTACTGATTTACCATTCCATGATTCAACAAACTTTTCGAGTGGCGTTATGGTTTGCTCTCCGTTTGCGTTTATTGTAACAACGTTTCCATTATTAATACTTGTTACAATCAGAGAGTCGCTACTTTCTAGCTGCACCATAGCCGGAAGATTAAGATTCGTCAGTTCGGCTTTGTCGCTAGGATGTGTCATCGTCATCTTTGCACCATACTCCGTCATCAAATCGTCGGTTGCTATAATCGCGATTTTCGACGGATATGCACGGAAACGCATGTTGCTGTAACGGAACGTGAAAGGTATGCCTAATAAATCCAGATAGCGTGTGAATAAAGTATATTTTGCCATAATAATGGAATTTGTCGATATCTATTTATTAGAACATAATCACGATACAACAGGTTTTTATAACAGTCTAAAAAACCTCATAAACGGAAACATAATTTTCATCAAAATTAATTAAATTTGCAGTTATGAACGGTTCAACAAATAAAGTAAAGCCCAAGAAGGCGCTAGGACAGCACTTTTTGACTGACGAAAACATTGCACGCCGAATTGCAGAAACGCTGAATGCGTATAAGGGTGTTCCTGTGTTGGAAGTCGGCCCCGGAATGGGAGTTCTGACAAAGTATTTGCTTGAGTTGGGACATAATGTTACAGTTGTTGAGATCGACAATGAAAGTGTTGATTATTTAAACTCTAACTTTCCCCAGTTGCATGAACGTATAATAGGACAGGATTTTTTGACCCTTAATCTGGAAGAGGCAATGGGTGAAAGACCGTTTTGCGTAATCGGTAATTACCCCTACAACATTTCATCGCAAATTTTTTTCAAAGTTCTCGACTATAAGGATTTGATTCCATGTTGCTCGGGAATGCTTCAGAAAGAAGTGGCCGAGCGTATTGCCGCTAAACCCGGCTCGAAAACCTATGGTATATTAAGTGTGTTGCTTCAAGCATGGTACGATATTGAATATCTGTTCACGGTTGATGAAAATGTGTTTAACCCGCCGCCTAAGGTGAAATCCGGTGTTATAAGGCTCACAAGAAACGACGTGACCGACTTGGGGTGCGACGTAAAGCTAATGCGTACAATTGTTAAAACAACATTCGGGCAACGACGCAAGACATTACGCAATTCCATCAAGGGCTTATTGCCTGCCGGGTGTACACTGCCCGACAATCCAATATGGCAACAGCGGCCCGAGCAATTGTCGGTCCAGCAATTTATCGACCTGACAAACATTGTTACAAAGCTTCGCCAGCAAGGCTGAATGATTATATTTAATTATGAAAGAATATACCAACGAATATATCGACCATATCAGTGAACTGATTGAGTCGGGCAATACCGAGGCAATGCACAAGGAGATTGAGGATCTGCATCCGGCCGATATCGCCGCGCTGATATCACATCTCGACCGTCACGAAATTGAATCGGTTTATGGACTGCTCGACACTGAGACTGCCGCCGATGTGTTGGTAGAACTTGATGAGGATCTCCGCGACAAGCTGCTTAGCTCAATGTCGACAGAAGATATAGCAAAGCAGGTAATCGACCACCTTGACATTGACGACGCTGTAGACATTATTCAAGACCTCGATGAAGAAGATCAGCATGAGGTGTTATCACATCTACACGACACAACCCACGCTGGTAACATTATCGACCTTTTGAAGTACGACGAGGATACGGCCGGCGGTATTATGTCGACAGAAATGATTGTTGTAAATGAAAACTGGTCGATGCCTCAGTGCGTTACGGAAATGCGCAAACAAGCTGAGGATCTTGAGGAGGTTTTCTACGTATATGTTGTCGACAACGACAACAAGCTGTGCGGTGTGTTCCCCCTTCGTAAAATGATTACACACCCTTCGGTTTCCAAAATTAAGCACGTGATGGATCCGGAGCCAATGTCGATACGTGCCGATACACCTGTCGA
Organism: Muribaculaceae bacterium; assembly: GCA_023662835.1. GTDB lineage: Bacteria > Bacteroidota > Bacteroidia > Bacteroidales > Muribaculaceae > Muribaculum. Next base: position 37,925 of record JAMPII010000009.1, on the reverse strand, counting down.
GGATGTAACGCTGCAATTTGAAAAGTACGACCTTGTTGCTATGCCGGTTGTCGACTCAATAGGAAGGCTGGTAGGTCAGATCACGGTCGACGACGTAATGGATGAGGCTCGTGAATCAAGCGAGCGTGACTATCAGTTGGCATCCGGTCTTTCCGGCGATGTTGCCACGAATGCCAGCCTGTTCGCCCAAACTCGTGTCAGACTGCCATGGCTTCTTATAGGTATGCTCGGCGGCATAGCAAATTCTATGATTCTTAGTCGATTCGAAGGCGGATTTGCAATTAATCCCACAATGGCTTTATTTATCCCTTTGATTGGTGGCACTGGCGGAAACGTCGGCATTCAATCTTCGGCTATCATTGTGCAAGGTTTGGCAAATGGCTCACTAGATGCAGCCTCTACATGGCAGCAGATTCTGAAAGAATTGGGTGTCGGACTCATTAACGCCAGTATAATTTCTTTGCTGGTGTTCATATATAATATGATAACGCTCGGAATAAATCAGGTGACAACAATTGCAGTTTCGCTGTCGTTATTTGCAGTTGTTGTGTTCGCATCTGTTTTCGGCACATTCGTTCCGCTGACTTTGGAGAAACTGAAAATAGACCCGGCTCTGGCTACAGGTCCTTTCATTAGTATAACCAACGACATAATTGGTATGGTCATATATATGGTTATATGCTCCGCCTTAATTGTTCATTTAGCATAATATTGCATAACAATTGTTGTAGAAAACCACTCCAACAAATTGTTGATTGTTTGATAATAAATAAAAATTAGATAATATGGAAAAAATAGAACCCGGAAAATATGTGGAAATGGTTTACGACCTTTATGTCGTTGAATCCACAGGAGAGACATTGATGCATCAAGTTGAAGTAGACGATCCGGAAAAGATTATTTTTGGAGTAACTCCCGGAGTAATAAAACCTCTTGAGAAGGCTATTGAAGGCTTGCAGGCAGGAGATAAATTCGACATTATAGTTTCGGCACAAGAAGGCTTCGGAATGCATAACCCCGAAGATGTTGCCCACCTGGAAAAAGAAATATTTGAAATTGACGGCAAGTTCAACAGCGAACGCATAATTCCCGGATCGTATATTCCAATGATTACAGCTGATGGCTTTCAAATAAACGGAAAGGTTGTTGAAATAACCGACAAAGAAGTGGTTATGGATTTCAATCACCCGATGGCAGGCAAGGATGCTCGCTTTGTTGGTACGATTAAAACCGTACGCGATGCAACTGAAGAAGAGCTACATCCAGCACAAGGAGGATGCTGCGGCGGGTGCCACGACAATGGCTCCGGCTGTGAAGGTGTATGTTGTGGTAGTGAAGGTGGTTGCTGTCATTAATAGTGCTTTATTTAAGTTATAGATATGAAACAAGCAGTAATAACAGAAAAGGCTCCGGGAGCTATCGGTCCATACAGTCAGGCAATTAATGTTGGCTCAATGATTTTTGCATCAGGCCAGCTCCCAATCGATCCGGCAACAGGCGAAATGCCTGATGATATCTCTTTGCAGACAAAGCAATCGCTTTCCAACGTCAAGGCTATATTGGAGGCTGAAGGATTATCGCTCGACAATGTAGTTAAAACTACAGTTTTTCTTGCCGACATGAACGACTTTACCGCAATGAATGCTGTTTATCAAGATGCGTTCAAGCCACCATATCCGGCTCGCTCGGCCGTCGCCGTGAAAACCCTACCCAAAAATGCTCTTGTTGAGATTGAAGTGATTGCCGTTCGATAATGCAACTAATTATGTATAAGATTAATTCTCTGATTTGTGCTTTAGGGGTATTATTCTTGTTGTCATCTTGTTGTTGTGACGACGAACCGAAAAAAAAGGTATTGGAATTTTCCTATACTCAATCATATAACGTGAAGACCGAGTATGATACCGGTATTTACCCGCGAATCAGGATTTCTCTTGATGGCGAAGAAGGAGAAGCAATACTCAAATGCGTTAATTCAAATAGAATTGTGATTAAAAACGGCGCAAAAGACTCTGAAGAATATACTGATGAAATTTGTCAATACACGGCAAAAGTAACGGAGCCGGGAGTCGTAAAACTTCAATTCAACAAAATGCGAGATGCCAAAAAAGGAGAAAGTCTTTATTCAATTCTTGTTTTTGGCGATGCAAGAAACAAACTAGCCGATTATACAGTTGTTGTAATCAATCGTGAACCGTAAAACCGCTTATTAAATAATTCACCGGATGATATCGTTTTGTCACCAGAAATGTCATTAAAGAGGTTGCTTAAAACAACCTCTTATTTTTTTTTAGATGTTGCTGTTGTTTATTGCTTTTTGCTTATCTTTGCAAAAATTTTAAGAGCATTGAATTATGATAAACCGTATTTTAATAAGAATGAAGGTTGTGCAGTCACTGTATTCATATCTGCTAACCAGAAACTATTTCAAAATAGAGCAAGCGCCCAACGACGACGCATCGCGCGACAAACGTTTTGCACATACTGTATACGCCGACTTGCTCATTATGCTCTTGGATATTAATGGATATGCAATCTCCTTCACTGCAGAAGGGATTCCCACAATTAAGCCACGCACTGGAAAGCCAAACACAAATATTACACGTTGTGCTCATGCATTAGCTGCTTCTGAACCTATAAAGGAACTTATCATAAAGAATCGCGGATTTATTGAGAAATATCGCTCTATAGCTCCAGAAATAGAGCAAGAGGTTAAAGATTCCGCAATCTATAAAGAATATTCACGCAAACGCTCTGCATTCCCCGTCGCCGACGAAGTATTAATGTGGCAGACGGTTTTCCAAACTATAGTTCTACGAAACAAGAAAATTATTGAACTGTTAAAATCAACCAACAATTTCACTATAGTTGGTCAGGAACAAGGATTTGAAGCTTGGAAAAACACCCTTAATGATTATGCATCGATAAGCGACTCGCTGGTCGAGGCTCGAAAATGCTTGTCCGATTCACTCGACAAATCATACGATCTGTATCACGCCATGCTGCAACTTATTGTTGATATTACACGGTTCCGCGAACTACAACTTGACGAAGCGAAGCATAAATATTTGCCTACAGCCGACGACCTCAATCCAAGTACCCAATTTATCGACAACCGTCTAGCCAAATTGCTTTCGGAAAACGAAGAACTTGAAGCTTACGGTCACGACCACGATATTTCATGGGCCAATGACGTTGTATTGCTGCGTAGATTAATGAATACAATACTTGAATCGGAAACATACAAAGAGTACATTTCAAAAACCAACAACAATTTCGTTACCGACGCTGATTTTTGGCACGACATTTTGAAATACGACATCATTAATTCCGATGACTTGGCCGATGCTCTTGAGGCAAAATCGGTTTATTGGAACGACGATATCGCAATAATGGGTTCGTTTACTTTGAAAACAATCCATAAATTTGCCACCTCCGATAATCCTGAATCTGTTCATCTTCTGCCAAAATTCAAGGACGAGGAGGACGAGAAATTCGGCCCGAAACTTTTCGAATCGGTAATCGCAAACCAAGACAAATATCGTGAGATTATCGACCAGCGTTTAACACAAAGCAAATGGGATCCTGAACGTTTGGCATTCATGGATATAATCATATTGGAAACTGCCATAGCTGAACTTCTCAACTTTGAATCAATACCTACATTGGTTACCATTAATGAATACACTGAAATTGCCAACTATTATTCAACTCCTCGCTCCGGCCAATTTATCACGGGAATGCTCTACGCTATCATTAACGCGCTTCGCGAACAAGGCCTGATCACAAAAGAATAGAAAAACTAAATGAATAAAAAAACTGCTGCATTCCGGTATTGTAATGCAGCAGTTTTTATTTGTCATAATATTCTTTTATCCCTTCAAATCAGCTACTTTCTTAATAATCAGCACAAGTTGATTCCAGAAACGTTCAACTGCGGGGATATACATTTTTTCGGAAGGCGAGTGTACATTGCGCAATGTCGGGCCAAACGAAACCATGTCGAGGTTGGGATATTTGGTAAGGAATAACCCGCATTCCAAACCTGCATGAATTGCTTTAATTGCAGGTTTTATGCCGTACAATTCCTCGTAAGCGTCGGATGCGATCTTCATGATGGGCGAATTCATATTGGGCGCCCAGCCGGGGTAACCGTCTCCATGTGTCACTTTAGCGTCGGCCAGCAAGAACAGTGCCTCTATTTGACGCGCGATGTCATATTTACGACTTTCTACCGAACTACGCTGACTTGTTGTTACAAGGATCACATTCTCTGGTTTCATTTTAACTGAAGCCAGGTTGGTTGAGGTCTCAACAAGGTTCTCAAGGTCGTGGCTCATCGAAATCACGCCATGAGGACACGCATAAAGCGCACGGACCAAACGGACTGTAGTATCTGCGTCGATTGAATACGCCGGTTTGTCGGCAGTAACCAAAGTCAGTTTCATAGTCGGATCGGTTGCCTTATATTCGTTTTCAACCTCGGCAACAAATTTGTTGAACATAACAACAACATCTTCTTTCGCCGAGGCGCTTACACCGAAAATTGCATGAGCTGCGCGGGGAATAGCATTACGGAGGTTGCCACCATCAATTTCCGACAGGCACACTGTGTGTTTTTGTTGCACATTGAACAAAAAGCGAGCCAGAAGTTTGTTTGAGTTTGCTCTACCCTCATGAATATCGCCACCTGAATGGCCACCCGACAGGTTTGCTAAGTCAACTTTAAACCAGTGGCAGTCGGCTGGAGCCATTTCGCGTTTATACTCAAATTCGACTGTTGTGTCGATACCGCCGGCGCAACCTACATAAACTTCTGCGTCATCTTCTGAGTCGAGATTAAGAAGTATTGTACCGTTCATCATGTCGGCGCCCAGATTGTTAGCACCAGTCATACCAGTTTCTTCATCAACAGTAAACAAAGCTTCCAAAGGTCCATGAATCAATTCGTTGTCGGCCATAACTGCCAGTGAAGCAGCCATACCAATACCATTGTCAGCTCCAAGAGTTGTACCATCGGCATGAACCCAATCGCCGTCGATTATTGTTGTTATAGGGTTATTTTCGAAATCGAAGTCCTTTTTGTTCGACTCACAAACCATATCCATATGTCCCTGCATGATCAATGTTGGTGCTTGTTCATGACCCGGAGTGGCCGGTTTGCTCATTAAAACATTACCTACGGCATCAGTCTTGACTGCAATACCATGCTGGGCGGCAAAATCGAGAAGGAACTGACGAATCTTACCCTCTTTTTTTGAAGGACGGGGCACTTTTGTTATCTGGTCGAATATTCCCCAGATTAATGCCGGTTTTAAATCTTTTATAGTCATGTCGGGTTAAAATAAATTATATATATATTTAACTTGAATTTTGCGGCAAATTCTCATATACGTATTATAAAACAACTTATATGCGCCATGAATGTGTGTAAAATTGTTAAAACACGTACTTTTCGAAGCCTAAGTTACAAAATAAAATTGATATAATTCCAAAATTGTTTTTCGTTTCTTATATTTGCAGAGAAAATAAAGTCGGCCGACATGAAAACAATATTATGCGCCATAATCCTCGTGCTTGCAGCATTTCTTATGCTTGGTGTGAAGGTGCTATTTGTTAAAGGAGGAAAATTCCCATCCTCACATGTCCACGACAATCCTCGTTTGCGATCCAGAGGTTTCAGTTGCGCGGCCGACCATCAACAAAAAGAAAACGAAATTGATAAATAATAAACTACACCATTAATAAACAAAATGAAAAAGATTACACTCTGTGTTAAAATTCTTTTCCTCTCCGCGGCAGTGGCAATGACTTCTTGCTCCGACAATGGAAACAAAACAGTTCAACCCGGCGCCCAGTCTGATGCACAGCCCGTTGCCGGCGCATTAAACATCCGCTATATCGACGCCGATTCCATTGCCGTTCACTACAACCTTGCAAAAGATTTCAAAGAAGCTCAGCTGCGTCAGCTTTCCAAAATAGACAATGCACAGCGTTCACGCGGTGCCGACATTCAGAAACTTGGCCAGCAAATGCAGCAAAAAATCAATACAAACGGCTATCTTTCACAAGAAAGTTTCAATGCCGACCAAGAATTGCTTAACAAAAAGCAAATCGAAGCGCAGAACTATCTTGCAAGCCTTCAGCGCGAAGCAGAACAAGAAATGCTTCAACAGCAAATGCAGCTCACCGATTCAATTGAATCATTTATTAAGGATTATAACAAGGCTAAAGGTTACGATGCTATCCTCTATAAGGCTGCCGGCGTTTATTTCAATCCAGCCCTTGACATCACTAACGAGGTGATTGCCGGTTTGAACGCCCGCTACGATAAAAGCAACGGTAAATAATCGTAACTGTTTATAACCTATAAGCGCGGAACCGCATCTGCCACGATGTCGGTTCCGCACTTGTTTACAAGTCGCATTAAACTAAATTTAATACCGACTCGTTGTTAGTTATATAATATTATTGTATGGAACGTATAAAAGTTAAAATTGTAAATAAGTCGCATCATCCCCTTCCTGCCTATGAAACATTCTCCTCGGCCGGAATGGATGTCCGTGCATTTCTCAATGAACCAATAACGCTTCAACCACTTGAACGCGCCCTTATTCCCACAGGCCTATACATCCAGTTGCCCCATGGCTACGAATGTCAAATCCGGCCTCGTTCCGGTTTGGCATTGAAGCACGGTATTTCATTGGTTAACACACCTGGTACAGTTGATGCCGACTATCGTGGCGAAATAGGTATCATAGTAATAAACCTTTCGAACACACCTTTCACTATTAACGATGGTGAACGTATTTGCCAAATGGTAGTAAAAGAATACACCCACGTTGAATGGGAACCAACCGACAAACTCGACGAAACTAAACGAGGCGACGGAGCATTTGGTCACACCGGAGTCAATTAAAAACATAGTTCTGTATGAAGTTGAAAGCAATCGTTTACGGATCAGCATTAATAATGCCTGCTCTAACGTTTTCGGGCAATACAATCAATAAAGCCGATAGCGATAAGGCCGATTATATTTTCATGGAAGCACAACGACAGTCGGCGCTCGGCAACACCGACGCATACGTCGACCTCTTGAAAATGGCTCACAAATTGAATCCCGACGACCACACCATAGGATTCTACGTTGGATATTATGATTTGACATCGGCCGGAAACGATTCGATCCGATTCAGCACCGGTTATAATTTGATGCAGAATCATTTCAATGCACAGCCCGACGATTACTACAACTCATTCATGTATGGCACTATAAACGACCGTTTGCAGAACGCATCGGAATCGATTCGCGTTTGGGAAACACTCGACTCAATCTTTCCAACCAAGCTGGAACCGTCGTTCAAACTTGCCGACGCTCTTAGCAGTACCCGCGATTCTGCAGCACTAAAACGAGCCGTAGGTATATATAATCGAATTGAAAAAGCTAAAGGTAAAAGCATCCCGTTGTCGAGCAGAAAAATGCGATCTTTTATGGCAACAAACGACACAACGGCCGTTATAGCCGAAGTGAAAGATCTGTTATACAGTTCTCCACACAACACTGAATACAATATTTTCGCCGGCGATATATATGCGATGTTCTCACAAGGTGACTCCGCTTTGGCCTATTATAACAAAGCTTGCGAGTTGGACTCAACTTCCGGACTAGCATTCTACCAACGAGCCATGTATTATAAGAATATCGACGATTCGGTTGCATACGACCGTGAAGTGTTCAACGCCCTGACGCGCGAAAGCCTCGGACTGGATGCCAAAATGGAACTAATGACCGATTACATCCGCACCCTATACGACGATTCAATTCAGCAACCACGAATTCAATCGCTTTTCAACACTATGCTCGAGCAAAATCCACATGAAGTAGCGTTAAGAGATTTATACTGCTCTTACTTACTTGCAATTCAGGACTACGACAATGCGACTGAGCAACTCAGCTACGCCGTCGATATCGACCCCTCCGACGAGAAACGATGGGTTACGCTGTCGAGTCTGGCAGCAGAAACCGGCGACTACAATAAGTCGATCGACATCGCTGAACGTGGAATTCACTATTTTCCCTCGAGCACATCGCTGCTGATGATTGTAGGTTCCGATTATCAGATGCTAAAACAATATGATAAAGCTCTGGTCAAACTTAACAAAGCTCTTGATGTGGCTCCGGAACAAAATCTAGAGCTTCGTTCCTCAGTTATCGGCTCGATAGGAGATTTGTATGTAGCAAAAGAATTACGCGATTCGGCATATACATTCTACGACGAGGCATTACTGCTGAATCCCCATAACAATTTGGTTAAGAACAACTATGCTTATTCGTTAGCTGTTGAAAATAAAAATCTAGACAAAGCGGAACGTATGTGTGCCGACGTAATCAAAGAGCGCCCCGGCGATGCTAACTCGCTCGACACATATGCATGGGTTATGTTCATGAAGAAAAATTACGTTGAAGCCAAAGCATACATAGAAAAAGCTATTGCTACCGATGAAACAGAATCGGCCGAGTTGTTCCACCATGCCGGCGACATTTACTTCTGGAATTCCGAACCCGACAAAGCATTGGAATATTGGGAAAAGGCTCAGAAGCTCGAGCCCGACAATAAACTCTTGCAAAAGAAAATCAAAAATAAAACATTCTTTTTCGAATAAGAGTATTCAAACACAATGAATATTAAATCATTACGCACATTTCTTGCCATCTTGTCTGTCGCATTTATTTTGTTCTTGCAGTCGTGCGGTTCGAAAAAAGATTTGGCAACCTCAGGCAACAACTTAACAATAGAACAGCAATATGCGCAGCTCACGTCGTCAATATCGGACTGGACCTCGGTCGACGTGCCGTTCTCATTGTCATTAACCAAACCACAGAGGATATCCCTATCCGGACGCGCCCGCTTTGTTCAGGGCGAGGCCATAGATTTGAGTCTGAAAATGTTGGGGATTGAAGTGGCACGAATAGTAATCCGTACAGATTCTGTGTTTGCCCTTTACAGAATCGACAGAGTTTTCATTGCTGAGAACATCCGGAGCCTGACAAAAATTATGCCATCGTCTATCGCTAACCTACAGGATTTATTTCTCGGCCGGCCATTTCTGATTGGCGGAGCTTCTTTATCGCAAAACGACAAAATCAAGGTCGATTTGTCGACGGAACTTAGCGTAATGACTATAGTCCCTAAAAAACAATCAAGCGAATTCACATACGGATTTGTAGCTGGGACGAATCAAACAACATTCTTGACTCGATTTGCAGCAATAGCTCCATCTGTCCCTATTGAGATTTTAGTCGATTATTCTCCCTACAACGGAGCAACACCGGCCGGAGTTCTCGCCGAGAGCACATCGCTGAACATTGAAAGCGGGAAAACCTCAGTTATTGCAAAAATGAACTGGAAATGGAACAATGCAAAATGGAATTCAACCTCCGCAATAACTTGGCAAATACCGTCGGGCTATCGTAAAATTCCTGCCGCTCAGCTTCTGAAATCACTGGACAAATGAAAAGACTAGTATTGTGTTGTTTGTTAATTTGTGCATTGTTGTGTAACGATGCACTATGCGCAACACCTAAAAAGAACCGCACATCCGCCGCTATTCGGAAAGAACAGCAACAAAACAAGAACGCAATTGCTAAAACAAATCGTCAACTGGCCGAGAACAAGCGGCGTACAACAGCCTCACTCCGATCGCTCGACGCTCTAAATGCCGAAATTCAACTCAACAAAACTTCAATCGGCAAACTATCGGCACAAATCGACTCAATAGATCACCGGCAAAGACTGCTGGCCGACACTGTAATTTTGTATACTCGCCAATTGGAAGCAATGAAGACTGCCTACGCAAAATCAGTGAGAGCCACTCGCTCAGCCCAGCAGAATTCACTGACTCGGCTGGCTTTTGTACTATCGTCAGAATCCTTTGCCACCGCCTACCGACGTTCCCGATACTTGAATGAATATACGCGGTGGCAAAAACGTAAAACGCAAGAGATAACAAAATCGCAGCAAGTGTTAGAAGCAAAATCATTGCGACTCGACAGTCTAAAACGTGTCCAAGCCTCGAAGGTGAAACTGCTTGCCGGCGAACAATCAGCGTTGGAATCCCGACAGCGGAAAACCGACAGGTTGGTTAAACAGCTGAAGAAAGAAAATCGCACACTTCAAAAGGTTCTTAAAGACAAACAGTTACAAGCTCAAAGACTCGATTCTGAGCTAGACCGAATTATAGCAAAAGAAATTGAGCAGCAACGTTTGGCAAAAGCTAAGGCTAAAACGACAAGCAAATCAGCTGACAATAAATCTACAACTCAGTCAACCACGACAAAAAATACAAGAACAGAAACCTATGCCACTGCAAAATCTACTCAATCAATTGCCGGTTCATTTGCCGACAATAAAGGAAATTTACTGTTCCCGGTAAGTGGCAAATATAAAATAGTACGTGCTTTCGGACGGCAGAAACACCCGCAACTCCCTCACGTTGTTGTCGACAATTCCGGTATCGACATAGAAGTTGAAGGTGGAGGAAATGCCCGAGCAGTATTTGCCGGAAAAGTTTCGGCAATTTTCAAACAATCCGGGTTCGGCACAATAGTAATGGTTCGTCACGGAGAGTATCTGACAATCTATGCAAATCTGGCAAATATTAACGTAAAAAACGGCTCAGAACTTAAACAGGGACAATCAATCGGCCGTATAGCCCGCAGCGACGACGGTCGATCGATAATGCACTTCGAACTCCGCAAAGAGAAGCAGAAACTCGATCCAATGTTGTGGGTTAAATGAAACAAAAGCCACCGCAAATTTTCCTTATCTGCGGTGACTTATGTTTTGTTTATTTGCGAAAGTTACTAAGGTCCCATATCATAAAATTTCAGGGCCGCCCCAGCGGCCCTGAAATTTTATGATATGGGACCTAAATCAAACCGACAATCTCGTTTATGTCGTCAACTCCGTGACGCTGACAGTAATCGTCGATATAATTCACGATTTTACCCGTGATTGCAGGGTCAATAAAATTGGCGGTTCCGACTTCGATAGCGCTCGCTCCGGCCAGCATGAACTCAATAGCGTCACGTCCATTCATGATGCCCCCTAAGCCAACAACAGGAATCTTTACGGCGTGAGCGGTTTGCCATACCATTCTAACAGCTACCGGGCGTACAGCTGCGCCCGACAAACCTCCAGTTATCGTTGAAAGATACGGACGTTGGCGTTCAACGTCGATTGCCATACCCATCATCGTGTTTATTAGTGAGACGGCATCAGCGCCTTCCGACTCAACGGCTTTAGCTATGTCGGCTATAGATGTAACATTAGGCGACAATTTAACGATTATTGTTTTTGGGAATGCCTTTCGCACGGCCTTGGTCACCTCGGCGGCTCCGGTTGTAGTTGTTCCAAATGCCATGCCTCCCTGTTTTACATTGGGGCATGAAATATTTATTTCAACAGCCGGTATTTTATCCAAAGTAGCCAAACGCCGGCACACCTCAACATAGTCGTCTACGTTAGCACCCGAAACATTAACAATCACATTCGTGTCTAAAGCCTGCAAACGAGGGTAAATGTTGTTTATAAAGTAATCGACCCCTTTGTTCTGAAGGCCAACTGCGTTAAGCATGCCCGAAGGCGTTTCAACCATTCGTGGATAAGCATTTCCCTGACGAGGCTCCAACGTAGTTCCTTTAACTATGAATCCTCCAAGTTTCTCCAAATTGACAAAATCGGCAAACTCCTCGCCATAGCCAAAGGTTCCCGAGGCAGTCAGAACCGGATTTTTCAATTTTAATCCACCTATTTCTACATTTAATCGTGCCATGTCAGTTCTTCAGTATTAAATATTGGACCTTCCGTGCATACACAAACGTTACCTTTTACTGTATTTTCTACGCAGCAAAGGCAAGCTCCGAGGCCGCATGCCATCATGTTTTCAAGCGAAACCTCGCAGGGTGTGGCGTTTTTTTGGGCCACTGCTGCTACAGCCTTCATCATCGGTGCAGGACCGCAACAATATATCCTGTCCCAAACGGAGTTTAATGCAGGATTTAAAGTGACTACGCCAGGACTTCCCGCCGAACCATCATCAGTCGACACATGAACTGTTCCTATTGTTTTTAACTCATCCAGTTCAAGTAGGTCGGATTGAGAACGAGCGCCCACAAGGAACTCTGGAGTAAATCCCATTTTTTTAAGACGGCTTCCCCAGTAGAGCATTGGGGCAATACCTACACCACCGCCAACAAGAAGAAATTTACGCTCGCCATCGCGAACTTTAAAACAGTTTCCGAGCGGCAAAACAAGATTCAACGTGTCGTCTTTCTTAAGTTTAGCCAATGCACGGGTTCCTTCTCCGGCTTTTCGAACAAGCAGCCAAAGCGTATTGTTTTGGCTGTCGACATAGTTCACGGAAATTGGACGACGCAGAAAAGTTGTTTTCGAATTGTCAATTCTAACTTGTACGAATTGTCCCGGTGCAATTTCGGGCATGGCTTTTCCTCCTGCGGGTTTTAGAATCAGTAATGAATATAAATCATGGATGTATCGATTCTCTACCACATCGAAATCCATTATATACTTTTTCATTTAATGAGTGGGTTATTTATAGAAGTTGATTTGTCGTTGAATGTTCAAATGTACGAAATTCAACTATGCCACACAAAAAAGTTGAATCTGAATTTCTCAGATCCAACTTCAAATGTATATTTATTATGTTTTTACTTAGCTGCCTGAGGTCTTTCAGGTCTCGGACCATTGCCTGGTTTCCCGGGTTTGTGCATTTTACCATGACCGGGCATTCCTACTTTGGAACCACGTTGTCCGGCAGGTGCATTCACAACCATGTTTTCAAGAAAAATAACATACTGGTCTGGTTCCAGAATCTGTTTCATGTCAGAAAGATATTCTTTTTTCTGTGCCTTGGCAACTGAGTCGCGGCGCATTCTCATATCATTTTTAAACTGTTTGTTTTCTTTCTGAACACGTTGTTTGTCAACCTTTTTCTGGGTTTTTAAAGTCGCAATTTTATCTTTTTGTGCTTGGGATAGAGTTATGCCTTCGAAGAGGAATTCACAATTACCTTTCTTACCCACCACGCATTCTGTTGTTTCGCAACATTCAGTTCCGGGACATGTCTTGTCTGCTTCTTTCTTTTGATTCTGAGCAAATGCCACACCAGAGCAAAGCATTGCAGATACTACGAATAATCCTAACTTTTTAATTTTGTTCATAGTTATAATGTTTAAATTTTGACTTATCTATATTTATCATTTTCTGATTCTTTGATACTAAAAATGCTCTTCAGTTTAATTTTGTTCCTGATTTTAACGCGCATTTAACAATTTACAACCTATATACAGAAGCTTCCCGTCAGTTCTGTTGTACAGCTGGGGTTGTATGTTTAGGAAATCTAATAATTGTTAAGTTGTTTTATAAGAGCAGCGCCGTGGGCAACATTATGGCACGATGCGATGTTTTATAATCGTATTTAAAATTTACTATTATGGATTGTAATAAACAGAAACGTTCCTACCATTTCAACATCACTGAGGTAGTAGACGGTAAGATTAAAGATGTAATGAGTTTTAACTTCGGCGGTCATCACGACCTTGCTGCACTCGCACAGTTGGCCGAAGAGAAACAGGAATTAACTGAGAAACATGCACGCGAATTGGTAGTTGGTATGCGACTGCTGCACCATGTGTTAAAGAAATATCCTGGCAAGGCCGACTTCGCAGCATTCCTAACCCAACTTGACGACTTCAAGCATAAATTGAAAGGAAATTGCGACTGCGAGTAATTTTTCCACTTACGATACTTACAAACAGGAGTTGACCAATCATTTGATCAACTCCTGATTTAATTCATATAACTAAAGCTATGATGAAGCGCAACTAGACACTGATGCCGACAGGTTGTTGCGCTACTAATATCATGACATCAGTTTCAGCAATACGGCAAGCTTCAATTCGCTCATCGACTTTGCCACAAAGCAACCTTCTCCAACCACCTTTTCGGCTGGTAAAGTAGTAGCCATTGAAATAACCTTTGCCCCAGCCGCTCTACCGGCTGCCATTCCCGATAATGAATCTTCAAACACAAAGCAACGTTCAATCGGAACACCAATTCGTTCCGCGGCTAACAGATAGCCTTGCGGATCCGGCTTCGACTTTGTTACATCGGTTGCCGTAACCACAGCTGTGAACCGCTCAAGAAAACGAGGATGGCGATATTTAAGACTTTTCATCTTCGATTCGTCGCTACTGGTTACAATAGCTGACGGAAAATTGTTTTGCGACAATTCGTCAAGCAATTCCATTACTCCATCATAAATCGGATATGCCATTTCTGATTCATATTGGTGAAGTCGCAAAACCACATCGTTAGCTACTTCCTTATCTGGGAAGTAGGTTGCTAATATATTATCTAGCGTTGTTCCCTTTATTACAAAGGGAAAGTTTTCAACTCCTGTTGGATAAACCTTTTCCAGATTTTTATAAAATTCAGTATATGAAGTTTCAGTGTCGACTAGTACCCCATCCAAATCAAAAAGAAATCCAAATTTGGGTTGTTCCATCTTGCGCTAATTAATTTATTCTGTTGTAGTTTCCGACAGTTCCTTTGTTTTCTTTAGTTCGAAACCTGCTTCCAGTCCGTCATAGCTCTGGAGCAACTTATTCATTCCTTGAATTGTAGAGTTGCCGGTAATCGACGAAACGGCGTTGACAATCTTCATCAGTTTCGACACATCAAATGTGAGTTCGAGTTTGTTACCCTGAAGTTTCGATACAGAGGCATTCATTTTGCCAATGCTGATTTTTCCGAGTGCTTTGAAATTGAAAATCATCTCGCCCTCCTCGCCGGTTGTGATATTACCTTTTAACTGACCTTTTTTGAATTTCATCACAAACGTACTGTCCTGCTCAATCGTAAGCTCTGTCTGATCCAAACCAGCTTTCTTGAAATATGGTTCCAGTTTGCTCTTAATTGTTGCGCCGGCAGCTGCGCCACCCGCCTGCATGAGCAGGTTGTCCGATTTAAACTTTACCGCCGGTCCGGCATATGACCAAACTCCGGTGATATCGGTCGGTTTCAATGCATTACTAATCTTACCTAAAAGTCCGGATAAACCACTTTGCGATTCAGTTTTTGTTGAATCGTTTGTTGGCTTGAGTTTCGACATTAGTCCATTCAAATCGAAGCTTTGAGCCGATGCTGTTGTTACAAATAATAATGCAACAACTACAAGTGTAAATAATTTCTTCATAATTTTGGTTATTACTGTTCAAGAATAATACTCTTGAACGATGATAAGATTTTGAAATCAGGCTTTTCAGAAACGACCGGTTGCCAACTTAGGAAATGGGGTTGCTGTGTCCCGGAGGCACATTTGAAAAAGTTACACTTTATCTTCTTGTTGCTTTCAATCGGTTCCTCCAAATCTATTACTTTAAACGGAATTTCTACCAAAATGTTCCAGGAAAACAAGCCTTCCAACTCACGGAATGGTTTTACGCCACACGATGGTGAAACTTTTATATTGTCAAGCACGGTTTTGGTAATTTGTTTGCACTCACCCTCCGGCTCACAGATATACCCAGCTTTGGTACCGATGCAATTGAATTCAAAGTAAAAGAATTTGTTATCCTTCTCGTTGGTCTGAATCGACATAGCTACCGACGAATCCTCATGAACTGGAGAGTTAGTTTCATAATTCATTGCGCTCAAGTAGTTGCACCTCACAAAGAAATCAATGAACAAACATGTGTCAGTATGAGCCATTGAGAATGTAGTTAATGGCTTATATGGATATTCCGCCCAGTTCACGCAGTCGATATTTGCCCTAACGCCCGATTCCTCTAACAAACCTATAATATTATCAGCATTTGTATTTGAATCAATTTCAATTTTAGGCACCAGCAATTGAGCTTTTTGAGTATCTTCCATATGATAAAATGTTAATTAATAAAGCAGTCCGACTATTGCCATTATCAGCAACACCGTGCCAATTATTCTGTTTATCAACCAGAGCGAGCGCACATTGAAATGCGATCTCACCTTGCTGACGAAATATGTGATAGCAAACCACCACATGATTGCACCACACAAAATTGCAATATAGCCCAATGCATAATGGTAGTATTTATATTCGGGCAAAAGGAAATTAAAGCTGGCAAACAACCCTACTGTCATGAACAGTATAAGCGGGTTTGAGAATGTCAGCAGGAAACCGCTGCCGAAATCAGCCAAATAGTTGTTTGCACTGTTGGCCGGTGTCTGCAACTGTCGTGTCGGATTGCGCCGGAAAAGATAAAACGCAAAACAGCCAAGTACGATTGAGCCTATAATTTGCAATATCAGTCTATTGGTGTCAACAAAGTCTGTAATGAACGACATGCAGAATCCCGTCAGCAAGCAATATATCAAATCGCTCAAGGCAGCCCCCAGTCCTGTAAAGAAAGCCGGCCATCTCCCTTTGTTCAACGTACGCTGAATACACAACATGCCGATCGGCCCCATTGGTGCCGATATAAGAATGCCGATTGCAAGTCCTCGGAGAATTATGGCTATAAACGACTCCATCGAATCAATGCTTTGCTTCCGCGTCTGATTATTATATATTGTTCAAAACTGGCGGTTTTGTTGTTCAAAGTTACATTAAATGAATGGAAAATCAAACAAAATTAGTAAATATCAATAACTCAAATGCTCACGGCGCGAGGCATCGAGCCTTAACAATATAAACAGCAGTAAAGTAAAGCCCCAAAGCGATGACCCTCCATAGCTGAAAAACGGAAGCGGAATTCCAATTACCGGACATAGTCCTATAACCATTCCTATATTGATAGAAAGGTGGAATATAAAATATGAGGCAACACAGTAGGCATATACGCGTGCGAATGTTGTTGGCTGGCGCTCGGCAATTGCCAACACACGTAGTATCAGAAACAAAAATAATAAAAGAACCGCTGTTGAGCCTACAAATCCTTCCTCTTCGCCGATTGTGCAGAATATGAAATCGGTGTGTTGTTCCGGAACATACTTGAGTTTTGTCTGCGTACCATTCAAAAAACCTTTTCCACCAAAACCACCTGAACCAATAGCGATTTTCGACTGATTCACGTTGTAACCGGCACCGCGTAAATCCTCTTCTATTCCCAACGACACCTTTATACGTTGTTGCTGGTGGGGCTGAAGTACATCATCGAATACCTTATTTACCGAAAACATAAACGCGACAGATATAATAGCAGCACCTGCTGTAATCAGCACTTTACGATTCCGCAGCTTGGACATATACAGAATAACCAGGTATAACAGCGCTATCGCCGTTATACCTATAAAATAAAGTGTTCCTGAGAATTCAATTCCAAATAAAGGCAGCGTCAGCAAAGTTCCGTCTAACACTAAGAATCCAAGCAATAAATTCCTGGCTGAGGTTAACGCACCGCAATAAACTGCCGTCATTATTACCACTCCAATATGTATCATAACAAAAACGGCTATCTGTCCACCAGTCATTGCCAGCATGGCTTCGTCAGCATATTTCACAGTTGTTACAAAGAAAACAACCGCGCACAGCGCTGCGCCTAGGACCAGGCCGCTCATTCCCTCTCTATAAAGCACGAAAAACAACGCTATGTAGGCTAATGCAGAACCGGTTTCTTTTTGCATGAGAATTAGCACAATCGGTATGAATATAATTGCAAGAGCTTTTAGGTAGTTAGACGCACGCGCATTCAAATTAAAGTTGTAGCTTGAAAATAGTTTGGCAAGAGCTAATGCCGTTGCAAATTTAGCAAACTCGGCCGGTTGCAGACTCATTGGCCCCAACACCAACCACGAGCGGGAACCCTTAATATCGGGAGCTATAAATATTGTTACTATCAAAAGCAACAGCAGCAAACCATAAATCGGATAGGCATAAGCTTCAAAAAAACGGAAATCAGTTAATAGAATGACAAAACTGATCACAAACGCCAGTCCTATCCAACGAAGTTGCTTGCCCGAAAATTCGTCGAATGAGAAAATTGAAGCATGATCGAAATCGTAGCTTGCAGCATAAATCGATATTGCTCCAAACAGAACCAACAAAGTGTAGATTATCACTGTCGGCCAGTCCAGATAGCTGAATACGGATGATATGTTAGTGTTTCTTGACTCCACTACTTATTATTGTATTTGATTGGAGCATTCGTTCTTCGATGTACTTTCTCGATGCGGATATGCTGTCGTTAAGATATTTTTCCATCATAAGAGAGCCTATTGGCACTCCGTAGGTTGCGCCGAAGCCCGCGTTTTCTACATATACGCATATGGCTATTTTCGGATTGTGATATGGTGCGAAACCGATGAATGCCGAATGGTCGCGGCCATGAGGATTCTGTGCGGTACCTGTTTTTCCGCAAACCTCCACGTCAGGTAGATTGGCCAATCGACACGTACCGCCGGTTACTGCCATTCTCATTCCTTCGGCAACATCCTCAAAATGCTGACGATCGATTGTCGGGTAGCGTTTATCGATGTATTGCGCAGGAAGAACTGTATCCTGAATTTCTTTAACAACGTGAGGCGTGATAAACCACCCTCGGTTTGCTATTGTAGCACAGAGGTTAGCTATCTGCAGGGGAGTTGCCAATATTTCGCCTTGTCCGATAGCAATTGATATGATAGTGTTTGCGCTCCATCTTCCTTCGCCATATATCTTATTGTAGAATTGTGCGTTAGGAATAAATCCGCGGCTCTCATTAGGCAAATCAACGCCCAATCTATATCCATATCCCAACGAGACAAGATGCTTCTTCCAAACCTCAAATGCTTCGGCCGTAGAACCATATTTGCTTCGGTGGGAATCCAGCATACTTTTCAAGCCCCAGCAAAAAAAGGCATTACATGATGTTTGAAGGGCGGGTTTCAATGCAATAGGCGACCCATGGCCGTGACAGCCTACCCGTAAGCCGCCATTTATGAAACCGTGATAGCATGGATATGCGGTTGATAATGTTATTATATTCTCTTGGCGCAAAATCAACCCTTGCGAGGGCTTGAATGTTGACCCTGGGGGATAAGCGCCTTTTAATGCACGGTCGAACAGGGGCTTGTAGAAATCAGACATTAACTCATTATAGTTGATTCCTCGCTCGCGCCCAACCAGTTTCTTGGGATCGTAAGTGGGACTGCTGACCATAGCCAGTATCTCGCCTGTTTCTGGTTCGATAGCAACAATAGCACCAATCTTGTTTGCCATTAACCGCTCGCCATATTCCTGTAAGTCGATATCGAGGCTCAGTTTTATATCACGTCCCGACACTGGCGGAATATCGTGAGCGCCGTTGTCGTATTTACCTTTTATACGACCATATGCGTCGCGAATCAGAATTTCAACTCCTTTTTCGCCGCGAAGGTATTCCTCATAACTTTTTTCCACACCCAAGTCGCCCGTATAGTCGCCGGCCGTATAATATTCGTCGCGCTCAACATCTTTTGCCGAGACCTCGCGAATGTTACCTAGCACATTTGCTGCTGCCGATTTTGTGTATTGACGAAGTATACGCTGCTGAATGAAAACCCCAGGAAAACGATATAGCTTTTCCTGAAGCCGGCCGTAATCCTGTGCCGAAATGTGGGTTATTAGTTTTTGAGGTGTATATGACGAATAGCCTGGATTCAACCGGCGATCCTTCATATCTACAAAACGTTTTCTCAGCTGTTCAACTGTTAAGTTCAATGTGGCACAAAAATCAAGCGTATCAAACGCTTGAACATCGCGCGGTATTATCATTACATCATATGCCGGTTGATTGTATACGACTAATTTATCATTGCGGTCACGCATCATGCCGCGCGAAGGGTATAATGTTTTTCGCAGAAAAGCATTTGAATCGGCAAACTCTTTGTAGCGGTTATCCAATACTTGCAGACTGAAAAGCCTTACAATATAAACGAAGACAATCAGAACTATGAATCCTCCGACAACATATTTTCTTTTTTCGAGACGGTAATCTTTACGCATTGCTTGGAGAGAAATGACAGATTATTCGCGCTGGGAAAGCAGGATATCTAGCCCCAACAATAATAAAAACGTAAGCAATGAGCTGAATATTATTCTCATCAGCATCAAAAACGGAAGAAAAAAGGAGCAAGCCTCAATTGTATAAATAACTATACAATAAGCAACAACGAACGTTAACAAATAGCGAGAATAAACATTTATTCCTAGCGAGCGAACCGAAGGCTCTGGATTCGACAACTCATCCTCGCGAGGAAAATATAGATGAAGGATTCCGCGTCGCGACATAGCCAAAATTGTACATGCCAGAGCGTTCATTCCTTGCGTGTTAGCACATATATCTACACTTAAACCCAAAAGGAACGACAATGTGAGCACCCAATTTGTCCCTAAAGTGATAGGCAATCTGATAATGAAATATATGAATACAAAAGGCACAGCAACGTTGAACAAGCAAATGTTGTTAAACAACAATGCTTGAGCTAACGACAAGACTATAAATAATATTATAAATTGAAAAACAGTCTTAGTCATAAATTATTCGTTTTCTTCGCCGGCACTGATAGCTTTAAGTTCATCACTCAAACTGTTGCGGAGCACCCTTACTGTACTTAGTGTGGTGAAATCTGTAAAAAGTTTTATGCGCAACGTGTAAAAATTGTTATTATGGGCGTTTTCGTGACTCATTATTGTTCCTACAGGTATGCCTTCGGGAAACACAGATGAATAGCCACTTGTCACTATTGTGTCGCCAACTTTGAATCGTTCATGTCGAGGCATTTCTTCCAGCAGGGCTTCATGCGGGTTCTTGCAATCCCAAACCAGAGATCCAAAATCGGATCGGCCTTTCACCTTGCATGACAATCGCATTTTCGGATTCAGCAATGAAATCACGCGTGACGAATGCGGTCCGACAACGTTTACAATACCAACCACACCATTCTGGTCAACCACGCCCATTTCTGGTTCAATTGAGTCGAGCGAGCCTTTTTCAATTGTAATGTAATTGTGCATTCGCGACACACTGTTACTGATCACGTGAGCCAACCGAAAATCGAATTGTGTCTCGGCCGGCATCCGGCGCATCGAATCTTCCAGAATTGTCTCTTCAACAGTTCGCAATTGTTTACGCAACATCGTAACCTCATTTTCAAGCATTGCGTTCCGCAATTGCAAATCCTCATTAATTTCATGAAGATGAAAATACGATGTGACATTGTTGCTTATACCAAACAACGACGAACTGACAGCATTAGCTGATGTGAGATAAACGTAATGCTGATATGGATTCCTGTCAAAGAGCAACATACAGCTGACCACAATGTAAAATATGAATACAAGCCATTTGCTGTACTTAATCAGAAAGTCGATTAGATTTTGCATTGAGGCAACTGTAGGTTCGTTTGTTTATTTGGTTTATCTTATCAGGAATTTAAATTTGCTAATATTTTTCAGTGCCACGCCTGTACCGCGTGCTACAGCCAGCAATGGATCTTCTGCTATATGGAACTGAATCCCTATTTTGTCGTATAAACGCTTGTCGAGTCCGCGTAGGAGTGCTCCTCCGCCAGCAAGCCAGATACCATTTCGTACAATGTCGGCGTACAATTCGGGAGGAGTTTGCTCAAGCGCACTTAGCACAGCAGCCTCGATTTTTGAAATTGATTTTTCGATACAATGCGAAATTTCCTGATAGGTAACGGCAACTTCCATTGGCAAAGCCGTCATTTGGTTAGGCCCGTGAACAATAAAATCCTCTGGTGGATCTTCAAGCTCGGTCAACGCGCTACCAACTTTCATCTTGATAAGTTCAGCTGTACGTTCGCCAACCTTGATATTATGGGCACGACGCATGTGTTCCTGAATGTCGTCGGTCAAGTCATCGCCGGCAATCTGGATCGATTTGTTGCTTACGATTCCGCCCAAAGATATGACTGCGATTTCCGACGATCCACCGCCTATGTCGACAATCATGTTTCCTTCAGGAGCTTGCACATCCAAACCGATACCTAAAGCGGCAGCCATAGGTTCATAAATCATGTAAACGTCGCGTCCGTCGGCATGTTCCGACGAATCGCGGACAGCTCGTATCTCAACGTCGGACGAACCAGAAGGGATGCCTACAACCATGCGCAACGAAGGAGAGAACCAGCTACTCTTTGTGCTAACTTTTTTCACCAGGCCGCGAATCATCAGTTCGGCTGCATTGAAATCGGCAATCACTCCTTTACGAAGCGGGCGTATCGTACGGATACCTTCCGGCTCACGTCCCTGCATACGCTGGGCTTCTGTACCAACTGCTATAAGCTTGCCTGTCTTGGTGTCGAGAGCTACAATCGACGGTTCGTCAATAACTATCTTGTCATTGTGGATTATGATAGTATTGGCCGTACCAAGGTCAATCGCTATTTCTTTTGTGAATGAGAACAGTCCCATTTAAAGTGAATATTTTAGAGGTTGCTAAATGACTAATGTTTGAAATGACGGATTCCTGTTATACCCATCGCAATGTTGTTTGCATTGCAAAAGTCGGTAGTTTCAGCATCTCTTATCGAACCGCCAGGTTGGATAACTGCATCTATACCGGCATTGAAGGCTATTTCAACACAGTCTGCGAATGGGAAAAATGCGTCGGAAGCCATAACCGCGCCTTTCAGATCGAATCCGAAAGATTGAGCTTTCGCAATTGCCTGTTTGAGAGCATCGACACGTGACGTCTGACCCACTCCACTTGCATACAACTGCTTACCTTTGGCCAACACAATTGCGTTACTCTTTGAATTTTTAACAATTTTGTTGGCAAACAACAGGTCGTCGATCTGCTCTGGAGTTAGCTGGCGATTTGTTGCTTGCTTAACTTCGGCAGGTGTTTCAATTTTAAGGTCACGCTCCTGAACAAGCGCTCCATTAAGGCATGAACGGAACTGAATTTTTGATGTCAGTTTCTCTTTCTGAACCAGAATTATACGGTTCTTTTTCTGTTTCAGTATTGCCAAAGCGTCATCAGTATACGACGGTGCTATTATAACTTCGAAGAATATTTTATTGATTTCTTCGGCCGCAGCAGCATCTACCTCAGCGTTTGTAACAAGAACTCCACCAAAAGCCGACACAGGGTCGCCGGCCAACGCGTCGCGCCAAGCTTCGGCTACAGTCGGACGGGAAGCAAGTCCACAGGCATTGTTATGTTTCAATACGGCAAAAGTCAACTCATCAAATTCGCTGATGAGCGAAACGGCTGCATCTATGTCCAGCAGATTGTTATAGGAAATTTCCTTGCCATGCAATTGAGCGAACATCTTGTTGAAATCGCCAAAGAAGAAACCTTTCTGATGAGGGTTTTCACCATATCGCATCACTTTTGCTCCGTCGATTGCTACACGCAAAGCTGAAGGACCGTCGGTTTGGTCGAAATAATTGAATATGGCACTGTCGTACGAAGAACTTTCGGCGAATGCCTCCTTAGCAAGCCAAAAACGTTGTTCAAGCGATGTCTCCGCTTTTCCGTTTTCAGAAAGCATATCCATAAGCGGCTTATACTGATGTTTCGATGCAACGATTGCCACATCGTTGAAATTTTTGGCTGCTGCACGTATCAACGATATCCCGCCTATGTCGATTTTTTCGATAATATCGGCCTGTGATGCACCTGAAGCAACTGTCTGGGCAAATGGATAGAGATCGACAATCACAAGATCAATTTCAGGAATTTCATATTTTGCAATCTGTTCGCGATCGCCTTCATTGTCGCGGCGATTCAGAATGCCACCGAAAACTTTTGGATGAAGGGTCTTGACACGGCCACCGAGAATTGATGGATAACCGGTTAAATCTTCAACCAAATCACAATCGTACCCCAAGCTTTCAATGAATTTTTGAGTGCCACCGGTCGACAGGAATTTAACTCCATTCTTATTCAGAAAAGCCAGAATCTCATCCAGCCCATCTTTATGAAAAACTGACACTAAAGCAGTTTTAATTGGCTTCAAGTTTGTCATATAATTTAAAAATTTCCAATTGAAGCACAAAGTTACTCAAAATCTATTAAACAACAGCAACATCAAAAAAAATTTAAGTGATTTCCGCAGGAGTTTTACTGCTAGTTTTACAGCTAGCCGATAGATAAACCGAAACGGAGTGCTAATTGTTATTTGGATGAACTAAAAACATATTATCATGCCTAAAATTATATTGTTACGCCACGGACAAAGCCAGTGGAATCTCGAGAATCGTTTTACAGGTTGGACCGATGTTGATTTATCCCCTTTGGGACGAAAAGAAGCTCAAGAAGCAGGTAAGGCAATTTTGAAATCGGGACTTGAGCCTAAATTTTTCTTTACATCGTACCTAAAAAGAGCTATACATACATTAGAAATTGCTGCTGATGCGATGGATCGGAATTGGGTACCTGTGATAAAGGATTGGCATTTAAACGAACGCCATTATGGAGCGCTACAGGGGCTGAATAAGGCAGAAACAGCAAAAACATATGGCGAAGACCAAGTTCATATATGGCGCAGGAGCTACGATATAATGCCTCCGGCTTTGACTGACGATGACGAGCGAAGTCCGCGCAACGACCCTAAATATTCGTTGTTATCGGACGATGAATTACCGCTAACGGAGTCGTTGAAAACTACAATTGACAGGGTCGTTTGTGTATGGCAGGAAGTTATTGAACCGCGGTTACACTTATATGATACAGTTCTGGTTGCCGCTCATGGCAATTCGTTGCGAGCATTGGCGATGATGCTGTTGCACCTTACCCCACATGAGGTTGTTTCGCTTGAAATTCCAACAGGCAAGCCTTGGGTCTTTACGCTCGACGACAGGATGAATGTACTTGACAAGCAGTATCTATAAAGGCTCTAAAGCATTACACAGAAAGCGGAGTTTGTCGGGATGACAGATATGCTTTCTGTGTAATTTTATGTAAAATAATAAAATTTTGCTAAAAGTAAATGCGCTATATTGCTGTGCGGTTGAGAATATTTATTTTTGTTGATAGAACGCAGTGCAACTTTTTAGTTAACTGTCGCATCAAATAGCCAACAAAACAAATAAAAAGAATGATAAAATTAACCGACATCAACAAAACCTATGAAGGAGCAGTGCCGTTGCATGTTTTGAAGGGCATAAACCTAAACATTGCAAAGGGTGAGCTGGTGTCAATCATGGGAGCCTCCGGTTCGGGTAAGTCAACGTTATTGAATATTCTGGGAATTCTGGATACATATGATACAGGTAGCTATTACCTTGACGGCAAATTGATAAAAAATTTGAGCGAAAATCGAGCAGCAGAACTGCGTAATAAACTAATCGGTTTCGTATTTCAGTCGTTCAATCTCATAAGTTATAAAAGTGCGCTTGAAAATGTAGCCCTTCCATTGTTCTATCAGGGCGAGTCGAGAAAGAAACGCAATATTCTGGCGATGGAACAGCTCGATAAAATGGGCTTGAAAGAATGGTCGCATCATTTGCCGAGTGAATTGTCTGGTGGACAAAAACAGAGGGTGGCTATTGCACGTAGTTTGATAACAAACCCCGCAATACTTCTGGCCGATGAGCCTACCGGGGCTCTCGACAGTAAGACATCGGTTGAAATGATGAGAATTTTCCGTCAGCTTAACGACGATGGACGAACTATAGTTATTGTTACGCACGACCCTAATGTAGGCGCACAAACTAACCGTATAATCCGAATATCGGACGGAATCATAATGTAGCTCAGGCCATGATTGATATTTTTAAAGAGATATGGCAAACAATGTGTACGAGTAAACTTCGTACGGCATTAACCGGTTTGGCTGTCGCATGGGGCATTTTCATGCTGATAATTTTAGTGTCGCTGGCACAGGGTGTTATCAACTCATTCTCAAGCTCCGATATGGCCAAATCGCCAAATGTAATCCAGCTATGGGGAGGGTATGCGTTTAAACCGTATCACGGAATGCCTTCGGGACGAAGAATCGAACTTCGTGAAAGTAATATAAAGGAGCTTGAACGGGCTTTGCCTGAAAATGTGGAGAAGGTTTCAGGTGAATTGCGCGGTAGCGGCATGCTAAGCTCGATTAATGAAACAACTTCCAAAAGCTATTGCGGAGTGTTTCCTGAAGCACAGAATCAAAATGTGCTTACAATGAAGTATGGCAGGTTCATAAACGAGAAGGATTTGGATGAACAGCGGAAGGTTATAGTTCTCGACGGCACAACCAGCAAACTGCTCTTCAACACATCCGAAGGGGTGGTGGGGAAAACGGTTAAACTTAACGATTTGGCCTTTACAGTTATCGGACTATATGAACACGATTGGAAGAACGATATTTATATCCCCTATACAACGGCAAAAGCTATATCTGGGTTCAACGATAGAATAAGTCCTGTCAGGGTTAACATTAAAAATGTGTCAACAATACAGGATGGAGAGAATCTTGAGAAAGAGATACGCGGCGAATTGAGCAAGTCGTTACGCTTCGATCCCGATGATGAAAGCGCATTGTGGATATGGAATAAATTTAAAAATGTGCTGGAGGCAGGTCAGGCAATGGGAATACTGAATATGACATTGTGGATCATCGGATTGCTAACTCTTATAACCGGAGTTGTTGGCGTGAGTAATATCATGTTCGTTTCCGTAAGAGAACGTACCCATGAAATTGGTGTCCGACGTGCAATAGGAGCCAAGCCACGACAGATTCTTACACAAGTAGTGCTTGAAAGTATTGTGTTGACAACAGTTTTTGGCTACGTTGGAATCATACTTGGAGTTGGAGGCACTGAATTGTTGAACTACTATTTTGGCGATGTCGAGTTTATCAGTGGTCTCAAAGTTGATATGTCGCTAGCCTTCAAAGTGACAGCCGTATTGATAGTTTCAGGGGCCATGGCTGGAATTTTCCCTGCATTGCGTGCACTAAAAATTAAACCTGTTGAAGCCTTACGCACTGAATAATATGAAGTATCAATTTTTTGACATCGATAATTGGCGCGAAATAACAGCCACATTGTCGCGCAACAAAACAAGAACATTTTTAACAGCGTTCGGTATATTCTGGGGCACAGCAATGTTAGCGATGCTTTGGGGTGGGGCTCAAGGCCTTCAGGATTTATTGAAAAGCAACTTTAAAGGATTCGCGACAAACAGTGCCGCGGTGTGGCCAAACAGAACAACGATGGCATACGGCGGTTATGAGCGTGGCCGACGTTGGGAATTTACGGTCGACGATATAGAGGTGATGAGAAAAACGCTTCCGCAAATCGAAGTAATATCGCCCTTATCGTCGCGACAAGCTACGATGAAATATGGAACGAAAACCTATTCAAACTATATTCAAGGTGTTGACAGCCGCTATTTGGATGTATTCGCACCAGAAATAGTTGAAGGTAGGTTTATTAATGAATCAGACGAAATTGGCGACAAAAAAGTATGCCTTATAGGCAAGCGTGCTGCCGCAGAATTATTTGGTACAGATTCGCCATTGGGCAAGTTTGTTGAGGTGAACAATGTGTACTATAAGGTTGTTGGCGTGACGGCTCGTCAGTCGGAAGTTTCATTGAATGTTGATGTTGACGAAGCCATTACTATACCGCTTACAACAATGCGCAGAGCTTACAATCTGGGTAATACAATTGAGCAATTCATCTTGAAAATGAAGGATGGTTACACCCCTTCCGACGTAAAGAAACGTATATTCAATATTATGTCGCAACGCCATCAGTTGCATCCCGACGATGAGAGCGCTTACGGTTTTATCGACATATCAGAACAATTCGCCACTGTCGACAACCTATTCACAGGAGTAAACGTATTAGCGCTGTTTGTCGGCTTAGGTTCGTTGCTGGCCGGTATTATAGGCATCGGTAATATTATGTGGATTATCGTTAAGGAGCGTACACAAGAGATTGGGGTTAGACGTGCAATCGGAGCAAAACCCCGCGATATAATTGTACAAATACTATCGGAGGGTGTTGTACTTACATCTGTATCTGGAATTGCAGGAATAACTTTTGCAGTAGCTGTGCTATGGGTAGCTGCTACTATGACAGCAAAGGATGGAGAAATATTCAGTTTTCAACTTGAATTTGCACATGCAATTATAATTTTAATAACATTCCTAGTGTTGGGCACATTAGCAGGGCTTATACCTTCCGTAAAAGCGATGAATATTAAGCCAATTGAGGCATTGAACGACAAATAATTAAGAATAACAAATACATTATAATAATGAAAAAGTTTTTTCGTATAGCATTGTGGATTATAGTTGCGTTGCTATTTGTAGGCACATTTGTGTATCTTTACATTAATTCCCAAAAGGCTGATACTGTGTACAATCTTGTGAGCCCGTCGATAGGCAACATACAGCGTTCTTCAGTTTTGACAGGTAAGATTGAGCCTCGTGATGAAATCGAGATCAAACCGCAGATATCAGGAATTATTTCGGAGATAAACGTTGATCCGGGCGACATCGTACACTCGGGCGACATAATTGCAAAAATTAAAGTAATTCCTGAAGCATCACAGCTTTCATCGGCCCAGAATCGCGTTGACGTTGCCCGTATATCTCTACAACAGGCACGTCAGGATTTTGGCAGAAATAAAATTCTTTATGAAAAGAAATTTATAAGCCGCGAAGAGTATGAGAAGTCAGAAACTGAATTCAAGAAAGCTGAACGGGAATTGTCGTCGGCAGAAGATGCTCTATTGATTGTACGTGAAGGCGTGTCGAGTATAAACGCGCAGGAGAGTAACACTTTGGTGAGGGCAACAATCGACGGTATAATTCTTGAAGTTCCAGTTAAAGTGGGTTCGTCGGTTATACAGGCAAATACTATGAACGACGGAACAACTGTAGCTAAGATTGCAGATATGAGCAACCTGATTTTCAAAGGTAAAGTTGACGAAACAGAGGTAGGCTTGCTAAAAACAGGTATGCCAACCATAATTACAATCGGTGCATTGCCTGGAGTTACACCATCGGCTGTCGTTGAATATATCGCACCAAAGAGTACAGAGGATAACGGAGCAAACACATTTGAATTGAAGGCAGCAATAACGGTTCCTGATTCTGTGAACCTGCGGGCCGGATACAGTGCGAATGCCAACATAGTTCTTGAAAAAGCCGATTCGGTAATGATTTTGCCTGAAGGTGTGATAGAGTGGGGCTCTGATTCGTCGTACATCTATGTGATGACAGATTCGCTTCCCAAGCAGAATTTCAAGCGAGTGGCAATAGTTACAGGTATTTCCGACGGCATGAACATTGAGGTTAAAAGCGGCGTGACAACGGATATGCTAATCAGAGGAATGGAGAAAAAGTGAGGCGATGAAAAAGACCATTATTTTAATTGCGGCATCATTGATTGCAATGCATTCTTATGCTGAGGTGTGGAGCCTGGAAAAATGTGTTAGTTACGCTATAGAGCATAACATAAACGTACAGTTAAGAGGTAATGAAGTGGAGTCAGGAAAGTTATCGGTCGCTCAGGCTAAGTCGCGCTTCCTACCCACGTTGAATGGCTATGCAAACCAATCGTGGAGTTTTGGCCGTGGTATTACAAGCGACAACACTTATTCAAACACCAACACGAGCAATACATCGCTCGGGCTGCAAATGAATTTGCCTGTTTTCGACGGACTGAATACGGTACGGCAAATTGAATACACAAAGGCTTCATTGGCGGCTGCGTTCGAACAGTTTGAGGCGGCAAAGGATGATGTGACTCTTAACGTACTAGCGGCATACCTTCAGGTTCTTTATTCTAAGGAAATGAAAGAGGTTGCAAAGCATCAGGTTGAATTGTCGACATTTGAGCTTGGCCGTCAGAAGGCTCTGCTTGAAGCTGGCAAGATTCCTGAAGTTGATATGCTTGAAGCAGAATCGCAGCTGGCACAAGACAAGTATAGCATGGAACAAGCTGAAAACGATTGCAGGCTGGCTTTGATTGATTTGGCCCAGATGTTGAATTTGAGCAACGTTGTAGACTTTGATGTTGAACCATTGGATAAAAGTTCGAACTATACTGAACTAATGGCAACGCCCGAACAGGTTTATGCCCAGGCTATTAATATAAATCATACAGTTCAGGCTTCACGCCTTTCTGTATCGGCAGCCGATAAAAACGTTAGTCTGGCGAAAACGGGTTACATCCCATCTATATCGTTCAACGCCAGTCTTGGAAGTAATTATTATACTCTTAGTGGCCATCGAAGTCAGTCATTTAACCAGCAAATGAAGAATAATTTCAGTAAAGGGCTAGGATTTTCGCTATCGGTGCCTATTTTCGATGCACTCCAGACAAGAAACTCGGTTAAACGAGCAAAAGTTCAGAAAGTAACAGCCCAATTGCAACAGCAACAAGTTGAACAGGAATTATTTAAATCCATCGAACAGGCGTATATGAGAGCCGACGGCGCACAGAAGAAATTGAAATCGGCACTTGTGGCTGAAAACGCGACGGCGAAAGCATTCACGGCAATGAGCGAGAAGTATGGTATAGGGCGTGCAACACCAACCGAATATCAGCAATCGAAAACAAAAGCGTTAAGAGCTAAAGCAGAGGCTTTGCAAGCTCATTTTGAGCTAATACTCCGCAACCGAATCCTAGACTTCTACGCGAAAGGCTCAATTTAGAACCCCTGTTTGATGTGGGTCATAAAGGGGCTATGCCAATTGTGAGTGGCGTAGCCTCTTCGCTTATTTAGAGTATTCCTCTATATAGGTTTTGCAAGCTAATGCCAGCTCATCGTACCATTCTTTTCCGAAGTATTCGGTCAGTGGCTCTTTAAGGAACTCGTAAAGGCGAATGTTTTCCTTACGTCCCAAAATTTCAGCAGCCTTGCATATTTTCCATCGATGAAAGTTTACCGCTGTAAAAGTAGGGTAGACCGACAATCGAGCAGGGTAGAGATAGCAGGATGCAGGTTTACGGAAATCTTTAATTTTCCCTTCGCGGTACGCTTTTTCAATTGCGCAAAGACACATTCCGTTTTTTTCAAAGCATGTGAATACGCAATCGCGCCCATCTACAATGTTTGTAACGAGGTCGCCTTCTTCGTCAACGTAGGCAACACCGCGTTCTTCAATAGCCTCCAGTGCTTTCGTGGTCAGATAAGGTTTTACAACCGGAAGAATTTCCTTGAGTTTTTCATGCTCTTCTTTTGTTATTGGAGCACCGGCGTCGCCTTCAATACAACATTCGCCAAGACACTTGTTAAGATCGCAACAGAAATAGCGTTCGGCAAAATCCAGAGAAACAAGGGCGTTCTGTATTTGTAGCATAATTTGTTCTTCGTCCATTAGTGTTTGTAAATAAACTCTTACAATTGTTTGTTGTTGGCTGAAAACAGAGTCGTAACTCCAATGAGCCGATCGTATCGTGCTCCAGGCTGACGATAATAAATGTAGATAGTATATTCGTTTTCAGTTTCGCAAAAGTCGCCTTCAATTGCCGCTGTGGCACTCGATTTAAGGCCTGGCATAAGGTATTGATAGTTGTAAGCTCCTTGTTTCAATAGTACAGTTTTGCGGTACACTTTGTCGAATGGGTCGTAACGCATAATGCTCTCATCATTAATGTTGCGGTTAAACATGTCCCCGTCGATAAAAAGAGGCATAGGCGCTTCCATTCCGCCAGGCAGGCGTAGCTCAAAGTGGGTTACAACATAGTCGGCATCTATATCTGCATCGGTTGAATTATATTCATGAATTCGGAAACGTCCTTTTTGTGTCCGGTCGTAGGTGTACGGCTCAGTTGCGCGAATAGTATCTGTCGTAACTTTCATTTGGTATAAACCGTTAGCAAAATCGATTTTAGCAATATTCATACCGGGGTAAAGCGTGGAAACCGTTTCAAAGCGACGATATTCATTTCCTGCGGGAAAAATCAGAGGTTTGAGATGTTTGTAATGTGCTTTGCCACTTGTGATGAACTGCGGGTGAGTTACTGTGACTGAATTATCGTTTCGATTATTTTGTTTAACAACTGCAATAAGCCGGTTTGAAAGGTCGTCGATCGATAAATCGTCGCCACCGTCGACTTCAAATTCCAGTTGCTGATGACGCGATCTGTAGTCGACATCGGTTGAAACGCTCACGTTGCCGAATATTTTTACTAATTGCTCTGTGACGGAAAATCGCACTTGAAGTAATGTGTTTTCCGGGTCGTTGTCGCGATAAACCCGTAGCAAGTAATTGCCGGATATCAAAGGCTGCATTTGCTCGTTCGGAATTAAAATCCGATAGTTGACATAATGAGCCAATGTTGTTCGCGAATACTGAAAGTCGACTACGTCGGCATAATTAAAGCCTTCAAGAAATTCACTTTCTGCAAGGTTCTCGGGTTGCCATTGGGCATTGCAGTGTGTTAAGGAATATTGAAGATTGGAGTGTTCTTCAGCAAGTTCATCGAACGAAACAAGAAGTCGGTCGTCGGAATTTAGTGTAATTACAGGCGGAAGCTGGTCGTTACCCAACGGGAAGACTTGAATCGTTCGGAAGTTTGCGTCGAAACTTTGGGTATGTGTTTCGGCTATCTCAGCTTTGGCGGAAATAATTCCGATAAAGGCAAGTATTATATGTAATATATTAAATCGCATTACAATTAGAGGCTGATGATATTCTATCGCCAGTCGATTGGAGAAATATTGTGTTCGATAAGAAATTTGTTAGTTTTCGAAAATGGCTTTGAACCGAAAAAACCTCGATAGGCAGAAAGAGGAGAAGGGTGGGCTGATGTGATTACACAATGTCGGCTGCGGTCGATAAAAGCGCCTTTTTTAATTGCGTATGACCCCCAAAGAATAAAAACGATATTGTTTTTATCATTGTTGAGTTTCATGATAACTTCGTCGGTAAATCTCTCCCATCCTTTCCCTTGATGAGAAGCTGCACAATGGGCATCGACAGTTAAAGTTGCATTAAGAAGAAGAACACCCTGCCGAGCCCAGCGGCTCAAATCGCCGTCGGTAGGAGCCTGCTCCAACGACAAGTCATCCTTTATTTCCTTGAAAATGTTTAGTAACGATGGCGGCAGAGGCACCCCGTTGTTAACAGAAAAACATAAGCCGTTGGCTTGTCCGGGGCCATGATAGGGATCCTGGCCAATGATAACTACCTTTACATGGGAGAAGGGGCACTGGTCGAAAGCCGCAAAAATTTGCTTGGCCGGAGGATATACGGTAATTTTAGGATCGGCATACCGCTGCCTAACGAAGTCAGTAAGAGCAACGAAATAGGGCTCATCCCATTGTTGGGCAAGTGCCTTTTGCCATGAATTTTCTATTCTTACATTCATAAACCGGAAGCAAAAACTTAGTTCAATATTGCAAATCTACAAAAAAAATAGTAATTTTGCCGCCGAAACGAGCAAAAGCTAGTTTATGTGCCCGTAGTTCAATGGATAGAATAATGGATTCCGGTTCCATCGATTGGGGTTCGACTCCCCACGGGCATACATGCAATATAATTATATTAGCATGGTTCGGTAGCTCAGTCGGATTAGAGCAACAGCCTTCTAAGCTGTGGGTCCTGGGTTCGAGTCCCAGCCGAATCACTTTTAACTACAGCCAATTCGTGTTTAGCAGCGAGTTGGCTGTTGTTCGATGAAAGATATTGTTAAATTAAACATCATAGTAAACAATTTCATTGATAATGAATTTCAATTCTGATTATATACGTGGATGTCACCCGGAAGTTCTGACGGCTTTGTGCTCAACAAATATGGATGCGACAGTTGGATACGGAGAGGATGGCTATACGACTGAAGCAAAGAAATTGATAACAGATGTATGTGGCTTGAATGAACATGATTCGTTAGTTCAATTTCTTGTTGGTGGAACTCAAACAAATGCAGTCGTTATTGATACGCTTCTTCGTAGTTATGAAGGAGTATTAGCGGCGGAGACTTCCCATATTAATGTACATGAAGCTGGAGCAATTGAGGCTGATGGTCATAAGGTTATTGTGTTGCCATCATTTTTAGGAAAACTTGAAGCTGACGATATTGCATCATATGTCGATAATTTTTACGCTGACGACACATTTGCTCATATGGTAGCTCCTGGAATGGTTTATATCTCGCAGCCGACAGAACTTGGTACTTTATATTCATTATCTGAACTGAAAGCAATCAGTTTGGTTTGTCATGAACGGGGTTTAAAACTTTACCTTGATGGTGCCCGTCTGGCTTATGCGTTGCAGGCAACGGACAACGATGTTACATTGGCCGACATATCACGGTTGACGGATGTGTTTTACATTGGTGGCACCAAGTGCGGATTGTTGTTTGGTGAGGCCGTAGTGACAAAAGATAAAACGATGCTCCCTCATTTTATGACTATTGTTAAGCAACACGGAGCTTTGTTAGCAAAGGGTAGGCTTCTGGGAGTGCAGTTTGCTACACTTTTCCGCAATGACTTATACAAACGCATAGGACGTAACGGAATAAGCTGTGCAATTAAACTCCGAAAAGTATTCGAAGAGTTTGGATATGAGTGTTATATCGATTCGACGACAAACCAACAGTTTTTTCTTTTGCCGAATAGGCTGATTGACTATCTTTTTTCGGAAAGGGTTGGCTTTGAACTATGGGGCGCGCGTCAAAATGAGAATACGCCGGTGCGCTTTGTTACAGATTGGTCGACAACAGATGCTTCAATAGAAGAGCTACGAATCCGATTAAAGAAATTTACTTCATCTGATTCGTAGCCTAAATTGCGAAAGGTGTATTATTCGCAGGCTTTAAAACTCATATCGAGTCCTTTGACGGAGTGGGTGAGTGCACCAACTGATATGAAGTCTACACCGCATTCGGCGTAGTCGCGAAGGGTGTCAATTGTGATTCCGCCTGATGATTCAACTTCGGCACGATGATTAATCACTTTAACAGCTTCTGCTGTGCGTTCCGGCGTGAAGTTATCGAGCATAATCCTGTCGGCACCCGCTTCGAGCGCTTGCATAATTTCCTCTGTGTTTCGAACTTCAACTTCAATTTTCAGGTTTTTACCTTTTTCTTTAAGGTATTTTTTTGCCGAAGCAACAGCTTGAGGAATTCCTCCGGCAAAGTCGATATGGTTGTCCTTTATCAATATCATGTCGAACAAACCGATTCGATGGTTCATTCCACCTCCGATTTTCACCGCTTCCTTTTCCAACAGACGCATGCCGGGTGTCGTTTTTCTGGTGTCAAGAACTTTAGTTTTCATCCCCTTGAGCCGCTGTTGATATTTTGCAGTCATTGTAGCTACTCCACTCATTCGTTGCATGATATTAAGCATCACACGTTCGGTCTGGAGCAGGGAGCGAACTTTACCTTCGACAACAAACGCGATATCGCCGGGCTTTACGTGAGCACCGTCGTTGATGAACACAGTCATTTTGAGTTCAGGGTCGAATTTGTTGAAAACTCGGCGTGCTATTTCAACGCCGGCGAGTATGCCTTCTTCTTTCACCAGCAGGCGCTGGCGTCCGACTGCAGAATCGGGAATCGTTGATAACGTTGTGTGGTCGCCGTCGCCAACATCTTCAGCAAAAGCTAGTGTCAGCAAATCGTCGATTAATTCATCGGTAGTTTTCATTAGGTTATATTGTGTGGGTTTATAAATCGAATTTGCGTTGTCGATTACGTTGAGTTATGCGTTTCCTGAATTGTACGAGACGCCTGTAAACGGAAACGACATGGATCCAGATTTGGCTTGGAGGCGCGGTGATGTCGCTTGCTAATGGGTCGATTGTGGAAGTGACCGGTACTTCATTTCCAAATTGCCCGGGATATAATACGACAAGGTTGTTTGTTGCAAAATAGCGCTGCAGGAAACCGGGCAACTCATCCATTTGTGAGTTGAACGAAACTGAGGTTCTGCGAGCACTGACAACAACAAACAAGTCATCGTCGAGAATACGGTTGGCTAGAAGCAGGAAGTCGTCCCAATCGTTCATTTCACGATTCTCGGCGCGTATTTCGTACCGGAACTTTTTGATTACCTGCTTTATATATGGCCACGTTTCGTTGTGACAACAGAATATGGCGCGACACCCGATTTGAGTTGCTAGCGACGCGATTGAACAAACCCAACGTGCGAAACCTGTTTCAAACTGTGCCTTCTCGGGTACGTAAACAACGATGCGTGTGACAGTGCTGACGGGTATAAAGCATCGAGTTATAACGATCATTTTGTTTGTTGCCTTTAGCAATTGCTCTATTTTAGTGCCGTAGAAACTATCGATAACTGTTGTTTTGCGGTGCATACCCATGATAACATCGGTAATGTCGCGTTCTTCTATTGTGTTGACTAATCCGGTTACGATATTAAGATCGTAGCGCTCAATCGGTGTTACTTTTACGTCGGCACTTGCTGCTGTGCTTACTGCAACATCAAGCGAATTTCTGCTTATTGCCTTCGAGCCGGATGAATTGTCGTTGCGTACATGCAGGGCGAAAATTTCATTGTCGCCATCTTTGTTTATGGGTCGCATCAAAACTGCAAAGTCGACTAGCGCCGGAACCGTGACCGGATTCGATACCGTGATTAAGGTATGCGATTTTTTAATTCTCGCTGACGATTCATTGTCGGGATTTTCTGCATTTTCTTGCAGTAATTTTAATTTTATTTTCTGAGCAGCTCTTTCAGTGACGATCGACGAAATCGTGCATGTGGCAAGTATCATAACGATTGTGCCGTTCAGAACATCTTCGTTAAAGATATTTAGCTTATAGCCAATCATCACAGCTGCTAAAGTGGCAGCAGCCTGAGCATTCGACAGTCCGAACATCATGCTTCGGTCGGTGCGATCCATTTTATAGATCCGTTGTGTTATCCATGCCGCAAGCCATTTGCATATAGTGGCCACAACCGACATAACAACCGCTACATACAGTGTGTTAAGACTGGCAAAAAGCACTTTAACGTTGATAAGCATCCCAACTCCAATCAGAAAGTAGGGGATAAATATTGCGTTCCCTACAAACTCTATTCTGTTCATCAACCCCGACGTATTGGGTATATAGCGGTTCATAACCAAGCCTGCATAGAACGCCCCGAGTACACTTTCAAGCCCAATCATCTGTGCCGACACGCTTGCCAGAAAAACCATTGCCAAAACATAGATGAATTGTGTTATGTTGTCGTTGTATTTTTTGAATATCCAGCGGGTGATGCGCGGAAAAGCGTATACGATTACCAGACAGTAAACAACAAGTCTCAGCATGAGCCACATTACTTCGGCACCGTTGAACGAGCCTTCGCGATATATCCCAACAATAATTGCTAGTACAATCAATGCGCCAAGGACTGTTACTATTGTGCCCGCAATAGTAATTATTACGGCTGGCGACTTTGTGAGTCCGAATCGGGAAACAATGGGGTAGGCAACCAGTGTATGACTGGCATACATTGAAGCTAGCAAAATTGAAGTCAGCCAATTGAATCCCAGTAACCACACAGAAGTAAGCGTTCCTAAAATCATAGGAACAACAAATGTGCACAATCCAAAACCAAGCCCTTTTCGCAGATTCTTTTTCAAATGGAACATATCTATCTCTATTCCGGCAAGGAACATGAGATAAATAATGCCTACTTGTCCGAAAATTTCGAAACTCGCGTCGCGGCTTAACAACGAAATTCCATATGGGCCGATTATTACTCCGGCAACAATCATTCCGATAATGTGTGGAATTTTTAAGCTATTAAGTAGAATTGGAGCCAATAGAATGATAACCAGTACAATGAAAAAAATTAGTACCGGGTCGGTTACAAGTGGCATTATGTTGCTGAGTAATATCATTCTTTATACACACGTTTTTCTCAACAAAGGTACAATAAAAATTAAATATGTGAAAATACATGTCTCTATTCAGGGCAACCGCATCAAAATTTAGCTCAACAGTCATAGATATATCCCTATAAC
>JAMPII010000008.1 GCA_023662835.1 Muribaculaceae bacterium | reverse complement strand
CGCGAAAATCACTCGCCCGGAGCCGCCCCAGCGGCCCTGAAATTTTATGATATGGACCCTAAATCAGGGGTGTAGTCGCAGAAGACGGCACCCCTGATTATTAGATCCTCTTGTGGCTATACTTCAGTGGGGTTGTTCGCCGAAGTGCCGGTTTGCTCCGATGTAGAAGTCGATTGCCCGGCCGTAGGGGAGGTGTCGACATTCTTGAACAGTTTGTTGAGGTATTTCTCTTGCAATCCGCGCATAAGTTCCCAGAAGTTTGGAACAAACAGCGTGCCGAATATCGCGTTGATTATCATGCCGAAAACAACGGCCGTACCCAGCGAAACGCGGCTTTCGGCTCCGGCTCCTGTTGCAAACATCATTGGCATCACACCAAAAATAAAGGCTATGGCGGTCATCATGATGGGGCGGAATCGGATCACACCGGCATCAAGCGCAGCCTGACGCAAAGGTGTCCCTGCCTTGCGGAAGTAGGTTGCATACTCAACGATCAAAATTGCGTTCTTCGCCGACAATCCCAGCACAAGTATCAATCCAATTTGAGTGTAGATGCTTATACTCTGACCCATGATAAGACAGCCCAGCACTGTGCCCAGAACGGCTACCGGCATCGCAAGCACAACGGCTATAGGATCAGTCCAACTCTCATATTGTGCGGCAAGCACGAGCAGCGTCAGGATGATAGCAAAGATAAAGACCATGGAAACCGTAGTCCCCGACTGGGTTTCCTGCAAAGCCTCGCCGGTCCAGGCGTAGGCGTAGTTGTTGCCCAGAGTTTCCTTAACAAGCTCTTCCATAGCTTTGATGCCCTGCTGCGACGACACTCCGTCGGCAACATTCGCCGTTATGGCAGCTGTCGCATAAGTGTTGTAGCGCGATGCCGTAGGCTCGCCCATAACCTGTTCGATTGTAGTGAACGACGAGAACGGAACCATTTCTCCTTGAGCGTTGCGAACCGATAGTTTCTTAACGTCGTCGATATTTCCACGGGCATTGTCATCGCCCTGGAGCGTTACCTGGAATGTGCGGCCAAACTCGGTGAAGTCGTTAACGTAGCTGCCTCCCATATAGCCGCCGAGCGTTGAGTATATATCAGCCATTGTCAGTCCCTGAAGCTTAACTCGGTCGCGATCGATATTCAGCTGATACTGCGGAACCTCGCCCTGGTACAGACTGGTGATCGACGCAATCTTATCCGATTTGGCCGCTGCCTGCTGCAAAGCGGTGATTGCCTTTTTCATTTCTGCCGGCCCGCGAGAGTTTATATCCAGAAGTTGCATCTCGAGTCCCGACGACATACCCAGTCCTTGTATTGTAGGCGGGTTAACGGAGAACACCACAGCCTCCTGTATGTTTTCGGCAGCCAGCATATCGGTTTTGGCAATCAGAGCCGAAACACTCTCTTCCTTACTCTTGCGGTCCTTCCACGGCTCGAGAACAACAAACAGC
This sequence comes from Muribaculaceae bacterium, assembly GCA_023662835.1. GTDB lineage: Bacteria > Bacteroidota > Bacteroidia > Bacteroidales > Muribaculaceae > Muribaculum. Next base: position 51,354 of record JAMPII010000008.1, on the reverse strand, counting down.
GAGCCCATGTTCGACGATGCGCCTCCTCCCATAAACGAGAAGCCCGATATTGTCATCACATCTTTCACCCCGGGCAGCTTCATAACCATTTCGGTTAGCTGATTCATCGTTTTTTGGGTACGTTCGAGCGATGCGCCCTGTGGCAGCTGCACCGAGGTCATGAAATAGCCCTGATCCTCCTTTGGAACGTAGCTCGTTGGCCAGCGCAGGAAGAGAATAAAACCTACTACTGTAATTGCCAAAAACACACTCAGCGACACACCCGGATGAGCAAGCATTTTTGTGATACAGCGTTTGTAAAAATTCTCTGTCGCATTATATCCTTTATTGAAAATTCGGTAAATGATATTGCGTGGCGACTTGACACGTGGCGTAAGGAACAATGCACACAATGCCGGGGTAAGTGTCAGAGCGTTAAAGCCAGAGAAGGCCGTACTAACTGCAATTGTCAAAGCAAACTGTTTGTAGAGCTGACCCGTGATTCCCGAAACAAAAGCGGTTGGGATAAACACCGACAGCAGAACCAACACCTCGCCCACTACAGGTCCCGTCAGTTCATCCATTGCTTTTACTGCTGCCTGCCGGCGCGACAGCTTCCCGGCATCAACCAATCGCGAGCAATCCTCCACAACCACGATTGCGTCGTCGACCACAATCGCTATCGCAAGCACAAGCCCAAACAGTGTCAGCGTATTAATGGAGAATCCCATAAGTTTCATGACTGCAAACGTGGCAATCAGCGAAACCGGGATAGTCAGCATTGGAATAATCACCGCCCTCCAGTTTTGCAGGAACAGCAGAATAACGATCATCACAATCAAGGCGGTTTCAACGAATGTGACAAGCACATCGTGGATCGAAGCGTCGACAAAGTCCGATGAGTCAAGCACTACGTTGTAGTGTACGCCCGGTGGAAAGTATTGAGCCAATTTAGCAAGTTCCTCCCTGGCGGCTTTCGACACCTGAAGCGCATTTGCTCCGGGCAATTGCTTGATACCCAATAGTGCCGCCTCCTTGCCCGAAACAGTTGTAGTTGCCGAATAGGATATTGAACCCAAATCGACACGGCCAACATCGCTCAGCCGCAGTATGCCTCCGTTGTCGGCGCGGATAATCACGTCGGCAAACTCGGCTGCTGTCGACAGGTTACCCTGCGAGGTGACGGTAAACTCAAAAGCATCGCCCGACGGATTAGGCTGCGCGCCCACCGAACCTCCCGACACTTCCATGTTCTGGCTCTGGATGGCCGCACGTACATCGGCCGGCGTCAAACCACGGGCGCGCATAAGCTCTGGGTCGAGCCATATACGCATACTGTAGTTGCCGCCGCCAAAAGCCTCAACACCTCCTACGCCCTTCACACGCGACAGCGGGTCGGTAAGGTGGATGTTGGCGTAGTTGGTAAGGTAAAGGGCGTCGTAATGGGCTGTAGAGTCGCCTGTCAGAGCGCAGAACAACACAATGTTGGTCGACTCTTTATTCACCGATATCCCCTGTTCCGTAACAGAGGTAGGTAGAGTTGGTGTTGCCAGATTTAAACGGTTTTGCACGTTGATTGCAGCCTGGTCGATATCGGTTCCCTGCTCGAAAGTGATTGTCAGCATATAGCTGCCGTCGCTTCCGGCCGACGAACTCATATACATCATATTTTCAACACCGTTAATCTGCTCCTCGATTGGTACGCCTACGGTGCGCGCTACCGTTGCAGCCGATGCGCCGGGATACGACGCGCTGACAACAACCGTCGGCGGCGTTATGTCGGGCAACTGCGCCACGGGCAGCGTGTGTATGGTCAGCAAACCTGCCAGTACCATCAGCACCGCCAGCACAGTAGCGAATATTGGTCTGTTTATAAAAAATTTCGAGAACATAGCCGTTTATTCTATCGGTTTCACTTTCATTCCTTCGCGCACTTTCAGCAACGCCGATGTAACGTATCGGCTGTCGGCTGTGATACCATCGGTGACAATGCGTAGCGAATCGTTGTAAAGCTCACCTATCTTTATTGGTGTGTAAACAACCGTGTTCGAGTCGCTAAGGGTGTAGAGATATTTGCCCAGCTGGTCGGTGCTGATCGATGCGTCATTTACGAGTATCGCATTGTCGACAACTCCTATAGGGAGATTTACTGTGGCATACATACCGTCGCGCAGTTCACCGTTCTTATTGTCGATGGCGGCCTTCATTGTAAATGTACCGGTCGACTTGTCGATCGACGGAGCCGTATAATTCAGTTTGGCCATGTACGGTTTGCCGCTCTGTTCCTGTAGCACGACAGGGATATTATTGTAGATGGAGTCGTTTGTACGTTGGGTTTCAAGTACATGGTCGTATTGCGAATCCTCAATGTTGAACACCACAACAACTTGCGAGTCGTCGTAAATAGTAGCCAGTGTTACAGGTGCTCCCGCTCCGCTGACGTACGCACCCACGTCGAGTGTCGAACCGGAAATGCGACCTGAGAACGGAGCGCGTACCGTACAGTAGCTCAGGTTAGTGCGGGCATCGCTCAAGGCGGCTGTGGCTTTCTTTATATCGGCCTGGGCCTGCTGCATCGACGATTTTGCCTGAACAACATCCATTGCCGACACGGCGTCACTTTCAAGAGCCCTCTTCATGGCCTCATACTCGCGCGAGGTGTATTCATACTGTGAGTTAGCTGTTGTAAGCGCTGCCTCGGCCTGACGTACGGCATCGGAGTATTGTGTTGGTTCGATGTTGAACAGCACCTTACCTTTTTCAACAAAGTCGCCGCCGCTGTACGATTTCGAAATAAGCTGTCCATTAACCCGGGCAACTACATTGGCTGTTGCGTTGGCATATGTGTATCCGGGATATGACTTATGAACCATAACCGATTTAACTAAGGGTTTGGCTACACTTACCTGCGTAACATCGTCGGCTTCCTGTCCCGGCTTATGCTTGCCGCTGCAGGCACAGAACATCGTCAGGGCTACGGCCAGTAACGACGGCATGGCAAATAAAAGACATGTGCGTTTCATATTGTTGTTTTTTAGAGGTTGTTTTTTGCCGGCCGGTGGTTGGCGCTTTCCGGCCGTAGTTTAGCTTTCAACAACCTGGTATTTATAAATCAGTTGAATTCCAGCCTCCGCCTAATGCCTCATACAGCGCAATCTGAGCGGTGAGCGCGCTTCCGCGGGCCGATATTAGTGAATTTTGGTTTTCCAGAAGGCTCTGTTGTGCGGTGACAACATTATTGAATGGCGACAATCCTCGTTTGTAAAGATCGAGCGACAGTTCAAGCGATTTCTGGCTCTGCTGAATCACCTGACGCAAAAGGTCGATTGTCTTCAGAGAACCCTCGTAGGTGCTTATGCAGCAATCAACTTCGCTGACAGCGTTGAGAACCGTGAGGTTATAATTGTCGATCTGCAATTCCATTTGTTGCTTTGCCGCGATGGCATTGTGGCGGCGCGACATTCCAGAAAAAACGGTCCAGCTCAACGTTGGCGCAATTGTGTAGGTTAGCGTCGGATTGCGGAACATATTGCCGAGCTTGTGCGATGCGGTTCCGATCGACCCGTTCAGCGTTAACGTAGGCAGAAACTCCTTCTTGGCAATGCCCAGAGCCGCGGCGCTTGCTGCCAGATTGCATTCGGCCTCAACAACATCGGGACGCCGGCGCAGCAAATCAACCGGCACTCCGATAGGAACCAGCGCGATATGGTCGGGCAAAGGAGCTGCCTTTTCCAAACGGTGATAAACATTCTCGGGATACGTTCCTAACAGCACAGCCAGCGAATTAATAGTGTTGTGGATCGATGCCTCAAGATTAGGTAAGGTTGATTTTGTAGAGTAATAAACCACACGCGCTTGTGTAACATCGAGCATCGATGCCAAACCTGCGTCCAACCGGGCTTCGGTAATCTTCACGATTTTCCCCTGCGATGCGATATGCTCGTTCGCTACCTGCCATTGCTCTTGATACATCCGCAGCTGCATGTACGATTTTGCGATGTTGGCACATAACGTGACCATCGTTGCAGCATATTCGGCACGGGAAACCTTGTACAGCTCTTTCTCCTGCTTGGCCTTCGTGCGGATTTTGCCAAACACATCAATCTCCCAGCTCATACTCAACCCGAGATTGAAATAGTCGGCCACGGTGGCCGCTTCCAGATGATTACCGGCCAGGCCACCCGAGCTGCGGCTCTTGTTCCAGCCGGCCGACAGGTCGACGGTTGGCATGTAACCGGCACGGGCAATCAGCACTTGCTGTCGGGCAATCTCGATACGCCTTGCAGCCATAACAACGTTGTAGTTGGCTTGTATGCCCTCGGCAATGAGCGAGTCGAGCAACGGATCGTTGAACGACCGCCACCAGCTATCGTTGTCGGGCAATTCCTGATTGAAGTGCTCGGTATATGTCCAATGGGCTGGGATGGTATCGAGCGGAGAATCGGCCGATGGAACTGCGGCGACAGCTTCCGGCGCACCAACGGAAAACAATAATAACAGTGCGCCCGAAAGCGCTACAACAGGCTTAAACATCGTTAACATATATTCAAAAGTTCAATTTTATATATCTTTATAACCGTCTAACCCCCAGTTTCGTTTTCGACAAAGTGAAAAATATTTTACAAAAAATTTGCCTAAAATAGTTAACCCCCTTTAAACCTTTTCCTTTTCAGGAGTCAAAGCAGAAGTGAGAATAAAAAAAGATAATAGCATATAACAAAAAAATATTATTACAACAAAATGCAATCGTATTTCTGGCGTCATATGATCCGGCGTGTAATTTCTACGGCTCTTTTGTTGCTTTTGTTTGCTGTTGGTGCGCAGGCACAGCAACAGAGCGGCACAAAAACTAGAAAGACAGTGACTTTGTCTGGTTTGCTTATTGAAAAATCGGGAGAGCCAATGATCGAGGCAACTGTGAGGTTGCTTCGTGCCAAGGACAGCAGTTTCGTAAAAGGAACTACAACAAACCTCGACGGTCTGTTCTCATTCCCTTCGGTGGCAACAGGCCGATACATACTTCAGGCAACCTACATCGGTTATGAACCGCTTGATACCCTGCTGCGTCTCAATTCGAACACGAAGTTGAACCCGATTGCGATGCGCTCATCGTCGATTATGCTTAAGGAAGCTGTTGTTCAGGCCGTAAAAACCCCTATCAAGGTTATGGAGGATACGGTTGAATACAATGCAGACTCGTATCATACTCAGCCAAACGCGGTTGTTGAGGATCTGCTAAAACGATTGCCAGGAGTTGAGGTAGGAACCGACGGCGCAATCACCGCCAACGGCAAAACGATATCCAAAATCCTAATCGACGGAAAAGAATTTTTCAGCGACGACCCAAAGGTTGCTTCGAAAAACCTGCCGGCAAATATGGTCGACAAACTGCAAGTGGTCGACCGAAAGAGCGATATGGCGCGTCTGACCGGAGTTGACGACGGCGAAGATGAAACCGTTATAAACCTCACTTTTAAACGTGGCATGAACCAAGGTTGGTTTGGCAACGTTGAGGCCGGCTATGGTACAGACGACCGGTATATGACTTCTTTCAATGTTAACCGTTTCTGGGACGGCAACCAGATGACATTCCTTGGTAACTTCAATAATACTAACCAGATAGGTTTCACCGATTCGAACGGCAATCGTTTTCGCCGTTTTGGAGGCAACAACGGCATCACGGAATCGCGGGCGCTGGGTTTGAACTTCAACGTTGGAAAGAAAGAAATAATCCGTGTGGGCGGCGACGTGATGTGGAGTAATACCGACCAGAAATCGATTACCCGTCAGGAGCGCGAATACCTGTTCAGCGACTATTCAACCTACTCGAAAATCAACAAATACTCGCGCGACCGAGGCAACAACATCCGCGGCGATTTCCGTGTGCTTTGGAAACCCGACTCGTTCAATACATTGGAAGTGCGGCCAAACTTCTCGCTTAATTTCAACAAGGCGAACTCCTCGGAGGTAACCGACTATTTCAACCGCAACTACGAGCAGGCCAGCCACAATGAAACCGGTAGCCGTGACAAAGGCGATTCCTACGAATTCGGCGGACGCGTAATATATAACCACAACTTCAAGAACCATCGTGGCCGATCGTTCTCTTTGATGGGAAATTATCGTTACTCAAATGTGCTGGAGCGCGAAACCTCTTTCTCCGACTTCATACGCATGATTGAAGACGACCCCGACAATACAATGGATATTCCCGAGAATCTCGACCAATATAACGACAACAAAACCTGGAGCAATCAGGTAAGGGGCCGTCTAACATGGACTGAGCCGCTGGGTGATGTTTCCAACGGCAACTACCTAAACTTTAGTTATATGGCCAACTATCGCTGGAATAATGCCGACAAGCTTGTTTACAACATTCCCGAGGACTACGACCTGGGAATTTATCCGCCCGTCACAGTCGACCCAGAAACAGGCCAATATATTCCCATCGAACCCGATCCGCTGTATTCCAACCGCTATCGCAACAATTACTTCAACCAGAACATAAGCCTCGGGTTCCGTAAAGTGACAAAGAATGCCAATCTCGATGTCGGCATGGCACTCGTTCCGCAGATGTCGAAGTCGATCTACCTCGACAATTCCGACAAGAACATCGACCGCTGGGTTTGGAACTACGCCCCCTACCTGCGCTACCGCTACAAGTTCAGCAAACAATCGTCATTGCAAATCCACTACCGCGGCAATTCACAACAGCCCTCGATGGCCCAGTTGCAGCCTGTACTTGATGTGTCAAACCCGACAAACCAGATTCAAGGTAACCCGAACCTCGACCCGTCGTTCAACCATAACATGATGATCCGTTTTCAGGATTTCAATATGGAGGCGCAACGAAGCATTATGTTAATGGCCGACATCCAGATGAGCCAGAACGCTATCATCTCGGCCACACGAATTTTCGAAAACGGTTCGCGCCTGACCGAGTACAAGAACGTGAATGGCGTTTGGAACGGACGCTTAATGAATATGTTCTCAATGCCGTTCCGCAACAAAAAATGGTCGTTCTCAAACCATATCTTCGCAAACGTTAATCGTACGGTAGGTTACAACAACGACGTCAAAAACGCATCGCTAACACTGATGCTCAGCGAAAATCCTGGTATCACATTCCGCCCCGACAACTTCGAGCTTGAGATTCGTCCGCGCTACACGTTGCAGACAACAAAGAACACCGTTCAAGTTCAAGGTAACCAAACAATCCACAGCTACGGCGGACGATTCGACGGTACATACTATACCCCTTGGGGCTTGACAATACAAACCGATGTTAACTACTCCGCAACCTCGGGCTACGCTGCCGGCTACAACACTAAAACATGGCTCTGGAACGCAACCCTTTCGCAGCAGTTTCTCGCTTCGAAATCGCTGACACTGGCCGTGAAAGTTTACGACCTGCTGAACCAGCGAAGCAATATACGACGCACTGTAACAGCTAACTATATCGACGATATTGAGTATAACTCACTCTCCCGCTACTTCATGGTAACACTATCCTACCGATTTAACTCGTTCGGCAAAGGAAAACGGCCCGAAGGATTCCAGGAAGGTGGAGGCCCCGGCCGCTTCGGACCTCCCGGGGGTGGCCCTGGAGGAAGAGGTCCACGTTAACACAATGCTTGCTATAACATACAAAAAGGCGATACAACAACAGTATCGCTTTTTTTGTATTACAGCTACCTGTGCTTTTGGTAGAAACATATATTTGTTTTATCTTTGCGAAAGAATACCATGAATAATTTATTGATATCATGAAAATTAAGAGAATATTAGCCTGTGCTTTTATATCAATGACATGTGTGGCGCATGTGCAAGCCGCGCGTCCCGATTCTGCCTACATTTTTTCTTATTCTCCGACCGACGGCTCCGGTTTGCGTTTGGCATGGAGTACCGATAAGGCCCAATGGAAAAACGTCAATAATGGTCGCGCGATGCTGACAAGCGATTTCGGCCCGTGGGGTCGCAACGATTATTCAAAAAAAATGTATAATCCTATATTGCGCCAGTCGGCCGTCGACGGTGGCTGGTACTGCTTGTGGAACGTGGCCAAAACCGATAAGGTTGTTGCCCATGCAACCTCCAGCGACCTTATCCTGTGGACGCCTCAAACATACTACGCCTCGTCCGCCGATGTGCCTGCCTCGATTTGTTCGGCATATGTTCCGGTAGCGAAAGCATCGGTTATTGTCAACGGCGCTTCACAAAACGGCTACATCCAGCGCGTACCGTTCAGCCTGATAGAGCGGCTGAACCGCTATGGTAATCACGTAAGCTATCGCACGGCCTTGCACAACGAGGTGATGGCCGACGATTCCATAAGATATGCTTCGTTGAAGCCCGTAGAGGCAACCTTGAGGGTTTTTGCCGACTCAACAAAGACAATCAGTCCGACGCTCATCGGTATCTTCTTCGAGGATATTAACTATGGCGCCGACGGAGGTCTGTATGCCGAGCTTGTTCAAAACCGTGATTTTGAATACTCTCCTCGCGATAAGAAGGGTTGGACTGCCGACTATGCATGGGATGCAGCCGACGGTAAAGTTAAAATCGACACTGTGGCGCCGTTACACAGCAACAATAAGCATTACGCGGTTCTTCGTGGCGGTGTCCTGAAAAATGCAGGCTACGACGGGATAGCTGTTCAGAAGGGCGATAGGTACAATCTGTCGCTCTACAGCCGCACCGACGGGGGAAGCGTTCCAATGACTGTTTCACTTGTCGCCCCCGACGGCAAAACATTGGCCAGCTGCCGGTTGAAGTCGTCGGCAAAGAAGTGGAAAAAGCTTAGCGCACAGTTGGTGCCATCACAAACTTGCGATTCGGCCACGCTCATCATAGAAGCTGTAGGCGACAACACGGTAAACCTCGACATGATCTCACTCTTCCCCGCAAAAACGTTTAAAGGACGAGTAAATGGATTGCGTGCCGATTTGGCTCAGACACTGGCCGATTTGAAGCCCAAGTTCGTACGCTTCCCCGGCGGATGCGTGGCTCACGGCAATGGAGTTGACAACATCTACGATTGGAAAGGATCGATTGGCGAACTCTACGCCCGCAAACCGTTATTTAACATTTGGGGTTACCATCAGACCCGAGGCCTTGGATATCATGAATATTTCCTGTTCTGCGAGGATATTGAAGCTGAACCGCTTCCAGTATTGGCTGCCGGTGTGCCTTGCCAAAATTCCAGCCGCCAATCTGCCCACTCCCACGACATGCTAACAACCAACGGCCAGCAGTGTGGCATACCGATGGCGCAAATGGGACAGTACATTCAGGATGTGCTCGACCTTATTGAGTATGCCAACGGCGACGCCCGCAAAACAATCTGGGGACGCGAACGCGCCAAAGCCGGTCATCCCGAACCATTCAACCTAAAATACATCGGAATCGGTAACGAGGATATGATTACGCCGGTGTTTGCCGAGCGATTCACGATGATTGCCAAAGCTGTGCAGGAGAAATATCCCGAGATAAAGATTGTAGGCACTGCAGGACCCTTCTATGAAGGCTCCGACTACACTTATGGCTGGCAGTTGGCCGACAGCATGGGAATAGCGCTCGTCGACGAACATTACTACGTAACTCCCGGTTGGATGGTTAATAATCAGGATTTTTACGACAGCTACGACCGCAGTCAACCTCATGTCTACCTTGGCGAGTATGCGGCTCATCTGCGCGACCGCAGCAGTAATATGGAAACGGCTCTTTCAGAAGCCCTTTATCTTACGGCGGTTGAACGTAACGCCGACGTTGTCGACATGACCTCCTACGCTCCGCTGCTGGCCAAGGAGGGACACACACAGTGGCGCCCCGACCTGATTTACTTCAGCAACACGCAAGTGAAACCGACTACGGATTATTATGTTCAGCAAATGTATGGACAAAACAGCGGTACTACCTATATAGCTTCGGCTATTGTTGCCGACAAACTTCCGCAAGAGGCGGCAAAAAGACAGGGTGCGTCGGTTGTTTATGATCCGGAATCGAACGAATATATAGTTAAACTGGCCAACCTTCTTCCGGTTGAAACAACAATGAAGCTGGATTTCGGTCAGTTGCCGGTTGATTTAACAAGTGTTACGACGACTGTGCTCAGTGGTGCTCCCGACGATCATTCAGCTACCCCGCAATACAGCACCGCATCGCTTGCCGACGGCCATATCATTCTTCCCCGATACTCATTCACAGTGCTCCGCATCCCTGCCAGGCTCTAAGCTACAAATAGTGAACAGTCAAAAAGCAAACATTATCTGTGCTGTATCCCACTAATATGTTTTTTGATTTATTGTAAAAGAATTTTGATTGATTAAGGTTGCTAACATTTAGTTTTTCTTGAGCGAAATTTTTGCTCACACTTTCATAACTAGCGTGGCCTTTTATCAGGTTGACTAGTCCTTCGAATTGTTTTTTGCTTTCGGAAAATGAATATGAAACTGAATTGATATGATTTTGTGAAAATAACGCATCAAGATGCCCGCACACTGCGTTGTTTACTATAGCGCGCCCGTTAAAAGAAAATTTCCCAATACTTTGTCCTGGAGTTATTTCATATTTCTGAATATTCAGACCTAATTTTTCGGCCATATCCATTGTTATGTCTTGCGGCTGTCCGCGTTTTATTTCGATTCTTCCTGCCGGAAACTTTTCAATCAAGTCGATAACGTTGAAATCCCATTTGTCGCACAATACAATTTCGGTGTTTCCTTCTATAACGGTTGTTGAGTGATGGGTTTGAGAATCTTGATCCGTGGATGAGGCTTGTGGTTGATCTGATTTTATAACCAAATAGTATATTGATTTTGATGTTAGTGGGCCGAGACCGGCTTCAACAAAGTTTACCATCAGTGGATAATGGTCAGGAACCTTGATGTTTAGCATTTTGGTACCGGGTGTCACGTAAACCCAGTACTCGTTGGTCTTAAAAATAGGTTCGCCTACAATGTTGCCTTCAAATTGTACATCGCGTTTTGGCAACACTACCTTAACTAGGGCACAAATCTCGTTATTAGCGTCGAGTCGTTGCATTGGTACTGTCATCGGTTCCATAGCCTGACGTGATTCGACAAGTCGTAGTTCCTGTGCTATTGCATTTGATGTTGTGAAAGCGGCTAAAACTGTAGTCAGCAATAATATAATTTGATTCATTTTCATAATGATACAAATTTATGTATAATTTATCTGAACTACAACTGCTCGATGTTTCTAAAAGAATTTTTCTGTAAGAAATTTGGAAAAGTGATTGATTTGTTGTATATTTGCATTGAAATAATATATAAAAAAAACACACACAATGGCAAGAAAACACAAATTTGACTCCGAGTGGGAGTCGGCGCTGGCTTTGCTCGACGAATACGACGCTGCTGAAGCGCGCAAAGCTATTGAAAACTATCAGATATGTGGCGAAATGCCTGCCGAATTGGCTCCGCAGGTGCGTATGATTCTACTTCTTGTAAAACCGGAAATCGACCGTCGCCGTAGAGCCTCGGAAGCAGCACGTCGCCGTAGGGCTAATGCAAAAATGCAATTTAATTCAGTTCGGCAGGAGGTACAAGGGGCGGAACAAGAAAAAATTGCGGAGCCTCAGCTTGTAGCTGTTACAACAGCCAAGGCTCCGATATGTTCCGGCGCTTCAGGTTTGTCGACCACGCAGCGCTTGATGCGCAGCGCTTTGCGGCACAGGAAGAAACATCGATGTCAGTCTTCGAGGTAGAAAACGATTGTCGACACAACGCGAACTTTTTTCAGATACGGAGTGTAAGGGTCGCGGTCGTCGATGGAGAATTGACCTTGCGAGGCGGTTTTTATTTTGCCCAGACGCGAATGGGAGTCGGCGGCAAACTTGTTGGCGGCTTCGCGTGCGGCTTCTGTCGCTTCGGCTATCATTGCGGGCTTGATTTCGTTCAGGTTGGTGTATTCATAAATTGTATTATACTGATAATCACCTGACACAATGGCTATTCCCTCGCGCAGTAAATCGGTTTGCCGTTTTATGAGCGAGTTCACTTTCTCGATGTTCGACGATGTGACAACGATGACCGACGTTACGTTGTAGCGGTACGGATTGTTTGAGGAACCGTAGCGCTCTGCCTGAAGGTCGACAATGGTAGGGGCTTGAACAAGTATCTCCTCTTCCTTTATTCCATTTGATGTTAGGAAGTTGATTACAACCTTGTTGTTGTCGGTGATGCGGTTGTAGATCTGCTGCAGGTCGTTGCCAACTTCCTTGTAAACTACCGGCCATGTCACTTTGTTGGCGGTCACCTCTTTTTCGGCCAGTCCGCGCACGGTGACAACACGGTCGCGATAGCTGAAATTGTCGAAACCGGCTTTGATGAACACTCCGAGAAAGAATATGCCGGCGGCGATGAGCAGTGCCGGGAGAATTTTGTAGACTTGTTTCATTTTCATAGTTTGATTATGCATATTTTATACGATTTTCGGGGCCGAATTGTTTTTCAACTTCAAAAAATCGTCGTGCTCGCGAATGTAATCCTCTTCGTTGTAAGGGAGTGAGGCCATGACCAGACAAACCGCACCCGACGAAAAATCGTGTAATGTGCGCCATATGCCGGGCACTATATGAAGCCCTATGTTTGGACGGTTGAGCATAACTGTGCGCTCGTTACCGAGGCCGTCGGATAGAGTGACACAGAAACTACCGCTTGTGGCCACTAGCATCTGGTGTAGCTGCAGATGGGCATGTCCGCCACGGCTTTCGCCGGCAGGAACGTCGTAGAGATAGTAGACGCGTTGAATATCGAAAGGCGCTTCCTCATTGTTCTGCATTACAGTAAGGTTACCGTTGCGGCTGTTTGAGTGCGACTCCAGCCTGACGGTCTGGCAGTCGTCGACGGTCGATAGGAAGAAACTTTTGTCGGCGTTCATTGTCGGTAGCTGTTAATTATTTCGGCTATTTCGGCGGCTTGCTTTTCGCTGGTGCAGTGGGGGTTGATCGGTAGGCTTACAACTTGTTGAGCCAGCATGTCGGCAATTGGCAGGTGGAGATGGGCGTATTGGCTGTAGCAAGGCTGACGATGGGGCGGAGTGGGGTAGTGGATAGCTGTCTCAACACCGTTTTTTAGCATGAACTCGCGGAATTGGTCTCGGTTGTCGACGCGCACAACGTACTGATGGTACACATGCCGGGCACCATCGGATATTGGCTTTGTTACCAACGGGTTGGTGATTGCATCGTTGTATATCGAGGCTAGTTTTATACGGTTGTCGTTTTCTTTGTCGGTATACTTGAGTTTCACCCTGAGAATAGCTGCCTGCATAGGGTCGAGACGCGAGTTGAATCCCATGTATAGGTTGTCGTATTGCTTGAGCGAGCCGTAGTTGCCTAGCGCACGAACTGTCTGCGACAGTTCGGCATCGTTTGTTGTCACGGCTCCTCCGTCGCCAAGCGCGCCGGTGTTTTTGGTCGGGTAGAAACTGAATGCAGCCGCATGTCCCAGCGCTCCGGCTTTGCGGCTGCCGGCCGATGCTCCGATAGCTTGAGCTGAGTCCTCGATCAGAAGCAGATTTTTGTTGTCAACAATCTGCTGTATGTCGGAGCTGTAGGCAGGCAATCCGTAGAGATGAACAGTCAATATGGCTTTAGTTTGTGGGGTAATGGCATTCGCTATCGAAGCGGCGCTTATACAGTGGGTAGCTGGATCGGGCTCGGCAAACACGGGTTTCAATCCGCAATGGCTCAATGCCAGCACCGAGGCTATGAATGTGTTTGAGGGCACGATTACCTCATCTCCTTTCTTTAGCCGTCCCAGCTCGATATATGCCTGGAATATAAGTTTTATGGCGTCGAGGCCGTTGCCCGTTCCAATAGCGTAATTGGTGCCGCAGTATAGAGCAAGCTCCTTTTCGAACGTTTCAACTTCGGGCCCTCCGATGTAGCGCCCTGAGTCAACTACTCTGGCACAGGCTTGTTTTAGTTCGCCGGCATATGGGAGATTTGCGGTTCCCAGATTAAGGAATGTATATTTTAGTTTTGCTGACATTATAGCTTTTGAGAAATTAATGTTTTGTATTCGTCGAAGTCTTCAATATAGTCGTCGGGCGAATATAGTGTTGAGGATATCACCAGAGCCACAGAGTTTGTTGAGAAATTATCGAGCATACGCCACATCATCGGCGGCAGGTACAGGCCGTGATAGCTGCGGGCCATACGGAAGCGTATTTCTTGACCGTCGAGTCCGACAGTGACAACATCGAACGATCCGGACAGGGCAACAATCACTTCTTGCTGGGTGCGGAAAGCATGTCCGTATCGCATCTCGCCGCCGGGAACATCGTAAACCCAATAGGTTCGTTGAGGCTTGAACGGGAGCTGCTGCGGGTGTTGCATGAACGAAAGATTGCCGCGAGGATCCTCAATTTTGGGAAATGTGATAATATGTGGTTTCAAATCCTTCATACACTAGCTGCAAGTTAGCAAATTTTTTGCAATAATACATAAAATAATCGCTCATGGAAAATCCAAGAGCGATTATGTCATCAATAGTGTAATGAATTTTGATTGGTCTTGACTAGCACAAGCCTTTTTCTTGTCCATGCTTGATAACGGCTTCACAGATGAATTCAGTGATTGAATCAACTTGTTGAAGCACTGCATGAACAGGAGCGGGAGCATTGAAGCCGTATCGCTTTACAGTCGATTTTTTACGACCTGCACCGGGACGACGGCCACCTCTTTTCTTTGCAAAGTTCTCCATAAGTTTAACTATTTAATTGTAGCACATTGATATACTTTATTATTCCCGGGTACGCACCGATGGAACAAATGCAAAGGTATAAAAAATAAAAAAAAAACAATTATTTTAGCCGAAAAAAACAGTGACAAATCGGTTAATTAACAAACTGTCGCGGGCTGTTTTGCGGGGTATTGTAACGGTTTGATTAGTATCTTAACAAAATTATAGTTAACTTTGTTACCTTATTAAAAAGTGAGAATATATGGCTAGCGAATCAACTGCCGATTTCGGAGGGAAAACAGAAAAGTGGACGGAGATAACTCTTCTGCCTGAATGGGAGGAACCGTTTTATCAAGTTTACACCGCTAAAAAACATGGCAAATGGGTTATGCTCAAGACGTTGAAACCGGAGTATGCCGACAGGCCGGAATATCGCGACATGATTGAGAAGGAGTTTGACGTGCGTTATAATTTGGCGCACCCGAATATTGTGATGATCAACGACTTCGAGGATGTTCCCGGACTGGGGCGCTGTATCATAACCGACGATGTTTACGGCGATTCGCTGCGCAAGCTTATTGACGAGAACCGCATTACGCCGCAAATTCTCGACAAGCTGCAGCATGAGTTGGTCGACGCCATTGATTATATTCAGGCAAATCATATAGTTCACCATCCTATACGTCCCGAAACAATAGTGTTCACAGAAAATGTCGGTAATCTGAAACTTATCGATGTTGGCTATGATCAGGCGCACAATCTGGAGCCGGCCGATGCCGACACCGACATCCAGAGCTACGGGCGGGTGCTCAACGAGGTGCTTGATCATGTTCCGGCTAAACTGCCAACGCTGCGCAAGGTAGCTGCACGCTGTTGCGACCCCAATCCACGCCATCGTTTCCGCGACGTTCAGGATTTGCATCTTGCGCTGGAGAAAAGATCGTCCAACCAGCTGTATATTATGCTGATTGTGTTTATGACGCTCATGATTCTGTTGCTGGCGTGGTTGAATGTGCGGCGTCCGTCCCGACCCACCAAGGAAGACCTTTCGCAAAAGATAGAGATGACCTACACAGCAACATTTCAAATAATCCAATCCCATTCTTGTTAAACAATCTCAGATATGGCTGTAGAAATACGCGAGATAAAACCAGCTAAAAACGAGCTGCGCCGCTATGCGCAATTTGGCATCGACCTATATAAAGGGAACGACTGTTATGTGCCACCTCTGATAATGGACGATGTCAACACACTCAACCCCGCGGTGAACCCAGCGTTTGAGCATTGTAAGGCAAAATCGTGGATGGCCTATCGCGACGGCAAGGCGGTAGGTCGCATAACGGGTATAATAAATGATATCGTTAACAGCCGGTCGGAAACGAAAGATGTGCGCTTCGGTTTTGTTGATTTTATCGACGATGAGGAGGTGACCGATGCTTTGTTTAAAACCGTAATGAAGTGGGGGCAGGAGAATGGAATGGATTCGATTGTTGGGCCGTTGGGTTTCACCGACCTTGATCATGAAGGAATGCTTACTTTCGGCTTCGACGAACTGGGCACCATGGCTACGATATATAACTATCCATACTACCCGGAGCATATGCGACGCATGGGATTCGAACCTGATGCCGAATGGGTTGAGTTTCGAATGACAGTGCCTGGGCAAGTGCCCGAACGGCTGCAGCGAGTGTCGGACATTGTGGAGCGGAAGTATAATCTACACACTAAAAAGTACACCAGCTCCAAGCGTCTGAAAGCCGATTATGGCGTAGCACTGTTCGAACTTTTCAACCAAACCTACGATAAGCTTTATGGGTATTCGCCGCTAACACCGCGCCAAATAAAGTATTATATAGATATGTATCTGCCAATGCTCCGGTTGAAAAACCTCAGTATAATAGTCGATGCCGACGAGAAGCTTGTCGGCGTAGGGATAACGATGCCATCGATGAGCCGGGCGCTACAACGGAGTCGCGGAAAACTGTTTCCTTTCGGCTGGTGGCACCTGCTCAAGGGATTGTACGGAAAAAACGACATTGTCGACCTGATGATGGTTGCCGTTGCTCCCGAATACCAGAGCAAGGGGGTTAACTCGATGCTGTTCACCGACCTTGTGCCGATATTCATTGAGAGTGGCTATCGCTGGGCCGAGAGCAATGTAGAGCTTGCCGATAATCAGAATGTGCAGCAGCAGTGGAAATTTTTTGACCACCGTTTGCACCGTCGCCGCTGCACATTCCGTCGCAAAATCGAGTGATATAATGCTCGGCCGCTATCTTTTTGTGGCTTAAAGTTGTTTACATTAAAGAAGTTAAAACAAAGTATATATTTATGGGAAGACTAGTAGCCATTGTAGGCCGCCCCAATGTGGGCAAGTCGACGCTATTCAACCGCCTGACTCAAACCCGCACCGCCATTGTCGACGATACCGCCGGAACGACCCGCGACCGCCAGTACGGCAAAGTGGAATGGTGTGGCAAAGAGTTTTCTATTGTCGACACCGGCGGCTGGGTGGTAAACTCCGACGATATTTTCGAATCAGAAATAAACAAGCAAGTGCATCTTGCCATTGAGGAAGCCGATGTGATAATGTTCGTTGTCGATGCTACAAACGGCACCACCGACCTCGACGACCATGTCGCAGAAATTCTGCGCCGCTCAACCAAACCGGTTATCCTGGTTGCTAACAAGGTTGACACCAACAGCTGGATATACAATATAGCTGAATTCTACGCCCTTGGCCTGGGAGAGCCTTTCCCTGTTTCGGCAACCAATGGCCATGGGACAGGCGAATTGCTCGACGAGGTTGTCAAGGACCTTCCTGACGACGATACTGAACTGCAGGCTCTCGACCATATACCGCGATTTGCTATCGTAGGCAGGCCGAACGCCGGTAAATCGTCGATCATCAACGCCTTTATCGGCGAGGAGCGTAACATCGTTACAAACATTGCCGGCACAACGCGCGACTCGATTTATACGCGCTACAACAAATTCGGCTTCGACTTTTATCTGGTTGATACGGCAGGTATAAGAAAGAAAACAAAAGTAAACGAAGATATTGAGTATTATTCGGTTATCCGTTCAATCCGCTCGATTGAGGCTTCGGATGTCTGCATACTCATGATCGATGCAACCCGCGGAATAGAGAGTCAGGATGTCAGCATATTCTCGCTCATTCAGCGAAACAAGAAGGGGCTGGTTGTTTGTGTGAACAAGTGGGATCTTGTTGAGGATAAATCGCAGAAAGCCATCAAGGTTATGGAGGACGCTATACGTTCGCGTTTCGCTCCTTTCAGCGACTTTCCCATCATTTTCGGGTCGGCTCTGACAAAGCAGCGAATCCACAAGGTGCTGGAAACGGCCGTGAAAGTTAATGAAAATCGCAACCGCTTGGTTCCCACCTCGCAGCTCAACACTTATATGCAGGATGTTATCGGAGCCTATCCACCGCCGTCGAACAAGGGCAAGTTTGTGAAGATAAAGTATGTTACAATGCTTAAGGATCAGGTTATACCGACGTTTGTGTTCTTCTGCAACCTGCCACAATGGGTTAAGGAGCCGTATCGGCGTTATCTTGAAAATAAAATACGCGAGAAATGGGATTTCACAGGAACGCCGGTGAATATCTACATGCGTGAAAAATAAAAAGGAATATATGCTAACATTTGAAGAACTGGGTGTGAACGCGCCGTTGCGCCGGGCCATTGAAGAAATGGGTTTCGAAAACCCCATGCCGGTTCAGGAAAAGGTGATCCCTCACCTGCTCAACGAAGAGGGAGATGTTGTTGCATTGGCACAGACAGGCACCGGCAAGACGGCCGCTTTTGGTTTGCCCGTACTTCAGCGTATCGATACAAACCTAAATGAGCCACAGGCTCTTATCATAGCCCCCACGCGTGAACTTTGTTTGCAGATAGGAAGCGACCTGGCCGATTATTCGAAGTATCTTCCTCATATGAATGTGCTCCCCGTGTATGGAGGCTCGAGCATCGAAAGCCAGATAAAGGCTCTGCGTAAGGGGGTGCAAGTGATAGTGGCCACGCCCGGTCGTTTAATCGACCTTATCGAACGCGGTGTTGTCAGACTGGAAAAAGTTCATACCGTGATTCTTGACGAGGCCGATGAGATGCTTAATATGGGATTTGTCGATGATATCAACAATATACTTACCCATGTGCCCGAACAGCGTAAAATGCTCCTGTTTTCGGCCACAATGCCTAATGAAATTGCGAAGATTGCCCGCACGTACATGCACAACCCGCAGGAGTTTGTCATAGGCACACGAAATACGGGAGCAGAAAACGTTCGCCACATATATTATATGGTGCATGCCCGCGATAAGTATCTTGCGCTGAAACGTATAGCCGACGACAATCCAAATATTTACGGAATTATTTTCTGTCGCACGCGTCTGGAGACGCAAGAGATTGCCGATAAACTGATTCAGGACGGGTATAACGCCGATTCACTCCATGGCGAACTGTCGCAGAACCAGCGCGACACAGTGATGAAAAAATTCCGCGATCATGTTCTTAGTTTGTTGGTAGCAACTGATGTTGCGGCGCGAGGCCTTGACGTTAACGACCTTACCCATGTGATAAACTATGGACTGCCCGACGATATCGCAACCTACACCCACCGCTCGGGGCGTACAGGTCGCGCAGGTAAAACGGGTATATCGGTGGCAATTATCCATTCGCGTGAGAAATCCAAGTTGCGCGACATCGAGAAGCGAATCGGGAAAACATTTGAGCGCAAGGAGGTGCCGACACCTCAGCATATCATAGAGAAGCAACTCTACAATCTGGCCGACCGCATAGAGCGGGTGAAAGTTGACGACGAGGAGATAGGCAAGTATCTTCCCGGAGTGAGTCGCAAACTAGGATGGCTGTCAGAAGACGATTTGCTTAAAAGAGTATTGTCGTTGGAGTTCAACCGTTTGCTTGAGTACTATAAGGACGCTCCGACAATCGACTATATCGACGAAAAGCCCGCCAAAGGAAAGAAGCAGAAAGAGAACAAGCCACGCACGCCCGAGGAGAAGGATCGCCGTACGGCCGACCGCGGAATGGAGCGTATATATGTGAACGTAGGTAAAGCCGACGGTTTTTATGCCGGCAATTTGATCGACATACTCAACCATGCCGTTGCGGGACACCGTGTCGACGTTGGTCGCATCGATTTAATGCGAACATATTCGCTGTTCGACGTTCGGAAAGCTGACGCAAGGCGTGTAGTACAGGCTCTCACCGGATTCGACTTCGTAGGGCAGAAACTTCACGCCGAGATTGCCGATTTGGATAAGGATTATTCGCGAGCCTCGACACGCCGAAAGAAAAAAGAGGAGCCGGAAAAGCACCACGGTAACTACGACAAATTTATAAAGAAAGGAAAGCGAAAAAAATGAAACGGTTAACTTTGGTCATTATTTCAGCGGTGATTGCTTTGGTAGCTTCCAACAGCGCCAAGGCTCGCACAACCGCCGCCGGAGCGTTTGCCAACGCCCCGGCCAGTGTGTTTCCGATGCTCGACCGGAATGCCCGGCTCGACATGATCGACTATTTTGCCAGCGGTTCCGACACGCCGACACGCAACCAGCTTGGTGGCAAGTCGCGTATCACGGCAATGGACTCCGATGCAGTAACGATTGAAATGACCGATGCAACTGTTTATCAACTGGCTCTTCTGAAGGCAAAAAACGATACTATAGTAGCTTTGATACATACAGCCAAGCTCCCTGCTGAGGATAGCGAACTTACGTTCTACAGCCTCGACTGGCGCCCTCTCGACAATAGTCGACAACCCTACATGCCTGAGCTGAAAGCCGACGAGTGGCTTGTTTCCCCATCAAAGGCTAGCCGAGAATTGTTAGCCGAAAAGGTTCCGTTCATGTTGGCCGAGTACACCTACGACAGCAAGACCGGTTTGCTTACCGTTAACAACCGATTGAATAAATTTTTGTCCGACGATGATTGGAATTTGGTAAAACCAATTATTGTAAAGCAACTTACTTTTGTCTGGAATCCGCAGAAAGCAAAATTTGTAAAGCAGAGATAATGGAAGCCATAACGCTAAGCGAACTGAACCATCGCATAGCCTGCCAGCTCAATGTTTCCCCGCTTCAGAATGTATGGGTCACAGCTGAGTTGAGCGACGTAGCCGTGCGTGGAGGGCATTGCTATATGGAATTGCTGCAGAAAGATGAGGCCGGAACAACTGTTGCCAAGTCGCGCGCGGCAATATGGGCAAATGTGTTCCGTGTGATCCGTTCCGATTTTTATGCGGCTACGGGTCAGGACTTTGTGTCGGGGCTCAAAGTGATGGTTCGTTTGTCAGTGTCGATGCATCCGGTTTACGGATTGTCGCTGGTTATCAATGCAGTCAATCCCGACTATACTATGGGCGACCTTTTGCGACGCCGGCGCGAGATGCTTCAACGGCTGAAAGCACAGGGTATTGCCGATATAAACAAAAGTTTAGCGTGGAATGAACCTACGCTGCGAATTGCTATAGTTTCGTCGGCCGAAGCGGCCGGCTATGGCGACTTTATGAATCAACTTGCCGCCGACCCGCTGAAACTCCGCTTTACAACCGGGCTGTTTCCGGCCATAATGCAAGGTGAGCGAACTCCGGCCACAGTGATTGCGGCGCTCAAACGGATCGAGGCAGAGCAAAATATGTGGGACTGTGTGGTGATTATCCGTGGAGGCGGATCGTCGAGCGACTTGCTCTCGTTCGAGAACTACGATCTGGCAGCTGCGGTTGCACAGTTTCCGCTCCCCATAATTGTTGGGATAGGGCACGAACGCGATGTTACCATACTCGATTATGTTGCATGCCAGCGAGTTAAAACGCCAACAGCGGCAGCCGAATTCTTGTTGCAGCTAGGCAAGCAATCCTACGACAGGCTAAATGCGCTGGGTCGCGACATAGCCTTGTCGGCGAGCCAGTATATTGCCGGATGTTTCCAGCAACTGGGCATTTACGAGGGGAAGCTGCCGTCGCTTCCCGCAGCAGCGTTGACGCGCGCCTCGTCGCGTGTCGACCGTATGGCCATGGCACTGCAGCAAATCTCGTCGCGGAGGCTTCAGCCTCAGATGTTGCGGCTTGAATCGCTTTCGGGCACGCTGAGCCATTCAATAACACGCATGCTTGACAATCAGCGGCAGCGTCTTTGCTCGTTTGAGCAACTGCTCGACGCCTTGTCGCCACAGGCTACATTAAAGCGTGGCTATTCCATCACGCGCGTCGCAGGAACGGCCATACGTTCGGCCGGTGACGTGGCCGCGGGTGTAGTTATGGAAACCACCTTGGCCGACGGCATAATCAAATCGATAAAAACTGAATAACCCGTTATGATACAGACTCCCGAATTCACACCGGTCGAAAAAATGACCTATTCACAGGCTCTTGCTGAACTGGAAGGAATACTGAAAAAAATGCAGTCGGACGAACTGGATATCGACCTGCTTGCTGCTTACACGCGCCGTGCTACGCAGTTGCTCACCGAATGCCGTTCGCGTTTGGTCAACACCGATAAGGAACTGCAAACGATTCTGAATCAGCCTCAATCGTAGGCTATGGATTAAGTAGGTCGGTGCATCGGAACTGCATGATTGCCTGTGCGTTTTCCAAAAGGCATGCGGCTTCGCCATCGGGTTCAATCAGGTCGGCGGCATAGTAATCGTTCATTGCCTCACGCACCTTTCCCCTACGCCAGTAAAGTTTGCCACGGAGAACCAGCATCCACGCCTCAGCGTCGGTTGAATCAATCTTATCAGTCAATTCAACAATTGCGCTGTCGCAGTCATTATTATTTATAAGTGATTGTATATATTTGCGGAATTCCATATTGTTCACAAAGGTAGCAAAACGATTATGACTTACAACAAAATACTCGCGATAATAGTTGTTGTGCTGCACTGTTGCGCTATTGTTGCGCATGCGGCCGACCCCACGCGTACAGAATTTGACGCACGTCGATGTCTGGGCAGTTCTATGCCTTATCCTTATCCTGTGCCTGAACAGTTCGTTGAGTTGCCTGATTCGCTACGTCCGGTGATGATTAACCATGTGTCGCGCCATGGAGCGCGTTATATGACTTCGCCTTCACGTGTGCTGACAATCAAACGTACACTTTTGCGAGCCGATTCGCTGGGTACAATAACAGCCGCAGGACGCCGGTTGTTGAGCCTGTTAGAAACGGTGATTGACAAATCTGGGGGGCATTGGGGCGAACTCGATTCAATTGGAGTTTCGGAACAGGAAGGGATAGCCGAACGTATGTATATGCGATTCCCGGCGCTGTTTAAAAATGAGGCGAGGGTTACGGCAATATCGTCGTATGTGCCCCGCTGTGTGATGAGCATGTACGCTTTCACTCACAGGCTTACGCAACTCAACAACAAATTGCGGGTGTACACCTCGTCGGGGCCACAGAACAACCCTCTGTTGCGGCCGTTCGATGTTGATGCCGACTATAAAGCATACCGTAAGGCACGCCCTTATGCCCAGCCCTACGCCGAATTTTGTCTGAATACGGCGCCGGTTGAGCCTGCACGCCGCTATCTGGGCGCCAACTATCCATTATCGGACGACAATGCCCGCCAATGGAGTATGACTCTTTATGGATTGATTGCCGGCATGGAAGCCTCAGGCTTCGACTGTAATCCACTCGACTACCTAACGCTCGACGAGATGAATCGGTTATGGGCGTGTAAAAACTTGGGTCAGTATCTGGAGCGGTCGGCCAATGTGTTGTCGCGCGTTCCCGTCGATATAGCCTCCGATCTGCTGGCCGATCTGATCGTGACGGCCGACAATGCATTACAAAGCCAGTCGTCGGAGGCTCGTGTACAACTACGCTTCGGCCATGCCGAAACAATGATTCCGCTGTTGGCATTGATGCATGTTCCCGGTTGCTATTATCTGACAAATTATTATGACACAGTTGCGCTGCATTGGCATAATTTCTATGTAGCGCCAATGGCCTGCAACCTGCAGATGATTCTGCTACGCGCCCAAACCACGGGCAACCTGTATGTACGGTTCGATTTGAATGAGCAGCCGGTGGCGGTGATACCCGGCAACGAAGCCGTTTATGTGCCGTGGAATCAGGCGCGCGACTATTTGATTCATTGCCTGCCAATCGACAAACAACTTTAAGATTAATTATAACCATAACCATGAAAAATTTATTATCACTGTGCTTATTAGTTATTTGCGCTCTGACAGCAACGGCGCAATCGCCTCTTGAGGGAAAGCGTATAGCTGTGTTCGGCGATAGCTATGCCCGCAACCACCGCGAACCTATCGAGAACACGTGGCACTATAAGTTTGCCAAACGCCACGGTATGCAGTATTTCAACCACGGACGCAACGGCAATTGTGTGTCGATCGACCGCGCACGCTTCGGCCAGGCCATGTACAAACGCTACACCGAACTTCCCGATTCGCTCGACTGCATACTGCTTATTGCCGGACATAACGATGCCGCACTGCTCGACTCGATAGGTGTAGATACCTACCGTGTGCGGCTTGGCCAGTTGTGCGACAGCCTGATAGCGCGTTATCCGAAAGCCAATATATTGTTCTTCACCTGCTGGAACGGAGCCGGATTCGATCATAACAATTTCCGACAGATAGTTGACGCTACAATTGATGTTTGTGGCCAATATTCTATACCGGTTTTCGACGCCGCCCGCCGAGGCAATATCTATGCACACAGCGATGCGTTTCGCGCCGAGTATTTCCAGAACAAAGGCGTTAATGATCATGCCCACCTCAATGCCAAGGGGCACGACCGATTCCTTCCCGTTGCCGAAGCTTTCGTTCTTCCTTATCTGTCATACTAATCAACTCGGGCAGTAGGACTGATTGAAATATGATTTGATTCATCAGATTCAGTTGAAAAAAATAGAAGAATCAAGGACGAGTTAAATAATATTTTGTAATTTTGCGCTATTAAAGGCAAGAAGGCGCAGTTGAGAGCAATAGGCTTTACCTGACGCCAGGAAAGAAGGAACAATTTATAAACCAAATAACATTATATTTCTTATGAACATTTCACATATCGAACACGTGGGAATCGCCGTGCCGTCGCTCGACGAGGCTATTCCTTTCTACGAGAAGATTCTCGGCCTTAAATGTTTTGCCATTGAAGAAGTAGCCGACCAGAAAGTGCGCACAGCGTTCTTCAAGGTTGGTCAAACCAAAATTGAATTGCTAGAAGGTACATCGGACGACAGCGCAATATCCAAGTTTATTGCCAACAACGGCGGTCGCGGAGGTATCCAGCATATCGCATTCGCAATGGCCGACGGTGTGGCCAACGCTCTTGCTGAAGCAGAAGAAAAAGGTTGCCGCCTGATTGACAAAGCCCCCCGTAAAGGCGCAGAAGGCCTTAATATTGCATTCCTTCACCCCAAAAGCACATGCGGCGCTCTTATCGAGCTGTGTGAGGACCCCAAAAAAGCTTAATACATACATAATATAAATTATGAGTAACCAACTTGAAAAAGTGCAGGAGCTTATTGCGCTCCGCAATGAGGCTCGCATTGGTGGCGGCGAAAAAGCTATCCAAAAGCAGCACGATAAAGGAAAATATACAGCGCGCGAACGTATTGCACAGCTTCTTGACGAGGGTTCGTTTGAGGAACTTGACATGTTTGTTCGTCATCGTTGCACCAACTTCGGTCAGGAGAAGAAGAGCTATCTGGGCGATGGTGTTGTAACCGGCTACGGTACAATCGACGGTCGTCTGGTTTATGTTTTTGCACAGGATTTCACTGTGTTCGGTGGTTCGTTGTCAGAAACAATGGCCCTGAAAATATGCAAAGTAATGGATATGGCCATGAAGATGGGTGCTCCCGTTATCGGCCTGAACGACTCGGGTGGCGCACGTATCCAGGAAGGTATCAACGCATTGGCCGGTTATGCTGAGATTTTCCAGCGCAACATCATGGCTTCGGGCGTTATACCTCAGATTTCTGGTATCCTCGGCCCGTGTGCCGGCGGCGCCGTTTACTCGCCGGCTCTTACCGACTTTACAATCATGACCAAGGGCATCAGCTATATGTTCCTTACTGGTCCAAAGGTTGTAAAAACCGTTACAGGCGAGGATGTTACACAGGAAGCGCTCGGTGGAGCAGACGTTCACGCACGCAAATCGGGTGTTGCCCATTTCGCAGCCGAAGATGGCGAAGAGGCTCTGAAAATTATCCGCAAGCTTTTCAGCTACATTCCTCAGAACAATCTTGAAGAGCCTCCGTTGGTTGAATGCACCGATCCTATCGATCGTCTGGAGGACTCTCTCAACGAAATCATCCCTGACAGCGCAAACAAACCTTACGACATGTATGAGGTTATCGGCGCAATTGTAGACAACGGCGAATTCCTTGAAATACAGCGTGACTACGCCAAGAATATCATTGTTGGTTTTGCTCGCATGAACGGCCAGTCGGTAGGTATTGTAGCCAACCAGCCCAAGTACCTAGCCGGTGTGCTCGATTCGAACGCTTCGCGCAAGGGCGCGCGCTTCGTACGTTTCTGCGACGCCTTCAATATTCCGTTGGTTACGTTGGTCGATGTTCCCGGATTCCTTCCCGGAACAGGCCAAGAATACAACGGCGTAATTCTTCACGGTGCTAAACTGCTTTATGCTTTTGGCGAAGCAACAGTGCCCAAGGTAACCGTTACATTACGTAAGAGCTACGGCGGTAGCCACATCGTTATGTCGTGCAAGCAGTTGCGTGGCGACATGAACTATGCATGGCCAACAGCTGAGATTGCCGTGATGGGTGGCGCAGGAGCCGTTGAAGTGCTTTATGCCCGCGAAGCTAAGGAATCGGAAAATCCCGCACAGGTTCTTGCCGAGAAGGAAGCCGAATACAACAAACTGTTCTGCAACCCCTACAACGCCGCCAAGTATGGCTACATCGACGACGTTATCGAACCTCGCAACACTCGTTTCCGTGTGATTCGCGCACTGCAGCAGCTCGCTACCAAGAAAGTTGTAAATCCAGCCAAGAAACACGGTAACATACCCCTCTAATATCCGTAGCTAAACAATGAAAAAAAGTATAATCCTACTGATAGCATTGCTTATCGGCGGATGCTTGAACCAAGCAGTAGCGCAAGGCCGACGCGGATTGCGCATCAACGAGGTGATGGTTACCAACGATAGCAATTATGTGGACGACTACGGACATCACACGGCATGGATTGAGCTTTTCAACTCAACCTATGCTCCGCTGGAAATTTCGAGCGTCTATCTGACAAACGACCCGGCCAACCCGACGAAATATCCCGTTCCGCTGGGCGATGTCAACACCGAGATACCGGCACGCCAGCACGTAGTTTTCTGGGCCGATGGTGAACCCAATCGCGGCACCTTCCACCTGAACTTCGAACTGACCCCCGGCCAGAACAACTGGATTGGTATTTACGACGCAAACGGCCGCACACTGATCGATTCTATTACAGTGCCCGCTTCGCTGTTGGCCAACACAACCTACGCTCGCCGTCTCGACGGAGAGGGCACAGGCGTTGAGGCCTGGGAAGTGCGCGACGGCTCTGAAGCATTGTACATAACCCCTTCGAGCAGCAATAAAATTGTCGACACGAACAAGAAAGTGGAGATGTTTGCCCAAACCGATGGCCATGGATTCGGGTTGGCAGCAATGGCGATGATTATTGTGTTCTCGGCTCTATTGCTTCTTTGCGTATGCTTCTATGTGATTTCGCAAATTGGTTCGCGTGTGTCGCGCCGTAACAAGGTACGCTCGCAGGGTATGGCTGAAACTTTGACCGGCCGCCCGACCACATCGACAACCGAACACGACTCGGGCGAGGAAATTGCAGCCGTAGTGATGGCGCTCCACGAGCACCTGAACGCTCACGACAAAGAAAGCACTATACTTACAATCAACAAAGTGCGCAAATCGTACTCGCCGTGGAGTTCAAAAATTTACAGTTTGCGTGAATTGCCCCGCCGATAATACAGAAGAGTAACAAATCCACTCAATTACAATTAAACACCAATGAAAGAATATAAATATAAAATCAATGGTAACAACTATAATGTAGCCGTTGGCGACATTGTTGACAATATTGCCGAAGTAATGGTTAACGGTATGCCCTACAAGGTTGAACTGGAGAAAAAGCAGGCACCCGTTACCGTAGTAAGCGCTCCACGTCCGTCGGCAGTGCCCCGCACATCAACCGGAGAGAAGGTTATCAGCAAACCCTCGGTTGCCGGCTCAGCAAAGCAAGTAACCGCACCGCTACCCGGAACAATCCTGTCGATCAGCGCCAAAGTTGGCGATACGGTTAAGGCTGCCGATACTGTGATGGTGCTCGAGGCCATGAAAATGGAGAACTCGATCCACGCAGGTTCTGACGGAAAAATCGCTACAATCAATGTCAACGCGGGCGATTCAGTGCTGGAAGGAACAGTGTTGTTCACAATTGAATAAACAGCAAATCAACTACCATGACATTCCAAGAATTTATATCCGTCAACTTACACCAGTTCTGGGTGCTCACAGGTTTTGCCAACTGCACCTGGCAACATCTGGTTATGCTTGCCGTCGGTCTGTTTTTCCTTTGGCTTGCCATAAAGAAAAACTTTGAGCCGATGCTGCTTGTGCCTATCGGTTTCGGTATATTGATCGGTAATATTCCGTTCAATGCCACAGCCGGATTGGAAATAGGCATATATGAAGAGAATTCGGTTCTGAATATCCTTTACAACGGCGTTAGTGCCGGCTGGTATCCGCCGCTTATTTTCCTTGGTATCGGTGCTATGACCGACTTCTCGGCCTTGATAGCTAATCCGAAACTGATGCTTATAGGCGCAGCGGCTCAGTTTGGTATTTTCGGCGCGTATATGGTTGCGCTGGCATTGGGCTTTGCTCCCGACCAGGCCGGAGCCATAGCAATTATCGGTGGCGCCGACGGTCCGACGGCTATCTTCCTGTCGTCGAAACTGGCTCCCAATCTTATGGGTGCGATTGCTGTATCGGCCTATTCCTACATGGCTCTTGTTCCGCTGATTCAGCCGCCGATCATGCGCTTGCTCACAACGAAGAAGGAGCGTGTGATACGCATGAAACCAGCGCGCGCGGTGTCGCAGAACGAAAAAATTATCTTCCCGATCGTTGGATTGCTGCTAACCTGCTTCGTTGTACCTTCCGGTATTCCACTGCTGGGTATGCTCTTCTTTGGAAACATACTGCGCGAATGTGGCGTGACAACCCGTCTAGCTAAGACTGCGTCGAACGCTCTGACCGATATCGTGACCATTCTGTTGGGTATGACCGTCGGCGCATCAACTCAGGCTTCGGAGTTTCTCACAGTCGACACAATCTTCATTTTTGCCCTCGGTTTCATGGCCTTCATCATCGCCTCGGCCTCGGGCGTGATATTCGTGAAGATATTCAACCTGTTCCTGCCGCAGGGTAAGAAACTGAATCCGCTTATCGGTAATGCCGGAGTTTCAGCTGTTCCAATGTCGGCTCGTATATCGAACAATCTGGGTCTGGAGTATGATCCGTCGAACTATTTGCTGATGCACGCCATGGGTCCGAATGTGGCAGGTGTGATAGGTTCGGCAGTAGCAGCTGGCGTATTGCTCGGATTCCTTGCTTAATTATCTGGCAAAAAAACTAAAAAAACGCTCCTTTGCTCCGCGCTTAGGAGCGTTTTTTTGTAGATTTCCGATATGACCATCTGAAAACAGATAACAGATGTTACAGAGCTGTTAATTTATTTAGCTTTAAAAAACAATTGGTGCAACAAATCTGTATTTCATTACGAACAACAAGAAATAATATGGTAACACGTAAAGTCATCGACGAACTATATAAACGCTACTCCAAAGCACCAAAAGGAGTTGAATACCTCGACATGGGAGCCTTGATGCAACATGCATCGCCCGAACACGACCTTGAACTAACCGACAAAGGTGAGCTGGTTATAAACTCGCTCGACCCAACTTCGCCATTCCATACTCTCGAGTTGCGACGCATTCATGGCATAGTGCCATTCGAGCGTTCCGTAGCGCTCGTACTGCCCAATTCCATATTGTTTCTCAATAAAAAGGATGCCGGAGTAAACGTTCACTTCAAGCCGAACCCCACTAGCTTTATTGAGAAACTGCGCTGGTGGCTCAAGCGCAGCTGATGAAAAATGTATGGTAAAGCGTATTGCTTGATGGATGCAAAAGGGGAATAAAATTTTTAAATATGGCGTATAATAGCTACCTTTACACGAATTTTTGGAATAATTCGACAATCAACACAGTATATAATATATGTATCGCACAAAAACTTGCGGCGAACTCCGCATTGCCGATGTAGGCACTAACGTCACCCTGTCAGGTTGGGTGCAGCGCACGCGTAAAATGGGCGGAATGACTTTTGTCGATATCCGCGACCGTTACGGCATTACACAAGCAGTTTTCGACAACTCGGTGAATGCCGAATTATGCGAAAAAGCAAATCATCTCGGACGTGAATTTGTTATCCAGCTCGAAGGTACAGTTGCCGAACGTTCAAACAAGAACCCCGGACTGCCCACGGGCGATATTGAAATAATAGCTTCGTCACTGCGCGTGCTGAACGCATCGGAGGTTCCCCCGTTTACTATTGAAGATGATACCGACGGCGGCGATGACCTGAGAATGCGTTACCGCTATCTTGACCTGCGTCGTCCTACAGTGCGACACAACCTTGAACTTCGTCATAAGATGACAATGGAGGTAAGGCGTTATCTCGATTCAAAAGGTTTTCTGGAAATTGAGACCCCAATGCTTGTTGGCTCCACTCCGGAGGGCGCTCGCGACTTCGTTGTGCCTTCGCGAATGAATCCGGGTCAGTTCTACGCTTTGCCCCAGTCGCCTCAAACGCTGAAACAGTTGCTTATGGTGTCGGGTATGGATCGCTATTTCCAGATAGTTAAATGTTTCCGCGATGAGGACCTCCGCGCCGACCGTCAGCCGGAGTTCACCCAAATCGACTGTGAGATGAGTTTTGTTGAGCAGGACGATGTTATCAATCTGTTCGAAGGTATGGCCCGCCACTTGTTTAAGGAACTTCGTGGTGTTGAGTTGCCAAACCCGTTCCCCCGTATGCCATGGTCGGAAGCTATGCGCCTGTATGGGTCGGACAAGCCCGACCTGCGTTTCGGCATGACATTCGTTGAGCTAGATGGCATTATGAAGGGTTATGGATTCAGTGTGTTCGACAATGCAGCCTATATCGGTGGCATTTGCGCCAAAGGAGCAGCCCATTACACACGTAAACAGCTCGACCAGTTGACCGACTTTGTCAAGCGTCCGCAAATAGGCGCCAAGGGTATGGTTTACGCGCGCGTTGAGGCCGACGGAAATGTGAAGTCGTCGGTCGACAAATTCTATACACAGGAAACACTCCAACAGATGAAGGAAGCTTTCGGCGCCCAGCCCGGCGACCTTATTCTTATTCTCAGCGGCGACGATGTCATGAAGACGCGCAAGCAGCTTTGCGAACTTCGCCTGGAAATGGGCCGTCAGCTCGGCCTGCGCGACAAGGATAAGTTTGCTTGTCTTTGGGTTGTCGATTTCCCGATGTTTGAATGGAGCGAGGAGGAGCAGCGCCTTATGGCCATGCACCATCCGTTCACACATCCTAAGGATGAGGATATACCTTTGCTGGATACCGACCCGGCTGCGGTTCGTGCCGATGCCTACGATATGGTTATCAACGGTGTGGAGGTTGGCGGAGGTTCAATTCGTATACACGACTCTGCGCTTCAGGCAAAAATGTTCGAGATTCTCGGTTTCACTCCCGAGAAGGCTCAAGAGCAGTTTGGCTTCTTGATGAATGCTTTCCGCTATGGCGCTCCCCCTCACGGCGGTCTAGCCTACGGACTTGACCGTTGGGTGTCGCTTTTCGCCGGCTTAGATTCGATTCGCGATTGCATAGCATTCCCCAAAAACAATTCAGGACGCGACGTGATGCTCGATGCGCCTGCTCCGCTGGAACAGAAGCAGCTCGACGAACTTAGCCTTAAAGTTGATTTGGACGAAAAGAAGTGATAATTACAAATTTGCAAATAGCGGAAGCCATAGAGCAATACGCTCCATTGGCACTGCAGGAACCGTGGGACAACTCCGGATGGCAGCTAGGCAGTCCGGAGGCAGTTTGTAGCGGCGCGATGATATGTGTCGATGCTACGGAAGAGGTTGTTGACGAGGCTGTTGCTGTCGGAGCCAATCTCATAGTGACCCACCACCCGCTGATATTTCATCCGCTTAAGCAAATATTGCCCGCGTCGGGACGTGTGGCTGCAACGGTAGCTAAGGCTTTGAAGGCAGGAGTGTCAATTTACTCAGCTCATACTTCGGCCGACAATGCCGCCAATGGCGTTTCGTGGCAGATAGCCGACCGGCTGGGGATAAAAGATGTGCGTCCGCTGGTGCCCGGCGCTACGCCTGGTTCGGGAACCGGAGCCATAGGCGTACTTCCGGAACCGGTTTCGCCTGAACGTTTTGCCGAGTTGGTAAAGTCGCGTATAGGGAGCCCGGTTGCACGATGCTCCAATCCGACAAACGCTCCGCAAACAATCAGTAGCGTAGCGTTGTGCGGAGGGTCGGGATCGGAGTTCATACCGGCGGCAATAGCTTCCGGAGCTCAGGCCTATGTCACATCAGACACGCGTCACAATGTGTTTATCGACTATCCTGGTCGCATTTTTCTGGTCGATATAGGGCATTACGAAAGCGAAAAATGCACAAAACAAATTTTTTATCACATTCTTACCCAAAAATTTCCTAACTTTGCAGCGCATATATCACAATCGGAAATAAACCCAATAGTGTACCTATAGAATATGGCCACCGAAAAAGCTAAAACAGAAACGCTTTCAGTAGAGCAGCGCCTAAAATCGCTCTACCAGCTCCAGACAATACTTACCAAGATTGACCGCATCAAAACAATCCGCGGCGAACTGCCCTTGGAAGTAAAGGATTTGGAAGACAGCATTCAGGGCTTGCACACCCGCATCGACAACTATCGACGC
This sequence comes from Muribaculaceae bacterium, assembly GCA_023662835.1. GTDB lineage: Bacteria > Bacteroidota > Bacteroidia > Bacteroidales > Muribaculaceae > Muribaculum. Next base: position 18,601 of record JAMPII010000008.1, on the reverse strand, counting down.
GAAATCGAAGAGCTGAAAAACAAAACTCTCGTTGAGAAAGAAAAAATCAACGAATCGCAAACTAAAATTGCCCGCTACAAAGAGCAACTTGATAACGTAAGAAATAACCGCGAGTTTGATTTACTTTCGAAGGAAGTTGAATTCCAAAGCCTTGAAATTGAACTTTGCGAAAAGCACCTTCACGAATATGCCCGCACAATCGACACCAAGACACGCGACATCGAGGCAACAGAAGAACGTTTGAAGGATTCTGAGCATATACTAGCCGAGAAAAAAGCAGAGCTTGACGAAATTGTGTCGGAAACCCGTCAGGATGAAGAAAAACTCCGTGTTGAGGCGCAGGAAATTGAACCTAGAATCGATGAACGAACCTTGAAAGCGTTCAAGCGTATACGTTCGAACGCCCGCAATGGCTTGGGTATCGTTTATATCCAGCGTAACGCATGCGGCGGTTGTTTCAACCGTATACCCCCGCAAAAGCAGATGGAAATTAAGATGCACAAGAAAATTATCGTTTGCGAGTATTGCGGCCGTATCATGATTGATCCTGAATTGGCCGGTGTCGATCTGGAAGTTCAGGCATAATAATCCGTCATCATATTTATTGCCAGACACCACATAGCGCCGGATCATCGTTCAGATGAGTCTGGCGCTAATATTATTGTATGAAGGATTTAACGAAATACGTAGAGTCGAGCACGGTTGCGGTAAAGGTAGCTACGCACGAATATGCAGGGGCGCTGATGCGGCTTTGGGTGCGCCGTAATTGGTATTGGGCTTTCGCGATGCCGATTGTTGCGGTGGTTGTGGCGGCGGTCATGTTGTCGTTGCGATATCTTTTGATCGGTGTAGTGCTTGCTTGTCTAGTTTGTCCGCATATTATAGTGTGGGTTTACTATTATCATGCGCTGTCGCCTCGGAGCCGGATGTCGATATTGCCTCATGAGGTTACGGTTACCGACGAAGGAATCACGTTGACCTACGTTGGCGACAGTGATGAAGAAGCAGAAGCTAGGAAAGTTGATTACGTGCCTGCATCGGCGATTAGGCGAGTTAGCTACACCGACACAATAACAATCGTACATTTGAATGGCGGACGCTACGATGTAGTTGTTTTGCCGCGGCGTATGCCCGTGTCGGCAGCCTCCGCGCAGTGAATATTGCAGCTTCCGAAGGATTGAAGGTGTTGAATTGTTACAAAACAATCAAAAATTTTGCTATTATAAATTTTAGTCTTAATTTTGTACGAAACGTTACAATTAAGAAACCAATCTATTCTCTTTTTTACATAATTTTGTAACGCACTAAAACAGCATATTTATTAATGAAAGTAGCGATAGTAGGAGCCAGTGGCGCAGTTGGACAAGAATTTCTGCGAGTGCTCGAACAGCAACAATTCCCCATAGACGAACTTCTTCTTTTCGGTTCCAGCCGCAGTGCTGGCCGGAACTATACTTTCCGTGGAAAAGAGATAACGGTAAAGGAGCTTACAGACAATGCCGACGACTTTGCCGGTGTTGATATAGCGTTTACATCGGCAGGAGCCGGCACATCGCGCCAATATGCCGGAACAATCACTGCTCACGGGGCTATAATGATTGACAATTCGAGCGCGTTCCGTATGGAAGAAGATGTTCCTTTGGTTGTGCCCGAAGTGAACGGCGACGATGCTTTCAACGCTCCCCGCAATATTATAGCCAACCCCAACTGTACAACGATACAAATGGTTGTGGCGCTTAAGCCGATCAACGATCTTTCGCCCATACGGCGTGTACACGTTGCTACGTATCAGGCCGCAAGCGGAGCCGGAGCTGCCGCTATGGAGGAGCTACTGACGCAGAACTCACAGCTGGTAAACGGACAGGAACCAACGGTTGAAAAATTTGCCTACCAGCTGGCATATAATGTTATTCCTCAGGTTGACGTTTTTACCGAAAACGGCTACACAAAAGAGGAGATGAAAATGTATAATGAGACTAAGAAAATTATGCATGCTCCCGTTCTTGATGTGAGTGCGACATGTGTTCGTGTTCCCGTTATGCGCGCACATTCCGAAGCCGTATGGCTCGAGACTGAACGCCCTTTGACGTTGGAACAGGTTCGAGAAGCTTTTGCAAAAGCCGAAGGGCTTGTGGTGCTCGACAATCCTGAGCAGAAGCAGTACCCGATGCCGCTTGATATAGCCGACAAGGATCCGGTTTATGTTGGGCGCCTGCGTAAGGATTTGACGTGCGAGCGCGGATTGTCGTTCTGGATTGTAGGCGACCAGATAAAGAAAGGTGCCGCACTGAATGCTGTTCAGATAGCCCAGTATATGTTGGCAAAAGGCGCTTTTAACAAGTAAGGTATTAAAATTAAGATATATTCATCCCAAACAAAAACCTCTGTACAATCCAAAAAACCTTTATTTTCATCATCGTGAGAGCGGTTCGACGCGAGTCGGGCCGCTTTTTTATGATTGTACGAGTAGGAAATTGGTTGGGCTAGAAATGGGTAATTAGTTGGGCTAGAAATGGGTAATTATGCTCATTGGATGCTTTTATAAGCGGATTGAGTGGTGATTAGCGGACGGAAAGTTCATATTTTATTTTCCAGATAGTTTTTTCTTCGATTAGACGTTCAATCTTTTCGTCCTTTTCTTTTAAATACTCCAACAATTGTGTTAAATCCTGCGGACTTGAAATCTGGTCGTCAGATTGTTTCTTCATATTTCCATCGCCTGTCAGTAGCCATTCTGGGTTTACCCACGCAAATGTTTGAACAATTTTGAGCAAGAAGTCGAAACCGGGTTTGTTTCTGCATAATACGCAGACGGACCTAACGGTTTGGTCAGCAATGCCTGTTTTACGAGCAAATGCAGCGACACTAAGCTTCTCATACTCCATTATTTGATTGATTCTATCACTTATTTCCATAAATGAGACTAAAATAATCACGCAAATTTTTGGTTAAATCAAAAATATGTGTGATATTTGCAGTTGAAAATGTTTTTCTCTATGCGAAGATAACAAATCTGCGCTACTTAGACATCAGTTTTTAACCTTTTTTACAACAGCATCAAACCCCACACAAACAAATCAGAACAAAACCAATCGCTTGAAATTAAACGAGTATAACTCATTTTATAATTAATTAATTACACTAATGAACAAAAAATTTCTATCAGTCACAGTGCTATCGCTTTTAGCGGCAGCTATGTCGACGAGTTTCACATCCTGCGAGGACTATGATGACGACATAGATAACTTGCAAGTGCAAATCGACGGCATAAAAACAACAGTTGGCGAGCTTGAGAAGATGATTCAGGATGGTATGGTTGTTACCTCAGTCACTTCTACCGCTGACGGTCTTGCTATTACATTCAGCAATGGCAAGACATACAACATCACCAATGGTGTTGACGGCAAAGACGGAGCCGACGGAAAAGATGGTAAAGACGGAGCTGACGGCAAAGACGGCCTTAATGGTAAGGACGGAGCTGACGGCAAAGACGGCAAAGATGGCGTTGACGGCAAGGACGGTAAGAGCGCTGACGTTTGGACAATCGGCCCCGACGGCTATTGGTGGAAGAACGGCGTTAAAACCGACTATAAGGCTATCGGCGTTGATGGTCAGAACGGTAAAGACGGCAAAGACGGTCAGAACGGTAAAGATGGCAAAGACGGCCAGAATGGCAAGGATGGCAAAGACGGCATCAACGGCCAGGATGGTAAAGACGGCCTCAATGGTAAAGATGGCAAGGACGGTCAAGATGGTAAAGACGGTGAAAACGGTATTTACTATGTGCCCAACGCAACAACCGGCTTGTTCGATATATACAAAGACGGCGAGAAGATTGGCGAGTCCAATATCCGCTGGCGTCCTGAAAACACTCAGTACCTTACTGCAGTATTTACAGGTACCCGCCTGACTATCTCGGGTGTTGTCAAAGGCCAGAATCCTGACGGTACACCTCAGTTTGGTACAGTTGACCTTATCGTAGGTTGCCCTGTTGGTTCAATCGGCTTTATTCCTTCTGTAATGAGCACAAAAGTGCCTCTGCCCACAACCGACAAGGAATTCTACCACATCGCAACATATCTGTCGGAAAGCAAATATAATGCTTCAACTAAGAAATTCGTTCCTCAGACAGGCTTCAACAAATCGAACATTGTTGATTTGCACTATCGCATAAATCCTTCTGACGCCGATGTTGTGCCCAGCGCAATTGTAGCATTCATCGACCGCAAGGTTACCTCGCGTGCAGCAGGCGACAATGCAAGTTCATCGCCTCTGTTGAACGTGCTCACAACTAAGGTAGGCCAGGGCGACGAGAGCTATGTTAAGTATTTCACACTCACCGGAAACGAACTGACAGTTTCAACAACTTTGAATGCGACTCAGCTTTCAACTTCGGCAGAAAACAATATTGCAGCTCTCAGCTTGTGGAACGGTCAGGCAGCAACAGTATCCGACTATGTTGCAATTTCGTCGGATGATATCACTGTTGCCCTCGTTGACAGTGCCAGCATGGGTGCCAACCCAACTACAGTTAAATCGTTCTACAACCGCGACCAAGCTATCGTGGGTAATGGCGAAACAGACCAATTTATCAAACAATTTGTTGGCCTTGGCTCAGCTGCCAACATCGAATTGGTTTATACCGGCAGCGTAGATCTGCGTACACTTCCCGGTTTGTATTCAACAGATAAGAGCAGCTGGCTCGCCAAACTTGGCTTTACAGGCATGAGCTACAAGTTCTCTCTTCCCGCTGAGTACATTGGATCAGACGGCGAAACCAACCAGCAGTGGTTTGTTCAGCTCGACGGTAGCGTGCTTAAGGTTAACGAAAAGAACCTTACCCCAAGCTTAACACCTGCAATTGGCCGTACACCTGTTGTTCGTGTTGACGCTTTCCTTACTTCAAACAACGGTACATCGCAACTCGTAGGCTCAGCTTACATCAAGGTATCTATTGTTAAGGAAAAGACTCAGACACCCGACGATCAGCATGCTATTCCATACTCGCTCGAAACCAAGGCATATGATTACCACTCATTGACAGCTACTCCTACCTTGATTAATAAGATGGGTTGGAAGGATGTTAACAACTTTATCTACGGTAAAGTTAACTTGACTTCAAGTACATTCTGGAACTACTATGGAGGTTCGAACAAAGAATATGAAGTTAAGGTTACAACAACAGAGAAGAACGGAGCAATCAAAGTTCTTGGTACAGGCACAGCAAAAGCTGATCAGGCTTACACTCTGACAGCAGATGGTATCTCTTGTGAAACCACACTTGGTTCAGGCGACACCCAGACGTCAAGCATCAAGTTCAATGTTGACAACAAGGTTAAGACCCAGAACACATACAAAGATGTTAACGGTAAGGGTGCTGAATTTGTAGTTACAATCACAATTCCTTCAAACAACAAGGCTGTTCGTGGCGACATGGAGGTTAAACAAGTGTTCTATGTTAAGGAAGAATGCAAAGAATACGAATTCAACCCCAACTACTATGCCGGAACCGTTGAAGGTATGACCAACGTGGTTGTTACCAAGGGTAGAGTTGTTGGCAACACATGGAAACTGCAAATGAATGTATCTGAAGTATTCAAGATGATCAATGGCCAGAATATCTTCTCATACTACAACACAGTTAACAATGCAACAGCAATCAACTTTGCTCTTAACCCAACACCTCAGGCTGGTATAGCGTTCGACCCGACAACAGGCGTTGTAAGCCTTGACGAAGCTCTTACAAAAGCTTATAAGTTCGCTTCGATGAAGTATGCTGTAACTCTGGTTAACGGCGAAACATGCGAATTCTACTTCAACATCCAGTTCAAGAATCCGTTCGTAGCCGGTACAGCAAAACAAGTAGTGCTTGACGCTAACGTTCCCGAAACTGTAACAGTACAAACCGCTACACAAGTATTGGTTAACGATCTTAGCAACAAGGCCATCTACAAGTGGACCAACAATTCGTTGCAGCTTACATCTCTGGCAACCGGAACATACAAAGTTGCAGATCCTACTGTTGAATTTGAGTTCGATACAACAACTCAGGCTTACAAGGACTTCGTAGGTAACCTCGATCCCTCATCAGTATTTACTATCGATCCCGATACCGGTGTTGTAACCTTCTACAACCTTGGTTTGACACAGGTACCGTCGTACAATCTGGTTGTTAAAGCAACTGTGACCTTCGACAAGTTGTCTAAAGTAGTTGTAAATATTCCACTCTTGGTAAAGGGTGAGAATTAACGGACCTCTGGATAAATGTTATTGATAATCCAACTATTTTAGATTAACCCGTGCGAGCCTGGCCGGAACCATTCCTCCGGCCAGGCTTATTTTACTTTCGGTGAGGTGAGAAAGGTTACCGGAAACTCTACAACGCGGAAACAATAATTCAACATAGCAGTAAAATACTATATATCCCAAACAAAAACCTCTGTACAATCCAAAACCTTTATTTTATCCGCGGGAGAGTCGTTCGACGTGAGTCGAGCGGCTTTATTTGTTAGTGGCGAAGCGGTAAGGCGAAAGAGTGGCAGACGCAGATCAGTTTTCAGACAAAAAGTGGTTATTGAAGCGAAAATTTGTAGGGGAATATTTTGCAGATTTGCAAAATAGCATTACCTTTGCAGCGTTAAAAGCACGAGAGCTTTTATGAATGGTGAGTTTAGCTCAGTTGGTTAGAGCGTCGGATTGTGGTTCCGAAGGTCGTGGGTTCGACCCCCACACCTCACCCAAAAAGTCTGCTAATGATAGCAGACTTTTTCGTTATGATATGAGCCCTAATTATTGCGCGAGGACGGTACAAAATACCGGGGGTTATTGTACGGTAGAAGGGATGGCGGCTGATTTGTTGCGGGCGCGGATCCATTTTTCGGCAAGCATCCACCACTGGCGCTGTCGGGCAATAGTGGAGTCGGCTGCCTGACCGATTACAGTTCCTTGGGGGAGGAGGGCGAAGCCCGGGGCCCCGTTGTTTATGACCGACGTTCCTAAACCTTTCCAGACGGGTGCGCGCTCAAGCCCCAGCAAGGTCAATAGAGTAGGGTATACGTCGATTTGGCTCATTATATTGCTGTCGGATGTGCCGGGGAAGCCACTGTTGAGTATTGCCATGAACTGATTGCCTGCATTCATTGCGGGCGACAGGCATGAACGTCGGGCTTCGTGGTCGGATACAATGACGACTATAGTGTTTGGCCAAACAGGGGATTGTTTCATCTGAGTTATGAACTTGGCAAGTGCAATGTCGAATTCGTGGCAGCGTTCAAGATAAACGGCATCTGAGGCCGGGAGAGAGTCAACGTTGGAAATCCATGTAGAAGCAGATGTACCGGGGGTGTATGGGTCGTGCATGGTCATTGTCGATACCATGGCGTAGAATGGCTGAGGCAGTGAATCGATAACTTCGAGTGCAGCGGAGAAGATGGCATCGTCCTGGCCGGTGGTTATGTTGACCGAAGCGTCGCTGACCAGGCGGTTGAATCCGTAGGCCGAAGATGTTTCCTTATGATGCCACAGCGAGGCATTCTCACCGATAATTTCAACCGATGTATAACAGGGCGACAAAGCCCGTTGCAGCGATGGATATGGACCGGAGGCGTTGGCTACGACAAAGGGTTCGTTGCGCAAAGGGAATAAACCGGTGTGGTACATAAACTGGCCGTCGGCTGAGCGGGCTTCGCCGGCAATCGATACCATGTTTGTGAACGTGAGTACTGTTGAATCGGACAGCAGGCTGTTGGTGAATGGCATGGCAACACGGTTGCTGTCGGTCCAGCGTACGGCTGATGAGTTGAGCGATTCGACGACGATTACAATAAGGTTTTTGCCGTTTGGGCGAATGGTTGAATTGCCGGAGGAGTTTTTTCGGATTGTGTTGAGATCGTTGTCGGACAGTTCGGTAGAGTTGAATGTTGAATTGAAAAAGTCGATTGTCTGAGCTAGGGCAAAACCGTTGACTGTGACTTGCTGTGCGCGCGACAGGTTTTCGCCGACTTTTGCGCGGTAATCGGCGAAGGTGGTTACCAGACCCTCGTTTTTCAAGTAGCGGAAATAGTCGGAGTGCTGTTTGGCTATAGCTATTGTCGCGGCGGCAATGCATACGGCTGCTCCGCCGAGTCTCAGTTTCCAGCCCAACGATCGGGGCTTTATACGGAAAAGGGCTATGCCGCATGCAACCGGGGGTATAAAAATCAGGAAATCATGCCATTGCATTACGGCTTTTGCACCGTTTACAACCACAGGGTCGATTGTGTTGAGCAACAGGATATTAGCTGGCGACATGTAGTCGCCGAACACGCGCAGATAACATACGTTTGCTGTCATCATACACGCTACAACAGTCATCCAAACCACTTGCAACCATAGCCATCGGCGGGGAAGGAAGAAGAATGGGAGCAGAAGGAGGAATCCTGTAGCAGCTGTGTTTGCTGCTAGAGTGAGCAGGTGGAGGGACACTAATCCGCAACCCCATAGAAAGGCAAGCGTTTGTGCCAAACATCCCAGCGCGAAGAGCAGGCTAACAGCGATAGCCTTGTTTTGTTGGCTGATACGCATTATTTTGTGAGCAGGTACTCGTCGATAACGCGTTGCAGGTTCTCCTTGGGCTGGAGGCCAAGCACGGCGTTGATTTGTTTACCGTTGGTAGGGATGAAAATCAGCATCGGAATAGATTGAACACGAAACGCCATTGCTGTGAGCGGATTTTCGTCGACATTGATTTTGTAGAAGGCAACTTTGCCGGCGTATTCTTTAGCCAGTTCGTCGATAACGGGAGCTAGTCGGCGGCAGGGACCGCACCATGGTGCCCACAGGTCGATTACGACAGGCAGGTTGGATTTGATTACGGGCGGCGACACCATATAGTCGATAATATCGGCTGTGACAGTGCTGTCGCTCACGCTTTTAACTGTGCCTGATTGAGCGGAAGCGGATAACCCGACGAGGACAGTGATTATTGCGAATAAAAATTTTTTCATAATGGATGTTTTTCGGTTAGTCGACCATGAGACTCATGAAGGGACGAACGCTGGGAAAGTCGAGAATGTTGGCTGTTACGTGGTTGCCGAATACAATAGCGGCAAACACTTCGGGGTTGATGTCGAAATCGGTTTTGCCGATGAATCCCAGATGGGGATATTCCGTTACTTTTCCGTTGCTGATTCGGAACACACGATTGTTCTGCTCTATAATCGGGTCGTTGAGCCGGATAATCAGATGCAGTTTGGGGTGGTGGACGGCGATAGCCGACAGGCACAACATGGCGTTTACGATGCGCGCCATTCCACGCGGTTTTAATTCCAGCGGGCGATTCCCATAGTAGGCCATGATGCGCAAAGGCATGCCGGCAAACTGTTGCATTACATTGTTCAGAACTGCGTTCTCGGCGTCGGCGCTGTCTGACAACACGTCGGTAACGACGACCCGTCCGAAGTCGGGTACAGCAAACGCCATAGCGTGAATTTCGCCGTCGTTGCCTTCCAGAACAATCACAGAGCCGCCGTTTACGGCATTCTCCATAAGCGACTGCCGATATTGCAGACGGGAGTGCTGGATTGTGCAGGGGCGAGAGTGCATTATACGGTTGAAGAACTCGTAGGCGCGATCCGTGTCGGGATTATCAACCCTAATGTAATTGCCTTGGTGACGGAACGGATGAGCATCAGTGTAGCAGTTCATTTGGGTATAGAACGCCGGGCAGAAACCGAAATTGCGGTAGTAGGTGTAGAGATAATCGGCGGTCGGATTCAGGCAGCAGAGCATGGCGCCCTGGGCGTAGCTTTTTTCAAGCGCTTGCCTGATTAGAGCCGACATCATACCGTGCATACGGAATTTTGGGAGCGTGGCTATTCCACATATGTAGTTTGCCGGCAGTTCAACACCATGGAAATTGATGGCGAACGGCTGCAGCAGAAGTGAGCTAACGGGTTTACCGTCGTGCTCCGAGAGCATCAGGTGGTCCGGATCGTACACTTCGGAGAAGAACATGTTGACAAAGCTTTCGGAGTTGTCGAAACATTCTTTCCAAATTCGTTTAACGGCGTCTTTTGTGTTCATTTTACAGATGACAACACGTAAAGGGTGTTGTCATCTGTAATAACGTTGCAGCCCGATTTATTGTTCCGCGGTTATTGGTGCATCGGGCGAAGAAGGTCGTTTACGGTTTTAACGGGGTTGAACGTAGCGATTGGAACTTCGACAAAAACGGTGTTCCACTGGCTCATTGCGCCGTTCCACAGGCCCGGAAGCTCTAGCGCACGGAGTTCGCGGCCATTTTTCGATTTTTCGGAGATGAAACCGGTGTCGGGGTCGACGAAGTCGGGAAGGTTGAATTTTTTGCCGTTTATATCCTTGATGTAGCAAACCAGGTCGACCGGATTGAAGTGGGTAGCTTTTGCCACCATAGCTTTGTAGTCGGCATTTGCCGGGTCGATTTGGGTGCTTTCAAGAATTTGGGGTGATGTGCTTCCGTCGGGGTTGTATGCGATGTAGGGGCCGCCGCCGGGTTCGCCTTCGTTGCGCACCATGCCGCAAACGCGCAATGGGCGGTTCAGTTTCTGGCGGATGTAAAGCACTAGGTCGGCATCCTCAAGCTGTTTTAGTTTGGCGTCGCGTATGCATAGTGTGTTGTGGAGGAATGCAATCATCTGGCGCACCTGTTCAATTGTGTAATTGCCGGAGTCGATAAGGCGGATGTATTCCTCGATTTTGTCGTGAACTTCAATCATGTAGCCGGCAATGATTTCCTTGAAGCGGATTGTGTCGTCGCGTTTGTTGTCGGGCACTACGTTGTCGATGTTCTTGATGAACACTACGGCCGAATTTATATCGTTAAGATTTTCGATCAGAGCGCCATGTCCGCCCGGACGGAAAAGCAGGGAGCCGTCGTCGTTGCGGAAGGGTGTGTTGTCGGCGTTAGCGGCTACGGTGTCGGTTGAGGATTTTTGTTCTGAGAGGCTGATGTTGTATTTTACGCCAAGCTTTTTTTCGAGGTCGGGAACAACTTTTTCGATGCGTTGTGTGAATAATGCTCGATGTTCGGGGGAAACGGTGAAATGGAGGTTGACAGTGCCGTTGTTGTCGGCGGCAGTTTGTGCTCCTTCAACGAGATGTTCCTCCAGCGGGGTACGTGCGCCGTCGTCGTAGCTGTGGAACAGAAGTAGCCCTTTGGGTAGCTGGCCGTAGTTCATACCTTCGGGGCGCAGCAGGGCTGCAACAACGTCTTTCTGTCGCGATAGTGCGATCAACTCGTTTATACCTTTGCCGTAGAGTTTGGCACATGTGGCGTCGAGCTGGTTGTAGAAGGGCATTTTTGGCAATCCCGCAATGAATTTGTCGACATCGGAACCGGGGGCGGGGGTGTCGGCATCGCCGTCGACAAAAGCGAAGAGCGCTTTGAACATGCGTGATGCAGCGCCTGATGCCGGGACGAACTTGAACGTTTCGCCGCCATTGTTGCGGTATTCTTTCCAGCGGGCGATTGCCTGTTGCTCCTCTTCGGGAGTCAGTTTTTTGATTCCTTCACCAACGCGTGCCGAGTCAACGATACGCAGGAATGGGAATCCTGTTTGGAAGCGTTTTAATTGAGCCTCAAAAACTTCAGGTTTTATACCTTTTGCTTGAAGTTGGTTTAAGTCGGTTGTTTCCATGTGCGTGTTTATTTTATTGGTATTTGTTCGATTGTTGGAGTTGTTGTTAACGGCTCATGCGTTTGAGCAGGTTATAGCTGGGCACGATTCCCAGTTCGCCGGCTTTTGAGAGATCGGCAATTCCGGCGTTTTTGTTTCCCAGTTTCAGATATACATAACCGCGGTTGTAGTAGGCTTCGCCCAGGTCGGGTTTCACTTCTATGGCTTTTGAATAGTGGCTCAGAGCCGATGTAAGGTCGCCTGCTTCGACTGCAATATTGCCCAGATTGAAGTAGGGGAAAGCGGTTCGGGGCGAAAGCTCGGCAACGCGGTCGAGGTCGGCAACGATTTCGGCCCGGACAAGGCGTGATGCGTCTGGCGCGGGGAGGGTCGACGGCTTGTTTTCGTCGTCGGCCAATGCCTGGGCTGTTGTTGCCTGTTCGTGGCGGGCAAGGGCTCTCACGAAGTAGGCCATGGTGAAGTCGGGTGTCAGCTCGATTGCTTTGTCGAGATCGGCTATAGCTGCTGTGTAGTTGTGGAGCGTGTATTGGTCCATAGCGCGGCCGAAATAATCGAGGGCCCTGGGTTGGTGGGTGTTCATGTAGGAGTCGTAGTAGCGAATCGAAGCAAAGTGCTTGTCGATTGTTTCTTCGTCGGTTAGTTGCGGCGGGTGGTTTGTCACCATCAATCCGAATCGCAGGATACGGGTGGAATTTATATCGTCAACTTCTTTGATATAGTATGGCGATTCCTGTAGCTCGTTGGTAATCACGTAATAGCTCAAGGTGAACATCGGCTCTATCTCGATTTGCATATTCCGGTTTTGTACCTTTCCTTTTATGCCCTGTGTTTGATACTCTTCCTTCACCGAAGCGTTGTCGGCTACGGTCAGCAACGAAGAGAATCGATTGCTGACTTGTTGTTGTGTTTCCTCGTGGGCGGTTGATTGTTCGTCGTCGGAGTATTGTACGGGACTTTTCGACAGCGCCATCGAACGATTGTAGTCGCGCTCGGCTTTTTTTGTTTGTCCCATCATTCGATATGCTTCGCATCGGGCGAAATAAGCTCCGGCAAATTCGGGAAAGCGTTCAACGACACGGTCGAGATCGTTGACAGCGCTCTGGTATTCACCGATTTCGCTGAATAGCAAAGCGCGGTTGAACATTGCCTTGTAGTTGTCGGGTTCGAGTTTGAGTACTTCTGAAAAGTCGGAGATAGCTTTGTTGTTGTCGTGCACTTCGGCTCGGAGCATACCGCGGTTGAATAGTGCCGGAACCGATAGCGGATCGAGCTGAATGGCATAATCGAAATCGGCCATTGCGCCGAAGTAGTCGTCGAGTTTATAGCGCAGGAAGGCTCGGTTTACGAAGAATCCGGCAAATTGAGGTTGTAGCTTAATTGCCTCGTCCATATCGGCCAAAGCTTCCTTGTATTGGTTGCCGCGGCTGATTGAGATGTCGGCGCGAATCACGTAGGCGTTTACGTTGTTTTTGTTGAGTTGAATGGTTTTTTCAACGTCGGCGAGAGCTGCGGTTGTGTCGCCTTTCTGAAGGTAGAGCCGCGCGCGAGCTACGTAGCCGTTGTCGTAGCGTGGATGAATGCGCAGCAATGTTGTGTAAACAACTTCGGCCTGATCGAGGCTGTCGATATCCTCTAGTGCTAATGCTTTGTTGAGCAGCAGGCCTTTACTCTCGGGCAGCTGCTCAAGGGCTTTGTCGTAGTCGGCCACGGCCTCGCCGGCACGGCCCATGTTGTGGCGTGCGACGCCGCGCACTTCGTAGGCACCTGATATGAATGGGTTAAGCTCGATAGCTTTCGAGGCATCGGCTTCCGCGCCGAGATAGTCCTCGAGCGATATTTTGGCGATTGAACGGTAGAAATAGGGCTGGGCCAGCCTCGGTTTTACAGAAATTACCTGGTTGAAATATTGAATAGCCAGCACATAATCTTCGAGATACAATGAGTTCTGGCCTATGCGCATCACCTGATCGGTGTTGATTTGCGCCGATGCCGAAAAACAAAAATAAAACGAAGCCAGCAGGCAGATTATATATCGCATAATGTTGTACAACTTGATTAGCTCAAAGTTATGCATAAATTAATAAAATAGCAAAGTCAATTCCGGTAAGAAAGAATAAAGTTGTTTTTATTAACATATATTACTATATTTGCGTAATATAGGTCGTTGCAGAACAAATGCAGGAAATTAAATTAACAAACAAAAATGAATTTATTAAAAACGACAATCTTAGTCGCATGCCTAGCGCCGGCAGCTGTTGCCTCGGCGCTGTTGCCTCCACCTAACGGACACGAGTCGGTGAATCAGTATCTGGTTTATCCATATCTATATGAGCCGGCACCGCAACTGACGCCGGCACCGGTGGGCTACAAGCCATTCCATATGGAACATTACGGGCGCCATGGCTCCCGCTGGCAAATCGGCGCCAGCAATTATACATATCCGGCAGCTGAATTGAAAAAAGCTCATGAGGCCGGAAAACTTACGCCTCTGGGCGAGAGCATCTACGAGTTTGTTGATTCGGTTAACAGGCTCAGTACCCGGCGCGACGGCGAGCTGACCGACGTAGGAGCACTGGAGCACCGCGGTATAGCTCAGCGTATGATTAAGAACTTCCCTGAAATTTTTGCCGAAGGAACAAATGTTGATGCTCGTTCGTCGGTGGTTGTACGCTGCATCATATCGATGATAAACGAACTTAACGAGCTGAAAGCGGCGTGCCCGGAATTGAATATCAAGTCGGATGCGTCGTGGGCCGACATGTACTACATAGTGCCTGGCAACGATCCTGAAGCTGCAAAGGTCATCGAGCATGGCAAGAAAACCGAATTGGCCGAATTGCGCAAAAGAACAATGAATAACGGAGCGTATGTTCCAAAGTTGTTCAACGATGTTGTTTATGCAACCGATTCGCTCAATACTCAGAAACTGGCCGAAGCGCTGATAGCCCTGCTTGGCGGGGCTCAGAACCATCTGGGTTGGCCTTGGCTTCTCGAAACGGTTTTCACTCCGGAAGAAACATATGCCGAATGGGTCAGAGGAAATGCATTCTGGGCTGTTGAAGCGCTAAATATCAAGACTAACGGAGGCCACGGACCTTATCAGCGTCGCGCAACATTGCGTAATATGATAGAGAGCGCAGATACGGCAATTGTGTCGCCTCGCATCAGCGCAAATATGCGGTTCGGGCATGACGGAATCGTGCTGCCACTGGCGGTGCTTATGGAACTTGACGATCTTGGACAACCGTTCGATTCGCTGACGCAACTCCCCGGTCGGTTCCACGACTATAAGGTGATTCCAAAAGGTAGCAACATTCAGATGGTTTTCTATCGTCCCGACGGAAGCGTGTCGCCCGACGATGTGCTGGTGAAGGTGATGCTCAACGAGAATGAGACCCGTTTGCCTGTTAAGCCATCGTCGGCAGGTCATCCCTATTACCGCTGGAGCGATCTTCGCAAATTCTACACTGAAAAAATCGCCAAATACGAGGCATCACTGACAAAAACTCCCGACAATGAAGGCAAATAAGATGAATTTACTTTTGCTAGGCTGCGTTGTGGCCGGGAATATGTGGGGCACTGCGCCTCTGCCTGCGCCAAATGCTTATGAGGCTGCCGACCAGTACTTGCAATACCCGTGGCGCACAGTCAATCCGCCAGCGCAAACGCCTGCCCCCGAGGGCTATACCCCGTTCCATATGGAACATTACGGACGTCATGGTGCCCGTTGGATTGTTCTCGATTTTGAGTACACACAGCCTGCACAGATAATGCAGGAGGCTCACGACAAGGGTAAACTGACGACGCTGGGCGAGGAGGTTTACCGCCTTGTGGCTGACCAGAATACGCGAGGAGCCAGCCGGCGAGGCGACCTTACGGAAATAGGAGCCGAGGAACATCGTGCAATAGCTAAGCGAATGGCCGCGAACTATCCAGAGATATTTGCCGATGGCAATCGCGTTGAGGCACGTTCGTCGGTGAAACTCCGATGCATTATTTCGATGCTTAATGAACTGACCGAGCTAAAGGGTGCTGTCCCGGGCTTGGACGTGAATTTCGATGCCAGTGAAGCTGATATGGCCTATATGGTGCCGGAATGGAGCGACACTGTGACCCGCGTAAAGCAACAGGCTTACGAAAAATATTTGTTCCCCTTCCAAGCCAAACATATGTCGGATGGCAAGTTTTTAAAAAAACTGTTCAACGACCAGGAGTATGCTAAGACTGTTCCGTTGCAATTGCTGGCCGACCGACTGATAGTGATGCTTGGTGCCATGCAGAGCCATCCCAACGCTCCGTGGTTGACAGAGAAGGTTTTCAGCCCCGAAGAGATACATCATGCCTGGCTTAAAAACAACGCTATATGGTTTTTTGAGGCGGGCAACACCCCGATGACCAAAGGACTTGTGCCTTTTCAGAAAGCGGCAACGTTGCGCAATATCATTGCCAGTGCCGACACGGCGGTTGTGTCGCCGCGCAGCAGCGCCAACCTTCGTTTCGGTCACGACGGTATTGTAATCGCGTTGGCTACATTGATGGAGTTTGACAACCTTTGGGAACCGATCGACTCGCTGGAGCAGCTCGAGGGTCGCTGGCACGATTATAAACTGATACCAACGGCATGCAACATCCAAATGGTGTTTTACCGCCCTGAGGGTGAGCCATCGGCCGACAATGTTCTCGTAAAAGTGATGCTAAACGAAAAGGAGGTCAAGCTACCCGTAGCTGCTGCTGAGAATGGACATCCCTATTATCGCTGGACCGACTTGCGGCGTTACTATCTGAATAAACTTGATTCATTTAAACAATAATCAATCCATCATGTTAAATCAACATCGCTATTGTGTTATTATGTGTGGTGGCGTAGGAAGCCGTTTCTGGCCCTACAGCCGAGAATGCCGCCCAAAACAATTTATCGATTTTTTTGGTACCGGCGTCTCGTTACTACAAATGAGCTACGACAGGATTCTTCCGGTTGTGCCAAAGGAAAATATCGTGGTAGTCACTAGTGAGAAATATGCCGCATTGGTTAAAGAACAACTGCCCGAACTTGACGATTCGCAGATTCTTCTTGAACCGGCGCGTCGCAATACCGCTCCGTGTATAGCTTGGGCGTCGTACCATATATATGCGCGCGATCCCAAAGCATCGATAATTGTGACAGCGAGCGACCATCTTATTACCTGCAATAACGTATTCGTTGAGTCGATAAAGAAGGGATTCGACTTCATTGAACATAACGACGCTTTGCTGACACTCGGTATAAAGCCTACCCGACCGGAAACCGGCTATGGATATATCCAGATTGGAAAATTGGCTGATGAGGCATCGGGGATTTTGAAAGTGAAAACGTTCACGGAAAAACCTGACATCAAGCTAGCGAAAGTATTTATTGAAAGTGGTGAATTCTTCTGGAACTCAGGTATTTTCCTGTGGACAGCCGAGTCGATACTGAAAGCCCTTCATAGTTATACGCCCGATATGGCAATGCTGTTCGATAAGCTGCCGACTGCAGATTTTACCTGTCCGGAAAAGGAAAATGCGTTTATAGCCGAGAACTTCGCGGCATGCTCGAGCATATCGATCGACAATGCCGTGATGGAGCTGGCCGACAACGTTTATGTTGAATGTGTCAACTTCGGCTGGTCGGATTTGGGAACATGGACTTCGCTTTATGAGAATTCGCCAAAGAATGAGGACAAAAATGTTACTCAGAATAGCCGTGTACTGGCCTATAACTCGACGGGCAATATCTTCGCCGTGAACCCCGAGAAGCTTGTGGTTGTCACCGGCCTAACGGATTATGTAGTAGCGGATTCGGACGATGTTCTGCTGGTGTGCCCCCGGTCGGAGGAACAGCAGATACGTCATTATGTAAATGATGTGAAAATGGGCTTCGGCGAGAAGTATATCTAGCGGTTGGTTAAACCGTAAGCCGTTTCGCGACGTTGTAATTGCAGTACTAAACTAGTAATTAAACACTTTAGAAAATGACAGAAAACCATAGATCGGGTTTTGTCAACATTGTGGGTAACCCGAATGTTGGCAAATCGACCCTGATGAACGACCTTGTAGGCGAACGTCTGAGCATTATAACATCGAAGGCGCAAACAACACGCCATCGTATTATAGGCATTGTAAATACCGACGATTATCAGATTGTATTTTCTGACACTCCCGGCGTGCTTAAACCTAACTATAAAATGCAGGAGGCGATGCGCGAATTCTCGGAAGGAGCGCTGACCGACGCCGATGTGCTGCTATATGTGACCGATGTTGTTGAGGATCCGACTAAGAATGCCGACTTCCTGGCAAAAGTAGCCAAGGAAAAAGTACCTGTATTGCTGGTGATTAACAAGATTGATCTTCTGAAGGGTAACGACGAGTTGGAAAAAATAGTTGACCGCTGGAAAGAATTGTTGCCGAACGCTGAAGTGTTCCCAACATCGGCTAAGCTGCATTTCAACATAAATGCGCTTATGGAGCGGATAGTTGAGCTGCTACCCGTTTCGCCTCCTTATTATGGCAAAGACGCATTGACCGACAAACCTGCGCGATTCTTCGTTACAGAAATCATACGCGAGAAGATGCTTATGAACCTCGACAAGGAGGTGCCTTACTCGGTTGAGGTTGTTGTTGAGAAGTTCGACGAAAAAGAGGAATCGATCCACATTATGGGTGTGATTTATGTTGAGCGCGATTCTCAGAAAGGTATTATCATAGGAAAGGGCGGCACGATGTTGAAGCGTATCGGCACGGAAGCCCGCAAGGATATCGAAACATTTTTCGGCAAGCGCGTATATCTGGAGCTGTTTGTTAAGGTAGAAAAGGACTGGCGTAACCGCGAGAACAAATTGAAGGCATTCGGCTATATGGAATAGTGCGTAGGCAACACCTTAGGGCCCATATCATAAAATTTCAGGGCCGCTGGGGTCGCTGGCTTGGAG
>JAMPII010000007.1 GCA_023662835.1 Muribaculaceae bacterium | reverse complement strand
ATCCCTCCAAACCAGCGACCCCAGCGGCCCTGAAATTTTATGATATGGGCCCTAAATTTGCTAAATTGAGATTTATGCTTAACTTTAGCTTACTAAATTCTTAGAGCTATGATTAACGAAATTATTAAGTTTAACCGACGATTTGTCGATGAAGGCCTTAACAAACAATACGAAACAACAAAATACCCCGACAAAAAAATTGCTATTGTAACCTGCATGGACACTCGCCTGGTCGATTTGCTTCCAGCGGCATTAGGTGTCCGCGGGGGCGACGTGAAAATGATAAAAAACGCAGGAGGCACAATAACCAATCCTTTCGATTCAGCTATGCGCTCAATACTTGTTGCCGTATATGAGCTTGGGGTGAATGAAATAATGGTAATTGGCCACACCGATTGTGGTGTTCAGGGTATGGACGCTAATCATATGTTAAAATTAATGCACGAACGTGGTGTCAGCGAACACAACGTTTCTCTTATGCGTCACTGCGGAATTGATTTGGACAAATGGCTACACGGTTTCGACGACACCTCTGATGCCGTTCGCGAGACAGTAGATTTAATCCGCAATCATCCACTAATGGCACCTGATGTAAAAGTTGGTGGATATATAATCGACACATCCACCGGACTACTCAACGTTGTTTGCCGCGACTGCTGATTTTCCTTTCGTAAGAAACTTGCTGAATTTAAGAATATTTTCGTCGTAGGAATAAGGTCCCGACAAAAGGTTGCCATCCGGCGACAAAACAACGTAGTACGGCTGGGCATTAGCGTTAAACTTGTGTCGTTGCAGATAGCTCCATTTATCACCATAAGTGTCCAGTTGAATTTGCTTGCCATTTTCCTCAACCATAATCGGTTGTGGTAGCTTTTTCTTGTCGTCAACCATTAGCTTTATCATAATAAAGTTGTCGGCAATCATAGTGCGTATTTCTTCATTATCCAGGACGGCGCTTTCCATTTTACGACAGTTTACGCATCCATAGCCTGAGAAATCGAGCAAAACAGGTTTCTGTTGTTTTACAGCCTGCTCCATACCTTGTTCATAGTCGTCATATTCAACTATATGTTCGCCGTATAGATTGAAATCCTGAGTATAGAGTGGGGGAACGAACGCACTCACACCTTTCAATGGTGCGCCCCACAAACCGGGAATCAGATATATAGTAAACGAGAATGAAATAAGAGCACATATAAAGCGAGGTATCCCTATTGTTGAATTGCTTGATGTGGAATAATGCTTAAAATTAAACCATCCCATCAAATATGCACCCAATAGCCCGAACATAACAATCCATAGCGAAAGGAATGTGTCACGGTCGAGTATATGCCAACCGTATGCTAAATCGGCAACCGACAGGAATTTAAGCGATAATGCCAGCTCAATAAAGCCAAGCACAACTTTCACCGTATTCATCCAGTTGCCTGAGCGAGGAGCGCTTTTGAGCCATGAGGGGAACATAGCGAATATACAAAATGGTATTGCTAGCGCTAAAGAAAACCCGAACATGCCTATCATGGGTGCCATTGTGCCCGTCCCGCTCGTAGCCGCCTCGACAAGCAAAGTGCCGATAATCGGGCCTGTGCATGAAAATGAAACCAACGTTAAGGTGAACGCCATAAAGAATATACCCAACAGTCCCGTTGTCTTCTCAGCTTTCGAGTCAACGTTATTTCTAAGCCGTTGAGGCATTGTAATTTCGAACGCACCGAAAAACGACAGTGCAAAAACGACCAACAACAAGAAAAATATAATATTACATACTGCTCCGGTTGCCAACTCGTTCAATGCTTGCGGACCAAAAATAGCCGAAACCGCCAATCCCAGTAACAGATATATTACGATAATTGAAATCCCATATACTATTGCATCGGTCACAGCTTTAGCCTTGCTTTTGTTCTTTTTTAGAAAATAGCTAACTGTCAGCGGAATCATCGGCCAAACACAAGGTGTTAGCAAGGCTATCAACCCTCCAAGGAAGCATGCGGCGAATAAATACCAAAGATCGCGTTTCGACTGATTGCCTTCATTTTTAGGTGTCGCATCAACTTTACTCCAAAGTTCATCAGTATTTGATACCTCTTTCTTTTGCAACCCGGCAGAAGCGATTGGTTTATCAACAGAATCAGTTTGCACCGAATTCTCGGCTTGACTTCCGGCGTCAACTTTTCCCGAAAAAGAGAAAGGAACTTTTGTAGGAGGAATACAGCTTTCATCATTGCATGCCGAATAAACAATGTTGCCCTGAACTTCATAATTACCTGCGGTCAACTTTAAATTCTGACAGATAGTAACCGTACCCGTCCACCAACTTAAATTTGCACCAAACATATTGTCGTACTCCGAATGCGCTTTTTTGTCGGCACAAATCGTTCCATCGGGCTCAGCTCCCATAAGTTGTGTCCAATTGATTTGAAGCGGATATGGGCCAACTTCAGGATTAACGTCATTGGAATATACGTGCCAACCTCTTTCAATTTTCATTGTAGCAACAAGTTGAACTGTATTGTTGTCGACGTTTTCCAATTTGATATCCCATTTTGCCGGTTCAAATATCTGGGCATTTGCTATATTGAAGCAAAACAGGAGTATCGGCAAAAGTAAATATTTAATTCCTGATTTCATTTCCTACGCTGTTTCTTTTTGTTGTAACTTGTTTGTTTATTCTGAGTTCCGGAATAGCCGGGGAATAGACGCCTTATCAAATCGGGTCTGTCAATTCTATTCAGCGATTTTATTATCGCCGGTCTGTTTGCGGCATCATACCAGAAAAAGAACTGTCGTTGCGCCTGCTTTTGTTCAGGCGTTGTAGCACAAAAAATTTTCTCACCTGTGTAAGGGTGGTAACCGGTGTAATATATCTCAGTTGATACAGTCATCGGTGTTGGCGTGAAATCCTGTACTTGCTCAAGGTGCATTCCCACATTTCTGGTATCAGCCGCTAGTTGTGCCATATCTTCTTCAGTACATCCGGGATGCGACGATATGAAATATGGAATCAACTGTTGTCGAAGTCCACATTGCGAGTTCACTCTGTCGAATTTTTCCTTGAACCTATAAAATTGGCTAAAAGAAGGCTTTCGCATTATATTAAGAACATGATCTGATGTATGTTCGGGAGCTACCTTCAGTCGCCCGGACACATGTTTGGTTATTAGTTCACGACAATAGGTTTCGTTGACTAAATCAGTTTCCCGACTCCCGGTTGGATGCATGGCCAAATCGTATCGCACACCACTTCCTACGAACGACTTTTTCACTCCGGGCAGTTTGTCAACACTCTGGTATATGTCGATCAATGCCTTATGAGAAGTGTCCAGATTAGGGCACGGTTTAGGATGAAGGCACGACGGGCGCAAACATGCCTCACATTTCTTTTTATCTTTTCCTCCCATGGCGTACATGTTGGCCGATGGACCGCCCAAATCGCTGATGTAACCCTTGAAATCGGGCATACGCGTTACAGCTTCAGCTTCTTTAAGAATCGACTCCTTACTGCGTGAGGCTATAAACTTACCTTGATGCGCCGATATTGTACAGAAAGCACAGCCACCAAAGCAACCTCGGTGCATGCATATTGAATGTCGAATCATTTCGTATGCTGGAATACGCTTACCCCTGTAGCGAGGGTGTGGCATTCGAGTGTATGGCAAATCAAATGTAGCGTCGACCTCAGCCGTTTCAAGCGGAGGGAACATCGGGTTCACTTTTACGCATTGTTTTTCATTAATCCTTTGCCATAGAGTCAGACCTCCGTCGAATTTATTAGCCTGCTGTTCGATATGTTTGAAATTTGACGACTGTTTAATTTTATCTTTTAGGCATTCGTCAAAAGAATAAAGGACGATACCGGAATCGGACGCTACATTCTTGCATTCCTCAGCCTGACGCAACAGAGCAGTCTGACGTACATCGGTTATCGATGAAATACACTCACCGGAATCGAGCCGTCGGGCAATTTCCAACATAGTTTTCTCGCCCATGCCGTAGCAAAGCATATCAACCGGGGCATCAGCTAAGATTGAAGGGCGCAATTTATCCTGCCAGTAATCGTAATGCGACAACCGGCGCATCGATGCTTCAATTCCTCCGGCAATAACCGGCACGTCGGGATATAATTCCTTTAATATACGTGAATATACAATGGTAGGATAGTCGGGGCGCATTCCGTGGCGACCACCTGGCGTGTAAGCGTCGTCCGAGCGTAAACGTCGTGCAGCCGTGTAATGATTAACCATCGAATCCATCGCTCCGGCCGACACCCCAAAATATAGCCTCGGACGTCCTAGCTTTTTAAAATCGCGTAAATCATCGCGCCAGTTAGGCTGGGGGACTATCGCAACCTTATATCCGTGGGCCTGTAGCGTCCGGCCTATAACAGCAGCTCCGAACGACGGATGATCAACATAAGCGTCGCCTGAAAAGATAATAACATCCAATTGGTCGTAGCCCAAAGCATCAACCTCCTTTTGTGAGGTTGGTAACCACAACTTATTATCCATGCCATATGGGGGCACAACTTCTGTCTGTTGTTCAGCGTCGCTATGAATTTTTCTTTGCGTCATTTCGAAAGCTCCTTAATTCGTTCCTCTGTTTTGAGAAGTTCATCGCGTAATCGTGCAGCCTCCATGAAATCCATTCGTTTGGCGGCCTCAGTCATTTCAATGCGCAGCCGTTCAACCGAACGCTTAAGTTCATCAACCGACATATATTTTATAACCGGGTCGGCGGCGACATCTACTTTTGTTACATATTCTTGCAAATATGGCACAGGCTGATGTTGCTTCTTTCCTGGGGGAGTCTTACCATTTTTGGTTGTTTGCTTAGGCGACAAATCATCTTTGTCAACTCCGATAATGGTTTGACGTGCTTTCACAATTGCCTGAGGTGTAATACCATGTGCCTCGTTATACTCCAGTTGAATCGACCGCCGGCGCTCAGTCTCTTCAATTGTCTGCCGCATTGAATCCGTAATCTTATCGGCATACATTATTACCATACCGTTCAAATTTCGTGCTGCGCGTCCAACTGTCTGTGTCAACGAACGATGGCTTCGCAGAAATCCCTCCTTATCGGCATCAAGTATGGCAACCAAAGAAACTTCCGGCAAATCCAACCCCTCGCGAAGCAGGTTCACACCAATTAACACATCATAATTACCGGCGCGTAAATCGTCAAGTATACGTATGCGCTCCAATGTGTCAACGTCGCTGTGAATATAAGCCGACTTTACACGTATTCGCAACAAATAGTCGTTCAGCTCCTCAGCCATTCGCTTGGTAAGCGTTGTAACCAGAACGCGCTCATCGGCCTCAACGCGAAGTTGGATCTCTTCTAGCAAATCGTCGATTTGGTCAATCGACGGGCGCACACAAATCAATGGGTCGAGCAACCCAGTTGGACGAATAATCTGCTCTACTACAACACCTTCGCTCCGTTGAAGTTCGTAGTCGGCCGGTGTTGCACTTACAAATATAGTTTGTCCTGTAAGTTGCTCAAACTCTTCGAATTTCAACGGTCGATTATCCAAGGCTGATGGCAAACGGAAACCATACTCAACTAAATTCAATTTGCGAGACAAGTCTCCACCGAACATTGCACGTATCTGAGGAACCGTCACGTGGCTTTCGTCGATAATTGTCAGAAAATCCTTAGGGAAATAGTCGAGCAGGCAGAAAGGACGCATTCCCGGTGAACGTCCGTCGAAATAACGGCTATAATTTTCTATTCCGGCGCAATGTCCAATTTCACGTATCATCTCTATATCATAAGTTGTACGCTCATATAGCCGGCTTGCTTCCAGCTCTTTTGCTTCATTACGAAAAAAGCTGACCTGCTCGCCGAGATCCAGTTCCATTTTTGCAAGAGCCTGACCTATTCTCTCTCGGGAAGTGACAAAAATATTTGCCGGAAATATTTTGAATTGGTCATGCTGACCAAGTGAAGTCCCATCTTCTGCATGTATTGTTGAAATCGACTCAATTTCGTCGCCCCAAAAAATCACACGAAGCGTAATCTCCTCATAAGCAAGACGAATATCGACCGTGTCACCTTTAACGCGGAAAGTACCTCGTGACAGTTCCATTTCGTTGCGCGAATATAAAGCATCAACCAACTGACGTAAGAAAACATTTCGTGCTATTTTCTGTCCGACCTTTATATTGATAACCGACGCATTGAAATCCTCCGGATTCCCAATTCCATATAGGCACGACACCGACGAAATTACTATAACATCGTTACGCCCTGAAAGTAGAGCCGATGTAGTTGCGAGCCGCAACTTGTCAATCTCGTCATTTATCATCAAGTCCTTCTCGATGTACTTGTCAGCCGACGGAATGTAGGCTTCCGGCTGATAATAATCATAGTAGCTCACAAAATATTCAACGGCATTGTTAGGGAAGAATGCCTTGAACTCAGCATACAATTGTGCGGCCAATGTTTTGTTATGACTGAGTATAAGGGTGGGGCGGTTCACTCTTTGTATAACATTGGCCATTGTAAACGTTTTTCCGGAACCGGTCACACCCATTAGTGTTTGTGCCGGCATTCCGGATTCCAGGCCTTCGACCAGATGGTCGATTGCTTGTGGCTGATCGCCTGTTGGGGAGTATCTCGATTCTAGCTTAAAGTCCATAACCCACAAAGATAATTATTATTTATGATATAACAAAGGCGCACCTTAATAGGCACGCCTTCGTATTATTGTGGGTTTCAATGATTGAATTAGTAGATACCCTGACCCATCATGGCATCAGCAACTTTCATGAAGCCGGCAATATTAGCGCCTTTCATGTAGTTGATGTATCCATCATTTTCAGTTCCGTATTTAACACACTGTTCATGAATGCTCTTCATGATATAGTGAAGCTTAGCATCTACTTCTTCTGCGCTCCACTGCAGATGTTCCGCATCCTGACTCATTTCAAGACCTGAAGTTGCAACACCTCCTGCATTAACAGCCTTACCTGGTGCATAGGTGATTTTGGCATCGATAAATGTGTCGATTGCTTCGGGGGTGCAACCCATATTTGAAACTTCTGCTACAAGTTTCACGCCGTTTGCAACGAGCATTTTCGCATCTTCGCCATTAACTTCGTTTTGTGTTGCGCAAGGAAGTGCGATATCAACTTTCTGTTCCCAAGGCTTACGACCTGCATAGAAAGTTGAACCGGGGAATTTTTCAGCATACGGAGCTACAACGTCGTTACCCGATGCACGAAGTTCAAGCATATATTCAATTTTCTCTGCGTTCAAACCTTCGGGATCGTAAATGTATCCATCGGGACCTGAGATTGTAACTACTTTTGCGCCAAGCTCTGTAGCTTTAAGAGCTGCACCCCATGCTACATTGCCGAAGCCGGAAATTGCAACTGTCTTACCTACGATATCATCTTTCTTGGCATCGAGAATGCTCTGTACGAAATAGAGGGCGCCAAAACCGGTTGCTTCAGGACGGATAAGGCTACCGCCAAAGCTGAGACCTTTACCGGTGAATGTACCGGTGCATTCACGCGACAATTTTTTGTACATACCGTACATATAACCGACTTCACGTCCGCCTACACCTATATCGCCGGCAGGCACATCCTGATCTGGACCGAGGTTGCGCCACAATTCCAGAATGAAAGCCTGGCAGAAACGCATGATTTCACGATCGCTTTTGCCGCGGGGCGAGAAGTCACTACCACCTTTTGCACCGCCCATAGGAAGTGTAGTCAACGCGTTTTTGAATGTCTGTTCAAAGCCGAGGAATTTCAGGATTGAAAGGTTTACTGATGCATGGAAGCGTATACCCCCTTTATACGGGCCAATTGCGTTGTTAAATTGAACGCGGTAACCGATATTGTTCTGCACTTCTCCTTTATCGTCAATCCATGTAACACGGAATGTGAAGATACGGTCGGGTTCAACCATGCGTTCAATAATTTTATTACGCTCAAATTCGGGATGCTGGTTATATACATCCTTCACACAGATGAGCACTTCTTTCACTGCCTGCAGGTATTCTTTTTCACCTGGGTGTTTTGCCTCAAGGGCATTCATGATATTATTTATATCCATAACAAAATGAATTTTGGATTATTTTTATGTTTGACTTGATTAATATGCCATTGTAGATAACCACAATTACGATTTCACTCGCAAATGTATATATTTAATTTGAAATTGCAGCCAAAATTTTTGCGATATTTTTTTCAAAAAATCTTTATCTACATAGTATTAGCGAAAACACCTTTTTAACTTCGGAATAACAAAAAAAATAAGTATTTTTGCGAAAATTTTCAACCAAAAATTTATCGTATATATGGTAATACAACGTTGGCAATCAGTTTTATTATTGCTCTCTTTTATTTTTATGCTGCTTATATGCATTCTTCCTATTGGATACACAGTGAATGTGACAGATGCAAATTCGCTTACAGCGGTTCATGCTTCCGACATTCTTCCGCTTTTAATTATCGGAATCGTTGCAGCGCTAACATTTTTACTCTCAATTTTCCTTTTTAAAAACCTCGACCTTCAAAAAAGTACGGTAGTCGCAGCGTGCATCCTGTCGGTTGCGGTAATCGTAATTTCAGCCATAACATCATTGTGGCTATCCCTCACATTCGCATCGCTAGCTTTAATATCCGGTATATGGGCCTACAAACGCATTTCCGCCGACCAAAATTTATTGCGCAGCTACGACCGTCTACGCTGACTCAGCGCGATTAGTGAACATAGTTAAATGCTACCGCGTTATCAAAGTATCTCAAACTTTGATAACTATGTCATACAAAATTGAACAAATCGAAGGCATTGGCACAAATTATGCCAAGACACTTGAAAACGCCGGTATAAAAACTACCGACGATTTACTAAAGGAGTGCGCTACAAAAAACGGCCGTGCTAATTTAGCCGAAAAAACAGGCATTAGCGGTAAATTAATACTTAAATGGGCAAATCATGCCGACTTATTCCGTATAAAAGGAGTAGCCGGTCAGTTTGCCGAGTTGTTGGAAGCAGCCGGTGTCGACACCGTAAAAGAATTCCGTCATCGAATTGCTGCAAACCTTTACAAAAAAATTGTAGAAATCAACACTCAAAAGAATCTCTGCAACCGCGTTCCTTCCGAAAAAGAATTAGAGAAAATGATTGAGCAGGCCAAAGAGTTGGAACCTGCGATAACATATTAGGCTCGGCGTCTGCGTCGATTCATTTCGGTTAATGCACCGATGTAGCCGCCGGACTGAAAAACACACGGAACGGGGCGAATCACCCCACAAAAACAGCAAGTAGACAAAGGCATGGGGTATGCCGTTGTCTACTTGTTTGCTATTATTAAAGTATTCCTTGAGCCATCATTGCACGGGCAACCTTCATGAATCCGGCAACATTTGCCCCTTTCACATAATTTGTGTACCCATCAGACTCCTTACCATATTTTTGACATTGCTCATGTATCGACGCCATTATTCCTTTTAGCTTTTCATCCACTTCTTCTGCGCTCCAAGAAAGTTTCTGCGAATTCTGAGCCATTTCAAGGCCTGAAACCGATACACCACCGGCGTTGGCAGCTTTTCCCGGAGCATACAGAATTTTCGCTTTCAAAAATTCTTTTACAGCCTCAGGGGTTGAAGGCATATTGGCACCCTCACTTACAGCTATACAACCGTTGGCAAGCAAAATGCGAGCATCGTCACCGTCAAGTTCATTCTGCGTCGCCGACGGCATAGCAATGTCACATTTGTAGCTCCAAGGCCTACCACCCTCTACATATTCGCATCCATATTTCTCGGCAAATTCACGGATGCGTCCACGATATTCATTTTTAAGCTTGAAAATGTAGTCGAGTTGTTGTTTTGAAATCCCTTCAGGCACATATATGCAACCGTCAGAATCGCTCATTGTAATAACTTTCGCACCCAGTTCAATTAGCTTCTGTGCTGTATAGGTAGCAACATTTCCCGAACCGGATATTGCAACTACCTTATCTTTGATGTCGATATCACGGGTAGCAAGCATATTTAGCAGAAAATAAACATTACCATAACCTGTTGCTTCGGGCCTGATCAAAGAACCGCCGAATTCAAGTCCTTTGCCGGTGAAAGTTCCGGTAAATTCTCGTGCCATTTTCTTATACATCCCATACATATAGCCAACCTCACGCCCTCCGACGCCAATATCGCCGGCAGGAACATCAGTATCCGGGCCTATATGACGCCACAACTCCTCAATGAACGCTTGACAAAAGCGCATCACTTCCATGTCGCTTTTACCTCGCGGCGAAAAGTCACTGCCACCTTTGCCTCCACCCATAGGAAGCGTTGTGAGCGAATTCTTGAACGTCTGCTCAAACGCAAGGAATTTTAGTATCGATTGGTTCACTGATGAGTGAAAGCGAATACCACCTTTATATGGGCCTATAGCATTGTTATGCTGAATGCGATAGCCCATATTGTTGCGCACTTTTCCCTTGTCGTCAACCCAACTTACACGAAATGAAAATATACGGTCGGGAATACACAAACGCTCTATCAGATTATAACGCTCGAATTCAGGATGCTTGTTGTACTCATCTTCAATTGTCATAATCACTTCTTCAACTGCTTGAAGATACTCCGGTTCATGAGGAAAACGATGCCTCAAATTGTCTAATACTTCTGTTGCTTTCATCGTAACTTTGTAAAATAAAGACTGAATAGAATAATAGATTCGACACAAAGATACGCAAATTACTCAAAAACAAGCTAATTTTGCAACAATATTTTAAACAAACCTCGAAAATTATAACAAAATGGCTCTATTTGAACCTTATTATAGACAATCGTAAACTGCTTGCATCAAGGCCGGACGTGGATTTACAGTTGAAAAAGCCCGATTGTCGCGTGTCGGGTGAACTCTGTTACACAAAAAAATCATGAACAGATCGTTTTCAGGGTCGATCCATATTGCTGTTCCAGTGTAGCCAAGATGTCCGTACACTGATGCAGGAGCACTTTTGGCTGTCGGGCTGTTCTTTGTATTTTCCACGTCGGGTTTATCGAAGCCCAATCCGCGGCGCGATATCGAACTTTTCGATGTTGTAAAGATGAGCGCCGTGTTTTTGCTCATAATTTGTTTGCCGCCATATTCTCCGCCGTTGAGCCACATCTGGCATAACTTCGCCAAATCGTCCGCCGTTGAAAACAACCCGGCATTTCCTTGAACACCGCCTGAAAAGGCCGCGAATTCGTCGTGTACTATCCCATGGTCAAGCCCTTTGCGCAGGTAGCGGTCGTTCTCGGTGGGTGCTATCAGACTTTTGTTATGGCGTTCCAATGGCCTATAACCTGTACTTTTACATCCGAGCGGTCCAAAAACCGTTTGTTCAACCCATTTGTCATGCGAAACGCCCGTAAGATTCTGCTCCATATCCATGAGCAGCGCGAAATTCAGGTCGGAATATAGATAGCCATGTCTTTTTCGCAATGGTGCCTTATAAACATGTGCCATAATCGTATCCATTGTTTCATCACCTACATATATATTATGGCCTACCATATTAGGCATAGCTTTTGTACGCGTTGTTGATACAATATCCTTACGGAGTTTTGCCGTGCTGTTACCATACAAACCCTTATGCACAAGAATCGTATTTGGTGCCCTGCGCCGTCTGCTCAGTAGCGGCCCGCTGTATGTTGCTGTGTCCATCATGATGTCGTACATGCTTATCGAAGCCGGCATACGGCTTTGATGGTATAAAAGTTGACGGACAGTTATCGTATCCTTTCCTTCGATATTCATCTCAGGTACATATTCGGCTACAGGTTTATCAAGTTGGAAAAGACCCCGATCGTATGCAGTCATAATCCCTGGCAATGTACCTGTGATTTTACTTACCGAAGCAAGGTCGTAGATCGTGGAATCCGTTACCGGAACTGTCTTCCTATAATCTGTGTAACCGTAGCTTTTGTTAAAAACTATATCTCCACCCTTCGCGATTAAAATCTGACAGCCGGGAAACGCTCCGGCTGTCAGTGATTTTTTTATTATTTTATCTATCGAATCGTTCAATGGCAACTTAAATCCGGCTGAAACAGGGTCGGTATATCCTAACCTTGTTTTTGGCAGGAAAACTCCGGTTCCAATTGGAGCCACGCCTTTAACATTAACCGGCATTTTTCCTTTCACTTCAATACCGCCGAATATTGCCTGAGCAGCATATTCACGTGTCAATCTCGTATCCTCACTCATTAATATGATTGCATTGGATGTTATCGGAGCAAAGTCAGACAATTTATAGGGGTTTATAAAAAACACGGTTACCAAATTTTTGCATTTCGACAACTGCTGCAATATCTGTCGCGACTCTGCCTTATCGTTATAAACGGCCGCAACGACAACATTTGCATCCTTAATATCAGCAAGTTGCTGCGCTGTTAACGACTGTTGCGCAGAATATGTAGCTATGTCGGCATATTTGCTACAATACTTCGTAAACTCGTTGTTCATCGGCGCGCCAATATTAACTACAGCTACCGACATGCCTGCTTCAACCGTCAATGGCAGAAGTGAATTGTCATTTTTCAAACAAGTTGCCATAGCCTCTACCAGTGAGCGACGTACAGCCTCAGCCTCGGGCGAATTCAGTTGTGCCAGCAAATCCGGTCTGTCAACTTTGTTCGGGCGTTGTTTTAATCCGAGCGCATACTTATACGCCAACATTTTGCGACAAGCTTTGTCAACCTGCTCCTGAGTTATTTCTCCAGATTTAACAGCAGCCAATATTGCTTGAATCGATGTCGCCGTATTAGCCGGTTTGAGCAATATATCGGCGCCGGCTTTAAACGCACGCAAACAGTTGTCAGAATTCTTCTGCGACGCGCCTCCCATAGTTAGAGCGTCGGTAAATGTCAGCCCCTGAAATCCCATTTCTTCTTTTAGCAATCCGGTTGAAATAGGCTTCGACAACGACGAAGGTGTTCCTGTTCCATCTAAAGCTGGCACATTAAGATGGCCTACCATCACACCTGAATAACCCTGATTAAAGAAATTTTGAAACGGCAGCAAATCAACCGAATCGAGCGTAGCACGGTCGTGGTGAACTGTGGGCAATGCTTTGTGAGAATCAACATTCGTATCACCGTGTCCAGGAAAATGTTTGGCAACTGCCATTACTCCACCGCTTTCCATTCCTCGCGAATACGCACATCCAAGCTCCGATACTCGATTGGGATCTTCGCCAAACGAACGCTTGCCGATAACAGGATTTGCCGGGTCGGAATTCACGTCAAGCACAGGAGCAAAGTCAACCTGCAAGCCCAGCAAACGGCATTGGCGGGCTGTTTCTTTTCCATACGCATAAAGTAATTCCGGATCTTGAATTGCGCCCAGGCTCATATTATATGGAAAACCCTCAACATCTTTCAGCCGCATTGCCGGACCCCATTCACCGTCCAGTGTAAACATCAATGGAATCTTGGCTATCGATTGACAATAGTCGATCAGTTCAGTATACTGACGAGCTTTACCACCACTAAAAAGTATACCGCCAACCGAATTATTAACAATATGGTTATACAAAGTTTTTTTTGCCACCGCGATATTTGTCGGGTCAACGACAGGCATGAACAATTGTTTAACCCTTTCCTGCGGCGACATCGTATTGAAAACGGAGTCAACCCAACGGTCACGTTCCGCGTTATCGGTCTGCTTTAACAATGTCGGCACAGCGGCATCGACTGTCAAAAATGCAGACAAAGAAAGTGCGCAGATTAATTTAGTAAGATTAAGTTTCATATAGCGCAAAATAGTTTTTAAGTTGTTTAAAATGCTAAGCGGTACAACCGGTTATAATCTGATAGTCGTATCAAATCCCCCGTCAGGTTTGCCCTTATTGTTCTTAAGATATCCGGCAACGGCGTCATCAAGCCTCAGCGCACTAGATTTCAGTCGCTTCGCCTTTTTAAACGGCTCCATATAGTCACCACCGTCGGCCAGATAATCTATTGTTATAACCTTATATAATTTACTGTCGTCGATTTTTTTAAAATCGAATCCTTTGCTTACACAATTAACGCTTCGTTGCTCCATCAGCGGCAATGCGCGTTTAAGTTCCCGGCCCGTAATTTCAAGCAAAACCAGCTTATTATCAAACGGCATCAAAGTCATAATCATGCCTTTTGTCAACGAGCCCTTCTGAAGACTATGGCGCAAACCGCCCTTGTTAATCACAGCAAAATCAGCTCTGGTTTCGAACAGACTATTTCCAACAGAATACACTATATCCGCCAACCAGTTGCGCATAATCGGCGCGCCTTGCGGCATATCCGTATCAAGGGTAGTTAAAACAACATTAACAATAGAATCAATACCCTGCTTATATGTTTCCAACTCATGCTTTAGAATCGGATCAACACGGTTATCATAGCGCACATCGATCGGAAGCAATTTCTGATTAATTGTTTTATTAGCAAAGTCAACATCAATCTTACCGATATGTTTACCTAACGAACCTGTCTGCGCAATCAGCACTGTGTCGCCTGCCAGATTTGTCATCTTCCATAGGTTACCATCGTTAGAGCCTGGACCAACTCTCGTATGGCTGTGCCCACCGATAATAATATCAATATTCTCAGTTTGTTGTGCAATTTCAACATCGCTTGGAGTAGGGGGTACAGGATCGCTGTAACCAACATGAGTCAAAGCAACAACCAAATCGGCATTCTCTATATTTTTCAAATACCACGCCATTGCGTTTGCTGCCTTCAAACCGTCGGTGCATTTCAGTCCCTGACTTACGCTCTCGG
This sequence comes from Muribaculaceae bacterium, assembly GCA_023662835.1. Taxonomy (GTDB): domain Bacteria; phylum Bacteroidota; class Bacteroidia; order Bacteroidales; family Muribaculaceae; genus Muribaculum. Next base: position 40,065 of record JAMPII010000007.1, on the reverse strand, counting down.
AAATCATTCCTTCTGGGTTCAGATTTATAGCGAAGAAACCAATTTTCTTGTTGTCAACTGTTCTTGTGGTGTAATGTTTAAACATACCCGCAAGAGGAGTTTGGCTGAAATCGTAGTTCGACGAAATCAATTCAGCATTCAGCAACTTCCACTCCTGAGCCAACTTCTCCATACCGGAGTCAAATTCATGATTGCCGAGAATCATTATATCGTATCCCAGGGCATTCATCACCTTACGTTCTACCTCACCTTTATAAATTGAATAATAAAGCGAACCTTGCACAACGTCGCCGGCATCGACCAATATAACATTAGGTTCCGCCAAACGGACACTGTCAATAAAAGCCTTCCTGCGCAAAACGCCACCCATGCCATCGTCGGCCGGATCGATTTGCGAATGAGTGTCGTTTGTGTGCAATATAACCGCATGCTGTGCCCACACAGGGAGCGAAACAACTATTAATCCCGTTGCAATTATATTTTTTATCTTGCTAATCATCGATTCAAACTTATCCAACGAAGTTAAGCAATAAACTCCAAACATCAAAATTCAGCTCTGTTTTCATGCCATTACAGATTACCAAACAGCATTAGCCGACATTGATATTTTATTTTACAAAACCGTCTGTAAAAAACATTCTCGGTGTTTGGAAAAACTTTTCAGATATATTATTTTTGCGATAGTAAAATCCGTAAAAACGATACCGAAATGAATTCCAACAGCCTTGTGTCGATTTCCGACATCAGCAAAGACGAAATCCTGAAATTGCTTAGGCAAGCCAGCTATTTCGAGGCTAACCCCAATCAGAAAATTCTTGACGGAAAAATGGTGGCTACTCTTTTCTTTGAGCCTTCAACCCGCACTCGTCTGAGTTTCGAAACAGCTGTGAATCGCCTTGGAGGTAGGGTAGTGGGGTTTTCAGACGCCAGCACTACAAGCTCATCAAAAGGTGAAACACTGAAAGACACCATTAAAATGGTGTCAAATTATGTCGACCTAATAATTATGCGTCACTATCTGGAAGGCGCAGCTCGTTACGCCACCGAAGTGACCGACATTCCGGTAATAAACGCCGGCGACGGTGCCAATCAGCATCCGTCACAAACTATGCTCGACCTGTACTCGATATACAAAACCCAAGGAAAGCTGACCGACCTGACCATAACTATGGTAGGCGACTTAAAATATGGTCGTACAGTGCATTCACTGCTTATGGCTATGCGCTATTTCAATCCGACATTCAATTTCGTAGCATGTCGCGAATTGCAAATGCCAGCCGAGTATAGGCAATTCTGTCAAGAAAACGGTATCGCCTACAACGAATACACCGATTTCTCGCCTGAGGTGATAAACTCAAGCGACATCCTGTACATGACACGAGTGCAGCGCGAACGGTTCACCGACATTATGGAATACGAAAAGGTGAAAAACCTTTACACACTAAACGCCGCTATGCTGGAAAATTCGAAACCAAACCTACGCGTCCTGCACCCGCTTCCAAGAGTGAATGAAATCGCCCAAGATGTCGACAATTCGCCCAAAGCTTACTATTTCCAACAGGCTCAGAACGGTCTGTATGCACGTCAGGCAATAATCTGCCGTGCCCTCGGCATAAAAGTCCCAGAACTATAACCAGTATGAAAGCAAACAAAAAAGAATTGGCAGTTGCGGCATTGGAAAATGGCACTGTTATCGACCGCATACCTTCGTCTGCACTGTTCCAGGCGGTTTCGATCCTCGGCATCGAAAAAATAGATAAACACGTAACTATCGGCAACAATCTTGACTCCAAAAAGCTAGGCACAAAAGGAATAATAAAAGTTGCCAACACATTCTTCCCCCAGGATGTGATTAACCGCATAGCGCTTATCGCCCCTACCGCAAAGATAAATATCATTCGCAATTTCGAAGTTGTTGAGAAATACAACGTAAGCATTCCGGAAACGATTGTAGGAATCGTTAAATGCGACAACCCGAAATGCATCACAAACAACGAACCTATGCCAACGCGTTTTCATCTTGTCGATAGCGAAAGGCATATCCTGCGTTGTCACTATTGCGGACACTCAGTAACTGCAAAAAATGCCCACATAAAATAAGTGGCAAATAAAAAGACCATATAATTATGAAACAGAGCTGGAAACCCGGTACATTAATCTATCCCCTGCCTGCCGTACTAGTGAGCTGTGGCAACTCCGAAGAGAACTACAATATGCTGACGGTAGCTTGGACAGGAACGGTTTGTACAGATCCGGCAATGTGTTACATATCGGTACGTCCGGGACGACATTCCTATGAATTAATTAAAAATTCAATGGAGTTCACAATTAACCTTACTACCGAAAAAATGGCTCGCGCTACCGATTGGGCAGGTGTCCGCTCAGGTAGAGATTACAACAAATGGGAAAAAACCGGACTGACGCCCGTAAAAGGAGAAAAAGTCAGCTCCCCCTACATCAAAGAATCGCCGGTCAACATTGAATGCCGCGTAAAGCAGATAATTCATCTAGGCACCCACGACATGTTCCTAGCCGAAGTGGTAAACGTATTAGCCGACGATACGCTAATCAATGCCGAAACCGGAGCATTCAATATGAAGCAAGCCGGATTGATTGCCTATTCCCATGGTGCATACTATTCTTTAGGCGAACAAATCGGACGATTCGGTTGGTCGGTAAAAAAGAAATCAGAATAATAAATCAGAAATAACCAATACAGAAAATGGAAAGAGACACTCAAATTTTCGACATTATCGAACGAGAACATCAGCGCCAGCTCCATGGCATTGAACTTATCGCTTCAGAAAACTTCGTTAGCCCGCAGGTAATGCAGGCAATGGGCTCTTGTTTAACAAACAAATATGCCGAAGGCTATCCCGGCCACCGCTATTATGGAGGTTGCCAAATTGTCGACATGGCCGAGCAGCTGGCTATCGACCGTGTAAAACAATTGTTTGGTGCCGAATATGCAAACGTACAGCCTCACTCAGGTGCACAAGCAAACATGGCTGTATTTATGGCTTGCCTCAAACCCGGCGATAAATTCCTTGGTTTGAACCTTTCACACGGTGGACACCTATCGCATGGTAGCCCTGTAAATTTCAGTGGACTCGTTTTCCACGCTCTTGAATACAACGTAAGCGCCGAAACCGGACTGGTCGATTACGACCAGATGGAGCAAGTCGCACGCGCCGAACGCCCCAAACTGATTATCGGTGGTGCAAGCGCCTACTCACGCGAATGGGACTATGCTCGCATGCGTCGTCTAGCCGATGAAATCGGTGCTATTTTCATGGTCGACATGGCTCATCCGGCCGGACTCATCGCTGCCGGGCTCCTCGACAACCCATTAAAATATGCCCATATCGTCACTTCAACAACCCACAAAACTCTCCGTGGCCCTCGTGGCGGTATAATCTTGATGGGCAAAGATTTCGACAACCCATGGGGCAAAACAAATCCCAAAGGCGAAATACGTAAAATGTCGCAACTGCTCGACTCAGCCGTTTTCCCAGGCGTACAAGGCGGACCCCTCGAACATGTAATAGCAGCAAAGGCTGTCGCTTTTGGAGAAGCCCTCCAACCACAGTACAAAGAATATCAAAAACAAGTTCAGAAAAATGCCGCCGCTATGGCCCAGGCACTTCTCGACAAAGGCTATAAAATTGTTTCGGGCGGCACATCAAACCACTGCATCCTGCTCGACCTGCGCACAAAATTCCCCGACCTCACCGGTAAAGTTGCCGAGAAGGTTCTCGTCGAAGCCGACATTACCGCCAACAAAAACATGGTGCCATTCGACTCGCGCAGCCCATTCCAAACCTCAGGTATCAGGCTTGGAACACCGGCCATAACCACACGTGGCGCTAAAGAACCACTTATGGGAGAAATTGTTGAGATGATCGACACAGTGCTTACAAATCACGACAACCCCGCTGTAATAGCCGGTGTTCGCGAAAAAGTAAACAGCATTATGGCTCAATACCCAATGTTCGCTTACTAAACATATAATATGAAAATGTTCTTCTACCGACTTTACCAGCTTCTGATTGCAGGACCCATCCTCCTCGTGGCTACAATTCTTACAGCTTCCGCTGTAATTATTCTGTCGTGCTGCGGACTGAGTCGTTGGGCCGGGAATACCGTACCAACTTATTGGGCACGACTTTTCTGTACATTTATGCTGGTAAAAGTAACCGTGGAAGGACGCGAAAATATCGACAAGAAAACAAGCTATGTCTTCGTATGCAACCATCAGGGCGCATACGACATATTTTCGGTGTATGGTTACCTTAATCATCCCTTCCGTTGGATGATGAAAGCCTCGCTTGGAAAAATTCCTCTGGTTGGATATTCATGCAAAATATCCGGTCATATTATGGTCGACAACTCGTCGCCTTCGGCCACCCGTCACACTATGGAGGTGGCCGAGCGTCAGTTGCGCGGAGGAATGTCGATTGTGGTATTTCCCGAAGGATCACGCACCCCCGACGGACTTATGCATCGCTTTAAACGCGGAGCATTCCTCCTGGCCGAAGAGTTCGGGCTACCCGTCGTGCCAATATCAATCGACGGTTCGTTCAAAGTGATGCCACGATTCAAAAAACTGCCAGTACCCGGACACATACATATGCATATATACAAACCAATTAATGCCGTCGACGGACGTCACAACATAAAAGAGGTAATAGAGCAATCCCACCGCATAATATTAGAATCTTTACCCGAGAGTAAAACAGTCAGCACCCGAGATGTGTTATAATCTCAGAAAAATTCAAACAAAAACAATCGAAGAATAAATTTAAATTTTTAAATTAGGGGCGACAAATCAAGTCAACGCCGAAAATGACTTCTGTGCATTTCTCCGCGCTCTTATTTAAAAATTCAAGTAAAAATTCAAAAACTATGATATTCAACTTCCGTCTGGTATCTGATGAAGTGGACAATTTCCGCAGAGAAATTAATATTGATGCCGATGCCACATTTCTGGATTTACGTAATGCTATATGCGAAAGCGTTAACTACGACAAAAACCAGATGTGCTCATTCTTCCTTTGCGACGACAACTGGGAGAAAGGCCGCGAGATAACCCTTGAAGACATGGGAACAGATTCCGATCAGGACGTTTACCTGATGGAAGAAACCGTTCTCAGCGATTACATCGACGACGGACAAAAGTTGATTTTCGTTTTCGATTACATGACCGACCGATGTTTCTTCATCGAAATGAAGAAAAGCGTAGCCGGCAAAAATCTGAAAGATCCTATCTGCGTTGCGGCTATGGGGGTAGCCCCTGTACAAGCAATGGACTTTAACGAATTCGAAGCAAAAGCTGCAGCCGCTGCAGCCGCATCGGTCGATTTAGACGAAGACTTCTACGGCTCCGACGAATACAACCCCGACGAATTCGATGCCGAAGGATTCGATGAAATGACATTCGACGAATAACTTCCGTCAAAAAAAATTACGAGACGACGTGTCACATATGACGTGTCGCCTTTTTTTACGCTAAACAACTTTCTGAAAAGCCGTCCTGAGCGACCCATCTGCAAGCGTTACAACGCCGCAACGCGCAAAAACCTCGCGACCTATCGCATCAAGCATAGGACGGTTGTCGGCGTGCGTGTCGACACGTATATTTGCGTATGACAAAGCCGCATATTCAACTGCCGTGTGTAATATTCCTCTTGAAGTTCCGTCCGAAGCAACCCTATGCAGCGTCACATATGGTTCGTCATTAAGCCATTCTCCATCTATATCAGAATACGATGGCTCTGGAGTAGTCATCAAACAAAATGTAGCAACAATCTCGCCATTGAGTTCAATAACATGACTCCATCCTCGATTAATGTCCGATCGTATCACTTCCTCCGACGGATAATTGCCGACCCATTGCTCCATATTTCCACTCGCACGCATGTATTGCCGAGCGCTGTCAAAAACTTCCAGCACACGTTCAATATCCATTATTTCAGTTTTCCGTATCTTCATATTTCAATACTAACCACTAAAATAGTGTAGGGTAGAATAATTAAATCTTATCAAATATAAATTTTAATTCTTCTGGACCACTTTTCAACTTTGTCTTCAACCTGCTTTTACGATTATATATGCTGTCGATAGGTAAGTTCAAAAGAACACTCATTGCCCTAGGCGACAATCCAATCACAGCATACATAAAAATATTACGTTCCATATTGGATAATTGAGAAAATGCGCTGTCGAGCTTACTAATCAGATTGTCATAATGTTCATTAATATATTGCTCTAATTCTGTTAGCTCTACGGTGTTAGGCTCCAAACTTTTGACCAGTTTTATAGCTTCACGTCCATAATTTACGGCTAATTTTCTTTCGTCTTCACATTCATAACGCATGGCTGCAAACTTATCCACTATTTCAAACTGACGTCTAAATAATTTTGCAACAGCAGCTTGATTTCGTTCAGAGTCAGCTTTCATTATCCGCTGCAAATCAACTAAAGTTAATTGTGCTTGTAGAACTTCGTCCTTCTGGCGCATTGCATATCCAATTATATATATACAAAAAAATAAAGAGTATTATTTCTGCTGTCAATATTACGTACAAACCGTCACCTAAATGGTTGAACCTTATAAAATCAATTAATACATATAACCCACTTACAAAAAATGCAATGGAAATCATCCATAGTCTCTCTCGTTTACTAAATTCGGAGTTGTATCGTTTATTTATCTTTTTGCGCAGTATAAGTGAAATACATAATATAGCAACAAGCATGCAATCCAAAATTATTACGAAGGGATAGAATTCTATATAATTTGTTATGGAGCTTATTATTTTTATAATACAGAGAAAGAGAGAAATAATAATTAATGTAGAAAATTCAATTATTCCTCTTTTTATGCATTGTATAACAGACTGAATTTGTTTCATATTATGCAAATAGTAGTGGTGCGATAAAAATCTAACCACTATAGTTAAAATATTAGTATTTAATAACATACGAGAGAACATTGATTTTTTTGATTTGAAATTGATTTCTTAGTCTTGTTGTTCACAGCATCAAGATTATGAATCAAGGTAAGTATATATTCTCACAGGTCATCGAGTTTATACCGCGATATCAGTTTGATAAACTTGTTCGGCAATATAATGGCGATTGGCACGCTAAGAATCTCAATAGTTATAGCCATCTTCTTCATCTGCTTTTCAGGCAGTTGACGGGATGTGATTCACTTAGAGATATCTGCCTATGCTTGGAAGCCCATTCCAATATACTTTAACATCTCGGATTCCGCAAAGCCGTGAGTCACACTTCGTTGTCAAGGGCAAATGAGGGTCGGGATTATCGTATTTTTGAAGGGCTTGGCTTTTGCCTCATAGGAATTGTCAGACCAAAGTACTCAAAGGTCAAACTATCGGAGATAACCATTGACAATGTGATTTATGCTCTGGACTCCACGACCATATCTACGAGCATCAAACTTGCTGCTTGGGCACTGGGCAAATATAGCAAGGGAGCAGTTAAAATGCACACATTGTTAGATTTACGAGGGAGCATCCCGGCCAATATCCATATCACCGATGGGAAATGGCACGATAGCAACGTCACCGCTGGGATATTGAGGTTTTCTTCAAGTGGATAAAGCAGAACATTGTCGTGAAAAGCCTATGGGGATTTGCAGAGAATGCTGTCAAAGTCCACCTATGGACAGCCATAATATCCTACCTAACAGTTGCAAGAATCAAGGCCGACTACAAGTGCCCTTATTCTATCACTGAGGTGGCAACCTTGATCAGAATCTCAGCCATGGAGCGCACCGAACTCCGGACACTGCTAACACGGCAAGACTCTTCAATCTATTCAAACCAAAATGTCAAAGAACTCTCTTTATTTGATAATTTTTAAACTAATGCGATTTTATCGCACCAGTAGTATTATGCAAATATAAACAAAAAAACAGACCATTAAAGATTAGAAAAGAGAAATGATAGAAAAGAAAAATGCAAAATCTATATATTGCTGAATATCTGACGAATACATCCGACGTTTGATAGATTCTTTATTTTATAAGCCAGTAATCTTTCTGATTTAAGTCATTAATTTTGCAAAGTTTCAAACGAATATACTTTGCATACGAACGATCATTTAATAACCTCTAAACAATTATTTTATGAAAGAAGCTCTATTCAAATACGTGAATATTAGCAATATTCTTGTAGTTATTGCTATGTCTTTATGGACTCGTATATTGTACTATTTATCCTCTCCACTGATAAAGGAATCAAAAATTTTTACTGGAATTTACTTTACATATTTTTTATTTGACATTCTGGTAATAATATATCCTATACTTGTTCTGGCAAAATATCATTGGTCTATTACTGATATAATACTGAAAAAACCAAATTTTAAACCACACCAAAAATGACTACTGATATATTGCATTATACCGTTTGTTCTAATCTTACCAGTAGTCTTAGAACAAAAGTATATTTATGATATCGTGTGCTTTATTATTATTCCAGCAATCATCCTGCCGTTAACTTTCGCTTCAATGAAGAGTAAATAAGCAAAAAAAGAGAGGGGACCTCACGGTTGCCTCTCTCTCCATTCATCACATTATGCTAAAAGTGCTATAGTCGATATGTTTTATATTTTCTTCAAATAGCGGGAGCCAACAACGTCCCAGTCAACGATGTCCCATAATTTGTTCAAGGCATCGGCTCTCCGGTTTTGATAATCCAGATAATAAGCGTGTTCCCATACATCGAACGTTAGGATTGGAGTCAAACCCTGCGTCAATGGATTGGCTGCATTACTACCTTGGGTAATGAACAAACGGCCATCCTTATCCTGCGACAACCATACCCAACCCGAACCAAACAAATCAACTCCGGCCTTAACAAAAAGCGTTTTAAAATTATCGAACGATTCGAAGTCGCGCTCTATCGCCTTAGCCAAATCGCCGGTAGGCGCTCCACCCCCATCAGGCGAAAAAGAGAAAAAGTAGAAGATATGATTCCATGCCTGCGAGGCATTATTGAACAACGGTCCCACAGCCGTCTTGATAATATCCTCCAGAGGGGTATCCTCCCATTCCGTATCAGCTATCAGTCGGTTGAGGTTATCGATATAAGCTTTTTCGTGTTTGCCCCAGTGATAGGAAATGGTTTCCTGACTGATAGCAGGTTCAAGCGCATCGATTGCGTAAGGTAAATTAGGTTGAGTATAAACTTGTGGTTTCATAATTATTATGTTGAATTACAAAAGGAAAACGCCACAAACTACAAAAAGTTCGTGGCGTGTCCGTTACGTAAGTCAACTTTAGCGTTTCTTGGCTATTTATAACAATTACATATAAATCAAAGCAATTTATTAAGAGTTGCCAATTGGCATTGGTATTGATATTGTGCCTCAAGATACTCTTCCTCGAATTGTACATAGAAATTACATTCAATCAAATAGTCGCCTAGCGAAATCTGTCCGCCACCAAGCGCAAGTCCCAGTAAACGCTCATAATCGATTTCTGTCAATAAATTACGCGCCGAATCAACGGCTTTTTTCATTATCTGGACTTGTATCAACTGCGCAAATATCTGCGTTTCAATATCAAAATGCATCTGTTGCTCCTTTATGCGCTGAGCCTCGAGCTGCATTTTTGCCGACTTCACCTTATTCCTGTTTGAAAACAGAGGCAAACTAACCCCGACAGCAAACCCATTAAAAGAGTTATGTTCCTCACGAGCAAAGCTATAACCCAAAGAAAATCCGGGCAAATTCATCAGTCTCGATTCTTTCAACAACGATTCGGCAGTGCTGGTCTGCGCTTGCATTGCCAGATATTCCGGATTTCTCTTGCTGATTTCTTCATATACCGCTATTGTCCGTATCGAATCGGCCGGAAATTTTGTAATCTTCAGTGCGCTTTCGTCAATCGAGTTTCCGTTCAATTCCTCAAGTTTCTGTTTTATTGAAAGTTTCTGTATGGCCGAAGCTTCAAATTTCGAATTCAATCGGTAACGCTCAATCTTAAGCTTGTTCAAATCAAGTTTTGTCAAATTTGTTGAATTAACCGGATTAGAATATGTAACCAGCAGTGAATCGATAGCTTTTAGTTTACGACCTAACAATTCGCTTTGACGGTTAACATAAACCAAGTCAATCAACAACAATTTTATTTCCAACCGCTTATCTATAATCGTAGATTCAAGCAGATAATTTAAAGCCGATTCCCGATGTTTAACGCCGCTACGGCGATGCCGATAAACGCCTGGCCAATCAAAGCCTTGGCTAACAGTCAACTCAGTTTTGTTGCCGGCCTGCTTGGGTCCCCATTTGTGACTGAACTCAACTTCTGGATCCGACAAATTCAGCGTAGAACGCTCCTGCAGTTCCTGTGCCTCGGTCTCAATCCGGGCACTTCTTAAATCGGGATTGTTGGTCAGTATTGTTGAATATACTGCGTCAAAACTATCTTGTCCGCTGGCAAATAAACCGGTTGCCAAGGAAGTAAATATAATTGTAAAAATTCTGTTTTTCATCATCTGGTTTGTTGTTTTAACACACCTTTGTTACCGTGGCACGATAATTCATACACGGCAGGAACCACGAAAAGATTTAATATTGTTGAAGTGATAAGTCCCCCGAGAATCACTATCGCCATCGGCGACTGGATTTCATTACCCGGTTCGCTACCTCGAAGTGCAAGTGGAACGAGGGCTAATGCCGAAGTTAAAGCGGTCATTACAATAGGCAATAACCTGTCCGTCGAGCCTATGCTGATTCGCTGCTGCAAAGCCATACCACTGCTTTGAAGAGCGTTATAGCGCGACATCAACAGCATCCCGTTTCGGGTTGTTATTCCAAGCAACGATATGAAGCCGATTATAGCCGGAATATTCAGTTCTCCAGTAGTAAGTCGCAACATAACTATGCCGCCAATCATAGCTAATGGCATATTAAGCAGAATAATACCCGATTGGGTCCAGTTGCGGAACTCTGAGTAGAGGAGAAAAAGTATCACCAGCAACGCTATAAACGAAGCCAAGGCAAGCGTACGTGTAGCTGCTGCTTCGTTTTCAAACTGCCCGCCATATGTGATATAATACCCTTCGGGCAGCTCAACGTTCTTGGCTACAATCTCTTTTATATCGTCAACGACGCCACGCAGGTCGCGACCCGATGTATTGGCCGACACTACAATACGCCGATTTACATTCTCGCGGTTCACGGTGTTTGGCCCGTGCGACGACACAATGTCGGCTACATAACTCAACGGAATCGCGCCCTGGTTTGAATCAATCATTATCTCTTCAATCGACTCAAGAGTGGAACGTTCCGATTCCCCGAATTTTACAACAAGCGAGTAGGGGAGACCATCCTCATAAACCTGCGACACACTAACGCCCGACATAGCCACATCAATAAATTTAACAAACTGCGGCATTGTGATTCCATATCGGGCAAGCATTGCTCGCCGAGGCTTTATCTCCAGTTGCGGTCGTCCTATTTGCTGTTCAACATTCACATCGGCAATACCCCGAACTTCGCCAATCGCTTTCTTAATATTCAAACCAATACTGTGAAGCCGCTCCAAATCGGGGCCGAACACCTTAATTGCTATCTGAGCCTCCGTACCCGACAACATAGCATCTATGCGATGCGATATCGGCTGACCTATTTCGATACTCGCCCCGGGTATCGAACCGAGTTTATGACGAAGTTCGCCGGCAACCTCATCGCGGCTACGTTTATTTAATGTATACGGAGCTTCTATTTCCGAAACATTAACACCCAGCGAATGCTCATCTAGCTCGGCACGGCCGGTCTTACGCGCCACGGTATTGATTTCCGGAACCGACATTATCAATTTCTCTGCCTCGCGGCCTATATGATCACTCTCCTCTAGCGATATACCGGGTAATGTACTTACATTTATTGTAAAAGAGCCTTCATTAAACCCAGGCAGAAAACCTCGGCCAAGAGTAAATGCAATCCCTATAGTAGCAACGAACAACGCCGTAGTCCCATATATAACAGCCTTTTTATGCGAAAGAGCCAAGGTTAGTCCCCTGGAATAGTGCCGGCGAAGCGTGCGTGCGGCCCAAGGTTCCCTATTAGCATGCAATGATTTCTCACTTCCAAGTAGATACGAACATAACACAGGTGTCAATGTAAGAGCCACTATCGTCGATGCTATTAGCGCCACAATAAACGAGATCCCTAGCGGAACCAGCATGCGGCCCTCAATTCCAGATAGAAAAAACAGAGGCATGAAACTGGCAATAATTATCAACGAAGAATTAAATATGGGCATTCTCACCTCGCGAGATGCGTCATAAACAACCTTAGTGATTTTCTCTCGTTTATCGGGCGGCAACTCACTGTTTGCCTTCAAATGTTTGAACACATTCTCAACGTCGACTATTGCATCGTCGACCAACGAACCTATCGCTATGGCTATACCGCCCAAACTCATCGTATTTATAGTCATGCCAAGCGCATTCAATATCAGCACAGTTATAATTATCGACAATGGCAAAGCTATAATTGATATCACCGTCGTACGGGCGTTCATAAGGAAAAAGAACAGCACAATTATAACCATCAAAGCTCCCTCAAAAAGCGACTGCTGAAGATTCGATATTGAACTGTCGATAAAATCGGCCTGCCGGAAAATATCGGTAGAAATGTTTATGTCATCGTCGAGCGACGAGCCTATCATAGCCAGCTCCTCATCCACTTTCTCAGTCAGCGATATAGTGCCGGCCCCCGGCTGCTTTGTCACAGTTATCAGCACCGCTGGAACTGTTTTTTCCGACGCGGCACCCAACCGTGGCGATTCAGCGCCCGTACGTATGTCGGCTATATCGACCAGCAATACTACGCCGTTATCGTCGCTTCTAACCACAGCCGATTCCAATTCGTCGATACGGTTGGTATTTACCTTACCCTTTATTATATATTCATTACCATAGTCGTAGAGCACACCACCGGCCGCGTTCGTATTCATCCCTTCTGTAGCTTCAAGAACCTCGTCAAGAGTGATATTGTGGAACTTCATTTTTTCCGGACTCAGCAAAATCTGGTACTGACGAACATCGCCTCCTATCACAGAAACCTGCGAGATTCCACCCAAAGCCATTAAACGTGGCGATATCGTACGGTCGGCGATTGTGCGCAACTGCTCCAAAGAAGTATCTCCATTTTTGGACGTCAAGCTAATAATCATCATTTCGCCAAGAATCGACGATTGCGGCCCCAGCATAGGCGCCCCAACCTCTGACGGAAGTTGAGAACTTAAGTTGGCCAGTTTTTCCGATATGGTTTGTCGCGCCCGATAAACATCTGTATCCCAATCGAACTCAGCCCATACAACAGAAAAACCGGTGGCCGACGACGAACGCACACGTCTAACTCCCGATGCTCCGTTAACGGCCGTCTCGATTGGGAATGACACCAATTGTTCAACTTCCTCAGGAGCAAGGCCCGGGGCTTCGGTCATTATTGTTACCGTAGGAGCATTCAGGTCAGGGAAGATATCAACCTCCATTCGCAAAAGCGTTATGCAACCGGCAAGCAATATAAGCGCCGCTGCGGCAAGAACTGCTACCCTGTTGTTCAGGGATATTTTAATTATTCGGTTAAGCATTTACGTTTATTTTATCAATGATGGTGAGAATGGCCCTCGGGCATAACATTCTTTGTCTGTGCCAGTTTTACGAATACTGTACCTTCCGTCACAACTTCCTCGCCGGGCTGTAGTCCTTTCAGTATAGCAACACGTTGGCCGTCGGAATTACCAAGGCTCACATTACGTTTTTCATATCCGTGATCATCAATCTTTACAAACACGAATTTAGCGCCTTGCTCCTCACTGATTGCAGTGCGTGGCAACGAAATGCAATTTTTAGTTTGCTTGCAAATCAAGTATATGTCGGCGTAGGCTCCTGCAACAGTGTTCAAGACGTTGTCAAACTTGAATTGAACCGGAATATACCCTCCCTTCGACACCATATTGTTGTTGCTCGAAATTAGCCTACCGTTCATATCGGCGATGTCGTAAACTGTGTCAGATTCTGCTGTTGAATAGCGGGCCGAAACGATGTCGGACAATAATTTCGAATACTTCACCGGCAAATCTGCCCGCAATGTAAGTTCTTTTGTATCAACAATATTTAGAATTGGATCGCCGGCGTTCAAAAATTGATTTTGAGAAACAAAAATATTACTTACGCGACCGCTTACCGGTGAAACTACCGTACTTGAAGTCGACGACCCGTTTGCTGCAACTTCAGCAATCCTATATTCGGCCTCAGCTGCTGCATAATCCTTTTGCGATACTACACCTTCTTTATATAAAGGAGTCAGTCGATCCAGTTCCTTTTTAGCCGACTCCAGCCTTATGGCATCGGCGGCTGTCTGATCGCCACCTTGGTAACCCGAAGCCGAAAGTCTTCCGATTGTCTGACCGGCCTTTAACATGGTTCCGGCAGAGATATTGCCGGCGAATATGATTTTGCCCGACTTACGCGCTGTTACGGTATAAACACCGGTTTCAGGCGCCGATACCTCACCCGTAACCTTTATTGTCTGATAGAACGGTTGCTGCTGAATAATTTCGGTAACAACCCCGAAACGGGCAGCATCGTCAGGCGACAATATTATTTCATCATCGTCGTGATGGTGTTCATCGGCTCCTTCAACTTCAACTTCATCATGGTGTTCACCATCGTGGTCGGAATGGCTATGAGCGCACCCATAAAACCCGGTCAGTGATAATGACAGCAATAAAATCTGTGCTAATTTCATAAAGCAATTATGTCTGGTTCGTTGGTTTATTATTAGTATAAGAATTAAATTTCACAAATATCAGCAAAAAACAATGCAATCCGATTGCAGATTTTAAATACGAAAAAAAATCTTAATCGGATTTTCATTTAAACTTAACAAAGTATTATAAATTTGTAGTGCTAAATAATGGAGGTGGTTGTTTAAAAACGCCAATCCCCTGCGATCTATTTTCAAAATAATAGCCCGAAACGATGCTTTTGATTCTTCCTAATATCTTGCTCGCCATTGCTGTTATCTCTGCAGTAGCCGCGCTGGCAATTCAAGTACCAAGATTATATGCCATCCTAAAACAGTCGCAACACGACAACAGCAGCTCATCTGCAATCAATTACGATTCGCTACCCGGGGTGTCGGTTATAGTTTACACCCATAACTCCACTGCCGGTTTGGAACGCCAGATTCCACAATTAATGTCGCAGAAATATCCCGACAACAAATTTGAAGTCATAGTAGTTAACGATGGTGCAAATCCAACCACAGAATCGCTTTTATTGATGTTCGAGTCGGAATGGTCCAACCGCTTGCGACACACATTCACTCCGGCCGACACAAGAGGCATCTCATCAAAAAACCTGGCACTTATGTTGGGCATCAAAAGCGCACAATTCCCGATAATTCTGCACACAAATTCCGACACTTCAATCAATTCCGACTACTGGGCTGCAAATATGGTTCGTCCTTTTGCCGACAATCCCGAGGTGCAGGTCGTGCTTGGTTGCGGAGTATTGGCCGCTGGTAAAACAATGCGCCAACGAATCTACCTTATGGATACCGTCAACTATCTGGCGTCGGCCATTAACGGTAGGCCTTGGCGTGGCGACGGCTCCAATCTTGCCTACTCACGCCGCCTGTTTTTCGACAACAAAGGCTTCAGCTCGCTGCTTAACCTGCGCTACGGAGGTGGCGACGACGATGCCTTCATCTCTTTAGTAGCAAATGCGAAAAATTGTTCGGTAAGCATAAATCGCGACGCCATTGTTACGATACAGCCCGACGACCCCGTGTCACACTGGCGCAACATGTCACGCCGCCGCCGATGGGCCGCCCGCCAGTGCCGGAATACAGCCCGCGTAATGCAGGCCATCACTTCAGCTTTGCTGTGGGTGTCGCTACTCACGTCGCTGCTATCCATACCGTTTATGTTACAACAGCCAACAATGATATTGGCTCCGGTTTGTGTGCAACTGCTGCTATGGACTGCTCTTTCTGTACTGTGGCGCAAGGTGTCGATAGCTCTTGGGGCACCCAAATTTTCATTCAGCGTGTGCCCCGTAATGCTGCTACGACCGCTACGAACAATTTATCATCTCATTTTTGGCTAAGAAAAAAACATTTTTTACCTTTGGCAAAAGAAAAAGCGACAACCTTATTAGCCCTATTTCTAACCAAAATGAAATTCGCAAAACTTATCAACGACAACAATCGCAAGTTGCCATTCTATCTGGCAATGGAAGAGTATGTCGCTATAAAGTTTAACTGCGAAATGTTCTTTACTTGGCAAGTAGAGCCAACCGTAATTTTTGGCCGGAACCAGCTCGTTGAAAAAGAGGTGAACATCAACTATTGCCAAGAGCACGGAATAAATTTTTACCGTCGCAAAAGCGGAGGCGGATGCGTTTATGCCGATCGCGGAAACGTCATGCTCAGTTTCATCGTAAATTCAACCGACAACGTTCCCGACACAATGCGACACTATGCCATGATGACAGCTCAGGCCCTGAACGCCATCGATATTCCCGCTCAAGTAAGCGGCCGAAACGATATATGCGTTGAAGGGAAAAAAATCTCAGGGTTTGCAGCGCATAAACTCCACAACCGAACTATTGTACATTCAACCATGCTCTACGATTTCAAGCCCGAGCATATGGAGAATGCTATAAGCCCGTCAATCCAGAAACTCACATCGAAAGGAGTCAATTCGGTTCGAGCCCATGTGTCCTCGCTCAGCGAATGTGGAATTACAATGGATATCGCCAGATTTAGAAACTACATACGCGAATATTTTTGCGGCAACGAAGCTGTCGAACTTACATCCGACGACGAAATAAAAATTGAAATCAAGTCGGATCCATATTACAACAACAGCTGGTTGTTCGGAAAAAATCCCCGTTCGGAAATCATAGCCACCAAAAGATTCGATGCAGTAGGCGAATTTCAGGTTCAGATACACACCGACGGCAACCGCATTGCCCACATAATTATTGCCGGCGACTTCTTCGGTCAGCCCGACGCGGCCTCCACAATCGAACGCACATTGGTAGGCGTCGACTACAAGCCAGAGGCTGTGGATAAAGCACTAACCAAAATCAATGTCGCCCAATTGATTCCAGGCATGGAAAACAAAAATATCAAACAACTTATATTCAGTAATTAACAATGGGAGAGAACAAAAAAACTTGTCTATATGACAAACATGTCAGTCTGGGCGCGCTCATAAGTCCGTTTGGCGGCTTCGAAATGCCAATCCAATACAAAGGTATTGTAGAAGAACATCAGGCTGTGCGCAACGCCTGCGGAGTGTTCGACGTTTCACACATGGGCGAGGTGTTAGTAACCGGTCCCGATGCTGAAGCATTTGTAAACAATATTTTCACAAATGACGTTTCCGGTGCTCAGCCCGGAAAATGCTTTTACGGAATGATGCTTAACCCCACCGGAGGTGTCGTCGACGATCTTCTTGTTTACTGCAAAGATAAAGAGAACTATTTTCTTGTAATCAATGCGTCAAACATCGACAAAGATGTTGCATGGATTCGACAAAATGTTGAAGGATATAATGTACGCATTGACCATCTCAGCGATTCCCTCGGCGAATTGGCAATCCAAGGACCACAAGCCGAAAGCATCATCGAATCAGTTCTCGGTCTCCCTTGCTCCGATCTCGACTTCTACACATTCAAGGAAATTGTAACCGATGGCGAGACAATAATCCTAAGCCGCACCGGCTACACCGGCGAAGATGGTTTTGAGGTATACTCATCACACACAATGACAAACAAATTCTGGGATAAGCTAATTGCTTCCGGCAAAGTTGAACCTTGCGGGTTAGGATGCCGCGACACATTGCGTTTCGAAGTAGGATTACCGCTGTATGGCAACGAACTTTCCGACACAGTTTCCCCCTTAGAAGCCGGATTAGGCATATTTGTAAAACTCGACAAACCACAGTTCATTGGTCGCGAAGCCACAGCTAAAATCAAAGCCGAAGGAGCGAAGCGCAAAACAGTAGGAATCGAGCTAGAGGATAAAGCCGTTCCACGCCATGGCTACGAAGTACTGTCGGCCGACGGAAGCAAGGTTATTGGCCATGTTACAACCGGCTATCACGCTATTTCGGTTGACAAGAGCATTGCTATGGCTCTCATCGATGCCGAATACGCAGCGCTCGACACCCCCGTGCTTATTAAAATACGCAAGAAAACTTTCCCCGGAAAAGTTGTTAAAAAGAAATTCTACAAAAAAAGCTACAAAAATTAATAACCAAATATAATATCACAATTATGAGCAAGATATATTATTCTCCCACCCACGAATACGTGAAAGTTGAAGGCAACACAGGTTACATCGGTATCACCGACTACGCACAACATCAACTCGGCAACGTTGTTTACGTCGACATGCCCGACGTTGACGACGAAGTTACAGCCGGCGAGGATTTCGGAGCTATCGAAAGTGTGAAAGCCGCTTCCGACCTGATTTCACCCGTAAGCGGTACTGTTGTTGAAGTAAACGAAGCTCTCGCCGACGAACCCGGTTTGGTTAACAAAGACGCTATGGCCAACTGGATTATCAAAGTTGAACTTTCCGACACAGCCGAACTCGACAATCTGCTCGACGAAGAAGCATACAAGCAAATTTGCCACTAATTAACCATAAGATGAATTCCCCGACTGCAGATTAATTCACACTGTAGAAGGGGAATTTTTACTATTTATATACACCAACATCACGATGAATCATCCTTATTTTCCACATACACAGGAAGATTTACAATACATGCTTTCAAAATGCAAAGTCGGGAAACTCGACGACCTCTATGCCGACGTGCCCGAACAGCTGCTGTTGAAACGCGATTATAATCTTCCTTCGGAAAAGAGCGAAGTAGAAATACGCGCTTTTTTCGACAAAATGTTCGACAATAACAAGAACCTCACCTGTTTTGCCGGAGGTGGTTACTACAACCATTACACACCCGCTGTAATCCCTTACATCACCTCCCGTTCCGAGTTTCTCACAGCTTACACACCCTACCAGCCCGAAATCTCGCAAGGAACACTGCAGTACATCTTCGAATATCAGACCATGATGTGTCGGCTCACAGGACTCGACGTATCTAACGCATCGATGTACGACGGCGCTACAGCTACGGCCGAAGCTATGATGATGACTGTTGCCGCAGCCCGCAAACGCAACCGTGTGCTCGTTTCGTCGACAGTGCTTCCTCAAGTACTGGCTGTAATGCATACTTATGCCCACTACCACGGCATCCAGATCGAGGAAATACCCGCAACAGCTGCTGGCGTAACTTCAATCGACGATTTGAAACGCATGCTTCAGGAGTATGGCGACGTTGCGGGAGTTGTTCTCCCACAGCCGAACCGATATGGTATTGTTGAGAACTTCGAAGGTGTTGCCGAAGCTGTTCACAAAGCTAAAGCCACACTGGCAATGACCTGCGTGGCTTCAACTCTCGCAGTTCTGAAAACACCGGCAGAGTGGGGCGCCGACATAGCCGCCGGCGACGGTCAGTCGCTCGGCATCCCATTAAACTACGGAGGCCCCTACATCGGATTCCTCTGCTGCACACAAGCACTGGTTCGCAAGCTCCCCGGACGTATTGTCGGTGCAACTACAGATACAAATGGCAAACGTGTATTTGTGCTCACCCTTCAGGCTCGCGAACAACACATCCGCCGCGAAAAAGCAACCTCAAACATATGCTCCAACCAAGGACTTATGTCGCTATTCGTCACCGTTTACATGTCACTCATGGGACCGCAAGGAATGGCTGAAGTTAACAACAAGAGCGCAGTCAACGCCCGCTATATCGCCCAAAAGGTTGTAGCCTCTGGAAAAGCTAAACTTAAATATCCCGATTCGCCCTACTTAAACGAGTTTGTTCTGGGAACCGACAAACCGGTCGACAAAATCCTTGCCGAAGGCATCGAAGCCGGTGTGCTCTGCGGTATAAAATTGGCAGAAAACGAACTTATGGTTGCTGCAACCGAAGTCCTCTCAGTAGCCGATATGGACAAACTTGTGAAACTGATAGTTTCTTAATTTTAACCACGAAAGTATCATTATGAACAAAGAATATTACGGAAAGCTGATATTTGAGCTTTCACATAAAGGCAGAAAAGGATATTTATTGCCCGACAACGGCCTTACCGACACATATGCATTGCCCGAAGACCTGGCGCGTACAAATGAGCTCGACCTGCCCCAAGCCGACGAACTCACCGTAGTTCGCCACTATACCAACATGAGCAACAACAATTTCGGTGTCGACACCGGATTCTATCCCCTTGGCTCATGTACAATGAAGTACAATCCCAAAATCAACGAGGAGCTGGCAGCAGACAAACGCATGGCAAATCTCCACCCATGTCAGCCAACCAAAACTGTTCAGGGCATGCTAGAAATATACTACACCTTACAGCAGTTGCTATCTGAAATCGGAGGCATGAGCGAATTCACACTCAACCCCTATGCCGGCGCCCATGGTGAATTAACCGGATTGATGGTGATTCGCGCCTACCATGAACAGCATGGCGATACGAAACGCACAAAAGTGATAGTGCCCGATTCTGCCCATGGAACAAACCCGGCCAGTGCCGCCGTAGCCGGATTGTCGATTGTTGAGGTAAAAAGCCGCCCCGACGGCACTGTCGACGTCGACGACCTTCGCCCGCTACTTGACGAAACAGTAGCTGCCGTCATGATGACAAACCCCAATACACTTGGTATTTTCGAAAAAAATATTCCCGAAATTGCCACACTTGTCCATCAGTGCGGAGCCTTACTCTATTACGATGGCGCAAACCTGAACCCAATGGTAGGAGTTGCACGTCCGGGCGATATGGGCTTCGACGTTATGCATATCAACCTCCACAAAACATTCTCAACACCTCACGGTGGTGGCGGCCCAGGCTCAGGTCCAGTTGGCGTACGAAAAGGATTGGAACATCTGCTTCCTAACCCCCGCGTAGTGAAATTGGCCGACGGTTCGTTCGACGTTGAATACAAAAAAGACACCCTGGGGCAAGTGTCAGGCACTCTCGGCAACTTCACCGTTGCCGTACGCGCCTTGGCCTACATTATGACATTAGGCAAGGAAGGCTTGAAGTATGTTGGCCCGTTGGCCACATTAAATGCCACCTACATCAAGGAAGCCCTTAAGGATGTATATCTGCTTCCTATCGACGGACTGAGCAAACATGAGTTCGTATTCGACGGCTTGGCCGACAAATCAACCGGCGTCACAACCCTCAATATTGCCAAACGCTTGCTTGACTTCGGTTTCCACGCACCAACAATCTACTTCCCGCTGCTCTTCCATGAATCGCTCATGATTGAGCCAACCGAGACAGAAAGTCTGGAAACTCTCGATAGCTTCATCGCCGTAATGCGCCAGATAGCCAAAGAGGCAGCTGAAACTCCCGATCTGGTAAAGAATGCGCCCCATAACACACCCATCTCGCATCCCGACGACACTGAAGCAGCTCTGCATCCAATTGTTAAATTCGACGATATAAAATGATATCAGCTGACGTAATTATAATAGGTTGTGGCCCGGCCGGCATGGAAATGTGTGCCCGGTCGCTGGCCATGGCCAAGTCGGTAGTAGTAGTTGAAAGCGACCAGCTCGGTGGCACATGCCTCAACAAAGGTTGCATCCCTACCAAAGCACTCTGTAAATCGGCCGAAGTGGTGGAGACAATAAAGGAAGCGGCCAAATATGGCGTTTCTGTCGAAAACGTGGTTCCTTCGTTTGCAGCAGCCGTCGAACGTAAGGATAATGTCGTTGCCCAGATGCGACAAAACGTTGAGGCAATGCTCTCAAAGGCAACTATCGTGCACGGCGAAGCCGTAGTTAAATCAGTCAATGTTGTTGAGGTAAATGGCGAACAGTACACAGCACCGATGATTGTTGTAGCCTCCGGTTCGGAACCCGCATTCCTGAACATTGAAGGTACGGATTTATGTATCGACAGCACAGCAATGCTCGACACTAAAAATCTGCCTCAGCGAATTTGTATAGTTGGCGGAGGCGTTATCGGTATGGAATTCGCCTGCATTCTGAATTCATATGGAGTGGAGGTAACTGTAGTTGAGTTCTGCCCGGAGATTTTGCCCAACTTCGACAAAGAAGTAGCTAAACGCCTGCGGAGCCTTATCAGTCGTAAAGGTATCAAAGTGTTGACCTCCGCAGCCGTTACAGCCGTCAAACCCGGATTTGAAGTGTTCTACACCCAAAAAGGTAAGGAATTATCTATCGAAGCCGATTGCGTATTAATGGCTGTTGGCCGCAAGCCGGCAATTCCTAAGGGTTTAGAAGAAATCGGTGTAAAAGTTGGACGCCGAGGTATCGAGGTTGACGAAAATTACGCAACATCAATTCCCGGCATTTACGCTATCGGCGACGTCAATGGCAAACTGATGCTAGCCCACGCAGCCGAAGCCCAGGCACGTGTTGTATGTGGCGAAAAGGTTGACCTTAACGTAGTTCCGGCCGATGTATTCACCGAACCGGAATGCGCGATGGTCGGATTAACCCAAGAACAATGTGCCGACAAAGACGTAAAAATTACAAAATCATTGTTCCGTGCCAACGGAAAGGCAAACGCCATGGGTGAAACCGACGGCTTTGTGAAATTAATCACCGAATCGGCCACCGGAAAAATTCTTGGTTGCCATATCATTGGTCCCCACGCTTCCGACTTGGTTCAGGAAGTAGCAAATGCAATGGCCAGCGGACAAACAGCCGCCGACATCGCATCCGTAATCCATGCCCACCCGACATTAAGCGAAACCGTATCGGCTGCGTGCCGTGCCGCTGAATAATCGGGTGATGCTTTTAAACAGAAACTATAGTGTCAAGAAAAAGAAAAGAACTTCCAATACTGGAAAATGTAGAAATTGCCGACGTCGCAGCCGAGGGTAATGCCTTGGCGCGCGTCGACGGCATGGTGGTATTCGTTCCTTATGGAGCACCCGGCGATATAGTCGACATAAAATTATTGAAGAAGCGCAAAAACTACGCCGAGGGACGCATAGCCTCCATACAAAAGCCGAGCGATGTTCGCGTTGAGCCGCGTTGCAGCCATTTCGGCGTATGCGGCGGCTGCAAATGGGAACACCTGCCTTATCAGCTTCAGCTAAAGTGCAAACAGCAGCAGGTTGTCGATGCATTGACTCGCATAGCAAAAGTGCCACTTCCGGAAATAACGCCTATCCTCGGCTCCGACAATATATGGTGCTATCGCAACAAAATGGAGTATACGTTTTCCAATAAGAAGTGGCTTACGTTTGAGCAATTGGCCTCAGGCGAAGAATTCCCCGACCGTGATGCGGCTGGATTCCATATTCCCGGCGCATTCGACAAGGTTCTAGACATCGAAGAATGCCACCTGCAGGATCATCTTGGCGACGAAATAAGGCTCTTCATCAAAGCTTTTGCCAAGGAAAACGCTTTGAGTTTCTTCGATTTGCGGGCACAAACCGGCCTGTTGCGCACACTGATGATACGCATTGCCTCAACCGGACAGGTTATGATAGTTGTCTCGTTTGGTGAGGACGATAAGGAGAACATAAACCGGCTTTTATCGGCCGTTGCAAAACAGTTCCCGCAAATTACATCGCTTATGTATGTAGTGAACACCAAAGCCAACGACACCATTGCCGACCTCGACATACAGCTGTTCAGCGGTATGCCTTACATCGAGGAGGAAATGGAAGGACTCAAATTCCGTATCGGTCCCAAATCGTTCTACCAAACAAACTCGCGACAAGCCTACAAGCTGTATTCAGTAGCGCGGGAATGCGCCTCACTTACAGGGGATGAGCTTGTTTACGATCTTTACACCGGTACAGGAACAATAGCAAACTTTGTTGCCCGCAACTGTAAACAGGTTGTCGGCATCGAATATGTTGCCGACGCAATCGAAGATGCAAAAATAAATTCACAGGTGAACGGAATCAACAATACACGTTTCTACGCAGGCGACATGAAGGATGTTCTCACAAACGAATTTGTGGCTGAACATGGTCGTCCCGACGTCATGATTGTTGATCCACCGCGCGCTGGCATGCACGAAGATGTTGTTGAAGTAATACTAAATTCTGAGCCTAAACGTATAGTTTATGTCAGCTGCAATCCTGCAACACAAGCTCGCGACTTGGCAATGCTCGATGTGAAATATCGTGTCGAAGCCGTACGTCCGGTCGACATGTTTCCGCACACTGCTCACGTAGAGAATGTTGTCTCACTTGTTCTGAAGGACTGTCATGCTGTGCTACCGGAATAAAACTATTACCTTCTACCGACTTTGACGTTGAAACCTGCTTAGCCTGTTCTTTTTTAGCCTTAGCGATTAAACGACGGCGACGTGCTGCTTCAGCGGCTCGTCGCCGCCTGTCAATAGTAGGCTTTACCAGCAGAAAAATAAACTTGAACTCATCATTGAGATTCAATTTCATTTCACCTGTTTTCTGATAAATCTTTATGATTGCACGAGCTTCGTTTGCATCGTCTTTGCTCATAAGCGATAGCGCGGCTTCCCATTCCGCATCAAATTTGAATTTTCTTGCCATTCGTGTGTTTTATAGTTTAAGTATGTCTTCAAGGTTATAGATATTTGCTATATTCAATGCAAATTTACAACTTCATTTATCCATCTCCAAATAATTTACCAAAAATTTTTTAAGCTTCAATTATTTTGGGGCAAACAAGAAAAAATAACGCTTCACTCGTTTTCAGCTTTCCGCGCCATATTCGAGTTATAGTAAGCAGGATTACCTGTCACTTCCTCGCCAACAAAATCGGGAAGACGGAAGCTCTCATCCTCAGCGCCCAACTCAATTTCAGCAACAACCATTCCCGGACATGGACTTGTAAATTCATCGATTTCCCATTGGCGGCCATCATAATTGACAATGTAGCGCACTTTGTCGATTATGCCTGCACTGGCACACAAAGCCAGCAACTCTTCGGCATCGCCGACAGGTATTTCATATTCCCATTCACCACGAGTCGCGCCAACGTTACGGCTTTTTACAGTGAGATAACCCACTGATCCATTAATAGTTCTCACCCTAACTGTTGTATCGGGCGCAGTGCATAAATATCCCTGTCTGATATGTTTCTTTTCAGTAGCCTCAGCCTTGAAATTATAGTTCGTTACAAGATACTTGCGTTCTATTTCCTTAGACATAATATTTTCATTAACTTTGCACTCGATTTGGTAATTAATTTCCTATTGAACAATACAAAGTTAATATTGTTGAAACAATGATGCAACGAGCATCCTCACATTTGTTATCAAACAACTCATAAACAATTCTGTAACTGGAAAATTTGAAACATCATATTATAGCGCCTTTGCGACTGCTTTTTTTTGTATTTCTGTTGTTTGTAGCTTGTCATAGTGCAGACGCCAGGGGTGTGCAGATCAGGGGAATAGTGACCGATTCAATAACAGGCGAGCCTTTAGCTTACACTGCTATTGCGCTGACAAGCACCCCGGCGGGCGCAATGACCGACGAGAATGGCAAATACAATATAATATCTTATTCGCCTACCGATTCAATCCGATTCTCCCTGCTGGGTTATACACCTAAAACCATAGCAATAAGCCGCAATACAGCCAAACAGACCATTAACATAGCATTGAACCAGACCGGTGTACGCCTTGCAGAAGTACTGGTTAAGCCAAAGAAAGAGAAATACTCAAAGAAGAACAATCCGGCTGTGGCATTTATGGAACGGATACGACGCGGCGAGAGTTCAACCGATCCGCGCCGACACGACTATTATGAATACAACAAATATGAGCGTCTCACTCTGGCTATCAACGATTTCAATCTCGATAAAGATTCATGGGCCGACAAACGCTATTCTTTCCTTAGCAATCATATCGACACATCGGAAATTTCAGGAAAGCCTATATTAAACTTTTCGCTGCGCGAAAAGTTGTCGGACGTTAAGCACACTCAAAACCCCGAGGACGAGCATGAATATGTTTCCGGACTGCGCCAGGTTGGAATCGACAATGTGAGCACTAAAGATGGCATACGGCAGATTCTCGAGGATGCCTTCCGCGAAATCGACCTATATCAAAACGATATCACCCTGTTGCAAAACCGTTTTGTCAGCCCGCTGTCGAAGATAGCAGCCGATTATTACAAATTCTATCTTTCCGACACCGTTGTCGTTGAGTCAGATTCGTGCGTGGTGCTCAGTTTCGTTCCTCACAACTCTCAGTCGTGGAGTTTCATCGGCAAACTGTATGTGCCGATGAACGACACAACCATGTTTGTCAAGAAGATCGACCTTTACATGCCCCACGCAATAAATGTCAACTTCATCGACGGCATGATGGTTTCACAAACATTCCGCAAACATCCCGACGGCTCGCGCCTTAAAGTGAAGGACGATATGGTGATGGAATTCTCCGTATTGCCCGGAATGCCAAAGTTATATGTTCGCCGAAACACTTTTTACCGAAACCATCGCTTCGAGCCTATGACAAAAGAGGTTGAGCGTCCAACAAGCCCACAGTACCAGATTGTTGACGAAAACGCATACAATATGCCAGATTTTGCATGGGATATTGTGCGTCCGCATCCACTTAGCAACGGCGAGAAAAACATAGGCGAAATGATGACCGAACTTCGCAACGACCGCGTGTTCTATTGGGGCGAAAAAGCTCTGAAATTAATGGTAAACGGCTATGTCCACACCTGGAAAAATAGCAAGGTCGACCTCGGCCCGTTGAATACATTCCTGTCGTACAACACTGTAGAAGGAATCCGCTTGCGCGTAGGAGGAATGACAACGGCAAATTTGTCGAAACGCTGGTTTGGGCGAGGCCATATAGCATATGGCATACGCGACAACAAATGGAAATACCGGGCCGAGCTAGAGTATTCATTCCACGATAAGAAATATCACTCACTAGAGTTCCCAATCCATTCAATAAAATTCACAACGCTCTACTCGCTCGACCAGCTCGGCCAGCGTTTCAACTGGACAAACTCCGACAACATTATCCTGTCGTTCAAGCGCATGGAAGACACACGCGTCACATACATGCGCCGACAAGAACTACGCTACACACTGGAACTTGCAAACAATTTCTCGGTAGAAGCGGCAGCCTCGTTCGAGCGTCAGGAAGCAACCCGCTGGATCCCATTTATCGACGGCTACGGCAATCGGTTTGGCCATTACAACGAAGCCGCGTTCGAACTGAAACTACGGTATGCACCCGGCGAGAAGTTCTATCAGACCAACACAAGCCGACGACCGATTAATCTAGATGCTCCGGTGTTTGAACTCTCTCAATTCTTCGCGCCAAAAGGATTTTTAGGGAGTAAATTTGCAATAAACCGCACCGAATTCCGCTACCAGCAACGCTACTGGCTGTCATCGTTCGGATATATCGACGCAGTGATAAAAGCCGGACATGTTTGGAGTACATCTCCCTATATGAACCTTCTGCTTCCTAACGCCAATATCACTTACGTAGTACGCCCCGAAAGTTATGCCCTGATGAATCCGCTGGAGTTTATCAACGACACCTATGCATCGGCCGATCTTACATACTGGATGAATGGTTTGATCTTTAACCGAATCCCACTGATTAATCAGTTGAACCTGCGCGAAGTGTTCTCATTCAAAGCCTTGTGGGGCCACCGCAGTCAGCGAAACAATCCCTTCCGCCATCCAGAGCTATTCCGTTTCCCGGATAATGTAAATGTAACAAATATGGGTTCAACACCTTACATGGAAGTTTCGGCAGGTATCGACAATATATTCTCGCTATTTAGGGTTGACTCAGTTTGGCGCATATCCTACCGACACACACCCGATGCGCCCAATTGGGGAATACTCATAGCTATGCATCTTTCATTCTAGAACTCAATTTAGGACCCCATATCATAAAATTTCAGGGCCGCTGGGGCGGCTCCGGGCGAGTGATTTTCGCGAGTTGAGGAAGGAGCGATGCGGGCATCGTGACTGACGAGACTCGGCGAAATCCCTCCAAGCCAGCGACCCCAGCGACCCTGAAATTTTATGATATGGGGCCTTAATTTGCCAAAAAATAGCTAAATTTGCATCAACCCTACAGTTGACAATGGACTATTTGAAAGAGTTAAACCCGCAGCAGCGCGACGCGGTTGTCTACACCGACGGCCCCCAATTAGTTATAGCCGGCGCAGGTTCCGGCAAAACGCGTGTGCTAACATATAAAATTGTGCATTTGCTCTCCCACGGGGTTGAACCGTGGCGTATACTGGCGCTGACCTTTACCAACAAAGCTGCCCGCGAGATGCTCGAGCGTGTAGAGAGTGTAGTAGGACAAAAGGATGCGTCAAAAATATGGATGGGCACATTCCATAGCATTTTCTTACGCATACTCCGCACTCATGCCGACCGCCTTGGATTCAAAAACAACTTCACAATTTACGACACGTCCGACTCCAAATCGCTAATCAAAGCTATTCTCCGCGACATGGAACTGGACGAGAAAGTGTACAAACCAACCACAGTGATGTCGGCAATATCGTGGGCGAAGAATGCGCTTATCTCACCCCGGCAATATGCCATGAACCGCGACATCATGGAAGCCGACAAACGCGCACAGAGGCCACTGATTTACAAGATATATGATATTTACATGACCCGCTGTAAGGTTGCCGGAGCGATGGACTTCGACGACCTGCTGTACTACACAAATATCCTGTTGCGCGACAACCCCGACATCCTGCACCATTATCAAGAATACTTCAAGTATGTGCTCATCGACGAGTACCAGGACACAAACTTCGCCCAACACCTGATTGCAACCCAGCTGTGTGCCGTATCACAAAAACTATGCGTAGTGGGCGACGATGCTCAGAGCATCTATTCATTCCGTGGAGCCAACATACGCAACATTCTCAATTTAAAAAACACCTATCCAACGCTGCAGACCTTCAAGCTTGAGCAGAATTATCGCTCAACCCAAAACATAATCAATGTAGCCAACTCGCTGATTGACAAAAATACCGAGCAGATTCGCAAACATGTTTTCTCGAAAAATGCACTCGGAGCAAAGGTAGAAGTTACCGACACATACAGCGACTACGAAGAAGCTTATGTTGTTGCGAGCCAAATTTCGAGAATGCACATGCACGCCCACGACTCATACGACGATTACGCCATTCTTTACCGAACCAACAATCAGTCGCGCCGCTTGGAAGAGGCATTGCGCAACCGCAACATTCCCTACCGCATATGGGGCGGGTTGGCTTTCTACCAGCGCAAGGAGGTTAAGGATGCTATTTCATATTTCCGGCTGATAGCGAACCCCAACGATGACGAAGCGCTCCGACGCATCATAAACGTACCGGCACGGGGCATCGGCGAAACATCGATGAAAAAGCTTGTGGCTTGCGCCATGGAAGAACGCACAAGCATTTGGAACATCATATCGAATCCCGACAAGTACCCATCGGTTGTGGGCAGTGCGGCACGAAAGAAAATCGAAGCATTCCGCCAGAAGATTGCCAACTTGATTGAAAGCACCAGGTTGCTCAATGCCGAAGAGCTTGCCGCATTAATCTTACGTGATACCGGTCTAATGGCCATGTACATTTCAGATTCAACACCGGAAAGTGTGAGTAAACGAGAGAATCTGCAGGAATTACTTGCCGACGTTCACGACTTCGTTACTGAACGCCATGAGGAAGGAATCGCGGAGATTAGTATGACCGACTATCTGTCGAACATATCTTTGGCAACCGACCAGGACACGAACGACCAAACGGGCGAATGCGTGACTCTGATGACTGTACACGCCTCGAAAGGGCTTGAGTTTAAGAATGTCTTTATTATAGGAGTAGAGGAGGAGTTGTTCCCATCGGCAATGGCCAGCGACTCATTCGAGCAGATTGAGGAGGAGCGACGGTTGCTATATGTTGCAATTACACGTGCAAAAGAGGCTTGTATGATAAGCTATGCGAAATCGCGTTTTCGAAATGGCCAGACTGTTCCTACGCGCGCCTCGCGGTTCCTGAACGATATCGATGCCAGCTATCTTCATTTCTCCTCAGGCACATCATTTGCGGATACAAAAAGCACGAACCCCATTGGCAACTACTGGGCGCGCAACAAGCATATCTCCCAAACTACGAATGGATTGAAACAGTACAACGACCTGCTCAATCAATCAAAAAAGGAAATAGCTGCGCCTGCTGGCAACGAAGATATACATTCGGCCGGCCAATTGAAGGAAGGAATGAAAATACGTCACAGCCGGTTCGGCGAAGGCTCTATAACCTCAATAGTAAAATCGGCAGCCGGTGACGCAATTGTTGTAGAATTCAACTCGGTTGGTGAGAAAAAACTGTTGTTAAAATTTGCCCGATTCGCAATAGTCAGTGAATAATATGATTACAAAAGACATAACTACCCCCGCGTATGTTGTTTACGAAGACAAGCTGAGGTCGAATCTCAGTTTGATACGCTCAGTAGCCGACCGCGCCGGTGTAAAGATAATAATGGCATTCAAAGCCAATGCCTTGTGGCGCACATTCGATATCATTAAAGAGTATGTACGCGACTCTACGGCAAGCTCACTCAACGAAATGAAACTCGGCGGCGAGTTTCTCGGCGGCGACGTGCACACGTATTGCCCGGCCTACACCGACGAAACAATCGACGAATTTTTGAAAGGCAGTTCCCATATAACTTTCAATTCGCTCAGCCAGTACGAACGTTTCAAAAGCCGCGTGGCCGAACACAACCGCAATGCATTGAAAAAGGTGAGCATGGGGCTTCGAGTGAATCCACAATGCTCTGTAATCGAAACCGATATTTACAATCCGGCCCTTCCGGGTTCGCGTTTTGGGGTTACAGCCGACATTATTGGTAATCAACTTCCTGACACAATCGAAGGGCTGCATTTCCATGCTCTATGTGAATCAACATCGTACGATTTAGCAAAGGTGCTCGACGCCTTCGAACGACAGTTCGGACATCTGCTAAAACAGGTGAAATGGGTAAATATGGGGGGTGGACATCTGATGACTCGCGAAGGCTACGACACCGATCATCTTGTTGAACTTTTACGCGGTTTCAAGACCCGCTACCCCTGGCTTGAAGTAATACTTGAACCGGGCAGTGCATTCACGTGGCGTACAGGCGATTTGATTACGACCGTAGTCGATGTGGTGGAAAACCAAGGAATTAAAACGGCCATAATCGATGCCTCATTTTCGTGTCATATGCCCGATTGTCTGGAAATGCCCTATAAACCGGCCATAACGGAGAGCGTTGAAACATCAGAAAACAAATACCGTATCGGTGGTAACTCTTGTCTCAGCGGCGACTTTATGGGCGATTGGTACTTCCGTGAGCCTTTGAAAATTGGCAATCGGTTAACATTCGAAGACATGAACCACTACACAACGGTTAAAACCACAATGTTCAACGGATTGCAGCATCCGTCGTTTGTACTGGTGAAGAGTAATGATGAAGTTGAAATACTCCGCGAGTTCACATACGAAGACTATCGCGGTAGAATGTCGTAAAACTATCAGATATGCCACTATTTTCGATAATAATACCGGTATACAACCGCGTTGTTGAGGTGAAGGATTTACTTCAAAGCCTGGCCGACCAGACTACAAAAAACTTTGAGGTAATCATTGTGGAAGACGGTTCAACAGAAGTGTGCCGTGATGTTGTAGCCGACTACTCCGACAGGGTTCCTGTGAAATATTTCTACAAAGAGAACGAAGGGCGGTCGATAGCGCGCAACTACGGAATGGAACGGGCCGAGGGTGACTATTTCATATTTTTCGATTCCGACTGCGTGATTCCTGCCGGATATTTCGGCCAATTAGAGAAGAGTCTGGACGCCAATCCACTCGATTGTTTTGGAGGGCCTGACGCTGCGCATAGTTCATTTTCCGACACACAGAAGGCAATTAGCTATGCAATGACTTCTTTTCTCACAACCGGCGGCATCCGCGGCGGGAAAGTCAGTCTAGAAAAATTCACTCCACGCACATTCAACATGGGATTTTCCCGCGAGGTTTATAATAACGTTGGAGGATTCCGCGAAATGTTTTCCGAGGATATTGACATGAGTACGAGAATCCGCAAGGCCGGGTTTAGCATTGGCTTGAACACCGAAGTTCCTGTCTATCATAAGCGGCGAGTCGATTTCGCCAAATTTTTCCATCAGGTTCATGTGTTCGGAATGTCACGCATCACACTTCAGTTGCTCTATCCCGGTTCGATGAAGCTGGTGCATATTCTACCGGCGTTAGCTGTGATATTAGGCGTAATTATGGTGGTGGGAGCGGTGTATGTGTCGCCATGGATGCTTTTGCCGCTAGTTGTTTATTTGCTGGCTATTTGGGTGTTGGCAACCATATCAACGCAGAGTTTTAGGGTCGGAATCCTCGCCGTGCCGGCAAGTGTAATACAGATCGTCGGCTACGGGACGGGGTTTATCCGTGCGTTCACCACGAAAATATTGTTCGGACGTGGCCGTGATGTTGAGCAAGAAATAGCTATGCGAAAAGGGAAGTAATCAATATGAAAGAAAATATACAGGAATCGGAAGTAAAGGATCCGGTTCAACGTGATTATATTCTTATTCAAGATATCGCCGAGAACGACCGTCCTCGAGAAAAGGCATTGCGTCTTGGCATTCATTCGCTCGACAATGCAGAACTGATGGCAATTATATTCGGCAACGGCATGCGCGGCAAATCAGTATTGACAATGAGCCAACAGCTACTGGCAAAAAACAAAGGGAGCCTGCTGTCGATAGCACGTAAACCAATTAAAACTATTGTCCGCGAAAATCCGGGCATAGGCCCCGCAAAAGCTATAGCATTGGCGGCAGCTATTGAACTTGGCATGAGATGCCATACAGAACTGCCGCCGCAACGTCCTAAATTAACAGGAAGCGATAGTGTGTACAAAATAATGAAATCCGAAATCGGGCTTCTCGACCATGAGGAATTCTGGGTAATGATGCTATCGCGTTCAGGCGAGTTGATAGGCAAGTTCTGTCTCAGCAGCGGGGGAAGCTCGGCTACTGTCGTCGACCTTAAACTGCTATTCAAACGGATACTTACCGAAGATGAGACTGTGCAGGGGATTATATTAGCACACAATCATCCAAGCGGAAACTTGATGCCAAGCAGTGAGGATTGTTCGCTTACAAGAAGAATTAAAGAGGGGGCAAAAATGCTGGACATACAGGTTCTCGACCATATAATAATTGCCCACACCGGTTATTATAGTTTCACCGATGAGGGCAAATTATAAGGAGTAGGGGATAGGCTCTAGAAAGCGTAGCCGAAACCTACATTCAGATAAATCGGGTAGAGTTCGAATTGAACTGTCTTGAACGAGGAGTGGAATATATCGCTCAACCCCCAATCGAGATGAGCCTGAACGTTCAGGTGCTTGAATGCACGCCAAGTGAAGCCGGCTTCCAATCCCCAGTGAATCATGCGGAGATGATCGGAAAAATCGTAAGATGCAGAGTTGTCACCCTCAAAAGTGATTTTGTCGCCTGTGGGGTCGGTTTCGCGCAAATAGCCCTCGTAAACCGAGCCCGAAAAATCGTCGGACATGACAACAGAAAAATATGGGCCAAACGATACACGGCAACGTGAATTAAATTTGTAGACCCCTAAAATAGGGAAAGTGAAAAGCGACTGACGATATTTAGTTTTGACCATACCGGTCCAATAGCCCGACACTTTTGCACCGTCCTGAATGATTGTCATTCCATAGTTTTTCACACGTGCCTCTGTGTCCATACCTTTTACCTCAAAGCGGGGCGAAACAGCGATGCCCCAAGGTGATTCTTTGCCTAAAAATTTAGTTATAGTTGCACCGATTGAAAGGTTCAATCCTGGGCTATAGGATTCTATCTTGCGTATTTCGCCCGGTATGGGTAGAGGCGCGCTACCTCCGATATTAATGCCAGCATTAACCTCGTATTCAAGGTTATGCATTTCTGACCAGATCAGCCCGAGAGTTGTTGTTTCCTGAGCGCTTACGCTTTGACTGCTGACAGCGGCTACGACCGCCATTAATGATATGATAAAGAACTTTTTGTTCATAGTAAGCTTATTATAAGAAGAATTATCGGCAAATTAATTTTACGTTGTCAACAATCAGTGTACTTCCTTCGGCACCCGAGAAGAAGTCGCCGTCGATACTCGACGAGAATACGATAGTGATGCTATACATACCGCTGTTGAGTTTATCCATGTCGATCGATTTACCCGGCCGCATCACGAAGGGGATGTCGAATTCTTTCCATGATTCAGTTGCGACACGCATCTCGTTCGGAATCTCGGCTACACAAATGATCTGGGGGTTATCTTCGGCCAGGACATTATTTCCGTCGAGATATTCATATGCAGCTTTTTCAGCATCGGTTGATCCTTCGGGGGCAGTGCGGTCGAAAAATACGGCATATATATTGAATCGGTCGGTTGTGTCAGGAACCGGACGCAATTTGCCGGGATAGGATTTGTCGAAAATACAGTATTCCGGACCGGGAGTATATTTGAACGAACCCTTCAGGGACAAAGGAATAAGATTGAACGGCATACCGAATTGCGTAGCTTCCAATGGTTTTGCAACGGCTATACCAACATTAAAAATACCTATATATAAATTGCCGGCCGCAAGAGGTTTATTAAAGCTGACGCCGAAAGTGCCGGTTTTACGTGTAACAAGGCAAAGAGCTTTGCCGGATTGTCCCTCATCGATCTGGAAAGTGGGGAATACTTTTGGACCGTCCTTACCAAGCCCGGTCAAAGCGAAACCGCTGTTTCCGCTGGCCCATGTGAACGATTCTTTACCATCATGATTCAGCTCGTAAAATACATCGTATTTAAAGTTATTAGTATTTCCCTCTTTGACATATTCGAAATTATAATCAAGGGCAAGCTCAACATACTTGGCAGTAACGGTGTAGGTTTTATTCCAATGTCCATCTTCAGAATAGACAGTGTATTGCTGTGGCGTGCTGAAGTCGCGAACAGTTCCGCTAGGGGGGTCAATTGTCGCGCCCGGAGTCAAGGTAAATTCGGGAGCTAGAGCCTCGAGCGAAACATCGTTCTTAACAATGAATGTAACAGAGCGGTTCTCAATAATAGGAGCCTTGCTGAGTTGGTCGCCTGGCAGCGACGCATCAACGATATCACATTCTGCATTTAGAGGTTCTTTCTGACAACCGGCAAATGCCACGGCAGCCATAACCCATACAATAGCTTTACGCATTAAATTCATGAATCGAAGTTTTGGTTTATTCACGTTAATTTCAGCAATCGTGAGATTGCAATAAGGCTACAAAATTAACTAAAATATAGTTTAAGGCAAAATATTTTGACAACCAGTCACTCAAAATACAATTAAATTAAAAACGCGGCAATTTTGTTACAAAAAGAATTTTTAATGTCACGATAAAAATGTAAATTTGCAAAACCTCACCAAAAGAGGTTGGCACGAGAATAAACAAACCAAATAATAAATTACGTTTAATTTAACAATCTACCCGCATGAAAAGAATCTATACGTTCGGCGATGGTAAAGCCGAAGGTAAGGCCGACATGAGAAACCTCTTGGGCGGCAAAGGAGCCAACTTGGCAGAGATGAACCTTCTAGGGATGCCGGTACCTCCCGGTTTCACCATCACAACCGAAGTTTGCAACCTTTACACTCTTGAAGGCCGAGATGCAGTTGTAAAGCTAATACAAAAGGATGTAGAAGCAGCTGTAGCACACGTTGAATCGCTGACAGGCAAAAAATTCGATGACCCAACAAATCCGCTTCTCGTTTCCGTACGCTCAGGCGCACGCGCCTCAATGCCCGGTATGATGGATACCGTGCTTAACCTTGGTATGAACGACGCTACCGTAGCATCGCTGGCCGAAAAGAGCGGTAACGCACGTTTTGCATGGGATAGCTACCGCCGTTTCGTACAAATGTACGGCGACGTTGTTCTCGGCATGAAACCCAAGAGCAAAGCCGACATCGATCCTTTCGAAGAAATCATGGACAAGGTTAAAGAAGAAAAAGGCGTTAAGCTCGACACCGAACTCGACGTTGAAGATCTTAAAAACCTTGTTAAACTTTTTAAAGCAGCCGTTAAAGACTTCACAGGCAAAGACTTCCCCGAAAGCGCATGGGAACAGCTCTGGGGCGGTATCTGCGCCGTATTCGACAGCTGGATGAACGAACGCGCCATTCTTTATCGCCGCATGAACCAGATTCCCGAAGAGTGGGGAACAGCCGTTAACGTTCAAGCAATGGTTTACGGTAACATGGGCGACAATTCAGCTACCGGCGTAGCATTCAGCCGCGACGCCGCAACCGGCGAAAACATGTTCAACGGCGAATACCTCATCAACGCACAGGGCGAGGACGTTGTGGCCGGTATCCGTACACCACAGCAAATCACAGTTGAAGGTTCGCGTCGTTGGGCTGCGCTTCAAGGCATCAGCGAAGAAGAACGCGCATCGAAATATCCTTCACTTGAGGAATCAATGCCTACATGCGCCGCCGAGCTTATCGCAATCGCCAACAAGCTCGAAGACCACTACAAAGATATGCAGGATATGGAGTTCACAATCCAGGATGGCAAACTCTGGATGCTCCAGACCCGTAACGGCAAACGCACCGGTGCTGCTATGGTTAAAATCGCCATGGATCTTCTCCGCGCAGGCGAAATCGACGAAAAAACAACACTTTTGCGAATGGAGCCCCAGAAACTCGACGAGCTTCTCCACCCCGTATTTGACAAATCAGCTCTCAAACGCGCTAAAGTAGCAGCCAAAGGTCTTCCCGCATCACCCGGAGCTGCAGCCGGCCAGATTGTATTCTCGGCCGAAGAAGCAGAAGCCTGGGCAGAAAAGAAAAAGAAAGTTGTTCTCGTACGTATCGAAACATCACCCGAGGACCTTCGCGGTATGGCAGTAGCTCAGGGTATCCTGACAATGCGTGGCGGTATGACATCGCACGCAGCCGTTGTTGCCCGCGGTATGGGTAAATGCTGCGTATCAGGTGCAGGCGAAATCAAGGTTGACTACAAAGAAAAAACCGTTGAAATGGCAGGCAAAGTTTACAAAGAAGGCGACTGGATTTCACTCAACGGATCGACAGGTGAAGTTTACGACGGTCAAGTTCCCACAACAGAACCTGAACTCGGAGGCGACTTCGGCGCAATCATGAACCTTGCAGCCAAATTCACAAAAACACTCGTACGCACCAACGCCGATACACCCCGCGATGCAAAACAAGCACGCCACTTCGGCGCACAAGGTATCGGTCTGTGCCGCACAGAACACATGTTCTTCGAAGGCGACCGCATCAAAGCCGTACGCGAAATGATTCTTGCCTCCGACTTAGAAGGCCGCAAAGTAGCTCTGGCAAAACTGCTCCCCATGCAGCGCTCCGACTTCGAAGGAATTTTCGAAGCTATGGACGGCTACGGCGTTACAATCCGTTTGCTCGATCCCCCATTGCACGAATTCGTACCTCACCAGACAGCAACACAAAAAGAACTCGCAACAGAAATGGGTCTGTCGCTCGAAGAAGTTAAAGCAAAAGTTGATAGCCTCGAAGAGTTCAACCCCATGCTTGGCCATCGCGGTTGCCGTCTTGGAATCACATATCCCGAAATCACAGAAATGCAGACACGCGCAATCATCGAGGCAGCTCTCAACATGAAAGCACGCGGCATCAAAGTGTTCCCTGAAATCATGATTCCGTTGGTAGGCACACTGAAAGAAATCCAGAATCAGGCAGATGTAATCAACATCACTGCAGCAAAAGTATTCGACGAAAGAGGCGAAAACGTACCCTACAAAGTAGGTACAATGATCGAAGTGCCCCGTGCCGCTCTCACCGCCGACCAGATTGCAACAGTTGCCGACTTCTTCTCATTCGGTACAAACGACTTGACACAGATGACATTCGGCTACTCACGCGACGACGCCCCCAAATTCCTCAAATTCTACAAAGAACACGGCATCATCAAAACCGATCCATTCGAAGTACTCGACCAGGAAGGTGTTGGCCAGCTCGTACGCATGGGCGTAGAAAAAGGCCGTTCAACCAAGCCGGAACTCAAAGTAGGTATCTGCGGTGAACATGGTGGCGAACCCTCGTCAGTTAAATTCTGCGCAAAACTTGGCATGAACTATGTAAGTTGCTCGCCGTTCCGCGTTCCAATCGCTCGCGTTGCTGCGGCCCAGGCTGCCATCGAAGATTAAAGGGTAATCCCTCATTTACATACAGTTAGGCTGTAATGCTCCGATAAAAAGGGCATTACAGCCTAATGTATTCTTAGGGGGTTCGTGCATTTGGCATCACTTTGTGTGTACAAATGAACGAAAAAGTGTACAAAAAGTTGTACAGATTTTTGAGGCAGGTGTACAGCGGTGTACAGATGGGTGTACAAGGCGTAACTTTCAGAGGTAACGAATGATAACAATTTTTATTCAAACAAATATGAACAAACAATAGGAACACGGAAGACATGGCAACATTCAAAGCAACTGTGCGCGGTGAGCGCAAGGACGGATTCTTGCAGGTCTATATCCGCGTGACGCATCAGAAGCGACACGGATACATCAAGACCGACAAGATGGTTACCCGAAAGGAATTGACCAAGACAAACGAGATTAAAGACCCATTTGTGCAGAACTACTGCTCCGCACTCATCATGGAGTACAACAAGCGTCTCAACGAGAAGGACATCAGCAAGTGGACTATCGGGGAGGTCGTGGAGTTCCTGATGAAAGGGAACGATGACATCTGCTTCAGCGACTATGCGCGTCTGCACATTGACCGAATGATTGACAATGGGCAGCTTCGCAATGCCAAGAACTACAAACTGGCTCTGCAACACATGGAGCGTTTCTTTGGCACGACTCAAATCATGTTCTCTCAACTGACCTCCGTGCAGGTCAATCGGTGGATAAAGTCGTTGGAGACTACTCGCAGGGTAAAGGAGATGTACCCGGTGAATATGCGGCAGGTGTTCAGAGCTGCGGTCGCGGAGTACAACGACTACGACAATGGCATTATCCGTATCAAGACCAATCCGTGGGGCAAGGTAAAGATTCCGCAAGCGGATCGAGCCGAGAAGAAAGCCATCAGTGCTGAGGAGTGCCGGGCGTTTTTCTCTGCCCCACTCCCCCAAACTCGCATGGTTGACCCTCTGCCCGAACTGGCTCGAGACGTGGCGAAGATGATACTTTGCCTCGCCGGTATCAACACGATTGACCTCTACGAGATGAAGAAAACCGACTACCACGATGGGGTAATCGGCTACCGCAGAGCCAAGACTCGCAAGGCGAGGACTGATGATGCTTACATCGAGATGAGGGTTGAGCCTATCATTCAGCCGTTGGTGGAGAAATACCGGGCTGCCGAGGATGACCCCTTTATGTTCACGTTCCACAAGCGTTTCTCATCGGCTGACAGTTTCAACGCTAATGTGAACACGGGCATCAAGCAGGTGTGTAAGAGCATGGGGATAGCCAAGGAGGACAGGTATTGCGCATACACGTTCCGGCATACTTGGGGAACGACTGCGCAGAACGATTGCGGAGCGAGTATTGCTGACGTGGCTTTCGGTATGAACCATAGCCACGGACACACTATCACGCGAGGTTACATCAAACTGGACTTCTCTCCGGCGTGGGAGTTGAATGCCAAGGTCATTGACTTTATCTTCTTCTCAACAGCCAAGAGCAAGCAGGGCAACGCCCATGATGTTGAAGAGCCGAAAGAGACTCTGTTTCGGCTTTCGCCCAAGATGATGGTGTATGCAAGGGCATACTTCCGTGGCGAGGTGTTGGCAGAGGTCAGCGACATCGGCTTCCACACGGTGGAGGAAGTGATAGCCGCACTTGTAAATAAACTGCCCGACACTATCCCGGAGAAATGTGCCGTGCAGTTCCGAATCAAGAATC
>JAMPII010000006.1 GCA_023662835.1 Muribaculaceae bacterium | reverse complement strand
AAATCCCTCCAAGCCAGCGACCCCAGCGGCCCTGAAATTTTATGATATGGGCCCTAAGTCCCATTAATGAATCTCTTTATAAATGTATCCGATTCCACAACCGGTAATTCTGTAATGCCTATCGAGCCGACATCACAAAAAGATTGAACTCTAATACAAGTTTGATGTTCAAAAAAAACAAATTTTGAACAGTAAATCGGTTTGATATTCAAAAAAGTCCGATCGAGAGCAGCAAAAGCTCTCGCAACCATTCAACCATTCAACCAATGCAACCGCAATCGTTAACCGGTGTTAACAATTGTATTTTTTAGTTATATCGGGAACCAGAGGTTCCCTTCGCCTCTTACCTTTGTATCGTTCTCCGGAAAACACACCTTACTAACCTATTATTTTAAACCCATATGTCAACTGAAAACACACCCGAACTGCAGCAACTCATTGCTGATGCCGAACAACGCGGCTATCTACGCGGCCGAACCGAAGCTGCCCAATCACTGATAAATCAACCCGCAATGTTCGAGGACCAAGTTCCCGACTCCGAACCCGTAAGAACATCACCCCTGCTATCGCCACGCCGCGTCAGTATCTGGGATCTACCTTAGGCCCCCTTTAACTTTTAACTTTTAACTTTTAACTTCAACCTAACTATGTCAACATCAACAGGTACAACAGGTGCAACCCATGTTCTTGGCGCACCCTTGACAATTCAAACAACCAACATCGACAACTCCGAACTCCTCATGTCCGATATCGACTCACGCCTTGTGAAAGTGCGCCCCATGGCCACTCCGGTCGATCAGATATCGCGCCAGGGAGGTGCCCGCCAGTGCAGCAGTATGCAAGTGGAATACTATTCCGTCGATTCACTGCCCCGAGAAACCGTAACCACGGCAACCCGTTCGGCAGGCGACTTCGAATCGGCCGGCATCTCGGTTGAGAACTCCTCAATTTTTGCCGAATCCGACACTGTTATGGCTCTGATGGTAGATGCAAACGGCAACCCAAAAAACACAGAAAAGGCCCCCGTTTTCTACGTCGAAAAGGTAAACGACGACTCTCTAACTCTGAAAATAATCTCCACATCCGACGACGATGAAACCTCTTTCCCCGCCATTCCGGAAGGGACACGCATAATCCGAATGGGCCGGGCAGCGGCCGAGCTCGACGTACAAACTCCTCAGGCTCAGGTTCTTCCAAAGAAGGAGCAAAACTATTGTCAAATTTTTAAGGCCCAAGTGGAACAATCTGTGCTTCACCGTCTTGCAGCAAAGGAGGTTGGAATCACACTAACCGACCAAGAGGAGATGGCGCTGATGGACATGCGCCTCGGCATCGAAAAATCATATCTGTTCGGCGCCAAATCGCGTCTCGACAAGGGACCGCAACGCGGCGATGTGTTCACAACTGGCGGCATATGGGCGCAGGCAGGCCGTCAATTCGACTATTCAAAAGCCGATTTCAACCATAACACATTAATCGAGATCGCCCGTCAGGCTTTCACCGGCAACGCCGGTTCGTCGCGAAAAGTGCTAATCGGCGGCTCCGGACTAATCGAAATCATATCGAAAGTGCCTCAGAGCAAAGTGCTGGAAGCATCGCAGACTACCGTGCGCTGGGGTCTCGACTTCCATGAAATTGTAACCAAATTCGGACGTCTCTACGTGATTCTTTCCGAAGTGTTCGACCAGTGCGGCCACCCCGACGACGGTATGATAATCGACCCCGAGTATATCCAGAAGTACGTTCACATCCCCTTCAAGGCCGAACCTCTCGATCTGCGTAGCTCAGGCCAGCGCAATTGCGACGCAATTGTCCTCACCGAGGCATCTTGCCTTGTACTGCGCTACCCCGAAGCCCATATGCGTATATGCCGTAAATATCTCCCTGCTTAATTGCCATGAAACTCACCCTCACCCGCGCGCAACTGCTCAAACAATGGCGGTTGCGCGCCTTTCCCGAACCCGCCAACAGCGGACAGTCCGTTACAGCAATCAGCGGCATTGACCTCGATGCTTTTCTCGAAGCAGCAATGCTCGACTGGTACCACAACCTGTTGCTGACGGCTCCGCCTGAGTTGCTCAACCCGGTCGATCTCGCCGAATCAATTTCGGTTTACACTACTGCATGGGGCGCCGTAGCTATGCCGCTGCCGGAAAATACGGTGCGCCTACTCGAAATTAAGCTCGAAGGATGGTCGAAAGCTGCCACTATCGTCACTGATCCCCTCTCGCCATTAGCGCTGAGGCAACTCAGCTGCTTCACACGTTCCTCAGCCGACGAGCCGGTGGCCATACTTGCGCCGGGGGCATCAACAGCGTTGCTCTACCCCGCCGTTCCCACCCCACAATTGGCGGCAGCTTCCGTAGTAGTCGACACCCTCGAAACGTTCAATCTCGACTCAGCCGCCTTTAACACCATTCAACCAATAACAATCTGACAATGAAACCAATCGAACAAGCCCTGTATGCATGGGAGCGAGGCGAATCGTTGCGCCGGCGTCGACTCCGTTATAAACGCTACACATTCGGCGACCAATGGGGCGACATCATACTTACAAACACCAACGAAAAAATGACAGAAATGGAACTGTTGCGCCGAACAGGTCATCACCCAACTACCTGCAACATGATTCTGCCTGCCGTCACAGCAATCGTAGGCCACTATCGCCAATCAGCCACCGACAATGGCCATGTGTCAGAAAATCTGGCCGAAGACTGCGCCCTCCTGCAGGAATTCCTTATATCGGGATGCGCCGTCCAACGCCTGTCAACCGAACTGCGTCACGGACAAAACCGAACGTGGGTCGACAATATCTCACCCGCACGCTTCTTCATCGACCGAACAGCCACCCTCTCGCCTCATCACACACAACTACTGGGACAACTCCACGACATGTCGTTAATGACCCTACTGTTCAAATTCTCACACTCCAATCGCCGCAGAGCCTCACAATTACGCGAAATTTTCGAAAAGGAAGCAGTATCGCCAACCATCCCGTCGGGCGGAATGTCCGGTCTTGGTCAATCTGTCTATGACAACATCGACTTCTCCTCCCCTTCGTTGCCCGGCACGATACGCGTTGTTGAGCTGTGGACTCTGGAATGCGGCGAAATTACCCACTGCTTCGACCCCGAAACCGGCGAGCTGGCCGAATTCCCCGATGACGACGATTCACTCAACCGCCGCAACAACCGCCGTCGTCGAAAAGGGCTGAAGCCTCTGCAGCGCTCTTGGACCCTGATTCCAAAATGGCATTGCCGCTACCTTACCCCACAAGGAACACTGCTTCATGAGTATTTTGCCGAAAACCATCCCTACGTCTACGCATTCCATCCCCTCATCGACGGCGAAATCCATCCGTTCGTCGAGGATCTCATCGAACGTCAGCGCCACATAAACCGGCTACTGACACTAAACGACCGCATACTTTCAACTTCAGCTAAAGGTGTACTCCTGTTCCCCGAAAATCAGGCATCCGCTTCACAACCGCTCAGCGAAGTTGCCGAAAACTGGTCGGCCCCCGACGGGATTGTCCTCTACAACTCCCGCCAAGGCTCGCCCGGACCGCAGCAAATTGTTTGCTCCACTTCCAATCTCGGACTGCAAACAATGTTGCAAACCGAGCTATCGCTGATTAGCGACATATCCGGAGTGTCGGCAGCGATGCGCGGACAGCAGCCTTCTCCAGCAACCGGAGCCGAACTCTACGCGCGTCAGCAACAAGGCTCCTCTACTGCCTTGGCCCACTTGCTTGGAGCATTCGCCTCGTTCATCGATGACCGCGACACAAAACTCACCGCCTTACAGGCACAGGGCAACAAAAATTTGAATAACACCTAAATAATCCCTACTTTTGTAATCATAACTCTCTTTTCGACGCCAGAATGCGTCGATCAAAAGCCTTTTTGCTATGACCCTATTCAGAACATGTTTGGCCACAGCAGTTGCCGCCCTTATAGCCATTCCTGCCCAGGCCTTGAAAGTGAAAAATCTCCGCTGCGAATACATGGACAGCGGTGCTTGCGTACAAACCGTCCTGCCCCCGCGGCTTAGCTGGGTGCCCGATGCCAACAACCGCGCCGGAGCCCGACAAACCGCCTATCAGATTCTCGTAGCATCCTCCCCCTCCAAACTCAAGGAAGGGAAAGCCGATCTGTGGAACAGCGGGAAAGTTATCTCATCCTCAACAGCCCATATCCAATATGCCGGCAAACAGCTCGGCTCGTTCCAGCGCTGCTTCTGGACCGTCCGTCTATGGGACGAAAACGGAAAATCCAGCGCCTGGGCTAAACCTTCAATGTGGCTCAGCGGCGTTATCGACTCAACGGACTGGAACAACGCCAAATGGATTGCCCTAAAGCCCCATAAACAATGGAAAGCGGAATGGGATGCCCACAAACAACAGGAAAAACCGGCCATGACAAACAGCGGGCCCATACGAAGCTATGCCGACATGAACCTGCTGAAAATTTACGACTCCATAAAGCCGGCCTACGACGCAGCACCACTGCTGCGCAAGGAGTTCAACGCCCC
The DNA here is from genome assembly GCA_023662835.1 of Muribaculaceae bacterium. Classification (GTDB taxonomy): domain Bacteria; phylum Bacteroidota; class Bacteroidia; order Bacteroidales; family Muribaculaceae; genus Muribaculum. The sequence goes on along the minus strand of JAMPII010000006.1, from coordinate 58,057 downwards.
GCCGAAGCTTGCTCGGGCCGACCTTTTCATATGCGGTTTGGGCTATTTCGAAGCCTTCATCAACGGCCACCGCGTTGGCAACGACGTGCTCAATCCCGCATGGACAAACTTCGAGCAAACCTCGCTCTACAGCCACTACGACGTGACCGACCTCATCCGTCAAGGCAAAGGCAACGCCATCGGCGTGATGCTCGGCCGCGGACAGTACAGCCCTATTTGCAACGATGCCTGGAAACTGAACCAAAGCGCCTGGATTTCGCAGCCAAAACTGCTGGCCCTCCTGCGCCTCACAACCGACAAAGGCGACGTTGTTTCCGTAGTAACCGACCCTACTTGGAAGGTAACGGAGGGTCCTATCGTTTTCGACGACACCCGCCTTGGCGAGGTGTACGACGCCCGCCGCGAACTCCCCGGCTGGGATATGCCCGACTTCAACGACTCCTCGTGGAAACAAGCATCGCTCGAGCAGTGGCCGATGTCGACACTGCAGGCACAGATGCTGCCTCCGGTGCGCCGCGCCACACCCTACCAACCCGTGCGCCGCATTCAGCGCGACAGCCGTATCACCCTGTTCGATATCGGACAGAACATTGCCGGATGGGCCCGCGTGAAAGTAAGCGGCCCTCGCGGCTCGCGCGTCCTGGTTGAGTATTGCGAGCTCCCTTCCGACACCACTCTGGTTAAAAATCTACATCCCGCCCGATTGGCCATGAGCGCCAAGCTGGCCGACAAGCATTACGCCGCCTTCCACGATGCCACCCTCGAGGTGCGCCAACAAAACGCATATATCCTTAAAGGCGAAGGGGAAGAGGAGTTCGAATGCCACTTCTCCTACAAAGGGTTCCGCTATGCCCGCATCACAGCCGAACCGGGAGTGAAAGTTGTAGCTCTCGAAGGGGTACCGGTCCACAGCGACCTACGCCCGGTAGGCTCGTTCAAATGCTCCGACCCGGTCGCAAACCAGCTGCAGCATATGTCGCAGATCACGCTGCTCAACAACTTCATGGGCATTCCAACCGACTGCCCCCACCGCGAAAAGCTCGGCTGGACAGCCGACGGATTCCTCACTACCGAAGCGGCAATCTACAACTACGACATGGCTCAGTTCTACACCAAATGGATGCGCGATCTCGTTGGCACACAAGCCGACGACGGCGGACTGAACACCATTGCTCCCAGCACCCGCTACGACGCGGGCGTTTCCATAACATGGCCCGCCGCAATAGCCTACGTACCAACTAATCTGTTCGAATTCTACGGCGACAAGCGTGTGCTAGGCGAAATTTACACCCCGCTGGCAAAATTTGCCGAACATGCCCGCAGCCATGAATATCCCGGCCACCCCGGACTAATGCGCGAAGTGTTAGGCGATTGGGTGTCGCCGGCCGACTCGATACTCCCTTCTTTGAAAGGTTCGTCGATTCTTGCGCCACCGGAAGGCGTGATAACCTACGGTGCTTCAAGCTACTACAGCGTGCTTCGTCATCTCGCACGCATATCGGCCATTATCGATTCCACCAACCGCATTCCCTACTACAGCCAATGGGCCAGCCGTGTGCGCAACGATTTCAACCGCCGATACTTCAAAGCAACCGAATCCACCTACTACGGCAACCAGCCAACCGGCTATCGATTGGCGCCCAACGTAGTAGCGCTTTACGAAGGCTTGGTTCCTGACTCGGCCATAACGGCCGTAAACAACAAATTCTTAGTCCAACTGGCTGCAAACCAATACAAAGCAAAAACAGGATTCCTCGGCACACGCGCCTTGATGAAATGGCTTCCGGCGCAGGATCCAGAAGCTGCATGGCGCGTAGCCACACAGCCCGAATATCCCGGATGGGGCTACATGGTTAGCCAAGGCGCTACTACAATGTGGGAGGACTGGGCCGCATGCGCATCCACCAACCATATGCAGTACAGCCTCATCAGCGAGTACTTCTACAGCCACATCGTTGGCATTAAAATGCGCCACGACAACAACGGAAATCCGATTATCGAAATCAGCCCGTCGGCAGTTAAGCCCCTCGACTATGCATCGGCCAGCTACGATTCGCTCTACGGCAAAATCGAAAGCGAATGGCATCGCGAAGGCAATCAGGTTGTTTACACAATCACCATCCCTGCCAATTGCACAGCAAACGTCACTCTACCAACATTAGAAAAATTAACCCTCCCCTCGGGCATTCACACATTTAAGCTATGAACTTCAGAGTATACCTTGCGGCTGTAGCTTCAGCCTCACTATTTTTCAGTTGCACAAAGCCTTATAACGCCGTGGTCACTTTCACCGAGCCCGACGAACCAACCGAGCTTTCCACCGCCGAACAGCAACGCTGGGACTCGGTTCCCACGGGGCTGAACGCAGCCTGGGCGAGCGCCGACATTCGCTACCTGCGCGCCAATGTGCCAACCGAAACATACGACACCCTGCGCCTTACAGCATGGAAAGGCGAACGCGAATCAGCCCAGATTCTGCTTTGGTCAGCCGACAGTATCAGCGGGGTCACATGCAATATAGCCGATTTCAAATCCGCACGCGCAGTGCTTCCATCGTCGATAGCCTCCGCACGCTTTGTTCGCTACGCACTAGCCGACTCGGCCTACAAAATCGGATTCCCCACCGACAGCGCCGGTAAAGCGTTGCTGCCCGACATGATCGACTCGCTGAAAGTGTTTGATATGCAGGGGCGAACAGCCCGTCCGGTATGGCTCACTGTTACGGTTCCCGACACAGCGCAGGCCGGAATTTATACAACAACCGTAACCGTCAGTTCCGCCAATGGCGACCATATCGCGCTGCCTCTGACACTTGAGGTTCAAAACCATACGCTTCCGCCTGCGCGTCAATGGGCCTACCACCTCGATCTGTGGCAACACCCGGCGGCAGTTGCCCGCGCGGAAGGAGTGGCTACTTGGAGCGATGAACATTTCGAAGCCCTCAAACCGCTTATGACCAGGCTCGCCGATGCCGGACAAAAAGTGATTACAGCCACACTCAACAAGGACCCCTGGAACCACCAATGCTACGATGCCTACGAGCCGATGATAACATGGCAACTCAATGCCGACGGAACCTGGAGCTACAACTATCAGGTTTTCGACCGTTGGGTTGAACTGATGCTCTCGCTGGGCATCGACAAAATGATAAACTGCTACTCGATGGTGCCATGGAACTGCGAACTGGAATATTTCGACGAAGCCGCCCAACATACCGTCACCGTCAAAGCCGACCCGGGCTCCGACGAGTTCAACCGCATTTGGCCTCCGTTTCTCACCGATTTCAAGGCCCACCTTGCTCAAAAGGGATGGCAGGGAATAACCAACATAGCCATGGACGAACGCTCTCCCGAAGCTATGGACGCCACAGTGAAGATTATCAACCGCTACGCTCCCGAACTTGGACTGGCTCTGGCCGACGACCACAAATCGTACCGCCGCTACCCTACCTTGCGCGACATTTGCATCAACATGAACCACCCGGCCGATCCGGCCGACATATCCCAACGACGCGCCAACGGGCTGAACACCACCTTCTACGTTTGCTGCGGGCCGTCGTTCCCCAACACCTTCACCTTCTCCGACCCCTACGAGGCTGAACTGCTCGGATGGTATGGCATAGCCGCCGACTTCGATGGAATGCTCCGCTGGACCTACAATTCCTGGCCGGCCAACCCCCAAACCGACGGCTGCTTTGGCCTGTGGAGCTCGGGCGACACCTTTATGGTTTACCCCGGCAACCGCTCCTCGATGCGCTTCGAACGCCTCATCGACGGCATCGAGACAGCCGAGAAAGTGAAACTGCTCCGTGCTTCAGGCGCCGATATGTCGGAAATCGATTCCATACTCCCCGTATTTCTCAACGGCCAAATCAACAACCCCGGCTTCGACTGGCGCTCAGTCACTTCACAAGCCCGCGCCGCCCTCAACCAAGCCTCACGCTAACTATCCATAATAAAAAACCAAAGGCTGCACCTTCATCGTGCAGCCTTTGGTTGTGTGTTTTTAATAGTTTATATAGACTCACTTAATACTACAGTTTCTAAATAACCGTGTCGGGGCGGATGTCGGGTGTAGAATCGTCGACAACAGCTTTTATCAGTTCGCCTGAGGGGGTGAAATAAACGTCCATGTCGCGCTGGCCACGTTTTTCAACCTCAAAAATGTAGAACTCGTTATTAAGCTGTTTGTAGTGCTTGATACCGTCGATTGTCCAGTCGCCATATTCACTGTTGGGGAAGGCGGCACTGACAGCGTTGTCCGGGATAAGGAACATGTTCTTACCGTAGTCAAGCTCGGTCATCACGCATTTTGCAGAACGGTCGAACCAAACGTCGTATTCAACAGCATTCTTGGTGAATTCGGCAACACGATACTCCCCTTTTCGCTCCCATTTTACTTTATCAACGTCGGGATATTGTTGACGCAGCGCCGTGGTGAATTCGTCGGGAACTGCAATATGGTCGTCATCGTCGTTACAAGCTATAAAAACCATTGACATTCCTGCAAACAAAATCAATATTGCGATAAGAGATTTCAGTTGTGATTTCATTGTAATAATTTTAGTTGTGTAATTGTTTTGCCCTATTTAAACATCGCCGGTCAGAAAAAAGTTCAATCGTCGTAAACGGCAATTAATGTTCCGTTAATGTCGAAAAGGATTTCGTCGTAAACAACCTTATCAACGTCAACTTTATAGCCACCGTCGGCGGTCCGTTCAACGCTCTCAACCATGTTTATGTAACCGCGTTCCACCAACTCCTTGTAAGCCTTTTTGTGAAGAATATTTTTCAGCAGCGCTTCGGCAAGCGTTGTATTGTCGGCTGCGTCGATCTCCTGCCATTCGCCTGCCGGGGTGAACTCGATGTCGGTTCCGTCGCGAAGCTCTACTTCATAATTACCTTTAGGATAATCCTTCTTGCATTTACGAATCTCTTTGTATTTGAAATTGTCGGCGAGGAACTTCTGTGCCTTCTGAGGCAGTTGCGTTACTTTTTGTGAGGCTGTGCCTCCTACGAAAATACCTGGGTTTGAGTTTACATATTTAGGTGGAGTTTGTTGGGCGAGAGCCATACTACCGGCCACAAACATAGTAGCCACACCCAGCGCAAAATTTTTTAGTGTTTTCATAATAGTATAATATTTCGTTTGTTAGATATAACGCTTTACCGCTACAAAAGTTTTTCGGTGGAAATTGCTAAATTTGCAAATAATCTAAACTCTCAATTGCGAAAGTTGATGGTTATACGATTATGGTTTATAAGGTTACAAATTGTGTAAATTATGTCGATTGAAAACAAATATATAGGAGCGCATGTTGGTGTGGTAGGCGGCGTTGCCTCAGCGCCGGTTAATGCAAGTAATATAGGGGCGAAAGCCTTCGCGCTTTTTACTCGCAACCCCTCGCGCTGGGTTGCCAAACCAATTCCAGAAAAAGAAGCCGAGCTGTTCAAACAGCGCTGCGCCGAACTTGGATTTAAGCCGGAACAGATTCTGCCTCACGACAGCTTCCTCATCAACCTTGGCTCACCCGACAAAGAGAAGCTGGAATTGTCGCGCACAGCTTTCCTCGATGAAATCAGCCGCTGCATGCAGTTGGGGCTGACCATGCTGAACTTCCACCCGGGGTCGCACTTGAAGCAAATGGCCGTTGACGACTGCCTCAACCTGATTGCCGACTCAATAAATAAGTCGCTGGAGCAGACATCGGGAGTGAAGGCTGTGATTGAGTGTACGGCCGGCCAAGGTTCCAACCTGGGCTACTCGTTCGAACAGATTGCCCACATAATCGACAAGGTCGACGACAAGTCGCGCGTTGGAGTATGTATCGACACGTGCCACGCCTTTGCCGCTGGATACGATCTTGCCACAGCGGAAGGGTATGCCGACACCTGGCGTCACTTCGACGAAACAATAGGCGCATCATATTTGTCGGGAATCCATTTGAACGACAGCAAGAAAGGGCGCGGTTCGAAAGTGGATCGGCATGCACCCATCGGGCAAGGCACACTGGGAACGCCATTTTTCGAAATGCTCGTGAACGATCCCCGCACCGACAATATTCCTATCATCCTCGAAACGCCCGACGAATCGTTATGGCCTGCCGAAATAGCGTCGCTCTACAAAATGATTCATTAAGGTTAGTGCTATCATATTCATAATTTCTCAAGAATTACCTGATATCCATAACCTATTAGGGCCCTGAAATTTTATGATATGGGCCCTTAACCTAATAACCCTTTAAACCTCAAGTTTCTCAAGCCATTGAGAAACTTGAATTATTTAAAAATAAATGCTTATCTTTGTGGATAATCCAAAACGAAAACCAATTATGAACCATAAATTTCTTGCTGCAGCGGCGGCTATTGCCGTGTCGGCTGCTATTGAGGCTATTGCTTGCACAAGCTTGATAGCTACGCCCGGTGCCACTACCGACGGTAGCGCACTGATCACATATGCTGCCGATTCCCACACACTCTACGGCGAGCTATATTCAACCCCTGCGGCCAACCATGCGCCCGGCGCAATGCGTAAGGTTTACGACTGGGATTCAGGGAAATATCTGGGTGAAATTCCCCAGCCGGCCCATACTTATGCAACGGTAGGAAATATGAACGAGCATGGTCTGGCTATCAGCGAAAGCACATGGGGCGGGCGTGAGGAGCTGTACGACTCGACCGGTATTGTCGACTACGGCTCGTTGATTTACATCACTTTGGAGCGCGCCAAAACAGCCCGCGAGGCAATAGCCGTGATGACACAGCTGGTGCGCGATTACGGGTATGCCTCGGAGGGAGAATCGTTTTCGATTGCCGACGGCAAGGAAGCCTGGATTATGGAAATGATTGGCAAAGGGGGCAAGAGCAAAGGAGCCGTTTGGGTTGCCCGCCGTGTTCCCGACGGAATGATAAGCGGTCATGCCAACCACGCGCGTATCCACAGGTTCCCCCTCAACGATCCTGAAACCCTTTATTCGCCCGACGTAATCACCTTTGCGCGCGAGCAGGGCTATTTCGAAGGTCCCGACTCTCTGTTTGATTTTTCGAAAGCATATGCCATTACCGATTTCAGCGCATTGCGTGGCTGTGACGCACGTGTTTGGAGCTTCTTCAACCATCATGCGCAGGGTATGGACCGCTGGCTGCCGTGGATTAACAATGCCGAAGGCGAACCGATGCCATTGTGGATAAAGCCCGACAAACCTCTGTCGGTCAGAGATATGCAATGGGACATGCGCGACCATTTTGAAAACACCCCCTTCGACATGACCAAGGATGCAGGTGCCGGCCCGTTTACGGTTCCCTACCGTTGGCGCCCGATGACATTCACGGTCGATTCGGTTGAGTACACTAACGAGCGAGCAATCGCTACGCAGCAAACCGGTTTCACATTCGTTGCCCAGATGCGCGACAACGTGCCTCAGGAGATGAAGGGAGTGCTCTGGTTTGGCGTTGACGACACCAACACATGCGTTTATGTGCCGATTTATTGCTGCGTTACCGAAGTTCCCTACTGCTATGCACCCGGCAACGGCGATATGCTCACACTGTCGTGGGACGCTGCATTCTGGGTTCACAACTATGTTGCCAATCAAGCCTACAACCGCTACTCGCAGATGATTCCCGACATACGTCGCGTTCAGAACGCACTCGAGGATTCAATGGCCGTTGCCACAACTCAGGTTGAGGCGCAAGCACTCAAACTCAAACCGGCCGAGCGCAAGGCTTTGCTTCAGAAACACTCGCAGCATTGGGCCGAGCACTCGACCAAGGAATTCAAGAAACTAGGCGATTACCTGCTGGTTAAGTACATCGACGGCAACATCAAGCGCGAGAACGCACCAGGCGATTTCAAACGCACCGCCACCGGCCATTGCGTTTCGCCTCAATATGGCGGCTACTCCGAGCAATACTACCGCGCGATTGCCAACGATGCCGGCGAGCGTTTGAAAGTGAAAGAAATAAAATACTGATATGTCACGCAACGAAAGCGAATTATCAGGTTTGAGCCAGCTAGGCAGCCGCAAAACCGACTATACCTACAACTACAACCCGCAGCTGCTGGAAACTTTTCCGAACAAACATCCGGAAAACGACTATATGGTCACACTGCTATGTCCGGAGTTTACCTCGCTGTGTCCCAAAACCGGCCAGCCCGACTATGCCAAGATTATCATAAATTATATTCCGGACGAACGTATGGTTGAGAGCAAGAGCTTGAAACTGTACCTGTTCAGCTTTCGCAACCACGGCGATTTCCACGAGGATTGCGTTAACATTATACTTAAGGATTTGGTGGCGCTGATGAAACCGCGCTATATCGAGGTTGTAGGGCTATTCACTCCCCGCGGAGGAATTGCCATACACCCATTTGCCAACTATGGCGACGAGCGACACCGTGACCTTGCCAGTCAGCGTATGGCGGCAGCTATGCCATTGCAAATACCGGATAAAATATATTGATTTTCAGAATGTTATCACGCATAAAAATAGCGCTGGCCGCGCTGACATCACTGCTGCTTGCCGCTTGCGGCGACGACTCGCAGTTCCGCATTGAAGGAACTGTTGAGGGTCTTGGCACCAGAAGCATCACACTAACCTACGTTGACGGCAACAACCTGCGCCAGATCACAATGGTGGCTATCGATGGTAAATTTTCGCTTACCGGTACGTCGAAAAATTACACGATTGCCGAATTGTCGACATCGAACCGCACTATCGTGGCGCGCATGCTGGTTAAGAATGGCGAAACGCTCAAGTGCAAACTCAACTTGACCGAACCGGACAAGGACGAGATAACGGGTAACGGCCCCACAGAAAGGTGGGCCGCGTTCCTGCGCGAGAAAGCCGATTCGCTGGCAATGCCCTCGGAAACGAACCGCATTATCCGTCAATATGTTACCTCGCATAAGGGCGACATCGTATCGTCGGCGCTTATGTTGACAGCGTTCAACTCGCGCGTTAGCCAGCTTGAGGCCGATTCGCTGATAAGTACGCTTAATCCGGAGGCACGGCCTGAATCGCTGGTCGACAGCTACCGGTTTTTGCTATCGTCGGTGAACGCCGCCGAGATGAACACATCGGTAAAAACCTTCGTTATGGCTTCGGCCGGCGACTCGATGGAGCGTTACTACCCTATTCATTACAAATGCACGATGCTGGCCTTCACCGGCCGCGAGGGTGAACGCCGCGACACTATACGCCCTGTGCTAAAAGCCTTGCGCTACAAATATAAGCAGGATTTACTCCACATAATCGAAATTTCAACAGCGCCCGATTCGCTGCAATGGCGCAACGAGATTTCGGCTGATTCGGCAACCTGGACTCAGGTGTGGGCTCCGGCTTTGCCTGCTCATAGTTCGTTCGACGATCTGCAGCTGCCCTACATACCCTATTATATCGTGTCCGATTCGATAGGGCGGCCTATTTACCGCGGCCCTTCGGCGACGGAGGCCTCGGCCAAGACAATGGAATTTATCAAAGTGAAAAAATATGTTGATTAAAACCTACGGAGCAGCCGTACAGGGAATTGACGCTATTGTTGTGACAATCGAGGTTTCGGTTGAGACAGGCGTGGGGTTCACTATGGTAGGCTTGCCCGACACGGCTGTGAAGGAGAGCTATCAGCGAACGCTGACTGCTGTTCGCCAGTCGGGCTATGATTATCCACGGCGTGCCGTGGTGGTGAATATGTCGCCTGCCGATGTGCGCAAGGAGGGAGCGGCCTACGACCTTCCCATAGCTCTGGGTGTTTTAGCTGCTGCCGAGAGTTTTAACGCATCGGCATTGAAGGGATTCATGATTATGGGCGAGTTGTCGCTCGACGGCAGTTTGCTTCCGATTCGTGGCGCGCTGCCTATGGCCATAAAAGCGCGTGAGCTGGGGTTTAAGGGGATGATAGTGCCCAAAGCCAACGCGACGGAAGCTGCTATAGTTGACCGCCTGGAGGTTTACGGAGCCGATTCGCTCAAACAGGTTATTGAATTCTTCAACGGCACCGAGAACATTGAGCCAACTGTTGTTGACACTCGTCGTGAGTTCCAGCAAGCGGGTTTCAGCACCGACTTCGATTTTTCCGATGTAAAGGGTCAGGAAAATGTTAAACGGGCTTTTGAGGTTGCCTGTGCCGGGGGGCATAACATATTACTGGTTGGCGCTCCGGGGGCCGGCAAATCGATGATGGCAAAACGGTTGCCGTCGATTATGCCGCCTTTAACGCTTCAGGAGGCACTGGAAACAACAAAAATACACTCGGTTGCGGGAAAATTGAAACGTGGCCAGACGCTAATGACCGGACGTCCGTTCCGCTCGCCTCACCACACGATATCGCCGGTGGCGCTGGTTGGTGGGGGAACAAACCCGATGCCCGGCGAGATTTCGCTGGCGCATAATGGAGTGCTGTTTCTGGATGAGTTCCCGGAGTTTTCGCGCGGGGTGCTTGAGGTGATGCGACAACCGCTGGAGGATCGCACAATCAGTATATCTCGCGCGCGCTATTCAATCGACTATCCGGCAGGGTTCATGCTCGTTGCATCGATGAATCCATGCCCGTGCGGCTACTATAACCACCCTACCAAGGAATGTACGTGTGCGCCCGGAACGATACAAAAATATCTGGGACGCATTTCGGGTCCGCTGATGGATCGTATCGACCTGCAAGTTGAGATTATGCCTGTGCCTTTCGACGAACTGTCGTCGCTACAAAGTGGCGAAAGCAGCGCAACAATCCGTCGACGCGTTGTTGCCGCGCGCCAGATTCAAAACCAGCGGTTTGCGACCGAAAAGGGGATTTATTGTAACGCGCAAATGACTCCAAGACTGCTGGAACAGCATTGCCAGCTCGACCAAGATGGTAAAAAGGCGCTGCGCAACGCTATTGAGCGTTTCAGCATGAGCGCCCGCGCCTATGATCGCATTCTGAAGGTTGCACGCACAATTGCCGACCTGTCGGCGAGCGAAAAAATTCAAGCATCGCATATCCGCGAGGCAATATCGTACCGCAATCTTGACCGTTCAACCTGGGGTGCTTATTCAAAATGAGTTAGTGTAGTAAATCGGCCAGAGCAACAGGACGGTTGTGGTCGTTGAGATATAGGCGGGGGTTAGGCTCGGCATATACCGGACTGAGCAGCGACTGGGTAGTGTCGAGTTGGGTAGCGTCCAAACCGGCCATATGAAGCAGGGTGTGGAATACGGCGCGTGTCGACGACACGTCTTCAGAGGCGTTGTTTTCAGCAGCCTGAGCCATTATGGGATTTTGTCGTTCAAACTCATCGGAGAGCCATACGATCATTGGCACACTCACCTGATAGATAGAGGGTAAGGGCGAGGCATGAAGGAAGTGGGAGCCGTCGTTGTCGTAAATGTCCTCGCCGTGGTCGCTTGTGTAGATCAATCCCGACAGGGGATGGCCGGTATCGGTCTCGAGCATATTCATTAGTTCGGACAGGAGCGAGGCTGTGTAATGAATAGTGTTGTCGTAGGCGGCTATGAGCCTATCGCGGCATTTGGGCGACACATCCAGCTCGCCGTCGACCGGGAAGGGAGCCTGCTGGCGAGGATAACGGTCGTCGTAGCGGAAGTGGGAGCCATAGGTGTGGAGAATTATAAGCTTTTTGGGTGACGGGTCGGTGGCGAGCTCGTTTTTCACAAGCGGGAGCAGCTCCTTATCCTTGGGGCATTGTTCGGCCGAAGCGTGGAAGTTGTCGCGCAGGAACACACATGTGTCGGCTTGCTGACCAAAAAAGTCGATGAACGAACCGTTACGCTGCTGATTGGAGAAAAATGCGGTGTGGAATCCGGCTTCGCGGAATGCCTGAGCCAATCCTTTAACTCGATAGATTGAGTCGCCGAAATTGCGCGAATCGATGTGGCTCAACAGCATAGGCACGCTCTTATGGGTTGTGTTGCTTTCGCTCATGGCGTTTTTGAAAGCATGAAGGCCATGGCGTCCGATCAGGTCGGGGGTTGTAGGTTTTGGATAGCCGAACAGCTGAAAGTTGGCGGCACGTGCGGTTTCGCCAATTACCAGGATGTAGGTTTCGCCAACTGAGTCGGGGCGGAGGTGGCGGGCGTTGTAAGTGAACGACGCCGAAGTTGACTGATAATTGGCTGATTGCTCTACGCGCTCGCTTGCCAGAAAGGCATTATATATAACGTTTACGGGATAGAGGTCGTTGCGAAGCTTAACGCGGGGTTGGGTTATAAGCACGGCGGCAAGCAGCAGGCATCCGACGACTCCGATGACAAGAGCTACCAAACGTGAGGTCCGTACCACAGCGCGTGGCAGAAGCCATGGGGCACGCCAAGCGAAAACCGACAACACTAGCGGCGGGAGATAGAAGATCACTACAAAAGCTATTGCAAAAGCCATTGCACCAAGCAGTTCGCCTGCTTCGTCGGCATTAGTCGTCACGAGATTGAGCCACATGTCGACAGCGATTACAGAACGGCTGAATAGATTGAGTAGCACTATCTGAAAGGCACTTAGGAAGATAAGAATGAATACGATACAGACAGTTTTGCCGACGTTGCGCGTAAGTGTAGTGAGCAGCAGGTAAACGGCCGCGGGCACGAGTAGGAACGCCGTTTTAGCTGCTATAACCGCCCACGGGGCTGCTGGAACATTTTCGGTAAAGAGCAGGCATATATTGGGCAACAGCAACAGCATCATTACCCAGCACCACAGCAGATTTGCCTTTATTTCGTTAGATGACAGACTTTTAAAAAGCTTCATTAATACTAAATATGAAAGATGAGCATCCGCGTCCGATACCGTAGTCGACGCGCACGTTGGTTTGTTTTTTGAATTCCCAGCGATAGCCGATTCCGTAGTTGGGCAACAACTGTTTGAACCGGATTTGTCCGGGCGAAGGAGCTACAGTGGCCACCCCACCCCATATGACCATTCCGATACGGTGCCAGATATGCTGGCGGAATTCGACGGTCAGGTCGGCCTCGGTTTTGTCGCGGTACTGTCCTTTGTAATAGCCGCGCATGGTTGAGTTGCCGCCGAAGGTTGCCATCATGCCCCAGGGCACGCGACCATAGTTGTAGGTTGCGCTGGCCTGGATGGCGAGGGTGCAGTCGCGCCATATGGGCATGAATGTTGCGGCCGTCAGGCGCGTGAAGGAGAAGCTACGGTTGCCGTTGCCGAGGAAGCGGGGGCAGAAGCGCTGTTCGGCGGCGAGCATCCAGCCGCGTTGTGTGGCTGTGAGGTTGTCGCGTGTGTCGTAGCGCAGGATGCCGCCTATGCCGAGGGTTGTTGTTTGCAGCAGTTCGTTGCCCCAGGTGGCGAGGTTGTCGACCTGAGAGGCGTCGATGTATTTGATTTGAGCCGACGGGCCGATGAATAGATGCGGGGCAACCTGCCATGTTAAATTGACGGTGAAGTCGATGCAAATCTCCTTATAGTCGGTGCGGTTGGCTTTGTTGCGGCCGTTTTTGTAGCCTACGCCCCAGTATTTTGTGGGAAAGGATGAGAAATAGAAGTCGTAATCGATACGGTGACGGTCGCGGCGGGTTATGTGGTTTCCTCCGATGCCTACCATGAAGAATCCGGAAGTGGCTACGTCGCCGTAGAGCGATACGTTCGATTTGGGTGTTAGGCTGTCGGTAGGAGCGGTGCGGTAAATTCCGGCGGCGACCAAACCGATACCTAGCCCGACGTCGGACGAATAGTGGGGTCCGCCAAGGATTGAGAAGTCGAATTTTTTATCGGGTCGATCGTTGTTGGCATGGGCGAAATAGTCGATGAATCGCTGAACGACAGAGCGTTTTTGCAGCGGGGTTACGGAATCGGTTTGCGCCGATTGGCCGCAACAAAGCGAGGGAGTCGACAACAGAAGTGCCGATAGCGCCAATTGTTGTATTTTAGCCCGTAAATTCATATTTTTCCCTCGTTTTTAGTTGAACACTTTTTGGGGAAGCGAAGTTCACCAGACGAGCCATGCCATTGCGCCATAACTGAGCAGCAATATGGCAATCAGAATCCATGACAAATCGGGACGGCGGGGGAATACGCGATAGGCCAGATAGAGCGACACTATGGCATAGATCGGGAAGAGCATGGCGAGGGTGCCGGCAATGTCGCTCGAGGGCACTGCCGCCATTACCGATGGCCAGGCCAACAGGGGTAATGCTGCGGCTATGAGGATTATGATAAACCACTGTGGGGGTCGAAGACGGCTGTTGTTCATTGGTGTTTGTTTTGCTGTTTCCAAATGCGATAGTCGGCAACGGTGTGTTTCATGCCTTCGGCCAGGGATACCTGCGGGTTGAATCCGAAGCCTTTACGGGCCGGTTCGATGTTGACGTTCCAGTTGCGCTGAGCCATGATACGGAATTTGTCGGAATTGAGTGTTGATGGTTTCATGGTCCACTGCCCTAACTTTTCGGCAACGGTGCATACAATTTTTGCCAGGGCAATCGGGAGCTTCACCGGCATTACGAATTTGCGACCTAGCGCTGCGGCAATGATTTTGGTGACTTGGGCCGACGTATAGCTGCGATCCTCGCTGATGAGATATTTTTTCTGCGGCTGCGAGTTGGCCAGGGCGTCGAAGATTGCGCGTGCGAGGTCCTCGACGTAGATGAATGTTAGCATCTGGCGCCGGAAGCCGATTCCGAAGTCGAGATGGCGGTCGATGCATTGCACCATCATTCGATAGTCGTGGTCGTGGGGGCCGTAAACACCTGTTGGGCGGAGTATTATCCAGTTTAAGCCGGGCGTTGATTCGATGATTGTCTCGGCTTTCAGCTTCGACACGCCGTAGCGTGTGTTGGGAAATGGAATCATCGCGTCGGTGTAGGGGGTGTAGTTTTGTTCGTCGGCCGGGCCAAGTGCGCTGAGCGAGCTCATGTAGATGAAGCGTTCGGGCATAAGGTTGGCGATTTGCAATGCCTGTAGGAAATTGCGCAGGTAGTCGCAATTTATTCGATTGAAGTCGAGATAGTTGGTTACTTTTGTTGCGCCTAGGTTATATATAATCCAGTCCCAGCGCAGGCCTATTGTTGATAGCTGGTTGGCAATTGCTTGGGGCGACTCATAGTCGAGCACAACAAAGTTAAGGGCCGGGTCGGTTAGGAAACGGCGAGATGTTGACTGACGCAAGGCGCACCAGGTGTTAAAGCCGCGCCGGAGCGATTCGTTGGCGATGAACCCGCCAATGAACCCTCCGGCACCAACTATAAGTACGTTTTTGTTTTCTGTCATTCGTTAGAGAATCGGTAGGTTGTCTGAGTCATGTAGCGCTGGCCGGGGTTTAGGCGAACGGAAGGCCACTCGGGTTTGTTGGGGGTGTCGGGATAGTGCTGCGTTTCCAGACAAACGGCGGAGCGCAATGGGTAGGCAATTCCTTGTTTACCAACTACGGTGCCGTCGAGGAAGTTGCCGATGTAGAGCTGCAGGCCAGGCTGGTCGGTTAGGACTTCCATTTTGATACCGGTGTCGGGGTCGGATAGAATTGCGGCCGGGGTGTCGGTGTGGAGGGGCTGGTTGAGCACGAAGTTGTGGTCGTAGCCTTTGCCGTTTTGAAGTTGTGTATCAGGCAAAACGAGGTCGGCACCGATAGCTTTTGTGTTGCGGAAATCGAATGGAGTGTTGTCGACGCTTGCGATTTCGCCTGTGGTCATGAACGAGGAGTCGATTGGGGTGTATGCGTCGGCGTCGATCCAGAGGTTTTCGCGCAGGATGTCGCCGGCCATGTTGCCCGAGAGGTTGAAGTAGGCGTGGTTGGTGAGGTTGACAATTGTTGGTTTGTCGGTTTCGGCTTCGTAGGCGATGTTTAGCGAGCGGTCGGCGCCGAGAGTGTAAACCACAGTTATGGCGAGGTTGCCTGGATAGCCGGCATCGCCGTCGGGCGACAATAGTTTCAGGACGAGCACTGAGTCGGATGGCTGCTCGGCGTCCCAGACTTGATTGTGGTAGCCCATTGGGCCTCCGTGAAGGCTATGGCCGTTGTCGTTGATGGGGAGCTGATAGCTCACGGAGTCGATAGTTATTTGGCCGTGGTTGATTCGGTTGCCGTAGCGGCCGATGAGGGCTCCGAAGTTTCCGTCGATGTTCACATAGTCGGCCAGGGAGTCGTGGCCAAGAACAACATCGGTTAGCACATTGTTGCGGTCGGGCACCATGAGTGAAACGATGCGGCCGCCGAAGTTTGTGATGCAGGCTTCGAGCCCTTCGGAGTTTGTGAGGGTGTAGAGGGCTACGGGTTTGCCGGCGATTGTGTCGATGAAATTTTTGGGGTCGAGACCCGATTTTGTGAGCTGGCTTTTGTTCTGCGAGCAGGAAACGGCGCCAAGCATGATTGTAGCCGCTGCCATGAGGGCTGTTACATGATGTTTCATGGTTGCTGATATTTGATTACTTGTTCGATTTATTCGTTTTCGGGGTTGGTGTCGGAATCGGTTGACTCGGGGAGTTGATCGCGCCATTTAGTGAGGGTGAAGATGAACTCCAGACCGCCTTCCTGTCGGTTTTGTACCGACATTGTTCCGCCCATAGCTACAACTGTGTTTTTCACGATCGGCAAACCGAGGCCGGTTCCGCCGGCTTTGCGTGAGCGACCTTTGTCGACTCGGTAGAAGCGTTCGAACAGGTGGGGCAGGTGTTCTTGGTCGATGCCGGTTCCGTTGTCGTAGAATGAGAATTTGAAATGTTCGTCGTCCTCGCCGATGTATTTTACGCCGCATTCGGTGCCATGGGAGTGGAGGTCGGCGTTGCGGATGAGGTTGATGAACATGGCGTATATAAGGTTGTAGTTGCCTATAATGTAGCAGTCGAGCGGTATATCGAAGGAGAATGATATGTTGTTGTGGATAAATTTGGCCGTTTCCAGTTCGGAACTGATGGCTATGAGCATGTCGTTGAGCGAGATTTTTTCGCGTATGATTCCGCATGCGCCGTTTTCGAGTCGTGTAATTGCGGAGAGGTCGTTGAGCAGGTCGCAGAGGCGTTCCATGTGTTCTTTAGCTTTTCCGAGGAATCGCTGTCGCATTTCGGAAGGCATGTCGGGGTTCTCGGTGATGGTGTCGAGGTAGCCTTTTATTACGCTGACGGGCGTTTTGAGCTCGTGGTTGATGTTGTCGGACATCTGGCGATTGCTCTTAATTTTGTCCTCGGTTGCTTTTATAGCGAGGGCATGTTCGCGCTCGACTCGCTCGTTGGCCTTGGTTTTTTCTCTGTAGAGTTTGAAAATTTGCTTTGAAACTTCGCCGAGTTCATCATTTGCGAATTCGTAATTTTGGTTCTCGGCATTTCCGCCTGCGATGTCGCGGGCGAACTGATGGAGCAGTTTCACGTTCTGGCTGAGATAGCGGGTTGTTGCCCAGGCGAAGAATGTTGCCAGCAGCGATAGGGTAATTATTATTATCCAGAGGCTGGAGTCGACGTCGGTTGAGCGGTAAAGGGTTGCAGTGAAGGGCATTGCTGTGTGGACGAAGAGTTTACCATCGGCGCTGTGATGGACTCCGTAGTAATAATACGGTGCCTGCAGTTGCTGATCGGTAGTCTCGGACGTTCGGCGCACGGCGTATCCTTTGCCTTTGTCGATTGCTTCGGAAAGTTCGGGCGAGAGGTTTTCGTCGTAGTATCTTTTCAGGGGCTGTCCGAGACAGTAAAGCATCTCGCCTTTGTCGTCGTAGATAGTTATGCGGATGCCGTTTAGTTCGGAATTTTCATAGTACTTTGAGATGAACCTCAGGTAAGGGAATATATCGATATCCTCTTCGTAGGCATCGATAATGCGTGAGTTAACGAGATTCAGGTCGTCGTTAAGACGGTTTTCGCGGTATTGCGACTCGCGCTGGTACTGGATAACAGCCTGCACGATAATAACCGCCCATAGCAGCGCTACGAGCGGGAAGAATATCCGCCATTGATAACTAATTGACCTCTTTAAAGCCATAACCAAATCCCAATCGGGTTACTATATTGTTGCCGTAGGGGTCGATTTTTTTGCGCAGGCGCGTAATGTTTGTATCGATGGTACGGTTTGAGACTACGACGTCGTCGGGCCATACCTCGCGAATGATTTCTTCGCGGGAGTAAATGCGGTTGCGGTGGGAGAGGAAGAATAGCAGGATTTCGAACTCGGTTTTTGTCAGCTGTACAGGTTTTCCTTCGAGATAGCAAACTTTTTCGTTGCGGTCGATGCGCATGGTTTTGAATACGATGTCGGGTTCGCGCAATCCGCGTGAGACATTGTAGGCCATTTGCTGACTGGCTGTTGAGCGGCGCAGAACGGCGCGTACGCGAGCGAGCACTTCCTTGATGATGAAGGGTTTTGTGATATAGTCGTCGCCGCCTAGGTTTAGGCCCATCACAGTGTCGTCCTCGCCGGAGAGAGCCGAGCAGAAAATCACGGGGGTATTTTCGGTTGACGTGTTATTTTTCAATTTTTTAGCCAGATCGAAGCCACTCAACCTATCCATCATTATATCGAGGATGAAAAGGGAGTAGCTTGGCAAGTCCATTGTAAGGGCTTCCTCGGCTGAAAGTGCATAATCAACTTCATAACCATCCAGTTCTAGATTGTATTTCAGGATGTCGCAGATTGATTCCTCATCGTCAACTACTAGTATTTTTATTCTCATACTGTAATTTTAAATATATAGCATTATGTTACTTTCTCAACATCACAAATTTAGTTAGATTTAGCGTTAGAATTGGCCTGTAAAATGTTAACCAAAGTTAAATTTGCCGATATTGTGAACCATTTTGTGGGGGGAGTGTTTAAAAGGCATAATTACTATATTTGCACTGTGTTTTTCATGGTATTAGATTTAAGGTTAATAACGAAGGGCGAGTCGCGAGACTGGCTCTTCGTTATTTTTGTGAGCAGATGAGGGATACGGCATTTGCGTCGTCTTGTAACTGCTGCTGCAAGGCTTGGAGCGAGTTGAAGCGGCGCTCGGGACGGAGGTAACTGATGAATTCAACTGCTACGTCCATTCCGTAGATTTGACGGTTGAAGCCGCCGAGTATGTGGGCTTCGATAGTTACGGGGGCGCCGGGGGTATCAACTGTGGGCCGGTGGCCAACGTTTAGCATTGCTGGATAGGTGGCTATGGTGTCGGCGTAGAGTGTTATGCGGGCGGCGTACACGCCTCGCCCGGGAATTAGTTGTTGCGTGCATAGTGGCTCTACATTTGCCGTTGGGAAGCCTAACGTGCGGCCTAGTTCGCGGCCGTGACTTACAATTCCTTTGATTTGATATGGGCGTCCGAGCATTGTGGCGGCATCGTCGGGGCGGCAGTGTTCAAGCAAACTGCGTATGGCTGAGGAGCTTACGGCTGTGACAATTCCAGGCAGCGACACTTCGCCTACGGCTTTGACATTGATGCCGATTCGTGCGCCGAGTTCGACGTAGCCCTCGATTGAGGCGGGATGGGTGTGGCCAAAATGGTTGTTGAAGCCCATGAGAAGCGTTGTGACGCGGAATTCGCTGCTGAGGCGCTGCATAAACTCATCGGCCGACAGGCTTTTTATTTCGGGTGTGAACTCGAGCAGGGAAACGCCTATGCCCATACGTTCCAGCTGGGCTACGCGTTCGGCAACGGGCATCAGCAGCGGGGCTTGACGGGGGTGGTTGCCGAAGGTGAATACCAGCGGTCGGGCGTTGCTGGCCTGTGCTTCCTCAACCAGTTTATGGGCCAGGAATTGATGGCCGATGTGCATACCGTCGAAGTTTCCGATTGTTGCGACAGCGGGGGTCATTGTTCGTAAAGAGTTGGGTCGTCGATTCCGGCTGCAGCCATTGCTTCGCGCCGTTCAATACAGGTGGCGCAACGGCCGCAGTGACGCTGTCCGCCGCGGTAGCAGGAGTATGTGAGGGAGTAGTCGAGCCCGAGGTCCTTGCCTATGGCCGCTATGCGGGCCTTGGTGATATTGGTAAAGGGTGCGATTATGTCGACGTTTGTGTCTGTTCCGGCGCTCATTGCGTCCGACATGGCGTTGATAAATTGCGGGCGGCAGTCGGGATAAATTGTGTGGTCGCCGCCGTGGTTGGCAATCATTACATGTTTGAGTGAACGGCTTTCGGCTAGCCCGCAGGCTATTGCGAGCATTACGCCGTTGCGGAATGGGACAACTGTTTGCTTAAGGTTCTCGGGGGCGTAGTGGCCGTCGGGAATTGCGTTGGCTCCCGAAAGGAGAGCCGACTTGTAGTAGCGGCTCATGAAGTCGAGCGGTATGATGATATGTTCGACTCCGAGCATGGCACAAACATTTGCGGCGCAGGCTGTTTCGCGCTGATTGTGGTTTGAACCATAGTTGAATGTTACGGCCAGGGCTATGCGATCGATGTATTTGTAGAGCATTGTGACGGAATCCATTCCGCCCGACAATACTAGAAGGGAGTCTTTCATTACGCTAGTTTTTTAGGGCGTAGGTTTGTTGCTTGAGGTAGCGGCCCAGAGCAACATCGTCGGAGCCGAATGAGGCAATTTTTTCGGGGGTGATGGGCTGTCCGATGGAAATGCGGATTGTTGAATGGCATTTTTTCCAAACCTCGGCGGGGAGGCGGAGGGTGCGCAACTGCCAGCTAATTAAACCCAATATATTGAACCACACAGAATTTGAGCCATGAAAAAAGATTGGAATCACTGGTACATCGAGCTGTCGGATAAGCCGGATTATCGAGGGTTGCCAGGGGCGGTCGACAATTTGGAAGCGCCGGTTCCATTTGCTGACGGCACCGGCGGGAAAGAAACCTATCGGATTTCCGCCACGTACCTGCTTGATAGCCTGCCGCATGCCGTTCATGGATACGCGTTTTTTTTCGGGGTCGTCGCTTTGGAGCGCATCGACGGCTATGAAGTTGGGGCGCATTGCTCCAATTTTGTTGAGCACCATATTGACCATGACTTTATAGGTTGGGCAATATTTTGTTACCAAGGCTATTAACGAAATTCCGTCGAGGGCTCCGAAGGGGTGGTTGCTGACGGTTATGAAGGGCACGGAGGCATATTGCTGCAAAATCTGCTCGTTGTCGACACGTAGGGTTATGTCGAAATCTTTGAGCAGATTTTTGGGAAATGCGGGACCGGGGTCGTAGCAGTAGCGAGAATGGACATCGTTGACCTTGTCGACCGAAAGCCAATGGAGTATTTTATTTACTAGCTTCTTGTGACCTTTGGCTTTTGGCAACAGTTCAACGATGTCGTTATAGTCGAGTACGGTTGGCTTAATATATTCAGTATTGTTGTTTTCCAAAATCAGTCGCGTGAGTTACCGAAAAATCGTAGCAGATAGAGGAATAGGTTGATGAAGTCGAGATAGAGGGTTAGGGCACCTACGGTTTTTACGCGCGACAGGTCGCTTTGGCCGCTTGCAATCCAACCTTTTATTTTTTGTGTGTCAGCTGCAGACAATCCGATGAATATTGCCAATCCGACGAACGAGATGATCCAGTCGAGGGTGCTGTTGGCCCAGAAAATGTTTACGACAATCATTATGATAAGACCGATGAGAGCCATACGGAGGAAGGATCCCAGGCGGGCCAGGTCGCATTTTGTGAAATACCCGTAGGCCGACATTGCGCCGAATGTGCCTGCTGTAATGAGGAATGTTTTGAATATTGAGTCGAAGCTGTAGGCGCAGAATATCAGGGCGAATACTACGCCGTTGAGAATTGCGTAGAGATAGAACAGGATTGATGCTGTTGTTGACGATATGCTTTTGATACCGCCTGATATTGCGAACACCATTATCAGCTCTACGATGAGCAAGCCCCAATATAGGCCTACATGTGAAGCCAGATAGTAGGTTAGATTGGGAATCATGCAGATGATGAATGATGACACTGTTGTAATCAGCAGGGCCACGAACATTTTCAGGTATACGGAACGCATGACGGCTGAAACGCGGCTGTCGAGCGATTGATTGTCTTGATAAATGTAGTTTTGCATATATTTGTTTAATTGTTTAATTAACTAACGTTTGATTGGGCAAAATGTTGTGTTACATGCGTTGGGGCACTTCTATTCCCAAGAGCCACATGCCGTTGCGGACCACATGGGCCACGGCGCGGCTGATTGCCAGACGGAGGGCGCGGACGGCGGGGTCGCTCTCGGATAGGATAGCGTAGTCGTGGTAGAACTGGTTGTACTCCTTGACGAGTTCGTAGACGTAGTTGGCAATCAGAGCGGGCGAATAGGTTCGTCCGGCTTCCTGGACGGTTGCAGGGAACTGGCTAAGTTGCTGTATGATAGAGGTTTCTTTTTCGTTTGGTGTGGCTCCTTGGTAGCTGTCGGCCAGATAGCCGGCTGTTTCGGCTTTGCGGAGCACTGAGCGGATTCGGGCGTATGTGTACTGGATGAATGGGCCTGTGTTGCCGTTGAAGTCGATCGACTCTTTTGGGTTGAAGGTCATGTTCTTGCGGGGGTCCACCTTTAGTAGGAAGTACTTGAGCGCACCTAAGCCGACGATTCGTGCAATTTCGGCAGCTTCGTCGGGATTTTCGGCGGCTTTGCCGCGCTCGCGGGCTACGTCGAGGGCGCCTTGAATCATTTCGTCCATAAGGTCGTCGGCGTCGACAACGGTTCCTTCGCGGCTTTTCATCTTGCCTTCGGGTAGTTCAACCATGCCGTAGGAGAAGTGGACAAGGTCCTTACCCCATTTGAAGCCGAGGCGGTCGAGCAGGAGCGAAAGCACCTGGAAGTGGTAGTTTTGTTCGTTGCCGACAACGTAAATCATTTTGTCGATAGGATAGTCCTGATAGCGTAGTTTGGCAGTTCCGATGTCCTGGGTCATGTAGACCGACGTTCCGTCGCTGCGGAGCAGTAGCTTGTGGTCGAGGCCGGCATCGGTCAGGTCGGCCCATACGGAGCCGTCGTCGCGGCGGTACATGATGCCTTTTTCGAGGCCTTCGAGCACTTTGTCGCGACCTTCCAGATAGGTGTTGCTTTCGTAATAAATTTTGTCGAAGTCGACACCCATGCGGCGGTAGGTTTCGTCGAAACCGGCGTAAACCCATGAGTTCATCATTTCCCACAGGGCGCGCACTTGCGGATCTTTGTTCTCCCACAGGCGCAGCATTTCGCGTGCTTCCTGCATCAGGGGCGACAGTTTCTCAGCCTCTTCGGGGGTTATGTTTTTTTCTTCGGCAATTTGCTTTATCTCAGCCTTGTAGTGTTTGTCGAAGAGCACATAGAAATCGCCGATAAGATGGTCGCCTTTTTTTCCGGCTTTTTCGGGGGTGATTCCTTCGCCCCACTTTTTCCAGGCCAGCATCGATTTGCAGATGTGGATGCCGCGGTCGTTGACGATGTTGGTTTTTACGACCTTGTTGCCACAGGCGGCGAGTATTCGCGAAAGGCTGAAACCGAGAAGGTTGTTTCGCACGTGGCCAAGGTGGAGCGGCTTGTTTGTGTTTGGCGAGGAGTATTCCACCATTACCAGCGGGGAGTCGGGTCCGGCTTCGGTGAAACCGTAGTTATCGTGGGCGTCGATTTCGGCCAGAGTTGCTGTGAAGCAGGCCGGGTCGACAACCAGGTTGAGGAAGCCTTTGATGACGTTGTAGTCGGCAACGGCTGGACAATTTTCC
Source organism: Muribaculaceae bacterium (assembly GCA_023662835.1). Lineage (GTDB taxonomy): Bacteria > Bacteroidota > Bacteroidia > Bacteroidales > Muribaculaceae > Muribaculum. The sequence continues at coordinate 34,509 of JAMPII010000006.1, read as the reverse complement.
TTTAGCCACGCACCTATTTCAGCGCCAACGGCTTCGGGAGCTTTTCTTGCGGCTTTCACCCATGGAAAAACGACAACTGTCAGGTTACCTTCAAATTCTTTTTTTGTTGTTTGCAGCATTATGGAATCTGCCGGGGTGTCGACACCGTAAAGCGCTTTAACGGCCTCAGACACAGATTTCTGTATGGTTGATTCGAGTGACATCGTAAATATAGGTTTATTGGAGTGCAAATTTACGTATTTTTTAGGTATAGTCAAAGAAGGCGAGGCTGTTAAGATTCATTAACATTGATGTGCCGAAAATCGTTACATGGTAGTATGTAATTTTGCAATGCAATTGAACATAAAGCATATTTATTAAGTAAAAAAAATCGTTAATCGTTAAAATTTCTATTACTATGTTTAAATCACACACCGTTCGCGAAGAGCATCTTCGCAATGCTTGTAGGGATGCTGCATCCAAAATTTACAGTTACAGCAAGCGGCCGATGGCACTGGCAAAAAGGAATCGCCATTCGATGAAACGCCTTGCGCGTGAGGTTGCAAAGATGCAAGCACCTCAATTTTATGTGGATCAGATTTATGCCTACAATGTATTGTCGGCCTATTTTGCCGGGAGGGGGTTGCCCGGTAAAGGGCCGGTTGCGGACAAATGGGAGGAGCTGGCGGGATACGTTACGCGTCGTCGCTGGGATTATAGCGATGAGACGCTGTTCGACTCGGTTGCATATGTGCTGGCCACGCAAACGGCTTCGTCGTTTTTTATGTCGGAGAGCCGTATCTACAATTACATTTACAATACAACTTTTAATGAAACAGACTAATGAACACGCACTTACACATTTCTCACGCGGCTTTGGAGAAGGATATCCACGCGGCTGTAGCCTTGCAAACATTAATGGACAGGGATAGTTGTGTTCCTCCGTTGCTGACGGCCGATGGATCGGCATTGAAGCGAGTTATTATTCAGGCAATTGCGCAGACTACCACGATGATGGGAGCATTGGCGGTGTCGTTAGAGCAAACCGACGACGAATCGATAATTGAAGTTGGGATCCAGGGGGCGGGATTGCATAAGGCTATCGGACGTATCGCTGAGGCTGTTGTTCTGAGAGAGATTTTCGCACGGGTCAACCCGGATCTGTCGGCCTGCTACAGCGCAACAGTTGAGACGCTGACGGCCGGACTTCCGGCTGCTATGGCGGCAGGGGCAAAGCTACGGATAAGCCCGTCGGCGATTTAGGGCCCATATCATAAAATTTCAGGGCCCTTAGAGTGTGTTGCGGCGGAGTCGCTCTGTGTAGTCGTTAATGCGCTGAAGCTCGGCGGGGATATCTATTCCTTGGGGGCAATGAGGGGCGCAGCGGCCACATGCGATACAGTGGTCGGCTTGTCGAACGGCTTCCACACTGCGGTCGTAATTTACCAGGAAAGCACGGCGGGCTGCGGCATATTTATGATCCATCTTCGATTGAGGTATATTATCCTCGTTGAGCATTTTATTGTAGTGCAACAGGACGCCGGGTATGTCGATACCCCAGGGGCATGGCATGCAGTATTTGCAGTCGTTGCAGGGAATTGCAGGATGTTGCATCATAAGGTCGGCTGTGTCGTAGAGGAACTGATTGTCGTCGGGGGTCAGCGGCTGCAGCGGGGAGTAGGTTTGCAGATTCTCTTCGAGATGCTCCATTTGGGTCATTCCAGACAGAACTGTGAGCACGCCTGGATGCGTACCGGCATAGCGAAAGGCCCATGAAGCGACACTTCGTTCTGGGTCGCGGCTTTTTAGCCGGGCAACGATATGGTCGGGCATCTTTGCTAGACGGCCTCCGAGGAGCGGCTCCATAATCACGGCGGGAATTGCTCGTTTTTCGAGCTCGGCGTAGAGATACTGGGCATCGGTGTTGCGGGAATTGATCTCTTTGGCGTGTTTCCAGTCGATGTAGTTGAGCTGAATCTGAACGAAGTCCCAGTGATATTTGTCGTTGTTGGCGAGCAGATAGTCGAACACCTCGATGTCGCCGTGGTAGGAGAAGCCCAGATTGCGAATTCGGCCCTGCTTACGCTCTTCGAGCAAGAAATCGAGCATTCCGTTGTCGAGGTAGCGGCCATGGAGAGCCTCCATTCCGCCCATGCCAATTCCGTGGAGGAGCATATAGTCGATATAGTTGGTTTGCAACTCGCGCAGGGAGTTATGGTACATTTCGATCGATTCTTTTCTACCCCATGTTTGCGGGGCGAAATTGGAGAGTTTTGTAGCTATGAAATAACTGTTGCGTGGATGACGGCTCAGGGCTATTCCGGTTGCTTGTTCCGACTTGCCGCGACAGTAGGCGGGACTGGTGTCGAAATAGTTGACGCCATTTTCCAGGGCTTTGTCGACCAGGCGGTTCACCATCTCTTGGTCGATAACTTCGTTGCCTTCGTTATCTTTTATAGTAGGCCAGCGCATGCATCCGTAGCCGAGCAGCGAGACGGAATCGCCGGTTGAGGGTGTTGTACGCATGGTCATTTTGCCTTCGCCGGGGCTGACAACCTCGGCTTCGGGTTTGGTTTTGCCGCATGAGTTGAGCAGTTGGGAAGCGCCGGTGGCTCCGACGATTCCAAGGCTTAATTTTTTGAGGAATCCGCGGCGTGAACGACCAGCGGCGTTTATGTTGTTCATATCAATTTTTGAACTTCGTTACCTTCAACATATATTGCACTATAGGGACGTGATGGGCAGAGGTTTTCGCACGCTCCGCAACCGATACAGCGTTCCGTGTCGACAGCAGGCACTTTAACCGTGCGTCCGTCGGATGTAGTGTAATAGACCATAGTGATCGCGCCTGTGGGACAATGGCGGGCGCAGTTGCCGCAGCTGTCGCCGTTAGAAATGGGTACGCACAAATCCTTTATCCATACGGCATGTCCTGTTTGGAGCGACGATTTTTCTTCGACCGAAAGGGGGAGAATGGCGCCGGTGGGACATACGTTTGCGCAACGTGTGCATTCGGGGCGACAGTAGCCGATCTCGAATCCGGATTGGGGTTTCATGAGCCGATCGAGATCGATTGAAGGGCGAAGAACCTGTGTAGGACAAGCAGTTACGCAAAGCTGACATGCAGTGCATCGGGATGTGAAATGGCTTATGCTTTTGGCTCCGGGGGGAAGCACAGGACGTTTACGCTGCGGGGCTTTCTTCGCTTTCACCTGGGTCATGCCGCCGTCGACCAGTTTGTCAGCAGCGTTGATGGCAGCGGCTGAAGCTACCATTGCGCCTGCCGCCAGGAAGCTGCGGCGCGAACAGTTTGTTGGGTCGGCGGGTTTGGGCGAAGGCTGACGGCGACGGGTGTATTCAATGGCGTTATGGGAGCAGTTATCAATACAGTCGAAGCAAGCAACGCATCGCGAATAGTCGATTTTGTGGTTTTTATAGTCGATGCATGATGCTTTGCAGCGACGGGCGCAGAGCGAGCAGTTTTTGCATTTGTCGGTGTTGATGACCGGTGCCAGCAGTGAATAGCGCGACAGCGTTCCGAGTAACGTTCCTACGGGGCATACGGTGTTGCACCAGGTGCGTCCGCCCATCCAAGCCAGAATGGTGACCGTCAAGAATGTGGCGATGGCTATGGCGAGTGCGATAAAAGTTCGCGGGGCTGTGGCGTGATGCCAGAACAGGTAGCTTCCGCGCTGAGCGGCCTGACCGGCCAGGAGGTTGTTTGCCCAATCGTAGGCCGGCGCCAACAGGGTGTTGACCATTCGTCCATAGGCGCTGTAAGGAGCTATGAGCGAGGCTATCCAGCTGAGTTGAGCCAGCAGACAAACTACGAACAGGACGAGGAAGGTCCATCGCAGGGCAGTCAGGGCCGGAGAGAAATTGAAGCGGTTGCGGGCTTTCTTGCCGGTTGCGAGCCGGAGCCGATTGACGATGTCCTGCATGATTCCCAGAGGGCAAATCACCGAACAATAGACTCGTCCCAGCAGCAGCGTAGCCGCAAGTATGGCAACGACTACCAGTAGGTTAGCAGCCAAGATTGCCGGAACGAGCTGTATTTTGGCCATGAAGCCGAAATGGGCTTGCGTCCATCCGGTGAAGTCGAGGAACAACAGGGTTACGAGCAAAAAACTTACGATTGCAAGTACTATACGCGTTATACGTAACATAATTTAGGTAATGATAGATACTTGCAAATTTAATACCTTTTTGTGTTAAAAGCAATTGGTTGATTGGAGAGATTTTGGGTTGCTATTTTTGTAGTTTTTGGTGGTGCCGGCGGAGGATTGGTGTTGCGAAATGGTGTCGGCGTAAATTGTTGCGGTGCCTCCGGAGCTGGCTTTTAGCTTGGCGTGTTTTACGCGGAGTTTGCGGGCTGCTACATCGGCGCCTGATGATGCTGAGAGTTCGGCGTTGGTGGCTGTGCCCCGGAGTTTGATTTCGGCACCGGAGGATGCTTTTGCGGCTACGTTTTTTGCACCGATTATATTGTCGATTTCTGCATCGGATCCTGACGATGAGGCAATAGAAACGCTTTCGGCTTTTAGGGCTTCGATGGATAGCTCGGCCCCGGATGATGTTTTTGCGGTTAAATTGCAGCACTCAACTGCAGGCAATTTGATTTCGGCACCGGAGGAGCTGCTGAGCGTCAGGTTTGCGGTGGTAGTGAACTCGTTCAGAACTTTCACAACGGCGCTCGACGATGCTGAGATTGATTCGACAGCGGGGGCGGAAAGATATAGCACGGCAAAAAATTTATCAAGTTTTTCGTCGCTGAGTTTGCCGCGGATTAATTTCCAGATGTCGCTGAGCGAGTTTATGCTGTTGTTGTATACCTCCAGATGTTCGTATCCAAAAAGGAGCGTTCCGTCCTTTACGGTAAGGGTGAACGAGTCCGCCACCTGTTTGTTCACAACAAGTTTGGCTGTAGGGGTTTGGCCGTCGGGCAGAACGGAGTATTTTACTCTGACGCCTGAGTATGCCCTGATTTTTGAGAATTGTTGTTTGAAGGTTAGCTGGCGGGTGATTGTATCGACATCGTTATCGGCAGCGTAGCAGGCTGTTGAGCAAAGGAGAATGGCGCATAAGGCCATGAAGAGAATCTTTTTCATGTTTGTAGTTATTGCTTTTCCGATTAGATGCGACAGAGACTCGGAAAGGTTGCAATCAGGGGCGGAAAATGTAGAGCGGCGAGGCTTCGAAGCGGGGGAGGGCAATCAGCTGCAGGTCGGCTTGCATGTCGGAGGGTGTGCCGGCGCCGTTGCCAATTTTGAGACCTTTTGCTTCAAGGGCTGTTCGCGATTCTTTTACGGCCACTTCGGGAGCGTTGTTATCCTGACTGAGGTGGCAGAGGAAAACGTAGCGGAGCCTTGGGGTGTGTATTTCGGCAAGATAGCGGGCTGTTTCGGCGTTGTCCATATGTCCGTTGCAAGCACGTATTCTGGCCTTAAGATATTCGGGATACGGGCCGAAGCGGAGCATGTTGAGGTCGTAGTTGCTTTCGATTACGAGGTAGTCGGAGAGGCGCATATAATAGTCAACCCGCGGGGAGATGCACCCGAGGTCGGTTGCCACGGTTATAGCGCGGTCGTCGTGCTGGATATAGAAGCCGGCGTTGTCGGTGCCGTCGTGCATGACTTCGAAGGCTGTGATTTTGAAGTTGTCGATTTCGAATGGTATTTCTTTGTAGATATTTACCTGATAGTCTTTCAGGCGGCGCGAAATGTTGTGGCGTCGTAGCATTCCCTGGAGTGCGCGCGGGGTGCAGTAGAGCTTCATGTGGCGGTTTGTACGCAGGAGGGTGTATACGTAGCGCATGTGGTCGGAATGATCATGGGTGATGCATATTCCTTTCACGTGTGTCATGGGTATGCCGTGCGATTTCAGGGTTTGGGTTACGGTTGCGGCGTCGACGCCGGCATCGATAAGGAATCCGGAGCGAGCATCGCCGATATAGGAGCAGTTGCCCGAGGAGCCGCTTCCCATCGACATGAACATGAACTTGTTTGGTACGGGGCTGACTACGACCGGGCCGAATGGGGATGAGGGCGAATCAGCAGCGTGTTTGCGTGCCATCCGCTCAATATCGGGGTGTATCGGCTCGGGAGCCGGTTGTTCGGTCTTGAACAGGTCGAGATCGTCGAAGAGGGAGGGCTGGCGGAGAGAATCGATGCTGATTTTTTTTGCCATTATTTGCTTTGTTTTCGGGTATTACTTAAATAGGAGGAAGATTGAGGGGATTTTGTCGTAATTATAATTTGTTGTTGCCCACTTGGCCAAGGGCATTGTTTTTATGTTTTGGCGCGGGCCGGTTATGTCGGATGCTACGCAAAGGAGCATGTTGCCGGGGAGTGTGCGACACAGCTCGGCGATTAGCTTGTTGTTGCGGTAGGGTGTTTCGATGAAAATCTGGGTTTGGTTGTGGCGGTTTATAAGGGTTTGCAACTGCCGGATTCGCTCGGTTCGTTGTGAGGGGTCGATAGGCAGATAGCCGCAGAAGGCGAAGCTTTGACCGTTGAATCCGGAACCCATAAGCCCCATGATGATGCTGGAAGGCCCTACAAGGGGGCATACGTTATAGCCTTTTTTCTGGGCTATTCGCACGGCATCAGCGCCGGGGTCGGCAACGGCGGGGCAACCTGCTTCGGAAATTATACCCATGTCGAAGCCTCGGGAGGCTGGTTCGAGGAGCTGTTCGATTTGCTCGGGGGGGGTGTGTACGTTCAACTCGCTGAATGATAGGGTATCGATGTCGATATCGCGATCGACACTTTTGAGGAAGCGGCGTGCTGAGCGAAGATTTTCCACGATGTAGTGGCGCAGGGGGAGAATTATGTCGCGGTTGTATTGTGGCAGAACGCGGTCAACGCCGGTGTTGGCAAGCGGCACCGGGATAAGATAGATTGTTGGGGTTGGCGCGTTGTTACTCACGTTGTTAGAATTTTATGGTTGTGTCGGTTGTTGACGATGGGCGTTGGGGGTTGGGCGTTGAGGGTTGGGCGTTGGGGGTTGAACCCATTGCTTTTATTTCGTCGGCCATTTTCTTTTCGCGGTTGAATGTTGGGCTTTTCTCGAAGGCGTCGATAAAGCGGTCATCGTCGAACTGGTTGGGGTTTAGGACGATGTAGCGCGCTTTTGCTTTTTCGCCCAGGATTCGTGTGACGGACTCGTCGCCATACTCTTGACGGAGACGGATTTCGTTTTCGATCTCGGTTACTTCGGGTTCTGTTTTTTTGAATTCAACCACACGGGAGCCGGAGCCGGTTTCGCGGGAGTGGTTGTCGTCGAACGAGACGGAGAATCCGGATGCGAGAATTGTTATTTTAACGGTGTCGCCTAGGTTGTTGTCGTGGGCCATACCCCATATGACGTCGACATCGCGGTCGATGCTGGAGATGAATGATGTGAGCTCCTCGGTTTCGTCGGTGCGGAGTGGATTTTCGGCCTCTGGGGCGAAGAATATGTTGAACAGCAGTCGCTTGGAGGTTAGAATGTCGCGGTTTTTGAGCAAGGGGGAGTTGAGGGCGTCGTTGATGGCTTTTGTTACGCGGTTGGGGCCTTCGCCGTAGCCGGTTGATATGATTGCGGCTCCGCCGTCGCGCAGTGTTGTGTCGACGTCGTTGAAGTCGAGGTTCATACGTGGATCCTCGGAGTTGATTAGCTCGGAGATTGAGCGGGCAGCGGTTGTTAGTGTGTCGTCGGCTTTGGCGAATGCGTTCATGAGGCTCAGGTCGGCGTATATTTCGTTGAGGCGCTGGTTGTTTATTACCAACATCGCGTCGACATATTTGCTCATTTCATCGGCACCTTTGAGAGCCTTGAAAATTTTTCTCTCGCCTTCGAAGAGGAACGGGATTGTTACGATTCCGATTGTTAGGAGGCCTTTTTCGCGTGCGATCCGAGCCACGACGGGCGCGGCGCCTGTGCCGGTTCCGCCGCCCATACCGGCCGTGATGAATACCATTTTTGTTGAGTCGTTGAACAGCTCGGCAATGCGATCTTTTGCATCCTCGGCGGCCTGGCGGGCCACTTCAGGGATATTTCCGGCGCCTAGTCCGGTGCCTATCTGCACCTTGGTGGGCACGGGTGAGAGGTTCAATGCCTTGCGGTCGGTGTTTAGCACAACGAACGACACGTTTTTGATGTTTTGGCGGTACATGTGGGATACGGCGTTGTTGCCGCCGCCGCCTACGCCGAGCACTTTTATAATAACTTCTTCAGGATCGCCTGTTGTGAAGCCAACGTCCTGGGGATTTGGTATATCTTCTGGAGCCATAATATGAGGGGTATATTATGTTATGAATCAATTTTTTTTATCTTCTTCCTCGGAATCTTCAGGTTCGTCGAAAATAGTTGACAGATAGTTGGAGATTCCTGTGAAAATGCTTTTGCGCTGTTTTTTTTGTCGTTTTGGCTGGGGTCCGGGGCCGTCGGTTTCATCGATGTCGGTATCGGTGTCGGCGGTTGCAATGTTGCCTGTTTCAGTGTTAACGATGGCAACATGCGGGGCTTCGGTGCATTCCTGAGGTTGGTTGGTTGCGGCGGCGTTGAGGATTGCTATAACGTCGAGCAGGTCGTAGGTTTGCATGCGGGTGTCGGAAATGCGTATTGATGACGGAGCTGACGCTATGCGCACTTTTGCGCCGCTTTGTTGTCGGAGCAGCTCGGCGAAACCGCGTAGTTTGGCTCCGGCTCCGGCGAGCACTATCCCGCAGGGTATGTCGGCAGTAAAGTTCAATCCGGCATATTTAGCTTGTTCGATGATGTTTATTGCCAATTCGCCGGCTCGGGCACGGACGTAGGAGTTGACTAGTTTAGGATCGCCTTCGAAGTCGTTGCGTTTGTAGCCGGGGTCGGCATTGACGGCGTCGCCAATTAGTTTTTTGATTCCTTCGGCCCGCTCTTCGGTGTAGTTAAGGCTCATGATGTCGCGTGTGATGCAGCGTGAACCGATAGGGAGAGTGACCATGTAATGCAGGGCGTCGTTTTTGTAGATTGATATGCCGATTGTTTCGGCACCAAAGTCGACGAGCATGCATCCGAGATTTTTTTCGTCGTTTGTGAGCACGAGGTTGGCCAGGGCAGTCTGGCGGACGAATGTTCCTTTTATGGCCAGGGCCTGGCGTTCGGTAACGGCACGGTCGAGGTTTCGCTGGCCGTGTTGGCGGCAGGAAATTACGGCGAATTCAACAGAGATGTCGGAGCCGAATGTTCCGATGGGTTTTAGGGTGTCGCGTCCGTCGATAATTATCCGGCGGGGGATTACGTCGACTATGATTGAATCGGACAGTAGCTGATGGCGCGCTTCGTCCTTGAGCTGGGCCATTATACTGCCGGTGATTTTTGTTTCGTCGTCGAAGTGGCGCTCGACCACGGTTGTGTTAGCGGCCATTGAGCGGCCGCCGATACCGGTGTAGACGGCTTTGATTTTTCGCGGCGATACTGTTTTGTAGTTTTCGAGTTTGCGGACGAGGCGGTTAATGCGGTTGCTGACATCGTCGACGTTTTGTATCCAGCCGTAGCGGATTGCGTCGGCTACGTATTCTTCTTCGGTAGCCAGCAAGGTTATTGTTCCTTCGGGATCCACAGTTGCAACGGCTCCCCTGATGTGGGAACTTCCAATTTCGAGGGCTGCTATATATGTCGGCTCCATAATTATGGGTGTTTATCGGTTTTATTGAGTTGGGGGATAGTATCTTCAGTCATCATTGTGCCTAAATCGGGTTCCTCGCGTTCGGCTTCGTAGCCGGCGGGATTAATTATGGGGTTTAGTTTTTTTATTCGCCGTGTAGCTACAATCTGCCCTTTCCATTTAACGGAAATTGTGTCGTAGAAATCCCATCCTTTTACGGGAAGGATGCGGCGGTAGGCCAGCTCGATGCGGTTGAATTTGGAGGGTAGGTTGTCGGGCGAGCCGAGGTTTATCACGTGGCCGTGGATCATTGGCACGAGCAGGACGTTGTTTGGCGAGACTACTTTTATGTGGGTTACCAGTGAGTCCCATTTGGGGTTTTCGGAGAGGAATGAGATGAGGGGGAGGAGCCTTTCGGGGTTGATTGCGGCTGATTGGCTCATCGAAATGACGGGAACATCGACGTGATAGCGTGGGTTTGCCAGGATGCGTTTTCCTTGACGGTTTATGTAGAAGGATGGCTCGGAGTCGGTGAATATACGCGCAACGGGGCGCATGGGGGTTACGTTGATTTCGAGGGAGCCGTCGGTGTAGACCACAGCTGTTGCGTTCTCGATTTTGTCGATTTGGTTGAGACGGCTAATGATGTCGTAGGCTTTGAGGTTGGCAAGTGGTTTTCCGGGGGCTGAGGAATATAGTTTTCCTAAATCGCGGGCAACTTCGCCGGGAGTTACGAAGCGCAGGCCGGCAGAGTCGCTTACAACAACGGATGCGGATGTACATCGCTTTTCGCTGGCGCGAGCGCGCGACCAGAGCAGGGCTGTTGCCGCATAGGCAATCAGCGTCAGGATAAGCAATATTTTTAGAACCGTCTTAATCACGTTGTTATAAGTTGTTTTCGGCTACCGCATCGCAAATTTGCGGCAGCATGTCGCACATGTCGCCGGCGCCGAGGGTCAAGAGTACTTCAAAGTTACTATTTTTTATTGTTTCAATCAAATTCTCTTTGTTAACCAGCTGTTTGTCGGCGCAGGTTACTTGATTGAGAATTGTGGCCGATGAAATGCCTTCGATTGGGAGTTCGCGGGCGGGGTAGATTGGAATCATAATGACGGCATCGGCTTGTGATAGGGCTTGGGCGAACTGTGGGGCGAAATCGCGTGTGCGGCTGTAGAGGTGGGGTTGGAATACGGCTGTCAGGCGGGCGTCGGGATATAGGGCGCGGACGGACCGGATTGATGCTTTTATTTCATCGGGGTGGTGGGCGTAGTCGTCGATTATCACCTTAGGGCGCTGGTCGGGACGGATTTGTTTCATCCAGAATTCGAAGCGGCGTTTTGGGCCCATGAAGGATGCCATTGCGTTGCGTATCTGGCTGTCGGACAACTGTTCGCCGGTCAGCATGCAGGCCGCGATTGCGGCGATGGCGTTTTCGATGTTTATGTCGACGGGCACTCCGGGGGTCAGGTCGGTTATTGTGCGTGAGGGGGTGACTAAATCGAAGAGTATGTTTCCTTGGGAGTAGCGTATGTTTTCGGCGTGGAAGTCGCCTTCGGTGCGGCCGAATGTGTAGGTGCGCACGCTTTTTGCTGGGCGGGGCCGTAGCTTCAGACCTGTGTGAAGGAGCAGGCAACCGTCGGGACGGATCAGTTCGGTGAAGTGGGCGAAGCTTTCCAGATAGGCTTGTTCGGTGCCGTATATGTCGAGATGGTCGGGATCGGTAGCTGTGATTACGGCGATGTAGGGTTGGAGATGATGGAAGGAGCGGTCGTACTCGTCGGCTTCGACAACTGAGTAGGGCGAAGAGGATGAGAGTAGCAGATTGGAGTTGTAGTTGCGCAGAATTCCTCCCAGGAAGGCGTTGCAGCCGATTGGGGTTGAATGGAGCAGATGGGCCGCCATTGATGAAGTAGTTGTTTTGCCGTGGGTTCCGGCGAAGCAAATCGACTTTGTAGCTTTAGTGATTTGGCCTAACACCTGGGCTCGTTTAACAACCTGATAGCCGTTAGAGCGGAAATATTGCAGCTGGGGATGGTCGGTGGGGAGTGCGGGAGTGAAAACGACCAGCGCTTGGTCGGGGCAATCGCGGAAGTCGGCGGGGATTGCTTCGACGGCGTCGCTGTAGGTGATTTCGACACCTTCGGTCTGTAGCTGGCGTGTAAGGTCGGTTTGGGTTCGGTCGTAGCCGGCCACGCGGTAACCTTGGCTTAGGAAGTAGCGTTCCAAAGCGGCCATTCCGATACCGCCGGCACCGGCGAAGTATATTTTTTTAGATTCCATTAGGAGCAAGTATATTGTCGATGATATCGGCTATTTTTTCGTCAGATTCAGGGAGAGCCATTTTGGCTGCGGCTTTGCCATAGTCGGCCAGCTTTTGTTGATCGAGAATGAGGGATGATACGAGCGGGCCGAGTTTGTCGTGGGCTTCGGCATCGAGCAGCATCACGGCTGCGCCACGGGCGGTGAGGGACTCGGCGTTGTGGCGCTGGTGATCCTCGGCTACGTTTGGTGAGGGCACAAGCACCGATGGTTTACCTAACAATTGAATCTCGGAAATTGTTCCAGCTCCGGCGCGGGCAACAACTAAATCGGCAGCGCGGTAGGCTAGATCCATACGGTCGACAAAGGGGAGGGCAATAACGTTATCGCTGTACTTTTCAGCGACTTTATGGCATTGGTCGGCGTATAGTTTGCCGGTTTGCCAGAGGGTGAAAATATTGTTCTGTTTCCACAGGGGAAGTGCGGCCTCGACACTTTCGTTTATTGTGCGGGCTCCCAGCGAGCCTCCAACCACGAGCACAACGGGTTTGTCGAGGGGCAATCCCAACTGGCGGCGGGCTTGGTCGCGTGTGGCTGAACAATCGAGCAAAGCCTGTCGCACGGGGTTGCCGGTGAGGGTGATTTTGTCGGCCGGGAAGAAGCGCTCCATCGAGGGGTAGGCTGTGCAGATAGCTGAAGCTTTTTTGGCGAGCAGTTTGTTTGTTACGCCGGCATATGAATTCTGTTCTTGGAGCAGGGTCGGGATTCCTCTTTTTTGGGCTTCTTTCAGCATGGGTCCGGAGGCGTAGCCCCCTACTCCGATTGCGATGTCGGGACGGAAGGTTGAGAGTATTTTCCGGGCTTTGAGCAAGCTTTTTGCCAACTTCCAGAGCACAGGTATGTTGGCCAGTGGGTTCTTTCGATTGAAACCGGCTACGGGTAAACCGATTATTTCATAGCCTGCGGCGGGTACACGTTGCATTTCCATGCGGTTTTCGGCGCCGACGAAAAGGATTTGACAGTCGGGGTGGCGACGGCGCAAGGCTCCGGCAATGGCTAAGGCGGGGAATATGTGGCCACCGGTTCCACCACCGCTTATGAGGAATTTGAGTTGCTTCATTTGTGGCGTATTTATAATTGAGTTGGGTTGCTGGCGTGCAGCTCCTGAGGCAATTGGTTAAGTTCGTCTTTTACTTCCTGACGCGAGCCGTTCTGCACGGCAGTGCGGCTGACGGAGAGCATTGCACCAATGGCTATTGCTGTGATTAGGATGGATGTGCCTCCTTTTGAAATCAGAGGCAAAGGCTGGCCTGAGACGGGCATTGCACCGGTAGTTATTCCCATGTGGAAAAGGGCCTGCAGTACAATCATGATTGCCATTCCCATAACGAGCAACGCGGGGAAGGCGCGGTGGCATTTTCCGGCAATGAATCCGGCTCGTGCCAGTAGGGCAAGGTAGAGGAAGAGTAGGAACATGCCTCCGACAAAACCGATGTCCTCGAGCACGATGGCGAATATATAGTCGGAAAAAGCGAGAGGGAGGCGGGCGGTTTCGCGCGAGTTGCCGGGGAATACGCCGATAATGCCTCCGTTGGCTTGAGCCATGTAGGCATACATTTCTTGACGGTTGTCGGCTGTGATTGAGTCGTTATACTTTGCGGCAAAGGGGTTGTAGCGGGCCAGTCGGCCTTCGCGCAATCCGGCTCGGTTTATGTCGGTACCAGAGTCGGCGGCAGCGGCAACGGCTTCGACATGGGCTTTTTCGAGCTGCATTTTCTGTATTTTGTGGGCGCCCCACCCCAGCGATATAATTACGGCCAGGATTAGAATTAGTTTTTTGAATTCGGTTCCGCCGATGGTCATCATCGACAGCCATATTACCAGCAGCAGTCCGGTATTGGTAAGACCCTGAGGGTAAAGCAAGAGGCCAAATACGACTACGACGAGCGCTCCGATGACGATAGCGCGGTTGTGCACGCCTACTTCGCGAGCTTTCTGGGAGGTTGCCATTACTTTAGCGATTACGAAGACTGCCGATATTTTTATGAATTCGGAGGGTTGTATCGACATAGGGCCGAGGTGGAAGCTTCGTCGCGCACCGTTAATGATATCGCCGGCTATTGATGTGTAAATCATCATAATAAGTGATATACCGGCGAATACGTAGGCTCCGGCGAAGAACCATTTGTAGTGGATTTTTTCCAGGCCCCAGACGATGCCGAAAGCGAGGACAAGGAAAAAGCAGTGGCGCATAATGGGGCCATATACACCGGCGGCGGCAACCTCGCGCGATGATGCGCTGTAGAGTTCCACAATCGAGATGAAGCAGAGGAAGAGGAATATTCCCCAAATCGATTTGTCGCCGTGGCGCGGGAAGTCGGTTGCTGTGGCTTTGGGATTAGGGGTTGTGGATTGGTCCGGTTGGAGGTCGGCGTTGGGGAAGATTGATGTTGATTGCGTTGACATGAGAGAGTGATTGGTAAGGGTTCAGGCCTCTTATTTTAGAGCGTTAACGGCGTTTTTGAATTGTTCGCCTCTATCTTCGTAACTTTTGAAAAGGTCGAAGCTGGCGCAACAGGGCGAAAGGAGTACGGTGTCGCCTTGACGGGCAATGGCGGCGCATGTATCGACGGCTTCGCGGAGCGAGTGGGTATCGTAAATGGCGGGCACTTTTGCAGAGAAATAGTCGAGCAACTTTTGGTTGTCTTTTCCCATGCAGACGATGGCGCGAACTTTTTCGGCGACGAGGGAGTCGATTTCGGAATAGTCGTTGCCTTTGTCTTTCCCGCCGAGGATTAGGATTGTTGTTTTTGTAGCGGGCATGCTTTCGAGGGCATACCAGCAGGAGTTGACGTTTGTAGCTTTTGAGTCGTTTATATATACGACGCCATTTTTGATGGCTGTGAATTCAAGCCGGTGTTCGACACCTTCGAAGTTTTCGAGCGCGTGGCGAATGTCGTCGCTTTCGATCTGGAGCAGGCATGCCGACAATCCGGCTGCCATTGAGTTGTAGATGTTATGTCGTCCTTTTAGGGAGAGGTCGGAAGCGGGTATTTTGAGTTCGCGGCCGGGAGTGCGGAGAACAATGCGGCGCTCGGGGTCGAGGTAGGCTCCTTCAAAACCGGGCATTGGTTCGAAGTTGGTGTCGGTGAAGGGGAGCGCACGGGCTGTTGTTGTTATATGGCGCAGTTGCTCGGCTATTACGGGGTCGTCTTTCCAGTAGATGAAGGCGTCGGTGGGGGTTTGGTTTTGGAGAATGCGGAACTTTGCGTTAACGTAGTTCTGCATTTTATAGTCATAGCGGTCGAGATGGTCGGGGGTGATGTTGAGGATTACGGCGATGTTCGCTTTGAAGTGGTACATGTTTTCGAGCTGGAAGCTTGAGAGCTCGATGACATATACGTTGTGGGGGGCGCGGGCTACTTGCAGGGCAAGCGATCGGCCTACGTTTCCGGCGAGGCCTACGTCGATGCCGGCCTGGCTCAGGATGTGATATGTTAGCAGGGTTGTTGTTGTTTTTCCGTTCGAGCCTGTGATGCATACCATTTTAGCGTTGGTGAAGCGTCCGGCGAATTCTATTTCGGAGATAATCGGGATTCTGCGCTCAATGGCTGCTTTTATGATTGGGGCCGTTGGTGGGATTCCGGGCGATTTGACTATCTCTGTTGCGTTGAGGATGAGGCTTTCGGAGTGTCCGCCCTGCTCGAAGGGTATTTTTTCGTCGAGGAGAATTCGTTCGTATTTTTGAGGGATTTTACCGAAGTCGGAAAGGAAAACGTCCATTCCAAGGTCTTTTGCCAATATAGCGGCTCCGACGCCGCTTTCGCCCCCGCCGAGCACCACCAGACGGGTTGATTTATCGAAGCTATCAGGTTGCATATTAACGGATTTTTAGAGTTACAAATGCCGTGACGGCCAGAATTATACCAACAATCCAGAAGCGAACAACGATTTTCGATTCGGGAATGGCATGAGCCGGGCGGCTGAATAAAGTCGGGCAAGGGTTTCCGTCGGGGCCGAGTGGTGATGTTTCCCGTTGGAAATGATGATGGAGAGGTGTCATCTTGAATATGCGTCGGCCTTGGCCGTAGCGGCGTTTTGTGTATTTGAAGTAGGCTACTTGGAGCACTACCGAGAGGTCCTCGAAATAGAATATGGCGCAGAGCACGGGCAGAAGTAGCTCTTTGCGGATTAGGACGGCGAAGACGGCGATTATGCCTCCGAGGGTGAGGCTACCGGTGTCGCCCATGAATACCTGAGCCGGGTAGGCATTGTACCAGAGGAAACCGACCAGAGCACCTATGAATGCGGACATGAACACGACGAGCTCTTCGCTTCCGGGCAAGTACATGATGTTCAGATAGCTGGAGTAGATTATGTTGCCTCCCAGATATGCCATGATGGCAAGTGAGGTTCCGATTATTGCGGATGTGCCTGTAGCGAGGCCGTCGAGGCCATCGGTGAGGTTTGCGCCGTTGGAGGTTGCCGTGACGAGGAATATAACTACAGCGATGAATAAAATCCAGCCGCCGAGGGGCGCTGCGGAGCCGAGGAAGCGGGTGAGGGAGGTGTAGTTGAAGTTGTGGCTTTTGACGAAAGGTATTGTTGTTACGGGCGCTTTTACATCGGGCGACAGCGAGGGGGAATCGGGATTGGGGGAATCGGGATTGGTGATTGCGGTGGTGCCGACGTTGTCGACTTGCATATGGTCGACAGCCGATGACTCGCGGCTGGTTATCGAAGGGGATAGCATCATTGTTAGTCCGACAATGAGTCCGAGACCTACTTGGCCTACGATTTTGAATTTTCCTTTTAGGCCGTCCTTGTCGTGGCGGTGTACTTTTATGTAGTCGTCGAGGAATCCGAGGATGCCGAGCCACAGGGTTGCTACGATCATCAGGAGCATGTAGACGTTGGTCAGGTTTCCTACCAGCAGACAAGGGATTAGAATGGCGAGTATGATTATTATGCCGCCCATTGTTGGGGTGCCGGTTTTCTTCATTTGACCTTCTAGCCCGAGGTCGCGCACGATTTCGCCGACCTGCATCAATTGCAGGCGGTCGATTATTTTGCGTCCGAACACGATAGCTATGAATAGCGATAATACCAGAGCTGCGCCTGAGCGGAAGGTGATATAGTCCATCAGACGCATACCGGGCAAGTCGGTGTAGGAGGAGAGGCTTTGGAATAGGTGATATAACATTATATAGATTTGTTTTTATACATATTCTAAGCCTTGAAGGCGTTGCAGATTTCTTCGCGGTCGTCGAAATGATGTTTGATGTGGTTTATTTCCTGATAGTCCTCGTGGCCTTTGCCGGCGATGAGAATGACGTCGCCTTTTTGAGCCAGGGCGGCGGCAGTGCGTATAGCCTGACGGCGGTCGGCAATAGAGAGGGTTCGCGAGCGGGCTTCTAGGTCGAGGCCGGTTTCCATTTCGCGTATGATTTGTTCGGGGTCCTCGGTTCGGGGGTTGTCGGATGTGAGAATCAAGCGATTGGAGCGGGCAGCAGCTTCGCGGGCCATTATGGGACGTTTTCCGCGGTCGCGGTCGCCGCCGGCACCGACAACGGTTATGATGTTTGCGTCGGCTCCGGCAATTTCGCGGATTGCCTGGAGTACGTTTACAACGGCATCGGGGGTGTGGGCGTAGTCGACGATAGCTGTGCAGCCTTTTGGTGAATGGAAAGCCTGGAATCGGCCGGCCACGGGGACGAGGCGGCTCATTGCGGTCATTACTTTTTCGTTTTCCCAGCCCAGGAGAATTGAGGCTCCGTAGACGGCGGTCAGGTTGTAGGCGTTGAAGCGGCCTGTGAAGAGGACTTCCACTTCGTTACCGTTTAGCGACAGGAGCATACCGTCGAGGCGGCTTTCGACAACGCGACAATGGAAGTTGGCCATTGTTCGCAGGGAGTAGGTGTAGCGTTCGGCGGCTGTGTTTTGCAGCATTACGGCGCCGTTTTTGTCGTCGGCGTTTGTCAGGGCGAAAGCTTGTTGAGGGAGGGAGTCGAAGAATGATTTTTTTGCTTGGAGGTAGGCCTGGACTGTTTTGTGATAGTCCATGTGGTCGCGTGTGAGGTTGGTGAATATGCCTCCGGCGAATGTTAGTCCGGCAATGCGGTGCTGATGGGCGGCGTGGGAGCTTACTTCCATTGCGGCGTATTGGCAACCGGCATCAACCATCCGCGCCAGTAGCTGATTTATTGTTAGCGGGTCGGGGGTTGTTTGGTTTGTTGGGATTGCTTCGGACTCGATGTAGTTGCAGACGGTTGAGAGCAGGCCGGCTTTGTAGCCCTGTAGGCGGGCCATTTCGTAGATTAGGGTTGCTGTTGTTGTTTTGCCGTTTGTTCCGGTGACACCGACGAGTTTGAGTTTGCGTGACGGGTTGTCGTACCATTGGGATGCCAGGAGACCCAGGGCTATTGCAGAGTCGGCAACTTTGATATATGTAATCGACGATTCGATAATTTCGGGGAACTCTTCGCAAACAATAGCACCTACTCCGCTGTACTGGAGCAGTGGGATGAATGAGTGGCCGTCGACTGTGCATCCGCGCACGGCGACGAAAAGGGCGCCTTTGCTGACGCGTCGTGAGTCGCTGACCAAGTCGGTGATGTTTTTCTTTTCCGAACCGATTATTTCAATTGGTGAGATTGCCTGAAGGAGTTGTTTTAGCGATTTCATATATGGTTGGGATTAAGTTTATTGATGGAGTGTGAGGTGGATGCTCTGGCCGGGTGTTGTAGTGCTTCCGGGGGCAATTGACTGGGCTGTTACATAGCCTGAGCCGGAGAATGTTACGTTGAGGCCTATGGATTCCATGCGTGCAATTGCGTCGCGCAATGAGCAGCCTAGCAGGGAAGGGACTGCGCCTTGGCGGGGGGCGGGGGCTGTGAAATGGCGCACGTGACCCATGTCGAAGCATTCGCGCAGATAGTTGGCGCGGCTTTTGGAGGAGGCCAGCATAACGGGCGACGAAGGCTGGGAGGGAGCGATGTCATGGAAGTCGGAATTGTTGTCGAGCATTCCGCGGGAATACATTTTCAGGGCTATGTTCTTTAGCACTGTGCCTGAGGTTGAGGCGGCGCCGAATGCGTTTTGACGGGGCCGGCACGTTAGGACAATGCATGAGTATTTTGGGTTTTCGGCGGGGAAGAATCCGCAGAATGCGAGGCGTTTTTTGCTGGTGTTGTAGCCTTTGTTCTCGATCATGTAGCATGTTCCGGTTTTTCCGGCAATGCGCACTTTGTCGTTACGGAGCAGTTTACCGGTTCCGTGGTCGCCCCAAACAACGTTTGTGAGCATCATTCGCATCAGCTCGGCGGTTTTTTCGGAACAAGCTCGTCCGGAGCCGATATATGTTATTGGGAGGATTGTGTCGGTTGTTTCGGAAGTCATTCGCGATACGAGTCGGGGGCGCACATATTTTCCGTTGTTTGCAATTGCGTTGTAGATTGATAATGTGTAGAGTGGCGGGATTTCGGTTGTGTAGCCGTAGCTCATGCGCGACAGTGCGATTCGTCCGCCGCGATTGTCGGGCACGGAATCGAAGCGGGGCGGCCGCTCGCCGGCTATGCCGGTTTTCATTGGGTCGAGGAATCCGAGTTTTTTTATGCGTGAGTAGAACTGTCCGGGGTGGTCGCCGTAGCGGCGTGTGATTATTTTGGCCATACCGATGTTTGAGGAGCGTTCGATCACTTCTTTGACGGGCATTGATGTGCAGGCGTGGGAGTCGGTTATCGGGCGGCCTCCGGCGTATGGGAACGCACGTCCGGTAGTGATGACTTCGTTTACGTTCGAGACAATTCCGTCGTCGAGAGCAATCATCATTGAGAGGGTTTTAACTACGGAACCGGGTTCGAATCCGAGCACTGCGCGGTTCATGCCCTCGATGTAGTCGCCGGGGCGTCCGGAGGGGCTTTTTTCGAGGTTTGAGATGGCTCGTATGTTGCCGGTTTCTACTTCCATTAGGACGGCTACTCCCCAGTCGGCATCGCAGTAGGTTAGGATGTTGTTGAGTTCGTTTTCAACAATGTCCTGCATGTTGATGTCGATGGTTGTTGTGATGTTGTAGCCGGGTTGAGGGGGGATGTCGGTCCAGTTTACAATATCTTTTGTGAGGGGGATTTTTTTGGCGAGGCCCGGGGTTCCGTACAGGAGGGTGTCGAGGGCGCGTTCGAGCCCGGATATTCCGTGAGTTTCGCCGTTGACGGAGTCGATTCCGACTCCACCTACCGAACGGCGTGCCATTGCGCCATAGGGGTTGACACGTCGCATGACGGCTTCGCGTGTAAGGCCGTTTTTATTAGGATTTTTAATTTTGAGGAATGGGAATGTGCGCAGGTGCTCGTACTGAGCGTAGGAGACGTTGCCGATTAGTTTGAATGCTCGCGGACGGCGTGATTTGGGTTTTTCGAGGGGTTGGCTGAGTCGTTTTTTCCATCCGGCTGCGTCGCGGATTGGGAAGTAGCGTGCCATTGAGTCGGCAAGGGAGTCGATTGCGAGCAGGTACTGTCCTTCGAGGAATCGTTCGGAGCGGAAGTCGATTCGGACGTTGTAGAAAGTGAGGTTGGTAGCGAGGATTGAGCCGTTTGAGGCCAGGATGTTGCCTCGTTCGGGCTTTATCACCTGTACTTTTGACAGTTCATCGAGGGCTTTGCGGTTCCAATCGTCGGCGTGTATTATAGTGTTGTCGAGAGCCTTGTACACAACGGCCACCACAATCAACATGATTCCGGCTATTACCCACAGGTAGCGTAGGAGGATATGTGTACGGTTTTCTTTTTTCATTATTTTGGGTTGGTTGAGGAGTTAGTTGCGGGGCAGGAGATGATTATTTGTTGTTTTTGATACGGTAGGGTGGCTGATCCTGAACGGCGAGCTGGAGGTTCATTTTCTCGACCATTTGTTGCATTGATGATTCGCGTATGCGACTCATGTACTGCGAACGTTCGCGTATGCGCTCGGTTTCGACAATTTCGAGTCGTTGTTCGAGCCGGCGAATCTGCTCCATGCGTGTTGCGCATTGGTAGCGGTTGTTTATGTATATTAGCACCATGAACAAGGCCAGGATTATTGATTTCCAGTGGTTTAGGAAGAAGTCGGACGACAGTATACGGCCCTGGAGTGTGCGTCGGAGCAAGTTGTCGGCTTTCTTTTTTGCTTTTTTTGCCATTTTCGGAGGGGTATTAAAGTCGTTGTGCGATTCGTAGTTTTGCGCTGCGTGAGCGTGGGTTTGCTTCTATTTCTTTTTCGTCGGGGACGATAGGTTTTGCTGTGAGGAGTTTCATAGGCGCTGTTGATCGGCCGTAGAAATCGGTTTCGACTTTGCCTTCGAAGTTTCCGGCTCGCATGAAGTTTTTGACGAGCCTGTCCTCAAGGGAGTGGTATGTGATTATGCAGAGCCGTCCTCCGGGGCGTAGTGTGCGGAGGGCTTGTGAGAGGAATTGCCGTAGCACTTCCATTTCGTCGTTTACTTCGATGCGCAGCGCCTGGAACACCTGTGCGAGTTCTTTTTTTTCGTGTTTTGGGTCGATGTATGGCTTTATTGCCTGGAGCAGGGATGCTGTTGTGGCGAGGGGGGCTTGCTTGCGGGCTTTGTCGATAGCCAGAGCTATTTGCCTGGCCTGGCGCAGTTCGCCGTAGAGGCGCATCAGCTGTGTGAGCTGGTCGACTGTGTATTCTTCAACAATTTTTGCAGCGGTTAATGAGGCTGAGCGGTTCATTCGCATGTCGAGTGGGCCGTCGGCGCGGAATGAAAATCCGCGGGATGCGTCGTCGAAATGGTGGAATGACACTCCGAGGTCGGCAAGGATTCCGTCGAGGCCGTCAACTCCATAGTAGAGCATGAAATTGCGCAGGAAGCGGAAGTTGGAGTATACAAATGTAAACCTGGGATCGTTGATAGTGTTAGCCCGGGCGTCGAGATCCTGGTCGAAGCCGTAGAGATGGCCATTTTCGGCTAGATTTGCGATTATGGCGCGGGAATGGCCGCCGCCACCGAAAGTGACGTCGGCATACACTCCGTCAGGCTTGATATTCAAGCCTTTGATGGTTTGGTCGAGGAGTGCGGGAATGTGATATGTTTCCGTAGCCATAGTTTACGCGCAGTTTAGGCAGTAAAGTTACTATAAATCCCTTGAATTTGCATACAGAAATTTTTGTTTTAGCAGAGAAAGTTATCTACATTCGGGCAAATAAATGATTTTTCGCTGATTGCCACCTTATAAATTCATATTTTTGGCAAATTTGTGTTGCAAAATGCAGGATATAGCAAGGCTGTGGAATTTGCATTTGCAAACTTCACAGCCTTACTATAAGATTTAGAGCCTGTCCAATAATATATGTTGTGTTATGGGCAGATTAGTTGAGTTAGCACTTCGACGCCTTTGGTTGCGGGAAGGGGTATGACATTTACGCCGGGCGGAACAGCAGCCGGGTTGGGATCGATGTAGTAGATTGGCACACCGGGTTTTACGTAATGCAGCAGCGAAGCAGCCGGATAGACATTGAGGGAGGTTCCGATAACGACAAATATATCGGCCTGTTCGACGATTCGGACAGCAGGCTCGAAGTTGGGCACTGCCTCCTGGAAGAATACAATGTGGGGGCGTACGTGGTGGCCGTCGATTATTGTGTCTGGCGTTGTTTCGAGATGTCCGGGCTTAAGTTCGTATACTTTGCTGTCGTCGTCGAGGGCTCGCACTTTCATGAGTTCGCCGTGGAGGTGGAGCACTTTGGTTGAGCCGGCGCGTTCATGGAGGTTGTCGACGTTTTGGGTTATGATATAGGTGTCGAAGCGATCCTCAAGCTTGGAAAGAGCTGTGTGGCCTGCGTTGGGCTGCGCGTTTATCAATTCAGCCCGTCGCTTGTTGTAAAATTCGTGGACAAGGGCGGGATTGGCCTCGAAGCCATCGGCTGAGGCCACCTGCATGACGGGATAGTTTTCCCACAAGCCTCCGGCATCGCGAAAGGTTCGGATTCCGGACTCGGCACTCATGCCGGCTCCGGTTGATATGACGAGTTTCTTTTTGGATGTTTCCATTTTGATGTTAGTAGTTTGTAGTGAATTTGATATAAGTAGTTGCTGATTAGGGAGCCATCGTTTGTTAGCTTTGTAACTTGTGGCGAGGGGCATTTGTTCGCGAAAATAATCATTTTTAATGAATCGGGTGCCAGGCGGGGCTGAGTTGTTGCGGATTCATGTAAAGAAATGAGGTAGAAGCGCTCACGCGTTCCTACCTCAACAGGGATGAATAAAGGGGAATGTGTATTTGACTATGATTATGCTTTTTTACTTTGGCTGCGACGACGGTCGGTGAGGTAAGCAACGGGCGATGCAACGTAGATTGTTGCGAGTGTGCCGATGATTACACCGAATATCATTGCGAATGTGAACGAGCGTATTGATTCACCGCCGAGGATGAAGATACACAGTAGCACGAGCAGTGTCGAACCAGAGGTCATGATTGTGCGTGAGAGGGTTGAGTTGACTGATAGATTAACGAGCGAATAGAAGTTCTGCTTGGGATATAGCTGTAGATTTTCGCGAACGCGGTCGAAGACAACCACGGTGTCGTTAATCTGATAACCGATAACTGTCAATATGGCTGCTATGAAGGTCTGATCGATTTCCATTGAGAATGGAAGCACGCCCCAGAAGAGAGAATAGAAGCCGATGATGAGGAATGCGGTTGATGCAACGGCTGCCAATGCTCCTACGGAGAAGGCTACATTGCGGAATCGGAGCAGGATGTAGAGGAACATTGCGATGAGCGACAGGATTACGGCTACGTAGGCGTCGGCTTTCATGTCGGCTGCAATTGTGGGTCCTACTTTCTGTGAGCTTTGTATACCTATGTTTTCGTTGGTTGTCGAGAAGTCGTTGAGGGTCATGTCGCCGAGTTCTGACTTCAGACCGTTGTAGAGTATGTTTGTGATTTCTTCGTCGATGCCGTCGGTTTCGTCGTTGATTTTGTAGTTGGTTGATACGCGGACTTTGGTGTCGTTATCGATGGTGATGACTGACAGCTGAGAGCCTTCGAACATCGGGGCGAGTTGTGCCTGGAGTTCGTGGGTCTTGACGGGGTGGTCGAATTGAATGATGTAGTTGCGACCGCCGGAGAAGTCGATACCCTGATTCATGCCGCGGGTGAAGAGCGAGATAACTACGACAGCAACGAGGATTCCAAGAACCGAGAAGGAGATTTTGCTCTGGCCGAGGAAGTCGATTTTTGTACCGTAGAACATGTTCTTCGATAGCGGAGTTGTGAATGTAAGATTCTGGAAGGGTTTGGTTTTGCCGAATCCGATGAATACCAAACGGGTAAGGAACACAGCTGTGAAGAATGAGCAAACGATACCGATAATAAGTGTTGTTGCGAATCCTTTGATGGGACCTGTACCGTAGAGGAGCAGGATTACAGCGGTGATGACCGATGTGAGGTTGGAGTCGAAGATAGCAGAGAATGCGTTTGAATAGCCGTCGGCGATTGCCTGCTGGATTTTTTTGCCGGCGCGTAGTTCTTCTTTAGCGCGTTCGAAGATGAGCACGTTGGCGTCGACTGCCATACCGAGGGCCAGCACGATACCGGCGATTCCCGACAGGGTTAGTACGGCCTGGAATGAGGCGAGAATACCGAAGGTGAAGAAGAGGTTGCAAACAAGGCCGATGTTGGCAACGAGGCCGGGGATGACGCCGTAGAAGGCCATCATGAAAATCATCAGGAGCACGAGGGCGATGATGAACGACAGGAATCCGTCCTGAATAGCTTGTTTACCTAGCGAGGGGCCGATAACTGTGTCGGAGATGATTTCGACTTTGGCGGCCATTTTACCTGATTTGAGCACGTTGGCAAGGTCTTTTGCATCTTCAACGGTGAAGTTACCAGTGATTTGCGAGCGCCCGCCTTCGATTATCGAGTTGATATTGGGTGCTGAGTATACTGCTTCATCGAGCACGATTGCTACGGGTTTGCCGAGGTTGTTTTTGGTTACGCGTGCCCATTGTTTTGCGCCGTCGGAGTTCATGTCCATGCTTACGTAGTTGCCTTGCATGTTGTCGAAATCGGAGGTTGCGTTAACAACTACATCGCCGCTGAGGGCGGGCTTACCGTTGTTTGTTTTCAGGGCAACGAGGGTGTAGAGGTCGACACGACGTGTTGCGCCGGTTACTGTGTCGTTGAACGAAGCTTCGCGGGGCTTAACTTCCCAACGGAGTTTGAGGTTTGCGGGAAGGATGCGTGCAGCGGCCGGGGTTGTTAGGATTGAGTCGATAACATCGCGGTGGGCTTGTGTTGCCATGCCAATGTAGGGTGAGCCTGCGTAGCCTGGCTGGTCGAGGCTTCCGAAGAATGTACGTCCCGTGCCGGTTGAATCGGCGCGGAGGGCGGTTTCGAGAGCCATCAGCTGATTGGAGATTTCGTCGAGCGAGTACACTTCGTAGAACTCGAGGTTGGCGGAAGCTTTGAGCAGATCGCGAACACGGTCGTGTTCTTTAACGCCGGGGAGTTCCAGAAGAATCTGACCATCTTTTTCGAGTTCCTGAATGTTTGGGGCAACTACACCGAACTGGTCGATACGGTTGCGGAGCACGTTGGTTGACGATGAAACGCGGTCCTTAACTTCCTGCTTAACTGTTGTTTCGACCTGTGAGGCTGATTCGCCGCGTTTGGCAACTGATTTGAAAACGACAGCCATGTCGGCTTGAGGATCGATGCTTTTGTATTCCTTGAAGAATTCGGCAACGTAGTCGGAAGCTTTGTTTTTTCGCACTGCTGAGTCGGTAGCGGCAATAACGCGGTCGAACGTTTTAGAATCGGAGGGGTTTGCGATAGAGCGGAGTATGTCGGGGACAGAAACCTGAAGAATGACGTTCATACCTCCTTTTAGGTCGAGACCGAGTCCGACGCCCATTTTCTGAACCTGATTGAATGTATAACCCAGTCCGGGGTAGACTTTTTCTTTACCGATTGAATCGATGTAGCTTTTGTAAGCACGCTGGTATGTGTCGGAATTAGCATCGCCGGCTGCGATAACCAGCGCGTATTCCTGTGCTTTCTTCTCGTATTTGCTTGTCACCCAAGAGAACGACAGATAGAAGAGGCACACTAACACCAGAAAGATTGCGATAACACCGGAAATTGCGCTTCCGGTAGTTCCTTTGCTTTGCATGTGTTGGTAATATGGTTTTTAGTTGTTAATTTTTTTCGATTTTTTTTCAAGATGCAAATATAGCGTTTTTTCTGTTACAACAGCAAAAGAATTTATCAATAAAGCGTTTTTAAGTATTTTTGGGGTGGAAAGGAGATAAAAAAGTCTCGTCCTGGCGAGGATGAGACTGCTTTGGCGTTGCTTTTTACGATGAATTATTCGACACGTCGTGCCCCAATGTAGCGGCGTTTGTAGTAGGGCTCTTGTGAGTGGCTTATTACCACGCCAGATTTGCATGCCGAATGGATGAAGCGGAATGTACCGTCAGGGCAAATTTCGGTTACGATGCCGACATGGCCTACGCGTTTTCGCGATACTGAGCGTCCGGCAAAGAAAACGAGGTCGCCGGGGCGGAGGCTTTCGTTTTCAACTTGTTCGCCTTGGGTGTACTGACTGCCTGAGGATGCATTCAGGCTGATGCCAAATTGGCTGAATATATAGGATGTGAAACCTGAGCAGTCGAAACCGCCGGGTTTTTTGCCTCCTGAGCGATAGCGTGTTCCGATGAAAGTAGATGCATGTCCGAGCAGGTCGGCTATATATTCGGGGGCTTCGTCGTCGATGATGGTTTCGACGGGTTTAATTTCGGGTAATGAGGGGCGCCAGATGTTTACGGCGGCGAGGAGCGGGGCGTTGTCGGCGTTGTCGGCGTCGCTACCAATGCCTGCGAGTAGATGCTGTGTAGCAGACGATGCTTTCAGTGGGGCGAGTGGACGTTCAACCAGCGGCTGCATCAAGGGAGAAACGGCCATGGCAGGGACGAATGACGCCACTGTCAGAGCTATTGCCGCGAAAATTCGTGTTGCGAATGTCATTGGTTTACTTGTTCGATTAAGGTTAAAAACGCTTGGTTGCAAATTTAGTGCATTAATGCGGGAATTCCTATATTGGCTAACTATGCTTATGAAGATTTTGATAATATTAACATTTTCGGAGAATTGGAGATTGGTTAATAAAGCTAAACCCTCAGGTTGGGACACCTGAGGGTTTAGCTTTGGGGTTAGGGGGGATGCCCTACCCTATGGTTATTTGCAGATTAGTTTGCTGGCGGTTGCTCCTACCTTTATTATATATAGGCCGGGAGCCGGGAGCTGGGCGGCGAGCGAGGTTTGTGCTTGTGCAATTATGCGGCCGTCGGTGGTTATGACAGCGATTGAGGTTCCTGCGGGGGCGGCTACGGAAAGCTGATGGCCTTGCAGGGTGATTTCACGTTCTTGGGCAACTTCGTCGATGGCAGATGTTGCGCCTTCGATTGTAGTGAATTTGACGGGTTTCGATTCTTTTGAGTCGAGGGTGCCGTCGTGGCCTACAACGGTGAAGTAATACTCGGTTTCGGGCATGAGACCTTTAACTGTGTAGCGCAGATTGCTGTCGGCGTCGAGGTTAACCATTCCTTCGTAGGGGGTTAATGCGTAGCTTTCGGCAATGGTTATAGCGATGTCGTCGATTGTTACCGATACGTTATCCTCGGCTTCGAGACGGATCCGGATTTGGGTGTAGCCGTCGGCGATGATGCTTTGGTCGTATGATTTTTTGGTTTTGTTACGCGGGATTTCTTCCGAAACGATTTGTTTCCAGGGTGAAGTTGGCGTTATGCGACCTTCTACTATAAGGGACGACTGGGCGGTTCCGATGCGACGTGCTGTGAAAGCGATATTTGTGATATTGCTGTCGAAAGCCGGGGTTTGAACGAATTCTTTGTTGTAGATTTGTAGGGCCGGAGCTTTGCTGCCGTAGTAGCCTGAAGCTGTTGCGAAGGCTGTGGCGTTGGTTGTCCAGTCGTCGGGCAGGGATGAATTGTCGAAGGTTGCAGTTTCGGTTTTGGGTCCGGCTTCTATTCCGGTGAATACGCTGACAGTGTATGTTTTAGCGCCGATCATTTCTTCCCACGAGAGGAGTGCCGAAGTCGGGCCGATGTTTGTGGCCTCGTTGGCTACAGGGCGACGGGTGTCGATCGGGGAGATTGCGGTTTCGAAGGAGCTTTCAACGTTGGCTATGAAGCGGTCGTCGTAGTAGCCTACGCGATAGCTGTAGGTTGTTAATTGTGTGAGGCCTTCGAAGGAGTAGGATGTTTTTTCGGTAGCTTGTTCGTTTAGAATCAGCTCTTCGTCGTTCCAGAGGGATACATAGTAAGTTTTCACTCCTTGAACGGGTTGCCAGCTGATTGTGGCCGTTGTGTGGGTGATTTGTGAGGGTTCGTTGAGCTTTAGTTTGGACGGGGTTTCTGCTCCGCCGTTGAAGCGGAACGATACGGTGCCGTCGTCGAAGCGGGTGATTTGATCGAGACGTTTGTTAAGGGCTACGCCGGTCCAAGGGGTTATTGAGGGGTTTGTGTCGTCGGCAAAGCTGCGGTTGTTGGTGTAGCCGGGGAATGGCACACCGTCGTTGCTGGGGCTTTTTGGGTTTGATTCAACGATATCGATTCGCTGATGGGAGGGGGTTGCGTTTACTCTGTTCTGCGACCATACGGATGCGTTGTAGTCGATGTGCCATATAAGCATGCCTTCGGCGGGTATGTAAGCATCCCAGCCTGTTTTTTTACGGGTTTCGAGCACATAGTATTCGTTGTTGCTGGGCGTTTTGATTATGGCCGCATCTTCGTAACCGTCGGCTGATGTAGAGGGAGCCAGGGCAACGTTGCGCGGGTCAGTGAGTTCGAAGGGATCGAGCCATCCCATAACGGCACGCTCGTAGGCTGAGAACATGGGCGGTGTATTCTGACGGTTGAGGTAGTTGCCGGATGCCATTAGTGAGAATTGACCGGGGTCGTTGCTGCCGTTGTAGGCTGTGTCGTAGAGGTCGGGGAGACCCATTACGTGGGAGAATTCGTGGACGAATGTTCCTATACCGGTTGGCTTCAGGCCTCCGGATGTGTTCAGCTCGGCAGTTGTGGCGTAACGGTTCAGCAGGATTCCGTCGGCGTAGAAATGACAACTATGTCCGCTGAGGTACCATGCGTGGGGCCATATTGTTTCGCCTATACCGGAGTCGGCTTGTCCTTGTCCGGCATAGAACAGGAAGATATTGTCGATTTGGCCGTCGTGGTCGCAGTCGTAGTCGGCATAGTTTATTTCATCGTCAAGCAGGCGACACGCTTCAGCAATCATTTCGGGAGCACGCACGTCGTTATCGGTTTCTGTTTCGGCGCCGTAGTAAGCCCGGGTGTTTGACAAGGTTACTGGGCCATAAACGTCGAACTGCGGTGTGAACTGGCCGTTCGAACTATCGGTGTAATAATCGAGAGCGGAACCTGTGCCGCCGTTAGCGCTATAGCCTTTTTGGCTCAGCATGTTGGTAATCTGCTGTTTTGCACCCGACTGAAATTTTACGTCGGAATACTCGGCCATGATTATGAGCACCTTGGGCGAGCCCATTGTTGGGAATCCACCTTTTTTTTCGTTGATGGGGGCGTACTGAATGGCAGAGTTTGAGGCAGCGCGGGTGGTAGCCATGGTTGCGCGCGTTTGCTGCATTACGACCTCCTTATCGAGAGATGCGAGGAATGATGTTTCGGCATCGGAGCGAGAAGCGATGTCGGAAACAGCAACTGCCGACATAGCGAGTTTGCCGTTAACCGACTCCATATAATATAATGTGCCGTCGGGGGCAGCTTTAACGACGTAGCCATCGGTAGTAGTGTTAAACGAGAAATGTTCGTCGCCAAACATTTTGATTGTAACTTTCGAACCGTCGGGATTTGTGTATACCACGGGGTCGGGAGTAGCCATTACGGCTAGCGCATCACTGTTAGCCAACAGGGCAATCGACACGGCTAAGAGAAATTTTTTCATCGCACCGAAAAGTGAATTAATATTATGGTCCATAGCTGGATTCTAATGTGATTTTTTGGCATTATGTCACAAAGAAACATAAAAAAAGTTGATTATCAAAACAAAAAAAAGCCGAGTTTGAGGCATTTTAATTTTTAATAACACGTTTTTTTATTTACAGGCTATTTCTTTAGGCGTTGTATCATAATTTTGGTTATGCTTTCAGTAAATCGGGTTATATGCTTGAAAAGTTCATATGCTATATTTGCATCATAAAACTTATGATATGAAGATACATCTCAAACGGCACAGTGTTATAAACGGCGGCGTTCATAGTCTGATTCCGGTGGGGGTTAAATGATTTATTATGAAAAATAGTATATTGCAACGTTTTTAATTGGAATATCAATTATGGTTAAGGCTCAGAACCCTACAAAATTGACCGCAACTGAGGTCAATCCCAATCAGACCGCCGGACGCGCACAGCTCGGCGAGTTCGCTCCGAAGTTTGCAGAACTTAACAACGACGTGCTTTTCGAGGAGGTGTGGAGTCGCACCAACAAACTCTCAAAACGCGACCGCAGCATCGTGACTGTCACAGCCCTTGTAAGCAGCGGCATTATCGACTCATCGCTCACTTATCATCTTCAGGAGGCAAAGAAAAATGGTGTGACACGCACAGAAATTGCTGAAATCCTCACCCAAGTGGCTTTCTATGCAGGTTGGCCGAAGGCGTGGGGCGCTTTTCGTCAGGCCACGGAGGTATGGAAGGACTCTACCGATGCCACCGATGCAAAAGAGAAATTCGAGCAGGAGATGATTTTCCCCATCGGCGAGCCCAACACGGCCTACGCCCAATATTTCATCGGCAACAGCTATCTTGCACCGGTATCAAACGACCAGGTAAAATTCTTCAACGTGACATTTGAACCCCGTTGCCGCAACAACTGGCATATACACCATGCCTCAAAGGGCGGTGGACAGATGCTTGTCGGGGTGGCAGGTCGCGGATGGTATCAGGAGGAGGGGAAACAGGCCGTTGAGATTGTTCCCGGCACTGTAATCCATATTCCAGCCAACGTGAAGCACTGGCACGGCGCAACCGCCGACAGCTGGTTCTCACACCTTGCCTTCGAGATTGAGGGAGAGAACACCTCAAACGAATGGCTCGAGCCGGTAAGCGATGAAGAATACAATAAGCTAAAGTAATGAATACCAAACCAATCATTCTCACGATAATCGCCTCAGTAGTTTCTATGACCTCTATTCATGGTCAGGAGACTGCAGATAGCATTTTAAGCCTCCACGAAGTTGTTGTGACCGGGACAAACTCTCCGGTTAAGAAGAATCTTTTGCCTTACACGGTGTCGGTAGTAGGGCAAGACCGTCTGGAATCAATCGGCGCGACACAGGTTTTGTCAGCTATTTCAGGCATGGTGCCGAGTTTGTTCGTAACGGAGCGCAGCATATTCGGATTCGGTGTGAGCAACGGCGGAGCCGGACATATCAAGTTGCGCGGTGTCGGAGGCGACCGGGCGAGCGCAGTTCTTATGATGGTTGACGGGCAACCTCAGTTTGCAGGGCTGTATTCTCACCAGATTTCTGATTTCTACGATAAGGAATATGTTGAGCGGGTGGAGGTGCTTCGCGGTCCGGGCTCGGTGCTGTATGGGTCAAATGCTATGGCCGGCACCATTAATGTCATCACCAAGAATCCGCAGAAGGATGGCGTGAAGACCACCATATCCTCGCAATACGGTTCTTACAACACGTGGCTGTCATCGCTGACCAACACCGCCCGTTACGGCAAATTCTCCTCCTTGGTGTCGGCATCCTACAACCGCACCGACGGCAACGTGGACAATTTCGACTTCAATCAGGTTGACGCATACGCCAAAATTGGCTACGACTTTTCTGAGAATTGGAAAGCCAATGCGGATTTTACCTTCATGAACTTCCGTGGTAATGACCCGATTTACCCTACGTTTTACGATCCGGAATCATCCTACATTTATCATCAGAATGTAGTACGCGGGGAGGCATCGGTCAGCGCCACCAACAATTATGGTTCAGTATCGGGTTTGGCACGTGTGTATTACAGCTACGGCAACCATTTTATTGATGACCCTAATCATTTTCACAGCACCGACGACCGTCTCGGCGTGATGCTTTATGAAAACTTCTCGCCGTGGAGAGGCGCATCGGCCACTGTCGGTTTTGATTTCGATGTCTATTCCGGTGAGATACCTATTTCCGGCGGCCGCCCGGTTTCGGAAACCAACTTGGGCGCTATCACACGGAAGAAGATTGTGGAATACTCTCCCTATATCGCCCTTTCCCAGTCGTTGGTCGGAGACATTCTCAATCTAAATGCCGGACTGCGAATGGCCAACAGTGACAAATTCGACACCCAGTGGGTGCCGCAGTTCGGTTTAGCCGTCAATCCGGGACTCGGTCTCAACATCAAGGGCAATATTGCTATGGGCTACCGCAACCCGTCGTTTCGCGAGTTATATCTCTGCCGCATGGCCAATCCCGATTTGAATCCGGAGAAGATGATGAACTATGAGCTATCGGTCGGCAAACACTTCTCCCGCTTTTTCTCGGTGGATCTGACCGCCTACTACAGTCGTGGCACCGATATGATACAGGTCGTTGACCAGAAGAATGTCAACACCGGGAAGTTCATCAACAAGGGTATCGAAGTTTCCGCCAATAGCCATCCTCTCGACAATCTGCGGCTCTATGCTTCATTCAGTTACCTACATACATCGCTCGACGACCTTGTGGGCGCGCCCAAAAACCAATATTACCTCGGCGCGGAACTAACGCTTTGGAAAAAACTCAATATCGCCGCCGACCTCAAAGGCGTAGGCGGATTGTATGTGGCCGAAGGAATAAAGAATCAGAATTACGCTCTTCTGAATCTGAAGCTCAACTACGAAATTTGCCGTTATGTGGCTATATTCACAAGGCTTGAAAACATAACCGACGCCCATTACGTCATAAACCGTGGCTACGACATGCCCGGCTTTACTGCCATGGGCGGCTTTAAGGTAAGTTTATAATCCCTTTCCCAAAAAAATAAAGGCATCTGATGATAGATACGATCAATTGTCGGATGCTTTTTCTGTGTCGTAAATTTGGTAAAGTCGATGGCAAAAGTGTCAGTCTTTGATGTCGCGTGCCTTCACAGAAATCGACAGGCGGTATTCGCGGGGAGATTTGCCAAGATTCTTCTGGCAGTAACGGCTGAAATAGCTGAGCGAGGTGAATTTCATTTCTTCAGCAATCTGGCTGATTGAAAGGTTGCTTTCTTTCCGATAGCTGATGATTATGGCAGTTGCGGCACGGTTGATGTGGGTCGAGACACTGATGCCGGTTATCCGCTTTATTTTGCCGAAAAGATACTTCGGCGTCACGTTAAGTTGGGCGGCGTAGTATGACACCTCACGTTCAGTCTTTGGCCGTCCGCTTCTATCAGCGTGAAAAACTGGCGGGTGATGTATCCCACGCGGTCTGTCGAAAGCACATTCTCGTTGGTTGCCGAATGGAATGCAAAGAGGTCGTAGATCATCGTCTGAAGCAACCCGCCTATCATCTCGTTGTAGAATGGATGGCTCTTGTCCTCTATCCTGTCGCGCACATTGCGCAGGTCACTGAAAACGTGATGTTGAACTTCTGCTCATACATCAGCCGTTCGGAGATGTGTTCGGCACATGGAGAAAGAACTCGCCGACGGCAAAGCACGTGCAATAGGTGTATCCAATTTTCAAGCCGGACGTTTCCTCGACTTCTGCCTGCACGTTGACTTGAAGCCGATGATGAACCAGTTGCAGTGCAACCCTTTTGTCCAGCAGAACGGCATACAGCAATACCTCAACGAGTTAGGCACCAAGATGATGGCATGGGGACCTCTCGGCGGCCATGAGAATGGAGGAATCCGCGAAAGTCCTGTCCTTGAAGCTATCGGACAGCAATATGGAAAAAACCGCATCGCAGGTGGCACTCCGCTGGCTCATTCAGCGAGGCATAGTGGCTATACCCAAGTCAACCCACAAGGAGCGAATGGTTCAGAACCTCGACATCTTCGACTTCGCCCTCTCCGATGAGGACATGAATAAAATCGCCGGGATGAACCAGCACGACGCCGGCAGCTATGATTTTGGCGACCCTACATTCGTCAGAGGCCTCATCAACTTGAAAGCATAGAGTTGCTTTCAAAATTTTAAAGTCAACCTCTATTAGCATTGTGCAATAGCGCTAATGCAGGTTGTGCTTTAATCTGGGAACAAGACCAATTTCAGTAGTATTTCCTGTGATGTGATTGATGGGCCAATGATTGAGGCCTCCTGCATCTCTTTCTTCTTTCTCTCCTCTGCCTTCAGCAGTTCGAGAATGAGAGCCATTGTCTGTTCAAGGGATACTTGCCTTTTCCAGTCAGTCTGAGGTTTGTCTTCTTTAGTCCGGTTTCCGGACTTTTAACAAGTGGAGCTGGAGGGACTTGTTCCCAACAATATAAATATCGCAGTATCAATCTGTTATAGTGACGCTATTTTCTTGTGTAACGAGTTGGTAACGGTATTTCCCGCTTCGTGTTCCGAGGATTCTCTTACCCACGTATCCGAGTTCGTTCTGACTGCGAATTTAATCCTTTTCCCC
>JAMPII010000067.1 GCA_023662835.1 Muribaculaceae bacterium | reverse complement strand
TTTGCGGTGGTACATGATAAACACGCCGTCCATCATGTTGTTAAGGTTCATGCCGCCTAATATAGCGGTCTTTAGATTTTCCAAAGTGATTAACGTCACTTTGTCGTTTGCGTCAACTTTCGCAAACCTTTCGCCACTGGCTACCGTGGTGGTGGTAGTCTGGCCTGTCAGTCTTTTTACTTTTTTAACTGCCATGATTTAAATTGTTTATCGAATTAGGCCGGGTGTCATTTCCGACATCAGCCAATATGTGATGTCGGAATTTGCGTTTCTTAAGCCGATTAACTCAGCATAAAAATTACCATTAAACCCCATGCCACTTAAAGTTACTGTGCTGTTAGTTGCGTCCATTTGCGAAAGACTTTGGGAAATAAAGACTTTAGCGGAGGCAGGTTTCAAAACTAAATTGTCGGGTAAAGTGCGAGTAGTTAGAGGATTTAATACCCTCATGCTTCTTACCGTACCTTTTGGCAATTCCGGCAATATTATTCCGCTTGCGTCTTGACAGATAGCACCATTAGCCAAAGCCGGTGAACTTGCGATATGCTCCGCAGTACTTGTTTTGAGATTAAGATATTCAGCGGTAATATCGCCTGTTACCTTAATGTTTTCAAAAGT
The DNA here is from genome assembly GCA_023662835.1 of Muribaculaceae bacterium. Lineage (GTDB taxonomy): Bacteria > Bacteroidota > Bacteroidia > Bacteroidales > Muribaculaceae > Muribaculum. Next base: position 2,472 of record JAMPII010000067.1, on the reverse strand, counting down.
GCCGGTTTTGCAGGTAACATTACCGTCCTTTGCTTGAAATAGTACATTGCCCTTACTGTCTTTCATGTCGATACACTCCACACCCAAATTTTTAACCAGCGCGTAGGTTGCCAATAAAATCTTGGTTGCTACCAGTTCTATTTTATCACCCAACTGCCAATACTTATTATTTTGGTCTGCGGTACTTCCAGGGTAGTTGCTTACAGTCTTGGTGTGGCTTTTGATGCAGCTGTAATAATTATTGCCATATATAACTACATCTTTCCATTCCTCGCCATCGCCCCCGGCTTGGAAGCTGTAGTCTGTCGCGCAGTCGCTCCACGCTTGGGGGCCTCGCAGTGTAGGGCCTCTGTCGCCGGGTCGCCCATTTTGGCCGGGTTGCCCCTCCCGATTAATTTGCAATGCCGATGTTGCCACTACTGCGCCGTCTATTTGGTACTCAAACATTACACTTTTATACGACACAGCGCCGTTGGTTATTAGCCCATCGGTCGCCACCCGGCTTTCCTCGCCGGAAGCCTTGACAAATCGCATATACATCGCACCGTCATTGGCCTCTGCCCGATTTTGGCCTATCGTCTTATAAGGAGTGGCGGTTATTTTTTCAGTGTCTGTATTGTCATTGGTATCGACATAGACGCTTGCAGGAGATAGGATAATAGAGTATATTACGCCATCTTCCCCCGGCTCTCCGTTTTCGCCGTCGCGTGTTATGCCAATTGTGGCAGTGTCAATCAATGTGCTGCCTTGATACAGATAAAACTCTATCGCGGTGTATATTGTGTTTGTTGGCACGGATATATTGCCATTGGCATATGTCGTGGGGCTGGATGATATGCGCGGTGTGATAAATGCGTATGACATTGTTAGCCCTACGCTGCTCGGGTTTGCAATGGTGGTCGGGCTATCCTCGCCAACTTGCTTAACCACTCGGCATGATACAGTTTTAGGGTTCGGCGTACCGTCGCCGCTCCCTTTCTCTATATCAGTCAGCACCACGGCAGATACTGACGGAATTAGCCAGTATCTTACCGCGTCGCTGCCTTTATCGCCTTTGCGGATAAACTTTACTATTCTTGTCGCTCTTACGCTGCTCATGTGGTTAAGCCTGTGCGGTAATGGTTATAGACACATCGCCACCGGCCTGTATGCAGTGGGCGCGTGTTACGCTGCATGATGCTTTCGCAGTCTCACGGTCGGTCTGACTGTTGAGGTACACACCGGCGGCATCCTTAATCACAAAGAAGAAAAGCGTATTGATGGCCTTTACATTAGTGCCACGCCTTACCACTACCGGGGTATAGGTAACTTGACCGTTGCCGCTCGTGTCCTCGGTTATGGTTTCGTCCTCCGGGTTCGGGTGGGGGTCAATGTCATATGGGTCGCTTGCGTCCATCACGCCTTGTATATCCTTGCCAATCTCGTTGCCGTCGCGGAATACAGTAACGCGATACTCGCCGTAGGTATCGATGTCGCTGTCATGTACAGTCAATGTCTGTGCGGTCTGTCCGCTTATCACTGCCCAACCGCTTGCGCCCATTTTTTCCCATAGGTAGGTAAGGTTTTTGGTAATGGGTGCGCCGGATTGATACGCCATTGCCTTTAATACACAGTTGCCGCCCTTTTCTACGATGACAAAATTTTTGTTGTCACCGGCTGCGATAGTCACCCTGTAGCTGCTACCTGTGGCTTGCTGCACAGGTATAGTGTAGTCTGCCTGTATGTCATCGCTCTGTGTGCCATAAGATATGTGTGCTATCATCTTAATTGTGGCAGGAGCGTAGCCGGAAGCGGCGGCGATATTGTCGATAATCTGCAAACCATAGTAGAGATTATCACCTGCGGGCGCAATTTTCTTGAAAAGTCCGGCAAACGTGCCAGTGGAAGTGTCACCGCTAAATGTAATCTTCGTGCCGTTGAAATAGTAATCTACGCTGTCGGGGGTAGCTACGCCCTCGGCTACGCGGCTGCTGGTGCATACGAAATACAATGTGGGTTTTGCTACAGCGAAGTTCGGGTAGATGTTGGTTACATCATTTGTCGTACCCTCCCATTCTTGGTATAGGTCGCCATCGGGGCACATTATTACAGCGGAATATGTGCCGGCCTTGCTTATAAATTTGATAGTCCTGGTTGCGGTTGCGCTACTCATTTCGTCGATGCTTTTTCATTGGTTTGTATTTCGGGTTCTTTGGCTGTGGCTTCCGGCTCTGCTTCTTCATCAGTGGTCGGTGTCTGCGGTTCTTCGCTTTCACTGCTTGGATCCTCTGCCTGTGTCTCTATTACAGGGGCAGTCGTGGGAATGAAAAAACGTGGGTCGGTAGCTTCGGGCAATACGCGCAATGTCGTTCCGTCCTGCTCTTCTCTCGCCTCATGGGGCATAAGCGCGATAGCACCTATGGCTGCGAGTGTGTCTGTAAGGCGAGTGAGCGGCCCAAAGGCTAACATATCACCCTGCCACAGAATATAATT
>JAMPII010000066.1 GCA_023662835.1 Muribaculaceae bacterium | reverse complement strand
TGGATTTTGGGGTCGCGTAGTACGCTCAACAAACGTTTGCTGCTTGTGAAAAAGGCCGTTTCGGCTTCTCCCTCGTGCCACATAAAGTTTACCAGCACGCGCTGGCCGTTTTCAGTATCCACCAGCGAAAAGCCAGTAACAATAATAACCTTATTTATCACTGCGTCCACACTGGGGTAATCGCCACTTGGCCGACCATTGTTTTGAGGTACTCCTTGCAGGCTCAAATCCGCAAAATCGTTTACCATAGTTGCCGCGTGTTATTTTAAGGGTATGCTGTTTGCTTCACAGTCCGCGTCAACCATGGCACGCAACGATTTGCGCTCGGCCAAAAAGTCAAGGTACGGCTGCTTTTTACTCTCGTCCTCAATGCCCAGCTGGGCAGCGTTGTAGTCGTTGAGCAGCTTGCTTTCGGTGTTGCTGTCGTAACGTGCGTTAAGCAGTGCTGCCAGCACGGTGTTTGCGTTCACTGGGTATGTTACCAGCAGGCTGTCGTATTCGTTGACTTTTACCTTTTTGCCCTGCTCGTTGGTGGTTTCAACGAAATGCTGGTTGTGGTTGTACAGTGTTGTGCCGTTGATACGGTCAATCACGTCAAATGTGGGCTGCACCTTTTCGCTGTGCAGGCCACGCTGTAGGGTTGTTTTTGTCATTTTTGTTAATTGATTTACGGTTTCACTTATTATACGTCTATAGTGCTTTGGTGTACAATGTTGCAGCCAGCCGTTGTGTGCCGACAACACCTGCCAAAGCTCTTTTACATTAAAGGGGCTGTACTGGCTTTGCACTTTGCTTAACTTTCGCCAAAATCGGTAAAGTATGCTTTTGCGTGCCAGTGTGTTGTAATGGTTGCTTTTGTAGCCGACAAAATCAATGCTGCGTGCGTCCACTGGGAATATTTGCCAGTTACCCTTAATCTCCAGCTTCAGCCGCTCACGCTTGTACTGCTTAACCTGCTCAAACACCCAGTGCAATGCAGGTTTTTTGCCACATAGGAACACCTCATCATCCATGTAGCGCAAATAGTACAGCTTACATTTGAACAGCTTTTTAACCATAGGAGTAAGCCATTCCTTAACCCAGTGGTCGTAAGGTGTTAAATACAGGTTAGCCCAGTGCTGGCTCGGCAGTCTGCCTATGCCCAGCCCTTTGCCGCCCTCTACGCTGTCAATTATTTTGTACTGTAGCCGAAGCAGCCGTGTATCGCCTATGTAGCGAGCCATTATATCCTTTAGGATTGCATGGTCTATGCTGTCGTAGTAGTGGCGCACGTCCAACTTAAGGCAGTAGCGCGTGCCGCGCTTATCCTTATGCAGGTAACGTGTTAGGTCGTTTAGGCATTTATGTATGCCCCTGCCCTTAATACAGGCGTATGTATTGGTAATATACAGCCTGTACAGGTAGTCCTCGGTATTGTCAATTATGCAATGGTCAACAAACCTGTCGGGGGTTAATACAGGTATGGTCAAAACGCGCCATTTGCCACTGTCGTATATAGGCTTATGTTTGCACGGCTGGGGCTGAAATGTTTCAGTTGTCAGCAGCTGCCATACATCATCAAGCGTTTTAATGTAGCCCTTACGAAACAAACGCTGCACATCGTGCCTGTTGCGCTTGCCGCGTATGGTGTTGTAGCCAGCCCTTATTACACTTTCGGGGCTGCATACCGTGTCATATACCCTGTGTAATTTATGCGCCATAGTTATACTTATATACAGGGTTAATACAGGCTTTGTGCCTGTTTCTATGCAAGACGTTCGCACTGGCTGCAATGCAGCCCTCTACCAGCCTTTGCAGTACCTCATATTCTTTTGCCAGCTTGCAGGCTTGCATTGCGCGTGCCGACATCGGGTTAGGCACGCGCCACCAGCCATGCAGCTTTTGTGTGGCAAGGTTTGGGCTGTTTGGTGATATTATTATTTTGCTACGCTTTGCAGCATGGCCGCAAAGTCGTAAGCCGAAAGGCGTAAACAGGGGGAAACCATAATTCGCATTCGTATTCGCACCGCGATTATTCGTATTCGCACAACGGACACCCGCATTCTCCGCATTATTCGCATTAGCAGCAGCGAGAAGCTGGTTTCCCGAACAGCCGAAACCCGAAATGCACAGGCTTTTGCAAGCCTGTGCGGACTGGGCATTTTTGCACCATGACACCAGTGCTACGAGAGGTCTATCGTTCATTTTCATATTGCCCAGTTATGCTATTTTTCAAATGCCCTCGGATTGCGGAAATTCAAGGCACAGGGGGAAACCACAATTCGCAGACGTATGCGCACCGCGATAATACGTATCCGCACAACGGACACCCGCAGACTCCGCAAAACCCGCAATAGCAGCAGCGAGAAGCTGGTAGAAGCCCTCTGCTCCGTTATCATCAGTAACGGCATTAAACCAGTAGTAATCGCAGTAATCCTTATTGGCTGCGCCACCTGCTACACTGCTGGGGAACGAATAGCCATTACCTACGCCCATAGCTGAAATGTAGCCCTGCGCATCGGGCAGTCGGCCGATTTCAACATAGCCCTCGGGTACGCTGGTAGCCTTATCAGCAGGCACGGTAAACTTTGTGTGGTCGCTGCAAAGGTATATAAGCCGCTGGCCACCGTCACTCGGCTTGTCAACGTGTACCAGCACATCAAGGTTATGCTCCCACAGGTAGCGTGCTGGGGTTTCCCAGCCGCGATAACTGGCCACCTTAATAACTTTAGCTTCGCCTTTGTTTTGCCAGTTGGGTATGCTGTAATCCACCAGCCCTGTATTGTTGCCCAGCTTGGCAGTAATGCCACAGGGGATAAACGGATAATAGCCATTGTGGGTTGACCATTCGCCACCGACAACATAGCCAGTGTTTGCTCCCAGTCCACCCTGCGCAAAGCCGTCAGCGGTTTTTTCGGTGGTAAAGGCTGCATCGCTGTTAAGGTCTCCGAACTCAATGGCCATAAGCCAGCTCATTTCTTCGCGGAAACGCCAGCCGCCAGCGTGCCAGTTTTCGCCTTTGTTTTTGCAGCGCGTGTTGATTGTGGCTTTGTTGGTGTTGCTTGCAGGCATACCCACCTGCGTTTGGTAGGTGTTGTCGCGTGCCGCTGCGTTGTTGCCACCGCGAAATTCGGCTGCATTGTCGGTAAACAGCGGTATGCCGTTTTCATCGGTTTTAATCGTGCCGTCCGCGTTCCACTGTAGGAAGCTGGCACTGACAGGCAGGTTTGTGGTTCGGTTAAAGGTTGCATACC
>JAMPII010000065.1 GCA_023662835.1 Muribaculaceae bacterium | reverse complement strand
CCATAGCGACACTGACTAATTTTGTGCGTGTCGCTACCAGCATTTGTGTTACATTGAGTTGTTTGAATGTCGTGATTAATGTGGCTGCGCTTGAAGCTGTTCCCAATAATCCGTCACTAAAATCTATGTATGGCTGCGCAGCTTCCGCAGCCTCTGCCACAACGTCAACCACGGCGGCCCATTGGTTTTTGAGCATCTGATTAACTGCGCTCCCCGTGCTTGCCATATCATTGTAGGCTGCATCCATAGTTCCGGCACTGTCAACCATTCCCGCTATATTGCTGCTGAATTTATCAGCCAACTCACCCTGCAATGGTATAAGTGCGCGTAGTGCTTCGGCACTCCCGAAAAGTTTGCCGTACACTTCTTGCTCCAGCATATTATTGGCGGTGGCATACGTCTTTATGCTGTTGTCTAATTGGCTGAGGAATTGCTCAAACCCTCCTGCTGCCTTAATAGCGGCAGCATCAAACTTGATGCCCATTCTGTCAGCCATTTCTGCTGCCTCGCTGCTGGGCTTCACCAATGAGGTAAAAATGGCCGCCAACTGCGTCGATACCTCGGCTGTGTTGCCGCTCACGCCTGTAAGTGTAGCAAAAGTGCCTAACAACTCGTCAATAGACACACCCAAAGTAGCGGCATTTCCCGTAACCCTCGGCAATGCTTGTGCCAACTGCTCAAACGATGTCACGCCGTTCTTTGCTGTGAGCTGTATCTTATCCTGAATGTCTTGGGCTGCGCTCCAATCTAAGCCATAATTTTTAATTACGGTGGAAGTCACACCCACTACTTTGTTAATATCGGCCAGACCTCCAATGGCAGACCGGGCCGAAGTGTTAAGGTACTCCAGCCAATTATTTTCCGGCACTCCATTAGAGATAACTTGATACAGTCCGTTTGCGAGTTGATCACGCGCAATGGGAATGGATTTAGCCAACTCGGCTATTTCGCTTCTTAGTGCGTCAAATCCTGTGCTGTCCTTTCCGGCCATTGTGTTGGCGGCCTTCATGGCATTGCTAAACTGCGTACTTTCGCCGGTAATGGAAGCTAAGGTATTGCTAATTTTATCGGCTGCGCCTGTCACAGCTTGCAGACCTTGTACGGCAGAACTCCAGTTTATCAACGACGTTTTTAATCTGTCTGACTCTTCCATTACGGCAGACATAACGGAGCGTAGGCCGTTAGCGTCCTTGGCAATGGCCTTAAATCCTTTGCCATCGCCGTCCAGCTTAAACGTAATTGATATGGTGCTTTTTCCTGCCATACTATTTGTTTATTTGGTCGCCCAATCGCTTTGCGACATCTTCAAATCGTTTTTGTTTTTCCTCGGCGGTCTGCTTTGGAGCCTTACGCCGTGTGGCTTTTTTATCCCACGGCAGCGGCATAAGCTGCTTGGGGGTTATCTTCTTTTTGATATGTGGCTGTATGCAGATTGTTGCCAAAAGCCGGGTGCGCTCCCATGCCTCGCGTGTCTGCTGCTCGTTCATTTTGCGCCATGCCTCGCAGATGCTTTCAAACTCATCAAATTCAAGTGCGCAAAATTCATCAAACGGCAAACCGATACAGCCGACGGCGATACCTAACAAATCATATATCCCTACAGGCTTTTTTTTTCACCGGCTGTTTCGTCGGTGGGTTCTGACTGTTCGGGTGCTATTGCCTGGCTCCACGCTGTCATATCTTCCGGGGTGATGTTGTCGGCAAAGTCCAGTAGCGGCAAATTAAAATCCTTGCCCTCTCGCTTGGCCGCCGACGATACACAACACCACAGATAGGTACACAAATCGCTAAAACTTGTGGGGTCAATCTCGGTAATCTCACGGCCCGTTTCTTTCTTGAAACGGAGCATAGCCCCCATAGTAGGGCTACAGGGGTATGCCGTTCCGTTTATGACTATTTCCAGACGCTTCATTACTCAGTTGCCGTTTCGGGATTTTCGGTAATAGCTTCCTCGTCCAGTGTGTCGGGTTCGCCGTCATTCTCAAATGATGCTGTGTATGTTGCATCGTCCTGTGCAGGGTCGGTACGCTCCAGTGATGATATTATAAATTTACCGGCCAAATATGGTCTGTCGCTGTTTTCGCGCTCCATACACTTAACATCTACGCTCTCCCCTGCTTTCCACGCCTTTACAAGTGCCTTATAGCCGGTTTCGGTTTCACCGTAGAAGCAAAGGCCCTCAACGGAGATGGAGATGGTTAGACCTACCACGCCCTTGTTTTTCCATAGACCGGCAGACACTTTTTTATCTGCGGTGGGCTTAACGGCTCGGTCTTTTGTTTCGCTGTTCATTGTGGTTGTGTGGGTGGTGCAATGTCCTACGGCCTTGCCGCCTACATACACCAACATATCACTACCATTACAGTAACCTTTTTTTGTTGTTGTCGCCATATTGTCTTATAATTTTAAATTTTAATACTGAATAATAACTGCTGCACAAAGGCATCATCTTGATAGGCTTCTTCGCTGTCGGCTAAATAGCAACCTCGCATAACCTGGCCGTCATGCTCGGCGGTGGTGAAGTCAAGTGCAGCGCGTACCGCCTCGGCTAATTCTACCCCCTCGCCATATCGCTCGGCGAAGCAAATCACCTCTACTTGTATTTCGTCGGCTCCCGGTCGTCCTTGCTTTTGAGGATTGGCCGATAAAGCGGTGCGGCGATACAGGATATAGGGCAAATCCGCGCTGTCAGTTGCCACCGGAAAAATCTTATTAGTTCGGGCGGCCACCTCTGCATTTTCCAAAAGGATAGCGCGTATTATCGCTCCTGCGCTCAAAGATGTTTTAGGTACAGCCATATTTCTTTGCTACTTTAGTTATGTTGTTAACTATCTCGTTGTGTAATCCCTCTGTGACACTTTCGCGCACCTGCTGCAATGTCTGCCGCATAAATCCATATCGCTTCATGCGCCCGGTATAATGGCCTTTCCTAAGACGGCGAAAAATTTTTGTCTTGGTCTTAGTGTAGCGTTTCTCCGTACCGGCTTCTGCCCAAATCAGCACAGGTTTTTTAAGTCCTCTGCGGTTTGTGTGAAATCCGTACTCCTTGCCGCTCTTTCCGGCCTTTTTCGTACCAATGGTGACACGAAAACCGGCTTTGCGCTTAAACACTATCGCACGGATGCCTCGCTCCAAATCCCTGTCGCTTCTTATGCTTCCGCGTAGATTGTTTATTGCAGTCTTGCGTACTTGGTTGGCTTCACGCCTAAATGCGCCTTTTAGGGCGCGTAGGCGGTGGCGTTCATCAAGTTCTGCAAACAACCGCTGCAACTCTCTATCGTCATACTGTATTTCAGACATACCGCGATTATGGGTTTACACGTTCACACACTAAAGTTTTCATGCCTCTGTCAATATTGGGGATTACATTTGTAACCGTATAAAGATAGCCGCCTAACTGCTCCACTCGCCACAGCTCCTTGACTGGGTGCGCATCGCGTATGTTGAACTCTACGCGATAATCCGGGAAATGCTCGCCTACTTCCTCGCTTCGATAGCCACTGAATTTGACTCGCTCGGCGTGGATGGTGTTTCGCTCAACAAACTTTGTCGGTGCCTCGTCACCCCATTTGTCGGCTGCGCCTATAGGCTCAAATGTTTTAAGCCTATATCTCATTCTCCCTGCTTGCACGGCTTCCTAATTTTCTATAGGGTTTTACTAATGCCTGTAGTGCATCCGGCACTTCGTGCATCTGCGCTGTGCTGACACTCTCGCGCTGGTTGTACCAATGGGCGGCCAACATCATTACAGCGTGTTTCAACGGTGCAGGAAATTCACCGCCGTTGCCGTCGATCAACTCCTGTTCACTGCGGTTGGTAGCCGCTATTACGGCTACCTCGGCAGAGTCGATTAGATGCTGCAAATACTCGTCATCGTCGCTAAAATCGTCGGCTCTGACGTGCTTTTTGAATAATGCCAAACTCACTACAGCCATGACAGAAAACTTTTATTACGCGCTGGTGGATGCGCTGCCTACCTTACCCAGTTTAAATGCTTCCTTGCGCAGGGTAGTGGTGCCATAGTTCACGTTAAGCACGAAATCTACGGCATCCTTACGCGCTTGGCTGTAGGGGTCGATAA
>JAMPII010000064.1 GCA_023662835.1 Muribaculaceae bacterium | reverse complement strand
CCCTCCAAGCCAGCGACCCCAGCGGCCCTGAAATTTTATGATATGGGCCCTAAAAGGCCGGCTATTAAGAGCCTAATATAATGGAAAATGTTTAAATTTGCGGCATGAAAGAATTAATGACCATTATCAAGCGCTTCGCGTTGAGGTATAAACTCAACATGGTGCTTAACATCTTTTTCAACATACTGGCGGCTTTCCTGACGCTGTTTTCTTTTGCCGTGATAATTCCTATTCTGGAAATGCTGTTCCAGGTGAAGGAGGCTCACTACGAGTTTATGGCAATGGATGCCGGCAACCTTAAGGAGATAGCCATCAACAACTTCTATTATTACACACAGATAATGATAGAACGTTGGGGCGCATCGGGCGCGCTGGCCGGACTGGCTGTGCTACTGGTTGTGATGACGCTGCTGAAAACAGGAGCCACATATATGAGCTCTTATGCGATAATTCCGATGCGCTCGGGCATCGTGCGCGACATGCGTAACTTCATGTACGCCAAAATAACCCGCTTGCCAATAGGCTACTTCACCGAGGCAAACAAGGGCGACGTAATGGCTCGCATGACATCCGACGTGAGCGAAATAGAAAACTCGATAATGTCGTCGCTCGACATGTTTTTCAAAGATCCGATCATGATTCTCGTTTGCCTGGCAACGATGATTATGATTTCCTGGCAACTGACTGTGTTTGTGCTAATCCTGCTTCCACTTTCGGGCTACGTGATGGGCAAAATAGGCAAGCACCTTAAGCATCAGTCGTATCTTGGACAAACTCAATGGGGCGTACTGATGTCGAATATTGAAGAAACCCTTGGCGGGTTGCGAATAATAAAAGCATTCAACGCCGAGGAGAAAGTTCAAAACCGATTCTATCGTGAAAATCAGCAGTTCTACACTATAAGCAAGCGCATAGCCCGGCGTCAGGCGTTGGCCCATCCCTTGAGCGAATTGCTCGGAACGGCCACCATAGCGATTGTGCTCTGGTTCGGGGGCACGCTGATTCTTGGAGGAGCTTCGTCAATCAATGCCTCCATGTTCATTTATTATATGGTGATCTTTTACTCCATAATAAATCCGGCAAAAGATTTATCGAAATCGATCTACGCAATTGAACGCGGTTTGGCATCGATTCAGCGAGTAAACAAAATTCTGGAAGCTCAAAACCCTATCACCGACCCAAAGGAACCGGTTGAACTGGGCAAGGGATTCAAGGGCGATATCCTCTACGACAACATATCGTTTTCCTACACGCCCGATGTGCCGGTAATCAAGAATGTAAGCCTGCATATACCGGCCGGAGCAACAGTTGCCATCGTAGGTCAAAGCGGCTCTGGCAAATCAACAATGGCCGACCTGTTGCCCCGCTTCTACGACGTTGACAAGGGGAAAATACTCATCGACGGTGTTGACATACGCAACCTGCGGGTTCACGAGCTTCGCTCCTACATGGGCTGCGTGAACCAAGAGGCCATACTTTTCAACGACACTATTTTCAACAACATTGCTTTTGGCGTGAAGGATGCCACACAGGAGCAGGTTGAGCAGGCCGCTAAAATAGCTAACGCCCACGAATTTATCATGGAAACCGAACAAGGCTATGAAACCTGCGTCGGCGACCGCGGATGTCGTCTGTCGGGAGGACAACGTCAGCGCATTTCAATAGCTCGCGCAATTCTGAAAAACCCTCCAGTGCTGATTCTCGACGAGGCAACCTCTGCCCTCGACTCGCGCAGCGAGAAATCGGTACAGGAAGCGCTTGAACGTCTCATGAAAAACCGGACTACGCTCGTGATTGCCCACCGACTGTCGACAATCAAGAATGCCGACCTAATATGCGTTATGCACGAAGGAGAGATTGTCGAGGCCGGAACCCACGACGAGCTGCTGTCGGCATGCGGCCATTACAAACGGCTGGTGGATATGCAAAAATTCTAACTACAATATACCTATATGTCACTAATTCTTAAACCGGGCTTGTCGATTGGTCTTTGTTGCGACCACGCAGGCTATGAACTGAAAAGTATAGTTGAAGGATATCTGCAGAGCCAGGGCATCAACTTCACCGATTTCGGATGCCACTCGGCTGAGAGCTGTGATTATCCCGACTACGCCCACCCCTGCGCAAACGCCGTTGTTGAAGGTAAATGCTATCCGGCAATCGGCATTTGCGGAACCGGCAATGGCATAGCAATGGCCCTTAACAAACATAAAGGGATTCGCGCGGCAATTTGCTGGAAGCCCGAACTGGCACAAATGGCCCGCGAACATAACGATGCAAATGTGCTCGTGCTACCCGCCCGCCATATCGAACCTACGGTAGCGCTCGACGTTGTCGACACATTCCTGAACACCGACTTTAGTGGCGGGCGCCACCAACGCCGAATCGACAAAATCGACAATGTATAATCCTGTAGCCCAGCCATTTCCTTGCTACTGAGAACCAAGATATAATAATAATTGTTAAACAACCATCCGGCGCCATATGGCAAAATCGGATGGTTGTTGATTTATTATTATGTATACATATCTGCGTTTAGCGGCCTTAACGGCCTTGATTTGTCTGACCGCATCCTGCTCAGAAATTGATTGCGACGGCACGTTATCGGCTACAACAGCCGACGGTCGCGAAGTAACAGTAACGGCTGTGAACGATTATGCCGTCAGAGTGACAAACATGCTGCCCGGCGACAGCTCTCCTGTCACACAAGCCGTTATCCTTCCCGTTGCAAAATTCAACGGAAGCGCGCGTGTCGTCGATGGCAATTATATAATGTCGCTTCCGTCGGGGCTGAATGTAACGCTGAACAAAACAACCGGCAGCGTAACGCTGTCGAACCGCGAAGGTACAATGCTCGTCGACAACGCATTGCGCCCGTCGACCGACTCAACTCAAACTGTGAGCCTCTGGCTCGACTCGCTGTCGACATTCTACGGCGCCGGCGAACGCGGGCACGCTTTGGCATTGAACGGCGACACATTGGTCGTTTACAACAAGCAAAATTATAGCTACACCGCCTCCGAAAAGCGCATCTCGCAAATGAATATAAGCATGCCGCTAATTGTGAGCGACCGCGGCTATGCTCTGCTTTTCGACGATCACGCAGCCGCAACCCTTACTCTGACCAACCCCCTGTTGTACAGCTCAGAAGCCGCAGCTCCTCTGGCCTACTATTTTGTTTATGGCGGCAAGGAAAATAATCTGATGTCGGCGACAGAGCGCCTTACGGAGCTGACCGGACGCCAGCCGTTACCCCCCTTCTGGGCGCTAGGCTACATAACATCGAAGTACGGCTACAAAAACGAGGCCGAGGCCCGCGGTGTCATCGACACACTCAAGCAGCGCGGCTACCCCGTCGACGGCATCGTGCTCGACTTGTATTGGTACGGAACCGAAACCGATATGGGAAGGCTCGAATGGAACAAGCAGCAATGGCCAAACCACAAGGATATGCTTGCCGACTTCAAAAAGCAGGGAGTAAACACTGTGCTTATATCCCAGCCATACATAAACAAAAAAGGCGCAATCGACAATTACAACTACCTGGCTGAAAACGGGATGCTTGTCACCGACCGCAAGGGCGACGTTAATGATGTTACAACATGGGTTGGCGACGCCGGCATGTTCGACGTTTCAAATCCGGCCACACAGCGTTGGCTCGCTGAACGCTACCGCCAGCTCACCGACGAAGGCGTAGGCGGCTGGTGGGGCGATTTGGGCGAACCCGAAGTACATCCCCAAACAATCATGCATAACAATGGAATGACTGCCCGCCAATACCACAACGTTTACGGCAATCAATGGAGTAAGATTATCTACGACCTGTATCAGCAATCCTATCCCGACACGCGATTGATGACCCTCATGCGCGGCGGCACAACCGGACTTCAGCGCTATAGCGTATTTCCCTGGAGCACAGATGTATCGCGCTCGTGGGGTGGTCTGGAACCTCAGGTGCGAATAATGCTCAATTCCGGATTGAGCGGCTTGGGCTACATGTCGCACGACGTTGGCGGATTCGCAGTCGACTCCCTGAATCCCACCGACCCAGAACTATACCTACGCTGGATGCAGCTTGGCGTGTTCTCACCTGTGCTCCGCACCCACGCCCAACTCTATGCCGAACCCTACCACTACCCTGATATTCAGCCTGCATTACTCGAGCTTGTAAAAACCCGTTACAATTGGCTCCCATACAACTACACCCTGGCCTACGAAAACGCCCTCACAGGCTTGCCTCTTGTGCGTCCCATAAATTTTGCCTCAACCAGCGTCGCCACCAGTGATGTCGACGACCAGTATCTATGGGGCAACAACGTTTTGGTGGCTCCCGTCCTGACCAAAGGCGCAACAAGCCGCAAAGTTGTGCTGCCCGAAGGAACATGGATCGACTACAACAACCCCCGGTTGTCCTTCACCGGTCCGGGCGAGATTAACTACAAGGCTCCACTTACTGTAATACCCTTGTTCATACGCAACGGAGCGTTCATCCCACAAGCCGACTATGATATGGCCAACACCCGCGATTATGACGCCTCGCGCTATACCGTACTTTACTATCCCCGCGGTGATGTAAGTTCCACCTACACCTTGTATGAGGACAATCGCCAATCAACAACCTCGCTGGAACAAAATGAATATGCACTGCTGCAATTTACCGGCAAAAGCAACGGGCGCGCCATCGACATATCTATGACAATCGAAGGCGAATATCCTGATATGCCCAAGCAAAAAAACATTACTTTCGTTTTGCCGGGCATCAGCAGCGATCAAGTGAAGAGCGTTGTTGTCGACAACGTTGACGTAGCTCCCGTCAATAACAGCCGCGGATGGCTCACCTTCTCGGCTGCAGCCGCCACAACCCACCCCATACAAGCCCGAATAATTTTAGGGCCCATATCATAAAATTTCAGGGCCGCTGGGGTCGCTGGCTTGGAGGG
>JAMPII010000063.1 GCA_023662835.1 Muribaculaceae bacterium | reverse complement strand
TGCCCTTTGCTACGCTGGTGGTGCTTACCTCGCCCACCATTTCAGTAAGTATGCTGCGCTGCTGGTCGGCCTTAAGGCTGGCAAAGTATGTGGGGCTGGTTATGGCCATAAACAGGCTTTCGCTGCACAGGCTGCTAATATAATCGTTGTAATCGCGCTGTGTGTACAGCTGGCCGTTTACTGTGTATGTGGTGGTATGGCCAGTGAGCTGCTTTTCGGCCACACCGCGAGGCTTTGACCACTTTTCTACCAGCGTGCGAGTAATGGCTACCTCTTGGCCGTCAATGGCCAGCAGAACGGTTACTTCATGCTCCAGTTCGGGTATGGCGTTGCCCTGTGCGTCTTTGGTTTTAATGCCAAAGTCAGCTTTGCCCTCGCTGTTTTTGCCAAACAAACACCAGCGGAATGCGTCTGCTATGGTTGTTTTGCCTGTACGGTTTGCACCATACACCTTTGTTACGGTGGGGCTAAATTCCACCACGCGCTCGCCCAGCACACCCTTAAAGTTGCGCATTGTGAGCTTTTTAATTATAATTTCCATATTGCTTAAATGTTAGTTCCTTTGAAAATGTCGTTGCGCACTGCGTCCTCGGTCAGCAGGGCTTTAAGCAGCTGTGCTTTGCTGTAGCACATCGGGCTGTTTTTGTGATGGCCTTTGCGTACAGGCTTAACTGCGCCCTCGGCCACCTGCTGCGCCAGCCACGCTTCGCCATGCTCCCACTGGCCACCAAATCGCGTGTCGTATGCCTTTAGGAAAGCATAGGCTTTGCGCTGGCTTAACAGGTCGCTGGCTGGCTCCAGCATGGCAAATGCCTGCGCTGCGCCACACTGCACTATGCTCTCTAAAAATGTGCGCACTTTGTAGGTTTCGTTTTCCATTGTTATGCTTTTTTGCTGTTATTCATTTCCTGCCATGCAGCAGCCAGTGCTGGGGTGTACTTAACACCATAGTAGCAGCTGCCCATTATGGCAAAGCAACACACCTTTTGGGCTGTAAACATGCCCAGCGACCACTCATCGTTATCGCCTGCCAGCGCAAACAGTGCCAGCATGGCCACAACCATAATGGCGTAAACCACCACTTTGCAGGCCAGCTTTTTGGCCTTATCGTTGCGCTCCAGCTGGTTTGCGTACTGCTCTACATCAAGCAGCAGGGCTGTGTAATCGTTTACTGGCATTTTGCCGTATGTTTCGGCTATTTTGCCGTCTACAAGCAGCACGGCTTCGCCTTTTTTGTAGTTACTTACTACCTGCACGCGCTTGGTAAATGTGTGGGTCATTGTGTGGTTTGCTGTATCGTGCTGGGTTTCCCAGCCGTAAATCGGTTGCTTTGTTGCCATATTGCTTAATGCTTATTTGCTGTTAGTAAATAGGTTGTTTTCGGCTGCATAGCGGTTAAACTCGGCCATGCTGTGTAATCCCAGCTTGCGGAAGCTGGCTTTACGGTGGTTTGCTACGGTGTTAATGCTTATAAAAAGCCGCTCGGCTATTGCTTCATCACTCACACCCTCATAGCACAGGCGCATTATTTCCAGCTGCCTATCACTTAATTTGCTGTCAAACTGGGGCTGGCATAATATTTTGTCAAACTTGCACTCGCCGCGTAGTGGGCAGCTTACAAACTCAAAGTGGAAATTTCCGTTGCCGTCCACATCAATTTCGTTATCATATACACCAAAATTGCATTTAACAAACCTGCGCACGGCCAAAAAATCCCTGTAACTTTTGTTAGGCAGCGTTTTGCTGTATAGCTCCATAAGGGCAGCATACGCCTGTGGGTAGTATTCGCGCACTGTGCTTAACATGGCCTGTATGAAATCGTGGTCGGTTTCTTTAAGCTGGCGTTCAGCCTGCCCTGTTTCGCGTAGTGTTACTTCGCCCTCGGGGGTTGTATAAAATTCTATTGCTCGCATACTGGGGTAGGAAATAACTGTTCTTCACTGTAGCCCAGCCGCTCGGCTATAAGGCTGCGCTTAAGCGCATCGGGTCGCTGTGTACCCTGTATCCACATGCGCACTGTTTGCTGGCTGCACTTGCACAGGCTCGCGATTTCCTCAACGAATGCCTGCTTGGGGGCTTTCGGGGGTTCGGGCAGTGCTTTATACAGCTCCCCAAATGTGGGCTTATAGTCCGCTGGGGTCATTTTTTCAACTTTTTTGCTGTTTGCCATTACTATTTGATTTATTTGATGTAAATTTGCGGTGTTATTGGTTGCTGATGTAGCGTTATCACCTCTTAACGCTGCAAATCTACATCCATTTTTGATAACTACCAAATATTTTATCGCAAAAATTTATGTGTAAAATCGCTAAATTTGATGTAGTAACAATATAATACTCTATGAATGAATTGGATAACATGCGTATTGCCCTTAAAAAATTTTTTGCCGACAAAGGGCTTTCGCAAACCAAAATCGCTGAAATGGTAGGCACATCGCAGCAAACTATTAGTGGGTTGCTGTCTAACCGTAACTTTGGCAAACGTACTGCGCAGAAGTGGAGTGAAACGTTTGGGCTTAACCCAGCATGGCTTATAACAGGCGAGGGGGAAATGCTACTGGCCGACAAACAGCGCAAAGCTACCGAGCAGCCCAGCGAGCCAGCCCAGCAGCAGGGCAGTACATCAAAAATGATTGTGGAGTTAGGTGTAAGTGCTGTGGCCACCCAAATTTTGGAGCTGGTACAAAATGGCGAGCTTTATACCAAAACACAGGTGTTAAAGCTGGAGGAAAAAATCAGCAGGCAGGAAAAGACCATAAACGAGCTTAACCGCGAAATAGGCTCGCTACGCGCCCAGCTTAACCAGTGTAACGTACCTGCCCAAAAGGAAACCATTAAACCCAGTAACGTATGAATGCTTTATATGTAGCAGCCGTTGATGCACTGCTGGCTATGGTACAGGCTATGGCACAAAAAAAGCCTGCTACAGGCGAAGCCGTGCAACAGGCATTGTTGAATGTTGAAATAGCTATTGACTGCGCCAGCACGGAAACAGCACCAGCGGACAGGCTGGCTTGCCTGCTTAACCTGCGCGAGCAATTATTAACCGCTGCCAAATACACCTGTTATGCCCAGCCCAGCCAGTATTGAAATAAACAGGGGTATTAAGCAGCGTTTTTATGAGGCCATTGTTGCCCTTATAGCCGAAAAGAAGCTGCGAGGTAGGCAAACTTATTGCCGCCTGTACGACATTGACAAGCGCAATTTTTACTCACAGGAAAAGGATTTGGGCGAAGCAAAGCTAAAGCTGTACTGGTTAGTGCCGCTGGTTACGAACTATGGTGTCAGCGCACACTGGCTGCTTACTGGGGCTGGCCGTATGTTTGAAAGCATAGCCATGCGCAAACAGCGACAAACCATGTACGACAAGGAAACTGGCCAGCCTACTGGGGAACAGTAAACTGCACCAGCTCCAGCACGCGCCTGTTAGCTGCATCCTGCTGGCTGTAATCCCTGTCAATGTAAATGTCGGTTACGCGCATTTGCTCATCCACATGGTTTAAGGCTTCGTGTATGGTAGCCTTATCCACCTGCGCTTTGTTGCGTGCCAGTGTTGCCCATGTATGCCGCGCTGCGTAAAACTCCAAATCGTTTACCTGCACGCTGGGCATTGCGCCTATGGTTTTCAGCCCTCGGTTGATATTGGCGTTCATGGTGTGATAGCTGGCATAACGCCTGTGGAAATTAAACACCCTTTCGCCTGTGGGGTCAAGGTACTTTTCCACCAGTGGCCGCACACATGGCTCAACCTTAATGCTTATTACAGCTTCATCGGCTCGCCTGCTGCGCGTTTTTGTGCGCTTGTAGGTTATGCGCTGGCCGTCATACTCGGTAGCGTTATACAGGTCAACGCTGTTCATGCCTATAAGGCCAAACGAAAGCAAAAACACATCGCGTGCTGTGGTTACTCGGCTGTCAACCGTTTTGCCGTCCGACACCTGCATAATGGCTTGTAGCTGCTCCACCGTTATGCTGCGCTTTCGCGTTATAGGCTGCTTTGGCACTTTGAAACGCTTAAAGGGGCTTAAGGGTATGCGTATAATGCCTGCGTCCTCATCGTTGTAACGCTCCTTTGCTTTGTTATGCAGTATGCGCATAACACCCAAATAGCTACTGGGAGCGCGTTCCCCTTTTATCCTGTTAGGCCGCGCTGGCATGTTTTTAATGTGCGTGCAGAAATCTTCCAGCAGCTTTACTGTTACCTCGCTTATGTCCAAATGGTCGCGCTTAAGGAATTTTTCAAGCGCATTTAATGCGCACCTGTAGTACATGGCCGTGCCGACCCTGTTACAGGCCAGCATTTCCTCTACCACCTCGCGCCCGAACTTTATAAAGTCCAGCCGAAATGCACCATGCTGCTGCTCATAGTTGGTTATGTATGCCATTACCTCATCCACCGACATTGCTTTGGCACGCACTGGGGGTATGGTTGCAGCTATGCGTTGGTACTGCTCCACCTCGCGTTTGAGCTGGTCAGCTATAGCTGCGTTTTTGATTTTCAACCCACGTGTTAGGTCTTTGGCCGTTACGAACACATTAGTAGTAATGTGCCGCTTTGCCCTGTTGTGGGTTACTCGGATTTTTACGTTGTACGTGCCGTCCTCCTTTTTGTGGTGGGCATACACAACGGCTTTGAATGTTGTAGCCATGTTTACTTTGCGTTGTTACTGCGAATTAACAATACTGTTTGTGGCCGTTCCGCTGTGGAACATTTGAACCACATTTTGCCGCAAAGTTACTTACAGGGGGCAAAAAGTGCAGAAAAAAGGGTTACAAACTTTTGAAAGTAGTAACCCTTTTTGTACTCCCGAAGGGAATCGAACCCTTACCTGCGGAACCGGAATCCGCTATTCTATCCATTGAACTACAGGAGCTTACGTGTATTTTAGCTTTTCGGTTAAACCATGCTCTCCAGCATTGGTCATAAAGGTATGCTAATTTGCAGCCTTTGCACCGGAATCCGAAATTCTATCCATTGAACTACGGAGACTTTTTTTCTGAATGCAAAGTTAATAATTTTTCTCCATTCTCAAATATTTTGAATCGCTTTCAGTCATTTTTTCTCTCTTATCTCTCTTTTCCCCCTATTTGATGCCTCTCCTTGCCTTCTTCTCGT
>JAMPII010000062.1 GCA_023662835.1 Muribaculaceae bacterium | reverse complement strand
GGTGCGCCAGTCCGATATGGGGCCATGCCAATCGAGGCCGTAGCCGAAGCGGTATGTGTTGCCTTCGGTATCGGCATACGGTGTGATGTCGTGCGGTGTATCTTCGTTGTGGAGTTCTATTGCATCCATAGATGCCGGCATCTCGAAGGGAAGCAATCCCGAGGGCTCGGCTTTTCCAGCTATGATATCGAGAAAAGCCTGTGTCTGGACGCTGAAGCCTATGAGGATGGCATCGGAAAGAGGCTCTACTTCGGAAAACACGGTAGGGTTGGACATGTTGATTACGCAGACCACTGGCTTTGCGCCCATTGCCGTGCGGGTAGCCTCTAGCATATCTAGATCACATTCGTTCTGGGTACGGGCGCTCTTTCCGAGGTATGAGCGGCCTATATCGGCTGGATCTTCCTCTGGGTCGTAGGCTATGCTGCGGGCGCGTGCGCTTTTGGCCTTATATGGCCGGTACTGCAGAGAAATGGGAATGTAGCCGTTGCCGCCGTTGGCTTTGTCGGTGGGGTCGTATCCCATAAGGTAGCTTTTAGGCGAATCTATGAAAACCACAGCAACATCGGCATCATCGACATTGTCGGTCAATGCAATACGTCCGGCGGCTAAATCGGACGATACAGGGACGGCATCTACTGCGGCATCGGTTCCGCCCCAGTAGTTGCGCGTTGGGGGCACAGTGCGGTGTGGCACGTACACCTTTAGGGTGTCGGCCAGGGGAAGGACACCATTGCGGTTTTTAAGCATTACAATGGATTTTATCTGCTGGGCATAGCCGCGCTGCATGAGATCCGGATTGCCCACGAAGGTTTCGGCAAAAGATGGGTCGGTGTAAGGATTTTCGAAGAGTCCGGGACGGAACGAATTGAGCAGAAGCCGCGTTGCCGATTGTTCTAAGCGGTTGCGTAGCCATTGTTCGCCGTGCGACTGCCGTGCCATTTCGAAGGCCTCGAGAACAGGTTCCTTTTCGTTGTTGCCACCGTACTGGTCCACACCGGCAAGGAGTGCTATATAGTGGCGCTCTGCCACCGATTTATTCTCCAGCCCCCATGGTTTGCCCTAGTGCACGCCGGGAGCAATCTGGTCGGCCGTAATGCACCAGTCTGTGCATATCACGCCATCGAATCCGAGAGAGTCGCGCAGCTGCCGACCTATTATTTCGGCATCGAACGAATTGCCCACGTTGTTGCCCGTTATGCCGTAGGACACGGTGTAGTAGGGCATAACGGCCGATGCCGTTGAGGTAGCACCCGGCAGGGAAAAGGCACCGTCGATAAAAACCTGGCGGTGGACATCGAACATTCCACCGGGGTATACAGCATATTTTCCGTTACCGTAATGGGCATCGCGGCCACCTTCGCCGCAGCCGCCGCCGGGCCAGTGCTTTATCATGGCGTTTACGCTGCCGTTGCCCCAACCGCCGTCGGCAGATTCAGGCGAGGCCTGGAGACCTTCGCAGTAGGCGCGCACGAGGTCGGCGGACAGGGCAGGGTCGTTGCCGAAAGTAGCGTTGTAGCGGTACCAGCGCGGGTCAGTACCGAGGTCGGCCTGAGGCGACAGTGCCGTAGCTATGCCCATGGCTCGGTATTCCTCGCGGGCAGTGCGAGCAAAATCAAGTACAACGGTGGTATCGAAGGTAGAAGCAAGTCCCATCAGATTGGACCACATGGACAGCCGTCCGGAGGCTCCGGGGGCGAATTCGGCATCGGCAAATGCCGAGTGGCGCGGATCGGACGAATTGTTGGCGGGTATTCCATGCCCAAGGCTTTCGCACAGAGCCTGCACGCGGTTATTCCAGCGCGCGGCTTCGCCGGGACTGGCCACTACAGATACAAGGAGGTGGCGTACATTGTCGTGGGTAAGAAATCGTATCTGACCGTCGGAGAGGGCATAGATAGGAGCTCCACTTTGAGCAAAAAGCTGTCCGCCGTATGTATCGACAGCCATGGGTATGCGGTTCTGGGGGCTGTAGAGCATCAGTCCAGCAATCTCGTCTTCGCTCAGGCGCGAGGCAAGGTCGGCGGCTCGTACCCGGGCAGGTAATCGCCAGTCCTCGTAGGGCAACAGGGTATCGCTATGGCTTTTGAATGCGTAGCCGTCGACGGTTATGATTCTCACGCCCGATTCCGGACTGTATCCAAGGTCGGGACCTTCGGTCTGGTGCACAAGGATGTAGCCTTCCTTTTCTTCGTATGTTATTGTATTGGTGATTGTTGGATTCGACTGTGACGTAGCACATACAGCGAGGCAGCACAGAGGCATCGCAAGGATTCGGTTCATATAGCAAGCATTGTGTTTTTGGGATTATTCGATAGGTATCTGCGGCAAAATTACAAAATAATCGGATAGGGTAGGGTGCAAACAAGGGCTGAGCTTCGAAATAGATTTCGCTGCGCAGCCCTTGTGTATATTATCGGTTGAATCAGAGCTTTGTCATAAGCCAATTGGCCTCACCGAGTTTTTTAATCAGAGCCAGCTCGTTTTCGTCGTCGTAGAGATCATGTTCCTCATCTTTGTAGTAGTCTTTGAGGATATCGTAGGTTGTTACGTCGTTCTTCACCGTTTCCATACAGTTGGCTAGGAATTCCACACAATTCAGATTATTCGAATTGTTCAGGAAGGTGAAATCTGCAAGGAATTCGGAGAAACCCATACAGGCAGCATAACAGAGCATTCAATATGACTTTCAAACACTCCATTCGCCCTATTTAACATAACTGCGATTATCAAACTTTTTGTTAAAATAGATTTAGCTTGTGTGCAGGTTGATGTACATTGCGATTTAAATGTTACTTCAGACGCATACAGGCACGTTATCTCAATGTTAGAATTTATTTTTCTTGGCAGTATCGGCAACCGGAGATTATTTAGGGAAGATGAAATAATGTAAGGTTGATTGATAGGTTTCTTCGTACTGTATCGGTACATTTGCGGAAAGTGAACGATGGACTCTCTAAATGACGAAAAACACCATACAGCAAATTTGGGAGTTGGGATGCTAAATATTAGTGATTTATATTCTTTTAACGCAACCTTTAGCTGCGCGAGGTTGTTGTATTGGTAAATATACGGGAATTCATACGCGATTTTTCAATTTTGAGCGTGTTTTTCGAAGATGAGATTGCTGAATTCTGTTTTGAGCTCACATACGCTCTATAATTTTAGAATTACGCATCCGTGAAATTTGCAAATCTAAACAAGCTCGTGAGAGCGCAACTTGTAAATTCATCGAGCCACGCTCATCCAAATGTAACAATCAACGCGGTTCAATCAGTTGAATTCAAAAATGAAAAGCTCAAAGCCAAGCCACAAAATAAGCCGCAAGAGAGGAATAAATGCACTTTAACAATATTTTGCAAATTTATCACACGACTAAAACCCAGAGCCTTATCACCAAAAATTAAACATAATATTTAATTAGGCCTTCAAGTGATACACTTCCGGCAGGCCTCACTTTAATGCCTCTGTATAATCCTAATAATTTAGCAATTACATAAGAGCCCGCAACCACTGGTTGAATTACCATCAATAGTACTCCTTCCCCCTGACACATATGAATATTCCCGCTTGAGGTATACTTGTTTACAAATGTGAACCTCCGGAACCGTTGACTTTGACAAATCAAATTCAATATTGCAAACAGTTTAAAATCTTGAATTTATACTTTTCGCAAACCAATTTGCATTTTTGAATTTTGTTTCGTAAATTTGCATTCTCAATTCAAAAAAACTCTAAATTCATTATATGGATTCATCTATCGAAGGCATTATCAACCGTTTACAAACATTTATGAATCAAATGGGTATGAGCCCTTCACAGTTCGCCGACAAATGCGATATCCCCCGCTCTACCCTCTCGCAGCTTTTCGGAGGTCGCACCCGAAGCATTAACGATACCCTCCTGTCCAAGCTCGCCACCGCTTTTCCAAATCTCAACATCCTGTGGTTGCTTTTTGGCCGTGGAAGTATGTTGACGGATTCAAATATCGAATTCTCAGAGCCTCTAAATCAGTCGACGCTGCCATTTGGATTAAATGAATCTTCTGATTCAAAGAACATTAAACAACCTCAACCGACACAAATCGACATACCAGAAAATTCTGAATCTGGAAATTCCGCACCTCAAAGCGCGGATTCCAGTTCCGAAGAACCCGAGGCGCCCTACGGCAACAGGTATCGGTGCACGCTCGTGGCAAGTCAGCCCGCACCCAAAGAGATTATCCGCCTCATCGTTCTATACAGCGACGGCAGCTTCGATGACTACCGCCCGGGGAGCGCAAAGAATAGTGTTGAGTAGATAGTGCCAAATGAACAGTGAAGAGCACCTCATACTTTATACTTCAAACTTAAAAAATCAGATTTCGCTCGCGAAATCTGATTTTTTTCTGTACCTTTGCAGTAGGAAGTGGCTGAATGTGGCCATTTTGGAATCATTTATACGATAATGGAAAGGAACTATGGCTATGCGCTGCGGCCCGGCACTGTGCTCCACGGCAATCAGACTTATATAATTCGCGGCGTGCTCGGCGCCGGCGGCTTCGGCATCACTTACCTTGCCGAGACTTCGCTCACTATGGGCAATATCGAGGTTACGGTAAGTGTGGCCGTAAAGGAACACTTCATCAAGGACTACTGCAGCCGCGGCAGCGATGCCACTTCCGTTCGTCTTCCCGACACCGGCAACCTGGCCCAGCAGGTAGCGGATGCCCGGCGCGACTTCCTCAGCGAGGCTCGCAGGCTGGCGCAGGTTGGCGCCGGCCACCCCAACATTGTGAAGGTCAATGAGGTCTTCGAGGCCAACGGTACCGCCTATTACGTGATGGAGTATTTGGACGGCGCAAGTCTGTGGGACAATATCCAAACCAACGGTCCTATGGACGAGGCCACTCTCCGCACCGTGCTCACGCCTATCGTTGAGGCGGTTGCATACCTGCATGCCGGAAAGCTCACACACCTGGACATCAAGCCGGCCAACATCATGCTCACCGTGCGCAAGGACGGCTCGGTGCGGCCCGTACTCATCGACTTCGGCCTGAGCAAGCACTACGACGAGCACGGCAACGCCACCTCCACCATCAACACCCTCGGTGCATCCGATGGCTACGCCCCTGTGGAGCAATACCTTGGCATACGCACCTTCTCGCCCACGGCCGACGTATACTCCCTCGGCGCCACCATGCTCGCCTGCCTCACCGGCACCACACCGCTCCGCGCCAGCGAGTGGCAACCCGGCCAAATCGAAGCCACCGTGGCGCAGCTCCCCGTAGGCGACAGCCTCAAAGCCGTCATCGTCAAGGCCATGCAACCCCACCCCAGCGCCCGTTACTCCGATGCCGGCGCTATGCTCGCCGCCATAAGCGGCCTCCCCGCCCCCGC
>JAMPII010000061.1 GCA_023662835.1 Muribaculaceae bacterium | reverse complement strand
CCCTCCAAACCAGCGACCCCAGCGGCCCTGAAATTTTATGATATGGGCCCTAAATGACTCATAAATCCAAACACACTTTGCTTTCTAATCACACCCTGAGCAGTTCCATATCAGCCACCGCCAATCGTTAATAGATGTGAAATAACCACGGAATATATCCGCCAAAATTTGCATAAATAATTTTTTGGCCGTACCTTTGCATCGCTTTCCAGAAATCGGGGTGTAGCTCAGTTGGTTAGAGTACGCGTCTGGGGGGCGTGAGGTCGCTAGTTCGAGTCTAGTCACCCCGACTTTCAAACAGAGTTTAGTTCCAATCCGGAATTAAACTCTGTCTATTTTTTTATATCCTCTTGTGCCTGTTTAATCAATTATGAGTATATTTGCCACGTGCGTAATGTAAAAAATATGGAAATAACTGACCGAAAAGAGGCATGGCGCGAAGAGCTTCGAGCCATGTATAGTACCAAACAGCGTACGGCTATCCCACGCGTAAAAATGCCCGAACTCCCTATGCCCTATCGCATCACCGTCGACGACGAAGTGCGTCAGGGCCTATCCGTTGAACAAGCCGTCCTGGAAGCCCGGCGCTGTCTCGATTGCCCCGATCCGGGGTGCATAAAAGGATGCCCCGTACATAACGATATTCCCGGTTTTATTAAAAACATCGAGCGCCGCGAATTTGCTACAGCATTGAAGGTGCTTCGCCAAACAACCGTGCTTCCGGCTGTTTGCGGGCGTGTTTGTCCTCAGGAAAAGCAATGCGAAGGCAACTGCACCTACACCAAAATGCGTAAACCGGCAATAGCAATTGGCAATCTAGAGCGTTTCGTAGCCGACAACGAGCGCCTCAACCACCCAGAATCTCACCCCGAGTGCCTTCCCATAAGCCCTCTGTCACTGAAGATTGCAGTAGTAGGCTCCGGCCCATCGGGACTGGCCTTCGCCGGCGACATGGCCCGCCGCGGATTCAAGGTAACCGTCTTCGAGGCCATGGGATGGTTCGGCGGCGTGCTCAAAAGCGGCATTCCACGATTCTGCCTCCCGAAATATGTGGTAACCTACGAGATTGAGCGTCTTAAAGAACTCGGAGTTGAAATGATTGCCAATTGCCATGTTGGACGCGACATTACATATCGACAACTGCTCGATCAAGGCTATAAAGGCATATATGTAGCCACAGGCGCAGGCAAACCCCGCATGATGGGCATCCCAGGCGAGAACTTACCGCAAGTGCTCTCAGCCCAGGACTATCTGGCATGCGTGACACAAAGCTTTTGCCCCGCCATACATTTCGACATCGAAAATCTGGCGGGCAAATCAGTGGCCGTTATCGGTGGCGGAAACACAGCCATGGATGCCGTTCGCGCAGCCATTCGCGGAGGGGCACAAAGAGTTATGATTGTTTATCGACGAGGCGAAGAGGAAATGCCGGCGCGTGCCGACGAAATACGCCACGCCCGCGAAGAGGGCACCGAATTCATGTGCCTGCGCAACCCTCTCGAATATGTGGCCGACAACAACGGCAACCTACGAGCCATGAAACTGCAGGTTATGGAACTGGGCGAGGCCGATTCTTCCGGGCGCCGCAAACCACAGGCTGTCGATGGAGCCATTGAGGAAGTGCCCGTCGACTTGGTAATTGTTGCCATTGGCTATCTGCCAAACCCGCCGCTCACACTCCCCGACGACCTTGATATGAGCCGCCATGGCCGCATCCTCGTAAACGAGGAATCAATGAAATCGTCGGCACCCGCAATCTATGCCGGTGGCGACATCGTTCGCGGCCCTGCAACTGTTATCCTTGCAATGGGCGACGGACGACGCGCCGCCCAATCAATGACCGAGGCTTTCCAGCGCATGATCGAAGGAACCAGCCTACAATAGCATTAGATATATAATAAAGGGAGCGCCTAGCGCTCCCTTTTGTCGTTTATCAAGAATGAGTTTATTTTTCTTCGGGCAAAGATTCTGTCAACTGAGCCGACAATTCATAGCGGTCGCCAACTTTAAAGCGGAACAAACCGGGTGTATTGAATCCTTCGTAAATTGAGCACTCTAGGTCAGTGATTTTGTACGATGGCATCGGATCACCCTTGATATTGTTTGTCAACAGATAAGGAATAGCCTCATCGGTCTTAAGCGCAAGTATACCACGATCGGCTACAATTTCGAAAGTAACATTCTCAATAACGAAGTCGATTTTCTTCTTCATGTTCTTGTCGAAATTGGCATTATACATATAAATATTTGCTTTAAACTCGTACGGACTTGTGATTTCGATACGTACGTTGTTGGTTGCCACATCGTTTGTATGGAAAGGATCGGCCGTGGGGTTCTCAGTGTCAGTAACTGTTGTGTTGGTCATAAACGCAAGTTCCGAGCAAAAAGCCGACAAGCGCACGCCGTTAATAAATTCCATGTAAGCCGAAGCATTCGATGTTTGGGTCGACGCCCAGCCCAGCGACGATAATGTTGCCGTAACCTGTAAAGGCATATTCGACAGGAATCCCTCATACCAGCTTGAGCTATTGCTTTTTAGTGTATAGCCAACTGACGTTGTGTTTGTGCCTAGTGTCAGCCCTAAACATCTTGGCGAGGTATATATCATTTTATCGGGCATATTTATTGTGCCAATCATTAGCTCGGCATCAGTTTGCTTGAACACATCGAACTTATAGCCGAAAACTGTCGCCGTGTAAACGGTGTAACCGGCCGGATTAACAGTAGCCACAACCATATTGCGCGGGTAAGTTTGCAGGTAGCTGTCGTCGCTGTGGCTTTCACAAGAAAACAGAGTTACAGAGAACAATAATGATGCTAAAATTGATAATGTCTTGTTCATGAGCTTATTAATTGTGTTATTTTTATTTATATTCTTACTCTAAGCGTTACCCCTAATCGGGCCGGTTTCCCTCGTTGCAAGAACGCATTCCCCATAGAAACGAAATAAAACGTTGAGTATTGCGTTGATGTGAGGTTTTCGCCCCATAAAGTTAGTGAATAATTCTTATTATTTATGCATATCGATGCGCCGGCCAGCGCGTAAAAGTTTTGTTTAACACTGTTCGCATCGTCCCAATATATTGGCCCGATGCCCCGGCAGTTCACATTGAGCTCAACCGATTCAGGCTGTAACGTCCCGCTTGCGTGCAGCGGCACGATGTAGCTGGCCGATGCAAAAAATGTATTACGCGGAGCGTAAGGTATGCGCTTGCCACGCAAATCGGCTATACCGTTGAAATATTTGCGGAAGCGTGCGTCCGTTAAACCATACGATGCGTTCAGGATCCAGCGGCTGTCAGGCCGCCAACCGACCGACAGCTCCGCGCCCATGCTTCGTGTCCGGCCCGCATTTGTCATTATCCGGCCCGTTGTAGTGCCGTCGGGAAAAGAGGTTAACTGTTGGTTGCGACAGTCGATATAAAACAGCGCCAATTGTGAGGTCCAAATTCCGTCTTCGCTAGTGCAGTGTGCGCCAATCTCATAATTCATGCTCTGTTCCGGCTTGTATGCAACTACCTCCTCCGGACTGTACTGCTGCGATATGCCCATATATGACATCAACCGCTGCTGAAGCACATCGCTAAACATTTGCGTATTGAACCCTCCGGCCTTATATCCGCGAGCTATAGAAATATATGCATTATTTCCCTGGCACCCGTTCCATGCATATGTGGCCGTAAACTTTGGTAGCAACTCCATAAAGTCCTTGCTCAAACGCCCGTGATCGTCAATCTCGACGATGCGATGGGCGTAAAGCACGGGCGGGCCGGCAACAGTAGCATCCATCACGTCATAACCCGTCTGGCACGTGCTGCGGTAATTAAGTGCGGTTTTCTCATAATCCAGACGTATTCCAAACGTCAGTTCCCACTTGCCCAGATTCAGTTGGCTCTGATGGTAGAGAGCCACACCCCACACCGGCTGACGGAAGCGGCTACCCAGTAAAAAACTATTATCCTGCCATACGATAGGATATTCCGGATTATACTGATTGCGGTGTTTAATCACCAGCGAGTCAATTCCAGTTTGCTTAAAAGTAACCGGAGCCGACATCGATGTGTGCTTATAGAAGCCAAACATACCGGCGAGCCAGTTATAGCGCCCCTTGTCGCCCCGGACTATAAAATCCTGAGTAAACGCGCATTCGTGTCGTGCCTGAGTCAAAGTAAAATATGGGATAGGCAAAAAATCCTGATCCAACGTCATATTGTCTATAATATACTGAAAACTCGATATCGACGAAAATGTTACGCCCGGAAGGCTCCAGTTAACTGTCAGCCCGTCGGCCACCGACGTGCGTCGGTAAAAACATGTGTCGTCATACGATATCTGCCCGCTCTTTAACGATTCGTATGGGTAGCCTCCCTGACGCCCAACCGTCACCGATGCTATATTATCCACTGTCAGCGTAGGCTTAGGTTGCCACGATGTTCGCCAACGTAGCTGCCATTGATCTTCCTTATCGGTTTTACTGCCGTTGTAACTATTGCGAAAAAATCCGTCGCTATGCGTATAATACGCCGACAACGACATCCCCAACCCATCTTCCAGCTTACCATAGTACGAAGCCCCTGCCCTAACCGAATTAGCTCTACCATACTCCACCATTGCACGCGCCCCTTTGGTTCCCAGCGGTGAAAGTGTGTAAATATTAATCTGCCCTCCCATCGTGTTGCGCCCGTAAAGTGTGCTCTGCGGTCCACGCAAAATCTCTATACGGTCAATATCAAACAGATCGAAATCATAATTATCTTTATTGAGGAAAGGCACATTATCAACGTTCAGTCCAACTACAGGCTGGTCGATGCGTGCACCCAGGCCGCGCACATAAATCGACGATGTCATCCGTGAGCCGTAATCAGGCATATAAAAATTCGGTGCCACCTCGCTCACATTCTTAATAGTCAAAACATTAAGCCGTTCAATCTGAGCTTTGCCTACTACCGTCGAAGCCAATGCCTGCCCCCTTTCAGCCAAGCCTTGCTTGATAGCCGTCACCGACACCTCCGCCAGCTCCACAGCTAGCGAATCGGCGCCCATGAATTCAACGCCCGACTCAGCTGATGCCACCGGGCAACTGCCGCTTGCAGCCAAAATGAATCCGGCCGCGGTAATACAACCCGATTTCTTTATTACCGACTCAATAAACTCTTTCACCCCACAAAGTTACAACTCCACCCCCATTCTGTCAATCACCACTTTTAGTGATGCCTTTCAGCCTTAGGGCCCATATCATAAAATTTCAGGGCCGCTGGGGCGGCTCCGGGCGAGTGATTTTCGCGAGTTGAGGAAGGAGCGATGCGGGCATCGTGACTGACGAGACTCGGCGAAAAGCACCGTCCGGGGCCGGACAAAGGGTAACTTCCAAGAGGAGACCTTGAATCCGGAGCATATGGATGTGACAGGCCGCCCCGGCCAATGGCCGG
>JAMPII010000060.1 GCA_023662835.1 Muribaculaceae bacterium | reverse complement strand
AATCGGGCGATGTCTTGTCTCTGCCACTGTGGCGGAGATTAAGCTAATCTACTGTACTTCAATTAGGCAGCAAGAGCGTAGTTGTTTTCGCCATTTAAAATTTTGATGTCCCTGATTATAGAGCGTAGCCATCGTTGCTCTGCATGCTTGTGCACCACTTCTTCACGCTGTCAAAGCCAGTCAGCCCCGTGGTTGCGGTGCAAATGTAGTGATTTTGCGCGTGGTTTACAATGATTGGTTGCTAAAAATAATAAATAGTTCCATTGCATATTGGAGAAAATGACCAATAATTCATCTAAACAGACTAACTATTGTTGGAATTTGTTCAACCTTTCGGGCTTTAAATATGTTAATTTTGCAGAACGTTTAATAACCGAGGGAATTCTATGCTAGAAAAAGCTGTAAAATTCATGATTGTCCAGGCAGTAGCCTTGTTGGCCGGCTCTTCTTTGTCGGCTCAGGTAAGCGCTGTGGCCGGCGGCGTGTTTACAATCGACTCGTGCCGTCAGTTGGCTGTGGAGAATAACAAGCAGCTCCGTATTCAGGCCGAGAAGGTGAGAATGGCGGGCTATCAGAAAAAGGAGGCTTTCGCTGCCTATTTGCCGGGGCTCGATTTTGCCGGGGGCTACACGTATAACCAGAAAGATATTTCTGTGTTTGGTTCCGACCAGCTGCTTCCGATCAAGTCGTTCGACGGCAAGGGGTATGCGTTCGATCTTGTGACGGGCGCTGACGGCAAGCCTGTGATGGTTGGCGGCAAGCCGGTTCCGAAGCAAATGGCTTATTTGCCAAAGGAGGCTTTGTCGTACGACATACATAATGTGTTTTTCGGAGCCATTACGCTGACGCAGCCTATATATATGGGCGGCAAGATAGTTGCTATGAACAAGATAACAGGCTATGCCAAGGAGCTGGCCGAAGCTATGCACGACGATGCGGCCGAGGATGTTATCTATTCGGTCGACGCAGCCTATTGGCAGGTTGTTTCTCTTAGGGCGAAGCAGGAGCTGGCGGTGCATTATGTTGCGCTTCTCGATACGTTGAGGCGCAATGTTAACGCTATGGTTGAGCAGGGGGTTGCGACGCGGTCCGACTTGCTGTCGGTCGACGTGAAGCTTAATCAAGCCAATGTCGACTTGGTGAAAGTGAACAATGGTCTTGATTTGTCGCGTATGGCGCTTGCCCAGATATGCGGACTTCCGGTTGACACGCCTATGAAGCTGGCCGACGAGAACCCTCAGATTGATCAGCTTGAGCCTGACGAATCCGACCTGCCGGTAGCCTCTACGTTCAATATGGCCGACATATACGCCCGTCGTCCTGATTTGCGCGCTCTGGAGACAGGCGTGAAAATAACCCACCAGCAGAGCAAGGTTGCTATGTCGTCGATGTTGCCCAATCTGGCTCTTGTTGGCGCTTATTCGTTCTCGAACCCTAATATGTTCAACGGCTTTAGGAAAGAATTTGCCGGGGCGTTTTCGGTTGGCGCGATGCTGCGGATTCCGCTTTGGCACTGGGGCGGCAACTATAATAAATACCGTGCGGCCAAATCGGAGGAGACTATTATGAGGCTGCAGGTTGAGGACGCTAAGCAGATGATCGAGCTGCAGGTTAATCAGGCTTCGTTCAAGACGCGCGAGGCTGTGAAGACTCACATTATGACGCAGTCGAACCTTACCAAGGCTAACGAGAATCTGCGTCAGGCCACGCTTGCATTCCGTGAGGGGCTGATGACGCCCGATAATGTTATGGAAGCGCAAACTGCTTGGCTTAAAGCTAATTCGGAGAATATCGATGCCGCAATCGACGAACGCCTGACGCGTGTTTATTTGTCGAAGGTGCTCGGCACAATGACCTACTGATAAATGAAAACTACATCGGAAATGGAAACATATAACGACAAACCTACGCCTCAACAGAAGGCGGAAAGAGAACGCTCGATAAGCGTTACGTTGATCATCATTATTATTGCTGTGGCTCTGCTGGCATTGATAGGCTTTCTGTTTGTGAACCGTCACGAGGAGATGCTTGAGGGTCAGGCCGAAGCAACGTCGGTGCGCATTTCGGGCAAGTTGCCTGGACGCGTTGTGAGGTTTTATGTAGAGGAAGGACAGCCGGTTAACAAGGGCGACACGTTGGTTCATATTCATTCGTCGCTGGCCGAGGCTAGATTGTATCAGGCTGAGGCAATGCAAGAGGTTGCGTCGGCCCAGAACTCGAAGATCGACCAGGGCACCCGCTCGCAAATCATACAGGGCGCCTACGAGCTGTGGCAGCAGGCAAAAGCTGCCCGCGTGATAGCCGAGAAGACCTACAACCGAATGGAGGCTCTTTACAAGCAGGATGTTGTAAGCGAACAGAAACGCGACGAAGCTCAAGCGGCATTCACCGCAACCAAGGCGGCTGAAAAAGCAGCCGAGAGCCAGTACAACCTGGCCAAGGAGGGGGCGCAGAAACAGGACAAGCAGAGCGCTAGCGCTTTGGTTGACGCTGCTAAGGGTTCGGTAATGGAGGTTGAGGCGCTGCTCCAGGATCAGTACCTGACGGCTCCTTGCGACGGCGAAATCGATGTTATCTACCCCGAGGAGAGCGAACTTGTAGCGATGGGCGCGCCTATAATGTCGCTGCTTAAGACCGACGATAAGTTTGTCACGTTCAATGTTCGCGAGACGTTGCTGGCCGACATGCCCATAGGGAAGCAGATTGATATTTTTATTCCGGCGCTTGACAAGCGCGTGAAGGCTAAGATATATTATGTACGCGACCTTGGAACCTACGCCACATGGCGCGCTACAAAAGCTACGGGTCAGTGGGATTCGCGCACATTCCAGGTGAAGGTGCGCCCCGAGGAGCAGATTCCCGAACTGCGCCCGGGAATGACGGTGATATTCGATAAGTGATTGGTTGATTGGTTAAAAATTATATGATGAGGAACAACAAAAACAGATTCAGCGGGCCTTTGGCCGCCTCTGTGGCGCAGGGGTGGAAGCAGCTGTGCAGCCGTCCGATCTACTTGATTGCGATGATTGTTGTGCCGTTGATGGCTACATTGTTTTTCCTCGATCTTATGGATGAAGGATTGCCGCTCAAGCTGCCATCGGCCGTTGTTGATCAGGACAATACGGCGGTGTCGCGCAATGTTGTACGCAACCTCAACGCTTCGGAGCTGACCGATATAAAATATAAGGTTGAAACCTACGACGAGGCGTTGAAGCTGATGCAGGCCGGCAAGATTTATGGTTTCTTCATGATTCCCGGTAATTTCCAGAAGGATGCGGAATCGGGCAAGGCGACTACAATCACCTACTACACCAACATGGCCTATTATGTGCCGGGCACATTGTCGTACAAGTCGTTTAAGACAATGGCTGTTAGCACACAAGGACTGATATCGTCGTCGATGCTAATCGATGCCGGCGTATCGAACTCGTTGGTTAGCACGATGCTCCAGCCTGTTGTGACCGACATTCATCCGCTGGGCAACCCGTGGTCGAACTATTCGATTTACTTGAGCAACTCGTTCCTGCCCTGCCTGCTTGAACTGCTGATATTCCAGATAACGGCTTTTTCGATTTTACAGGAGATAAAGTGTGGCAACTCACGCCGCTGGCTGCGCACGGCCAACAATTCGATATGGCGGGCCGTGGCAGGCAAACTGATACCTCAGTTTGTGATTTTCACGGTTGTAGGGCTATGCATCCAGGGACTACTGTATGGTTTCTGGCACTTTCCGCTGCAAGGGTCGGTGTGGGCAATGGCCGGAGCAATGGTAATGCTTGTGTTCTCCAGCCAGATGTTTGCATTGGCAATCACATCGGTCATACCCAACCTAAGGCTCGCGCTGTCGATACTGTCGCTGACGGGCATTCTGGCCTTCTCGATAGCCGGCTTTTCGTTTCCGTGTGAGGAGATGTACGGGGGCGTTGCCATATTTGCCGGCCTGCTTCCGGTACGTCACTACTTTTTGATCTACATCAATGTGGCGCTCAACGGCTATCCTGTCTATTTTGTCAGGTGGCAATATGTTGCGATGATGCTGATATCGATGGCTCCGCTGGCAATTATATGGAAGCTGAAAAGTGAATCGTTGAAACAGATTTATATTCCTTGATATGTCATGTTGAAAGTAATGCGCAAGATAGGACAATGGTGGCTGACGCTTCTCGACAGTTGCAGCATGCAGATGCGGCTTGTTGTGAAGGACGCCGGGGTTATGCTCTTCTTTTTGGCGTTGCCTCTGGCCTACCCTATTGTTTATACGCTTATCTACAATCCGGAGGTTGTTCGCGAGATACCGGTTGCGATTGTCGACAAGTCGGGGACGGGTGATTCACGCCATTTGTCGCGAATGATCGACGCCACGGAGTATGCCAAGGTAGTTGGCTATGCGTCGTCGCTGGGCGAGGCGCGCCAATGGGCAATGGAGCGTAAGGTTTATGCCATTGTTGAGATTCCAGCCGATTATGCACGCCGCATCGGTCGCCACGAGCAGGCCGTCGTTCCGGTTTATTGCGACATGGGGCTTATGATTCGCTATCGTAACATGCTGTTTTCGCTCACCGACGTCACGCTACAGCTGGGGGCGGAATTGCGCACGCAGACAATCGATAATATAAACGGCGCGTGGCTGGTTAGCGGCGCCGCGCAAACGGGCGTGTCG
The DNA here is from genome assembly GCA_023662835.1 of Muribaculaceae bacterium. Classification (GTDB taxonomy): domain Bacteria; phylum Bacteroidota; class Bacteroidia; order Bacteroidales; family Muribaculaceae; genus Muribaculum. Next base: position 993 of record JAMPII010000060.1, on the reverse strand, counting down.
ACCGAGTCGTTCATGCTTGGCAACCCTACGCAGGGGTTCGCCTCGTTCATCATTCCGGGCTTGGTGATTCTGATTCTTCAGCAGAGCCTTATTCTGGGGGTGCTGATGCTCGGGGGTGGGAGCAACGAACGCCGGCGCCGTAATCATGGCGTAGATCCGCTTGCTGTGGCCGGCCCTACAACAGCCTCGTTGTTGGGGAAAGCGCTTTGTTTGGTGGTTATTTACGCTCCGCTGACGGTTTATATTCTGCATTATGTTCCGCAGATGTTCCATCTGCCGATGTTCGGTTCACCGTGGCAATACCTGCCGTTAGCATTGCCTTTTTTACTGTCGTCGGCGTTTCTGGGCATGTGCCTTCAGCCGCTGGTTAGCGAGCGCGAGAGTTCGTTTGTAGTGTTTGTGTTCACGTCGGTGTTGTTCCTGTTCCTTTCGGGGCTCACGTGGCCTCGCAGCGCAATGTCGCCTCTATGGGGCGCAGTGGCCTCGCTACTGCCCGCAAGCTGGGGCATGCAGGGCTTTATTGGCATCAGTTCGAACAGCGCCGTGCTTGCAACAGAATCGGTTCCGTACATTCACCTATGGGGCCTGACGGCAATCTACTTTGTTGTTGCTGTGGCGATTGAGAAGTTGAGGAAGCGTTGATTGGGGGATTAGCGGATTGGTTGATTGAACTATGTACTACGTAATATGTTTTTTTAGAATTTATTTTCCTTGATGAATTCTTTGGCAAATTTACTGCCATTGTCAACAGCCATTTTTAACCATTTATACGCTTCTTTTTTGTCTTTTTTGCATCCATGACCGAAGTAGTACATGATGCCGATGCATTCTTGTCCCACCATGTCGTTTTGATCAGCGGCTTTGCGGTACCATTTAAAAGCTTCTCCGTAGTCAACACTAACCCCTATGCCTAAATAATACATTTGGCCAATATAACATTGGGCTATGGAATCGTCGGGAATTTGGAGGTAGAGTTGGCGGGCTTGGGAGTAA
>JAMPII010000005.1 GCA_023662835.1 Muribaculaceae bacterium | reverse complement strand
CCCTCCAAGCCAGCGACCCCAGCGGCCCTGAAATTTTATGATATGGGCCCTTAGTTTAGCGATAAGAACGCAATGGAGGGAAGAACGCATCGGGGATATGTTCTACGGTGTGTGTGCCGTCGGGCGAAAATATAATAGCTATGATGTCGAATTGCGCTTCGTGGCTAAGGTTGTAGGCCTTCATATAAGCATTTGCAGCTGTACATAATCGTTGTATTTTGCGTGGAGTCACAGCGTCGAGAGGATGCTGAGGCGATGACTTTGCTCGGGCTTTCACTTCGACAAACACAATCCGATTGCCCAGCATAGCAATGATGTCGATTTCAAGATGACCGATGCGCACATTTTGATCTCGGATCGCATATCCTTTTGAAATCAGATATTTGCATGCGATATCTTCACCGAGCGCGCCTATTTGAGTAGTCTTCATGAATTCAGAGTATTGGCCAGAGCGTCGGCGCAGCGTATACCATCAATTGCGGCGCTCACAATGCCGCCGGCATAGCCGGCTCCTTCGCCACAAGGATAAAGACCAGGCGTTGAAATTGATATAAGTAGCTCATTATCGCGTGTGATTCTCACGGGCGATGATGTACGGGTTTCACATCCTATGAGAGTAGCTTCGTTGGTCAGGAAACCTCGGGCATTGCGTCCAAACACTTTGAAACCTTCGCGCAAACGGTGGGCTATGTTGCGCGGAAGAAGCCTATGGATTGCCGCCGGATGGATGCCGGGAGCATATGATGTTGCCGGCAATGTTTTCGACTCGCGTCCCTCAACGAAGTCGAGCATACGTTGCGCCGGCGCGTTTTGCGAGGGGGTAGTATTATTGTTGTAGAATGCACATTCGATACGCTGTTGAAAATCCATCACGCGTAGTTTTGGGTCTACTTCTGAGGTAATCGGGATATCTTCCGGAAGAACTTCGACTACCATACCGGAATTGGCCCAGCGGCTACCGCGGTTGGAGGGTGACATGCCATTCACAACGAGTTCGCCCGGGGTGCTGGCTGCGGGGATTATGATTCCTCCCGGGCACATGCAGAATGAATAAACGGCGCGGTCGTCGATGCGACACAACATAGAATATTCCGCAGCAGGCAAGTATTTGCCGCGTCCCTGAGGAGAGTGGTATTGTATACAATCGATCAGATGCTGGGGGTGTTCTAAACGACATCCTACGGCTATTCCTTTCGGTTCGAGCGTCACACCCTGGTTAAGCAACATATGGTAGACATCGCGTGCCGAATGGCCGGTAGCCATAATCACATTTCCTAAAAACTGTTCGCCTTGGCCGGTGACCACACCCACAACCTCGCCTTGATCGTTAAACAACATGCGCTCGACGCGACATGAAAATTTCACTTCGCCTCCGCATCGTTCAATTGTGTGGCGTATATTTTTAATTACGGCCGGCAGACGGTCAGATCCTATATGCGGGTGAGCATCAACGAGTATCTTTTCCGTTGCTCCATGTTGGCACAACACTTGCAGGACATGATCGGTCGACCCTCTTTTTTTGCTGCGCGTATATAATTTCCCGTCGGAGAAAGCGCCGGCGCCCCCTTCACCGAAACAATAGTTAGAGTCAGGGTTCACCGTTCCGGTACGTGCAATAGCAGCCATGTCGGGCCGGCGCGAGTCAACATCCTTCCCCCGTTCGAGAAGAATGGGTTTTATACCGCGGCGAATCAGCTGCAAGGATGCGAACAAACCGGCCGGCCCCGCCCCTACAACAATTGCCTGTCGAGCATTATCAGCAATCGGACGATAGTCGATAGGCTGGAACAAGGGTATTGTTTCGAATGTGTCGAGTTGTAAACGTAGCGTCAGGTTGACGGCTACACGATGATTGCGTGCGTCAATCGAGCGGCGGGTTATTAAAAGTTCTTTTATGCGTTGGCTATTTACGTTGAGCTGGCGCGCGGCCTCCTCGACTAGCTGTTCGTGGTTTGCCGCTACGGATGGCAGAACGCGTATATTAAGGGTTGTGATCATTGATTGGTTGTTGTTGCAATGGAGTGGTCGATGCGAAATGGCGGTTTAAACGTCGTATCATCACCCATAAAGTAATTAGTGCAAGAAAAAAGGCCAGTGTGTCGGAAGCGGCCATGGATGCCCATACGCCTTCAATGCCAAAATAGCCGGGGAGAACAATTAGCATCGGGATAAGGAATATGAGCTGACGCGTTAGCGATAAGAATATACTGAGCCGAGGTTTTCCGATCGACTGGAAGAAGTTTTGAATAACAATCTGGCATCCTACCAGCGGATAGCATATGAAGTAAATGCGGAATCCGTTGCGCGCCAATTTAATAAGCACTTCATCTTTCGTAAAAAACGAACTTATTGTATCAGGAAACGATTCGGTTACGATGAAGCCAAAGAATGTAATAGCCACTCCGGCCCATATGCCTATCGAGAGTGTGCGTTTTACGCGCTGCCATAGCCCTGCACCATAGTTGAAGCCTAAGATAGGTTGCATGCCTTGCGTCACGCCAAAAACCACCATAACGAAAAACATCGTGGTGCGGTTAATGATACCGTAGGCACCTACTGCCATATTTCCATCAGCGTTACCATATTTAAGCAGGGCATGGTTGATGAATATTACGACCACGCAGGCACATACGTTCATCAGAAAAGGCGACATTCCAATTGAATAGATACGCTTCAATATTGTCGATGTCAGCCATTTGGCTTTTACCTGAAGGTGGATATAGCTTTTTTTCGACATAAAGTGGGCTAGAACCCATATAAATGCCGATGTTTGGCCGCAAACAGTTGCCAGCGCTGCGCCACGTATGCCCCAGTCGAGTACGAAAATAAATATCGGTGCCAGTACAATGTTCACGCCCACGGAGAGCAATGCCGAAATCATGGCTTTCTTTGGGTAGCCAGTGGCTCGCATTAGGTTGTTAAGCCCGATAAATACGTAGGCAATCGGAGTGCCCAACAAAATCACCTGCATAAATTCGCGGGCGTAAGGTATTGTCTCGTCGGTTGCGCCAAAGAAATAAAGAATTGGATCAAGGAAAATAAATGTCAAACCGCCAAATACAACTGAGTGGATTAGACAAAGCGACATCACATTATTGGTCACGTCGGTAGCACGGGCAACGTTCTTTTGGCCAAGAAAAATTGAAGTGATTGTTGCTCCTCCCACGGCAATGATTGTACAAAAAGCAACCACAAGATTCATCAAAGGGAAGGTGATCGCTAGACCGGCGATAGCCATTGGCCCCACCCCGCGCCCAATAAATATAGAGTCGACAATATTATACAATGATGTAGCCACGCTGGCTATGATAGCCGGCACGGAGTATTGCACTAGTAATTGAGATATTGACTTTGTGCCTAACGTTACTGGAGTTTCAGCTTTTTGCGACATAATTTATTTTGCAAAATTAACAAATTATAGTCACATCTAGTTTACGCGCGTAATAATTTATACCCCCTCTCAAACGGCGGGTAGTTCGACACGAAATGTTGTGCCAACACCTTGCTCCGACCACTTTACGTAAATGTGGCCACCATGATATTGCTCTACAATTCGTTTTGCAAGCGCCAGGCCGAGTCCCCACCCTCGTTTTTTCGTCGTATATCCTGGATTAAAAATAGTTTTGAAACGTTTTTTCGGAAGACCTTTACCCGTATCGGTCACTTCGATGAACACAGCACCGGCTTTATTGTCGCGACCCGATTCAACAGTGATCGAACCGGTTGCATCCATGGCATCAACTGCGTTCTTTATCAAATTTTCAAGCACCCATTGAAAAAGTGAATCTGACATCTGTGTTGTCAACGGTAGTTGATCGGCCGACGGAGGATTATAGCTCAAATTGATACGCTTGCTTATTCGCGTTGCCATATATGAAACGGCTGAACGCACCACAGCATCGGCATCGGCTGTTTCCATTTGTGGTTTCGACCCGATTTTACCGAAACGCGATGCAATTGTCGACAGCCTGACGATATCCTTATTCATCTCAGAAACAATCTCAGTGTCGAGATCCATTTGTTGTAGTAGCTCCATCCATGCCATAAGCGATGAAATTGGAGTTCCAAGCTGGTGGGCAGTTTCCTTCGACAGCCCAACCCACACCTTGTTTTGCTCGGCCTTTTTGGTCGACATTACGGCATAATATACCACGGCAACGAATACTATCATCACAAGCATCTGTACGTAAGGGTAATAGTTAAGGCGTTGCAGAAGGCGGCTGTCTTCATAATATAGATGCTGTACTATGCCATCGCCAATTTCGATTGGAATCACATTGTTTTTTTGCGACGAGATTGATTGCAGTTTGTCGTTGAGAAATCGGGCGTTGCTTTCCGAAATGAAGAGTGGGTTAAGGGTGTCGACCGGTTCTGGCAAATCGAAGTTGCGGTGAAGTATTATGTTGCCATTGTCGTCGGTAAGTATGACCGGTATGCTACTGTTTTCTTCTATGATATGGAGCAGAAAATCAATGTATTGCTGGTCGACAAAATCGGAATTTTCCTCATCGGGCGATGCCGTGTTTATTATCCCTTTTGTCGCTTCAGCCCACAATTCCATTCGCTGGCGTTCCTGGGCCGCAAGATCGCTGACAATCGAATTCGAAACAGCCAGAAAGCAGGCTGCCAACAAAATAGCTACCGCCATAAAGGCGAATGTGCCGTAACGCCTTATGTCGTAGATATTAGTCATTGTTGGTAATGGACAAAAAGTCGTTTCGTATAAATTTAGCTACGGCATCGGATGCATTAGTTCCAATCACCTTGTTGGCTATAGCCGCCACTTGAGGCACTGCATTTCCAACAGCAACCGACAAGTCGGCCACCTTCATCATCGATATATCATTAATGTTGTCGCCAAACACAACTATACGGTCAGCTTCGCAGAGCATGGCAACACGCTGAACGGATGCCGCCTTACTTGTTCCCGGAGCTTTCACCTCGAGCACTCCGATTCCCCCTGCACAAGGGTCGGCATATGCACTGACCGAACAAGGGAATTCGGTTGCAGCCTCAAGTTGAGCTGCTGCACTGAAAACACTGTCCGGATCTCCCATTGCAAAGAGAATGATACAATTGTTTTCCGACATGTCTGGTTGTACACCGATAAGAAATTTTTTCAGGGGCAGGTTACTTCGCTTGTTAACAAAATCGGTATCAACCTCCGACATTGGACCGGGATGATAAGCTCGGATAATCTGGTCGGCGGGCAATTGGTAAATAAACGGGTGCAGTCGATGGCTTTCCATTATGGTACGCACCCATTGTGCAGTAGCGGGAGCAATAAGAGCGGGATCAACGTAGGCTTTTTCGGAGCGGCTCCACAGCGAAGCGCCAGTCATAACTATAGCCGGAACAGTTGTCAGCGTATTAGCCAAAAGCGGCTCAACTGTGGCAGGAGTACGGGCTGTTGCCACAGTGATGAGCGCTCCGCGCCCACTTAAATCAGAGATAATTTCAGCACTAGCGTCACTGACAGTCGATTCGGGAGTGAGCAAGGTCCCGTCGAGATCGGTCACATAGAGTGTTCGGCTACAGTTGGTTTTCATTTTGTTAGCTGGTGGCCTTCAAAGTGTGTAATCTTTTCAATCCAATGGTCGGCAATAGGCTGCGACTGATTTGTTTCCAAGTTAAAGCCAGCCATTATCGACCGTGCCATGCATTTTACTTGTCCGGTTTCCCGATCAACAAGGCGCTGTTCCATTGTTAGGCTTTTTACGCCAATAGCAACCACTCGGGTTAAAACAACAACCGGCTCGTTTAGGAATGTAGGAGCATAGAAGTCAACATTAATGTTGGCTACTACAATATTTACATGTCGCCAGTCAACATCATCGGCGGCTACTGCGTTGAAATAGCCTGTTTTGCCGAGGTCGAAATAGCTTAAATAAGCATTATTGTTAACATGGCCAAGCATGTCGGTGTCGTTGAACCGCATCTGAACGTCGACCATGTGGCGGTAGGGAAAGTCGGGAACCGGCACACGCGGATTGTTATCAAATGGAATGTTGAATATATTGTCGGTCATAATTGTTGTCTTGTTCTAATCTACAAAGATACAACAAAATCGCGATAATCTTGTTAACGTTTGTTAGCTATGAATGCAGATTATATCAAAAAAATATGTAAAAGTTAGGATGAAGTTGGGAGAATGAATTATTATTAGTAATTTTACGATGCAATTGTAAGCTAATGCCGTTAGTCTCCGGATTCGCCAAAAAACTTGCCGTTGCTATTGTTGTAATTAATATAAAACTTATTATCACTATTCTATACTAAAATGTTAGATTTTTGCCTTCTTTTTGCTGGTTTAGGTTCGTCAGAAGTAATCATCATCGCCTTGGTAGTTTTATTACTTTTCGGTGGAAAGAAAATACCTGAATTGATGCGCGGTCTAGGCAAGGGTGTAAAAAACTTCAAAGACGGCGTTAACGGTATTGAAAAAGATATCACCGATGGTGTTGATGTTGACTCAACAAAAAAATAAAAGCCTTCACCTATTCAACTTTCACACAAAAACAGAACACAATAAACTGACAGAACAGGAGAAACGTAAAGTGGCAGAAACACAAGAAATGTCGTTCTGGGATCATTTGGAATCGCTCCGTTGGATGTTTGCTCGCTCGGCTATAGCCGTTGCCATATGCTTCATCGGGGTTTTCGCTTTTGTGCCCTGGTTGTTCGACCACATTGTTATGGCGCCGATAAACTCCGATTTTCCGCTTTACCATTACTTGGATTCGTTAGGTTCTGTAGGCGCATTCCTGACCGGACAGTCGGGCGACAGTCACGCATTTCATGTCGACATAATCAATATCAAACTGGCATCTCAGTTTTTCACACATATGTCGTTGGCACTGTGGTTTGCGCTGCTGATAAGCTTTCCATATGTTATTTACGAGATATGGAAGTTTGTTTGCCCGGCATTGTACGATAATGAACGCACAGGGGTCCGATTCACATTCGTATTCGGCTCAGTTATGTTCTATGCCGGATGCACGGTCGGCTACATGCTGGTTTTCCCTCTAACGCTACGATTCCTATACACTTATGAACTTAGCGCTACCGTGGTTAACCAGTTGTCGCTGGAAAGTTATATGGACAATTTCCTGATGCTGATTTTTATGATGGGAATTGTTTTCGAGCTGCCGCTGGTAGCTCTTTTCCTCTCCCGCCTCGGAATCCTGACACGCGAGTTTTTCCACAAGTACAGGCGTCATGCTATAGTAGCGATTCTGGTTGCCGCAGCCGTGATCACTCCATCGTCCGATCCGTTTACATTAATGGCAGTATTCATACCTATATATATATTGTGGGAGTTCAGTGCCTTGCTAATTGCTGTAAAACAGCCCAGACAGCGGACGGCGCTCACACAAACCCAAGAACAATCTGTGTAAATGAAGCAACAGGATAAAAAAATCTTGAACCCCGAACGCGCACCACTGCGCATAGGCCTTATCGGCTTTGGCAGGATGGGCGGTAAATTCTTGACCGCTTTTCAAGGATGTCCCCAATGGGAAGTGGCATATGTGTGCGACATCGACGAATATTCGCGTACACTAGCTTCGGAGCAAGCACCGAATGCAAAAATTGTGTCGGATGATGACGAAATTTTCAACGACCCAACAGTAGATGCCGTAGCTTTTACTACATTGGCCGATCAACGCATGAGGCTATTTGAAAAGGCTGTGGCTCATGGCAAGCATGTAGTAACAGAAAAGCCTGTGGCTCACACCCTCGACACCGAGTGGGCTGTTGTAAAAATGGTTGAGAATTCCAACATACTCGCCACGGTGAACATGTATTTGCGCAACTCATGGTACCACCAACTCATGCATCAATTTGTTGAGGAAGGCGAAATTGGCGAGCTGGCTATTATACGTATATGTCATATGACACCCGGCTTGGCTCCAGGCGAGGGGCACGAGTATGAAGGTCCGGCTTTTCACGACTGTGGCATGCATTACGTTGGCATGGCACGTTGGCATGCAGGTTCCGACTTCAAGACCTGGCATGCCCAGGGTGTTAGAATGTGGAGCTATAAGGATCCCTGGTGGGTGCAATGTCACGGCACATTCCAGAACGGTATTGTATTCGACATCACACAAGGTTTTGTTTACGGGCAACTGTCGAAGGATCAGACCCACAACTCGTACGCAGAGCTTATAGGCACCAAAGGTTTCGTACGCATGACCCACGATTTCAAAACGGCCGTTGTTGAACTGCATGGCGTAACACGTACCGAGCGAATCGAACGCCCCTATGGCGACAAGAATATCGACAAATTGTGTAGCCGATTCGCAGAAAGCATCCGTAGCGGCAAGCTCGATCCAATGCTTCCAACCCTGCGCCAGTCGGCCGAAGCCTCAGAGTATGCGTGGCGATTTTTTCACGATGCTCTCACCCACGATTGTCCCGCTATTGGCAACGAAGAAACCCTGGAGCAAATTCGGGAGCGCCGGAGAACAATGACTGACGGCTACGGATTGTTGCGTCCTCGAAAGAAAATCTAAAAATTATTTGTTTGCCCGCAATTTATCACTAAATTTGAGAATATCTTCTTAACCATATCATTAACAATCTTTAAAACCAACTACAATGTCGAATATTTCAAGACGACAGTTTTTGAAGACGGGTGCAGCAGCTGCAGCCGCTTTCACCGTAGCACCCAGTTCAATTCTGGGCCGAAGCTACGGACATGTTGCCCCAAGCGACAAACTTAACATCGCCGCCATTGGTATCGGAGGCATGGGACACAGTAACATTAATGCCGTAAAAGATACAGAGAACATTGTTGCATTGTGCGATGTGAACTGGGATTATGCCAAAGGTGTTTTCGACGAACACCCCAATGCTAAACGTTACTGGGATTACCGTAAGATGTACGACGAAATGGGCAAATCAATCGACGCCGTTATCGTTGCCACTCCCGACCACACTCATGCAATCTGCACAGCTGATGCCATGAACCTTGGCAAGCATGTTTATGTACAGAAACCTCTTACACACTCTGTTTACGAATCACGTCTGCTCACAAATCTGGCAAAATCGACAGGTGTTGCTACTCAGATGGGTAACCAAGGAGCTTCGGGCGAAGGCACAGCCCTCGTTTGCGACTGGATTTGGAACGGCGAAATCGGCGAAGTAACCAAGGTTGAATGCGCAACCGACCGTCCTATCTGGCCTCAGGGTTTACAACGTCCAGCAAAAGTTGACAAAATACCCAAGAACCTCAATTGGGATCTGTTCACAGGCCCAGCTGCCCTGCGTCCTTATAATGGCATCTACCAGCCCTGGAACTGGCGCGGTTGGTGGGATTACGGAACTGGCGCGCTCGGTGATATGGCTTGCCACATTCTCCACCAACCCTTCAAAGCCCTCAATCTGGGATATCCCACACTGGTTGAAGGTTCGTCGACTATGCTGCTCGACGCATGCGCACCTAATGCTCAGCGCGTGAAAATGGTGTTCCCTGCTCGCGACAATATGCCCAAAGTGGCTATGCCAGAAGTCGAAGTATACTGGTACGACGGAGGCCTCCTGCCCGACCGTCCAGCAGGCTTCCCCGAAGGTAAACGCTTGATGCCGGCAAACGGTGGTTTAACAATTTTCCACGGAACAAAAGATACACTTGTATGTGGTTGCTACGGTACAGAGCCGTTCCTGCTTTCAGGCCGTGTGCCCAACGCACCCAAAGTAGCTCGCCGTGTAAACACAAGTCACGAAATGGACTGGGTTCGCGCATGCAAAGAATCGAAAGATTCGCGCGTTGAGCCTAACTCACCCTTCTCTGAGGCAGGTCCACTGAACGAAATGGTTGTAATGGGCGTTCTGGCAGTTCGTTTGCAAGATCTTAACAAAACCCTGCAGTGGGACGGCAAGAATATGGAATTCACAAACATCGGTCCCGACGAAACCATACGTACAATCGTAACCGACGGTTTCAAGGTAACCAACGGTCACCCGACTTTCGACAAAACATGGACCGAGCCTGTCAATGCACGCGAATTTGCAGCCGAACTAATCCGCCACAACTATCGCGAAGGTTGGGAACTTCCAGCTATGCCAAACGTTTAACCAATAATAAAATTAACGATGAAAAAAATCATCCTCGCAGCTTCTGTTGTAGCTATAGCTATGACATCTTGCTGCAAACAACAAAAGTGTAATTGTGGTTGCGACACATGTGCATGCCCGGCCGACACCGCAGTAGCCGCTGCCGATTCAACAGCATCAGGTTGGGATTATGTTGTTCGTGAAAACATCGACCTCGCTCAGATTCCACAGGACAAAGATGGCTACTATGTGCTATTCGACGGAAAAACACTGAACGGATGGCGCGGCTACAACCGCGATGACGTTCCCGGACGCTGGACCGTTGACAATGGTGCAATCAAATTCTCAGGAACCGGTTCAGGCGAAGCCCAAGGCAACGAAGGTGGCGACCTTATTTTCGACCACAAATTTAAAAACTTCGAACTCGAACTCGAATACAAGATTTCGGAAGGTGGCAACTCTGGTATCTTCTACTTGGCAGAAGAAGCAGTGCGCCATACTCCTGAAGGCGACCAGCCTCTGGCTATCTGGCAAACAGCTTCCGAATATCAGGTGCTCGACAACGAACGCCATCCTGACGCAAAACTCGGCGTTGACGGCAACCGTCAATCGGGATCGCTCTACGACATGATTCCTGCCAAACCCCAGAACGCAAAACCTGCAGGCGAATGGAACAAGGCAAAAATCATGGTTTACAAAGGCACTGTCATCCACAACCAGAACGACCAGAACGTAGTTGAATACCATTTGTGGACTCCGCAATGGAACGACATGCTGAAGGATTCGAAATTCGCTCCTGGCGGACCCTGCGAACCTGCCTACGATTTACTCTCAAATATGGGAGGCGACAACCACGAAGGCTATATCGGTTTCCAGGATCATGGCGACGATGTTTGGTACCGCAACATCCGCTTGAAAGTACTCGACTAACTATTTATTCCCATACAACAAGAGGCTGCTCGACACTGTGTCGGCAGCCTCTGTCTTTATATCTAATTCTATAACAATCCTATAGGGTTGTTATTGTAGCTGAAGCAGGTTTAACGCCCTTGGCTGTTGCTCGCAAAGTGACCTGTCCAGCCTCAGTTGACGGACGTACAATTACAGTAGCAGCACCGCTGAACAGTTGCATTTCCGGGTTTTGGAAAGGAAGCAGGCAGATTGGGTCGCCATTAGCTGTAGCTTCGAAGGTTCCTTGTCCGCTTACGTCAAATTTAACCATTCGGCTATCAGATGGTACAGGATTACCGTCACGATCGGCAACTGTTACTGTGAAATATACAAGATCGTCGCCGTCAGCCTTGGCTACTGTCCGGTTAGGTGTTATGACAAGGTGATGCGGTTTGCCGGCTGTACGAACAATCTTTTCAGCAACGGGCTGGTTATTACTGTCGTAAGCCACAACACGAATCTCACCCGGAGTGTAAACAACGTCGTTCCACATCAGCCGGTAACGATTCTGATAGGTTGAATCATTTTTCTCCCTCACACCCTGGCTCTTTCCGTTTATGAACAACTCTGCCTTTTGCAGCGAGGTGTAAACAAAAATTGGAGTGATCTGTCCTTTACGTTCGGGCCATGTCCAATGAGGTAGTACATGAAGTGTGGTGTCCTGCTGGTTCCATTTTGATCGGTAAAGGTAGAAACGATCCTTTGGCAGCGATGCGAGATCTATTATACCGAAAACTGAACTGTGGTTTGGCCAAGCATCTGTATCATATGGTGATGGCTCTCCAAGATAGTCGAAGCCTGTCCACACAAATTGTCCCAGAACCCAAGAATGGTCATCGTCCATTGCCATGTCGATATCCGGAGTGTTCGACCACGAACACGTTTCGTTATCGTAACTGCTACTTTGGTGGTCGGGCGAGATAACCACATTATGCTCATTCCATTTCACGGGAAAATGGTATACGCCACGCGACGATACAGTTGAAGCCGATTCCGTGCATATCAGCATTTGCTGTGGCAGTTTGTCGTGAATACGATCGTAGAACTGAGGTTTGTAGTTGAAGCCCGGTATATCGAGCGACGCGGCAAAACCGTTGTCGAGTACCGAGCGTATTTGATCCATGCCGCACGTAGCTGGACGCGTGGGGTCGAGTCGATGAACAATATCCTGCAACATTGAGAGTTCGCCAACTCCGTCGGGTCCCCATTGGCTAGGCACTTCATTTCCAATCGACCATATTACCAGTGCAGGCGAATTGCGGTAGTGCTTAACCATGTTGGACACGTCGCGTTCGGCCCATTCTTTAAAGAAGCGTCCATAACCGTTGGGCGATTTAGGTCGGAAGCCCCAGTCATCGAACGGTTCGATCATGAGCATCATACCCATTTCCTCGCAAAGTTCAACCAGCTCGGGGGCCGGCATATTGTGCGACGTACGTATAGCGTTAGCACCCATATCCTTCAGCAGTTTAATCTGATGGCGGATAGCGGAACGATTTACGGCCGCACCCAGCGGTCCGAGGTCGTGGTGGTTGCAGACGCCCTTGAACTTAGTCATTTTTCCGTTGAGAAAAAATCCTTTTTCGGGTATGTACTTTATATCTCGCACACCGAAGCGAGTTGTATATGTGTCTACAGTGTCACCGCTTGCTGTTATAACATTCGTGACTGCATGGTAAAGCGCGGGCGATTCAGGCGACCAAAGCTCTGGATTGTCAATTATCAAATTTTGCGTCATACCCTGGTTATGGTTCACATACATCTTCGATGAAGAAGCAACCGGATTATTGTCGGGAGAAAAAATTGTAGTTGCTACAGTAACCTTTTCTCCCTTCTTCATTCCGGTTATTTCGGTTTTAAGCGAAACGGATGCATATTCATCGCTTACATAGGGTGTGGTAACGAAGGTTCCCCATGTTGGTATATGAATTCGGTTTGTATTGACAACGTGTACGTTTCGGAACAGTCCTGCGCCAGAATACCATCGCGAAGCACGTTCGTAGTTCTCTAGATCAACTTCTAAAGTATTTTCACCGGGCTTCACAACTGAGTCGACACCGACATAGAATGAATTGTAGCCATAAGGCCAGTAAATTACCTCTTTGCCATTCACTCTTACATGAGCGTTGCTCATTGCCCCATCGAAAACAAGGGTTGTCGAGCGCCCGGTCGTGTCTGCAACGTTAAATGTTGTTTTGTAATACCCTTTTCCGATAAAAGGCAGTCCACCCGTACGTCCGGTCTTTTCGCTTGCTTTTGTTTCGCCGTTCTGTTTCACGGCTACCGTTTGTAAGTCGTTGTTGCGGTCGAACGGGCCGTAGATAGCCCAGTCGTGTGGCACACGTACATGTTGCCATTCACCACCCTCTTTTGTGAATTGCCATCCATCATTAAGCGTGGCGACGTTGCGCCGGGCACTGCTCATCGAACAGGCACATAAAACGCATATAAATGCGATAAAACTGCGTTTTAGTCTCATAATTAGATTTAAAGTTGTGTGATTATGCTGCAAATATAGCTTATAATTTTAGAACATCGGTAATCAGGTCGGCAAAATTCGGCAACTATAGCCAACACAACCTATTACAATGATCAAAAAAAGCGATGTGCAGTTTGTTACACATCGCTTTTTTTCTGTTATTTACCTGATTTTATTTCGTAAATCCGTTGCCTTATTTTGTTTATATCGTCTATCACAAGATAGTACTCATACTCCATGACAGAATTTTTCATTAAAGCTTCGCGGCGCAACGGCGCTATGTACGATGTAGAGCCTGAGGTTGCGTTACCGTTGGTGTTCGAATCGGAACGGCCGGCAAGGAAAGTTGTGGCCGTAGGGCTGTATACCCCCATACCCCATTGAGCATCGTTGATAAAAGCCATCCACTGCTCCGTGATATCATTGTAACGGCCCCAAGTGCCGCCGCCGCTGTTTTGATTCATTGTCAGCTCCACTACCCTCAGTTGCGAAAGTTCGCCACCGGTGAAAGGTGCATCTCCGCTGTAGGTGTACAGATGCTTGAGTTTGGATATTGGGTAAACGGCCGGTATTTCTTGGTCGCGTTCAACACCTTCGCCATATATATCGTCGGTACGATTGCATGTTATCCGATTTTTTACGTGTATTGTGTTACCCTCAAGTGTAGTCCATTGTTCCATTATGGCCTCAGCAGGATGATTATTCATGTCCCACTGCATAGGAATACACTTAACATATGTTGTGTTACCCTGAATTGTTGCTTCCAAAATCGTAGCGCGGTTGCGTTTGTAGTCGCCTACCTGAATTGGATTCCAGTTCCAGGGCGACCAAGAATAACCTTGGCCTTCGCTACGGCGGTCAACATTGTT
Organism: Muribaculaceae bacterium; assembly: GCA_023662835.1. Classification (GTDB taxonomy): domain Bacteria; phylum Bacteroidota; class Bacteroidia; order Bacteroidales; family Muribaculaceae; genus Muribaculum. The sequence continues at coordinate 52,951 of JAMPII010000005.1, read as the reverse complement.
GCCCGCATAGTACGACTGCTGTATGTAGCGGCCTTCATCGGCGATATTAACAATATTTTCGGTCGACCCCTTCTTGGAAATGTAGCTGATCGCACCGCCGCGGGTCAGATCCTGCTTCACGGTGAGTTGCGAGCCTTCGATAGCAACGTTAGGGCGGTTTATCACATTTACAACTTGCGGGGGGGTGGGTTCGCCGTCGCCCGACGAACCGCACGAGATACACATCACTGATAATGACAATAATAAAGTCAGTTTTTTCATATATAGGTTTGTTTGGAATTTTTATTTTTACGGTTCGTGCCAAAGCCCTGAGGCCTTGATGAGGGCTATGAGCCTGGGGATAGCATCCTCTTGCGGTATATTTTTTTCCACACATTTACGCCCTTTATACAAACTTATACGCCCTACCCCTGCTCCAACATATCCAAAGTCGGCATCAGCCATTTCACCCGGTCCGTTTACAACACAGCCCATCACGCCGATTTTCAGATCTTTCAAATGACCTGTAGCCGATTTGACGGCCGAGAGCGTCTGTTCGAGATTGAACATTGTACGTCCACATCCGGGACAGGCAATAAACTCAGTTCGCGTGAAACGGATGCGTGTTGCTTGAAGAATTGTAAGCGACAGATTCATGCTGAATTTTTCATTCATTTTTGGTGCTTCTATCCAAATTCCGTCGCGAAGGCCCGAAAGCAACAGCGTACCAAAATCGGCTGCGGCATGAATCGATATTTTCTCGTGGTCGGAACCTGTGTATGTGACATGAGGCAACAACGGATTGCCGATACCTTCGGTCCGAAGTTTAGTAGCCATTGCCAGGATTGCGCCCGGAATATTAAGCCACTGTCCCGGCTCAAGCACCAACACACGGTTTGGTTGCTTGCGCAACTGAGCAACAAATTCTGCATCAAGCAGCCGCTGCGGCGACTCTATTGTTATATAGTCGGTTAAAACAACCTCGGCCGGATTTACAACAACAGTTGGATTGTCACCACCTATTCCATCTACTGCCGTTGAACAGAAATCAACCTCTGGAAGATAGCCGAACATAGAATCCAGCCCAAATTCGGCTGCCCGACTTGTTATATACTTTACGAGTTCAGCAGCCACAGGCACTTCGTTGGCTGGATTTTCACTAAGCGACACACGTATTGTATCCCCTATTCCTCGGCTGAGGAGACATCCTATTCCCGAAGCACTTTTTACACGTCCGTCTTCGCCGTCGCCAGCCTCTGTCACACCAAGATGAAGCGGAAAGGCCATACCTTCAGCGTCCATGGCGCGAACAAGCCGAACTACAGTTTCCACCATTACTACAACATTGCTGGCCTTTATCGATATGACAATATCCTTAAAGTTGCGTTTCACAGCGACACGCAGGAATTCCATTGCACTTTCAACCATTCCGTCAGGCGTATCGCCGTAACGGCTCATTATGCGGTCGGACAATGAACCGTGATTTACACCAATGCGAACAGCTGTTGCGTGAGCGGCACATACGTCGAGAAATGAACCGAACACATCATCAATGCGCGCCAGCTCGGTAGCATATTCTTCGTCTGTAAATTCGAGTTTCTTGAATGTGCGTCCGGGGTCCACAAAGTTTCCGGGATTAATACGCACCTTATCAGTCACCTCTGCAGCGGCAAAAGCGGCTTTGGGATTGAAATGAATATCCGCAACCAAAGGCACATCAACCGACATATCGCGTAAACGGCTTCGAATCACACCGATATTCTCGGCTTCACGCACTCCCTGAGCCGTAAGCCGCACGATGTCGGCGCCTGCCTGGGCAATCTCACGACATTGCTTCACAGAAGCGGCAGTGTCGGTGGTAGAAGTATTTGTCATCGATTGAATAGCAATCGGATTCTCAGAGCCTATGCGTATATGCCCAATGCCGACTTCCCATGCAGGCCGGCGGTGATAGTCAAACTTTGCGGACATTCCTTTTCAGTTTGTCTTGAACTTATATTTCACCTGTGCCAACTCAGCGTTAGCTTTCACAATTTTACCTGACAGTGCATTTTTGAACTCTGCAAATCGTCCGGCTAGCGCTTCGTCGGAGAGAGCCAGCATCTGTACAGCTAAAAGAGCAGCATTGTAGCCGGCATTTATGCCGACTGTAGCTACGGGAATGCCCGGAGGCATCTGCACGATTGAAAGAAGCGCATCTATTCCATCGAGTGTCGATGCAATAGGTACTCCGATTACCGGCAATGTTGTGTTTGCAGCAATCACACCCGGAAGCGCTGCGGCCATGCCGGCGGCGGCAATTATCACCTTCACGCCACGCGATGCTGCATTGGCGGCAAACTCCTCTACCTGAGCAGGCGTACGGTGAGCCGACAAAGCGTTCATCTCAAAAGGTATCTCCATTTCGTCGAGCAACTGAGCTGCCTTCGACAGAATGGGCAGATCTGATGTACTGCCCATAATTATACTAACTAATGGGGTCATAACAAAAACTTTTATTATACTACAAAGATAATAAAAATTTTAAACTCCGACACAGAAGTGATTAAGAAGTGATTAAGAGCCCAATTCATAAAATTTCAGGTGAGTAGCCAAACCCAGAAGAAACCGTTTGCTGTTCCGGCAAGCACTTGAGCCAGTGTATGACACCTCAGCAATATACGGCTAGAGCCAAGCAATCCGGCAAGAAGAACCAAACATGTTATCACAGGCCACATATCCACAACGGCCACTTGCAACGATGCTATCCGGAACGACATAGCAACCAGCCCACCAGTAGCAGCCATATGAGCACTGATTTTCCACCGTAAATTAACAACCAGCGACACTACTGCCGCGCAAGCTCCCGCCACAAAGAACATCCACATCCAATAGGGCGCGTGGATGAACCGAAGATAAAATACAGCAATTATATAGCAAACAATAGTTAGCAAATATGGTATTGAGCGCTCAGTGCGATTGTTCAGCCCGGGATCGGCGACTACATGCATCCGCCACATAATTAATATGGCTATCACCGGCACCAAACAGGTTATAGCCCAAACCATTGCTACGACCCGCCATATAATACCGGGCGAAAGCGTATTGTAAACGGTAAGCCACAGCGCCATTGCTGTTCCGTAGGTCGGAATTAGCAGTGGACTAAGAATCCATGATGTAATTTTTGCAATCTTATTCATTGTCAGCGGACATATTATTGCCGTCCCTCTGAATTAGAACACTCAAAAAGGGGCTAAAGTTCCCGCCGCAGGCGCCCAACCGGAATAGCCATGCGTTCTCTATATTTTGCAACCGTACGTCGGGCTATATCATAGCCCCGCTTCTGCAGCTGCTGGGTGATAGCATCGTCCGACAAAGGATGTTTTTTATCTTCAGAATTGATAATTTCGAGTATAACATTCATGATCTCATGTGCCGAAGTATCGTCAACATCGTTTGTGCGCTCGTTGAAGAACATTTTCAACGGGTAAACGCCCGCCGGTGTGGCTACATATTTGCCGGCTGTAGCTCGGGAAATTACAGATAGATCGTAACCTGTCAAAGCCGCTACATCCTTGAGAATCATTGGATGTATAAGGGCTGTGTTTGCACAAGCACCTTTCACAAAAAAATCGCGTTGTAATTCAACTACAGCCTCCATTATGCGCAGCAGCGTATTCTGCCTCATCTTTAAAAGACGCATAAAATCAAGAGCTTCGTCTCGCTTCTGTTTCACAAACATCGCAGCGCTCTGTGCCGATGACGTTGTCGCTTTTGGTTCAGCCTCAAGGCTAAAAGTCGATTCAATGGCCAATTCCGGAATTCGGTTTGGAAGACTAACCGTAACAATATCACCGTCAACTTCAACAGCGAAATCAGGCACAATATGGTGGGTTCTTTCGTAGTTGGTATCAATTTGCAATAGACTGCCCGGCTTAGGGTTAAGTTGTCGAATAAGAGCAAGCGCATCCTTTAGCTGCGGTTCTGTTATTCCTAATGATGACAACAAGCGCGGATAGTGCTTGAGAGAGAAAATATCGAAATAATGTGTAATAATTTCTATAGCAGTATCACGCGTGGCCGACGGTTTGCGACGGCGTAACTGCAGCAGCAAACAGTCGCGCAAGTCAACAGCACCTATTCCAGGGGGGTCGAGCGACCGAACAATGTCAAGGACTTGCTGAACCTGTTGAGGCGAAACATATCTACCCGTGTGCACTTCAATATCGTCGGCCATCGCAGTTACGTCGCGAACCAAATAGCCATTATCGTCGATATTTCCGGCAACATAAATGCCTATTTGCTGCTGTTGGGGAGATAGCGGCAACTCAGCCAACTGTTCAACGATTGCATCAAGCATCGTAACCGACGTGTCGGCAGCGAACGGCTCTACATAATCATGACCTGAGGCCGTTGCATATAATTGGGGAGGTAGTTCGTCATCGTTGGCATAGTCAGCCATCTGAACTTGCTCAGCAGTTTCATTGAACGCATCAAGATGGTCGACGGAATTTGTTTCGTCATTGTCAACTTCTGTCAGCGCAGGATTATCGTCAAGCACACGCCGAACCTCATCCTCCAGCTCCGGACCGGTCATCTCCAGCATCTTACCGAATCTCACCTGCAACGGTGACAATTTTTGCTGTAGACGCTGTTGTTGCGACAGATTTAACGATTCATCCATAATAAACGACACTTATTACAAAAGTACGAAAAAAATCGGGCACAAAAAAAGCTGATCACGGAGAGTGGTCAGCTTATTTCATGCTGTGTAGTGATAATCACAAGATTATTCAGCAACGGGAGCAGCAACAGCAGCGCTGTCAGCTACAACGGCAGCAGAATCAGCAACAGTGCTGTCAGGAACTGCTACAACAACTTCTTCAACTACAGTTTCTTCTACAACTGCAGAATCAGCAGCAGCGTCAGCAGCATTGTTTGAGCCACCGCAAGAGAAGAGTGATACGCTGAATACAACAGCAAGTAATAAAACTAACTTTTTCATTTTTGTGTAATTAATAATAAAACAATTTTTAGCTTCAAAAACGTTGCAAAGTTAAGCAATTTTTATGATATGCAATTTTTTTTTTGTTTTTTTTTGCAAGCCGTGGTAAAATTTTCTTTGCTTTCCTATTTTTAGAGGCTGTCAGACAATAAAAGTTAGAACCTCTTAAACCGTTTAGGGCCTGTCCTATAATATATGTTTTCCAAATCTAAATTAAAGAATTGTACCCCGAAAGTTCAAACCGACTTTCGAGGTACTGTGTTCTCCAAATTATCCCCTATGTAGTTATAGAAGATACATTATAAATAATTTATTTTTTGAAGAAACGGTTGTACAGGCCCTGGAAACCCTGACCGTGACGAGCCTCGTCCTTAGCCATTTCGTGAACTGTGTCGTGTATAGCATCCAGATTCAGCTCCTTTGCCCGACGTGCAATACGCATCTTGTCGGCATTAGCTCCGGCTTCAGCAGCCATGCGTTTTTCCAAATTGGTCTTTGTGTCCCACACGCATTCGCCCAAAAGTTCAGCAAATTTTGAAGCATGTTCAGCCTCTTCGAATGCATAACGTTTAAAAGCTTCAGCAACTTCCGGATAGCCTTCACGATCAGCTTGACGCGACATTGCGAGATACATACCTACCTCAGTACATTCTCCATTGAAGTGAGCCAGCAAATCGGCCTTCATCTCATCGTCGGTATCTTTGGCAACACCAATAACATGTTCTGTCACAAACTGAAGAAGGGCGTTCTGGTCGAGTTCTTCGAATTTTGACTTAGGTGCGCCGCAAAGCGGGCATTTTTCGGGAGCTTCGTCTCCTTCGTGGATATAACCACACACTGTGCAGATGAATTTCTTTTTCATGACTGTTTGTTTTTGTAATTAGTTTATGATTATTGAATTGAAACGTTATCTATTTTGCGGCGGCACATCGCGGGCACAACCCCTTGTAACAAATGTCCACCTCATCAATTATATAATTATGTAGGTTAAAACCACCGGCAACAGGTAATAGTTGTGTATCTACATCGGCCAGTTCACCACACTGTCGACACCACACATGCGCATGTGGCATCTCGGAATAATCATATCGCGCTGAACGACGATCCACACCAAGCATGCGCACTACATCCTGCTGCACTAACAAACGGAGTGTATTGTAAACAGTTGTGAGCGACAGCGTAGGCATCTGCGGTAACAGCATTTCCAGGATCTGCTCGGCATTCGGATGCACTCTATGCTGCATTAGCACACCAAGCACGGCTATACGCTGCGCCGACGGCCGGATACCGTGCGATCCCAAAACATTGCTGATATGCGAGATGGAACTATTCAATTATATTACAATTTTATAACTATTACAAATTTACAATCGTTTCTTAAATTAACAAAGTTTTTATCTAAATTATTGTAGTCCGAAAAATTTGAGAGAGCCGAACAAAAAAAAATGTTTGCAAAAAACAAATGTTTATCGTAATTTTGCAGTCGCTTTGTGTACCAGCCCAACAGATAAGTGAAGGCACGGTGCCGACAGAGAAATGAAACAATAAGAAAATAAGAATATTACAGCAATGAAAAGAACATTTCAACCCTCAAACCGCAAGAGAGTGAACAAGCACGGTTTCCGTGAACGCATGTCAACCCCCAATGGCCGCAAAGTGTTGGCACGCCGTCGTGCCAAAGGTCGTTACTCGCTTACTGTTAGCGACGGTATCGCTTCCAAGTAATAATTACGGGAATAACGTATAGCACCGTGCCTGCGCGGCGCGGTGACTCTTATCGGGGCGGCGCATACAAATGCGTCGCCCCGGCCATTATCTTCTCATTAATAATATAAGGTATATCAATGAAGCTTATTGCTGATAGCGGGAGCACAAAAGTTGAATGGTGTGTTCTCGATGGCGGGAAAGTAATTCGCCAGCTGTTCACTTCGGGATTCAATGCGCTAATGCTCACCGAAGAAGAAATTTCACAGTATCTCGACGACGAGTTGGTGAGCCAGCTTGGCGAAACAAAGAGTGAAATTACAGAAGTTTATTTCTATGGAGCCGGATGTATCGACGAAGACGTTTGCCGTTCGATGCGCCGCGCTTTGCGCAACAATTTACCGGAGGCTATTCATATAGAGGCCAACTCCGACCTGCTAGGAGCGGCTCGAGCACTATTCGGATTAAACGAAGGCATTGCCTGCATTCTCGGCACCGGTGCCAATTCGGGATACTACAACGGATCAGAGATAAAAGATCATGTTAGTCCACTAGGCTATATTCTGGGCGACGAGGGTAGCGGCGCTGTACTTGGGCGCCACCTGATTGGCGACGTACTGAAACACCAACTTCCGCGTGAATTATGCGAACGTTTCCTCGATGAGTATAATTTAGAGTCGAATTCAATACTTCGCCGCGTTTATAAGGAACCTATGCCCAACCGCTTTCTGGCCTCTGTAACCCCATTCCTTCTTAAAAATATCGAGGAGCCTGCAATACACCGCTTGGTGCTCAACGAATTCAAATCATTTTTTGTTAGAAACGTTGCCCAGTACGACCGCTACCGCCAGCTTCCCGTAAGTTTTGTCGGCTCAATCGCCTACCTCTATCGTCCTGTGCTTCTTGAGGCTGCCGATGCACTCGACACCAATGTGGCCACAGTGCTCAAATCGCCCATGGAGGGATTAGTCGGCTACCATTCGGCTAATTAATTAGTCGTTCAACCATTAGACTTGAAACAATGTTATATACATATAATCATTTCTGATGGTAAAAAAACTTTCAACTATTTACGGGCATTATATGGCTCGCTTTTATGGGAAAATAATGACATCACTGTTGGCTTTGGCTATGAGTTTCGGAGCCATAGCCCAACAGTCGGTTGGACTTGTACTAAGTGGCGGAGGAGCCAAAGGAATAGCGCACATAGGCGTAATACAAGCCCTGGAAGACAACGACATTCCTATCGACTACGTTGCGGGCACTTCTATGGGAGCTATTGTAGGCGGCCTATACGCATGCGGTTACACGCCTGAACGCATGTTGGAACTTATTCGTTCTAGAGGCTTCAGCTACTGGTCGACAGGAGTGATCGATCCTAACTACGTCTATTTATATGAAAAATCAGACCCCGTTCCGCGAATGGCATCGCTCAACCTCAACTTGCGCGGCAAAGGAAAATCCGTGCTTCCGTCGAGTTTGATAAGCCCTCTTCCCATGAACTTCGCGTTTATGGAATTGTTTGCCGCCCACACTGCACAATGCAACGGTGATTTCAACCGCCTATTCGTTCCGTTCCGTTGCGTTACATCCGACGTTTACCACAAACACAAGATTGTATGCTCGAAAGGCTCGGTTGGGGATGCTATACGTGCATCGATGACATTTCCTCTGGTTTTTGAGCCTATAGAACTTGATTCCGTACTGGTTTACGACGGCGGTATATACGACAATTTTCCGGTCGATGTGATGCGTTCCGATTTCGCGCCCGACATAATGATTGGCGTCGATGTCAGCGCACCCGACAAAAAGCCTGAGCGCAACAACGTTCTGCAACAAGTCGAAGATATGATTATCCAGAACAACGATTATTCGCTGCCTGACAACGAGGGGATAAAAATAAGAGTTCCCGTTCAGCAGTTTGGCATTCTCGACTTCGACCGCTGCATGGAAATATACACAATCGGCTACAACACAGCTATGGAGATAATGGACTCCATTAAAACACGCGTAACAGCCCGTACTCCGGCTAAAACACGCCAGCTACGCCGGGCAGTGTTCAACTCAACCGAACCCTACGTCACATTCGACACCGTCAAGGTGACCGGAGCCACACCCCGCCAGAATGATTATCTGCGTTACATCTTCACCCGCAGCAGCCACGACACCCTCGACATGGAAGAAGCGAAAGAAGCCTATTATCGTGCCGTAACATCGGGACGGCTACGCAACCTCGTGCCACGCGCCGTTTGGGATGAACGTGATTCGCTTTTCTCGCTCAACTTGCGTGCCGACGTAAAAAACAGCTTCAATCTTGGTTTTGGTGGCTACGTCAGTTCCAACTCCAACTCTATGATGTTCGTATCGCTGGCCTACAATACTTTAAGCTTCAACTCATTTTCAGTCGAAGCCGACGGTTGGGTTGGACAAAGCTACATGGCAGCAATGCTTCGAGCGCGTTTAAGTTTTGCTTCAGCATTGCCCTCCTACCTGCAATTGCAAGGAGTTGTGTCGCGCCATAAATCGTACGACCAGACACCTATGTTCTACGACGACCGTGCAACAATGCTTACAGCCTCCGACCTATTCGGACGTCTTATTTACGGCATAGCCGTAGGTCGCAACGGCAAGGCCGAAATCTCGGCCGGTAGCGCGCGAGTCAGCAATCGCATTTACAACGGATTCTGGGCCGATAAGTTCGACCGCGATCGCCTGACACTGAAATTGGGACAAGTAAAATTACTTTATGAGTACTCAAACCTGAACGACATATCCTACCCTACAACGGGAGCCAGCCTGATGGCCTCAGTTTACGGTGTGCTTGGAGAGTCATACTACTATCCCGGCAATCAGGAGAAACTTGAGCAGCGTGATTCCGACCGCAAATGGCTACAAGCCTCGCTCGTAGCGCGAAAATACTGGAACATTGGAAACAAATTCAGCCTCGGCGCGCAATTCACAACCGTTGTGTCCACCCAGAAACTATTCAATACGTATGGAGCAACAGAGTCGATGCTACCGGCCTTCAATCCAACAGCGTCGACATATTGCTCGTTCAACACCAGTTTGCGTGCTCAACAATATTCTACAATAGGCCTGCAACCTGTTTGGATGCCGATCCAGATGCTACAAATAAGAGGCGATTTCCACTATTTCCAGCCCTGGCGCTCGATTGAACCGGTTATAGCAGACAAGCCCGACACGCCAGTAGGCGCACGCTACGGAAAGTGGTTCTGCGGCCGCTCCTACGTGGCACAAATGGAAGTTGTATATAGCCTGCCTTTCGCCCAGTTGTCGGCCTACGGCAACTACATCACTTCGGCCGGCCGCAAATGGAACTTCGGTATCTCCTTCGGCCTCTTCTTTATGGCTCCGCGCTTCCTCCACTGACGTGATAAATCACGATATTACTTTAATTTGTCGCGATTTTTGCTTACTTTTGCCGCATGATGAAAAAGTTTTCTTCATTTGCGGTAATGTTATTAACCGCAGTCGTATTCGCTTATGCCATATCACCGTTGCAACCGGCTTCCGAGCCTGGCGACAACGGCGACCTCAACAGTTCTGTTGAATCTGAGGAACAGGTTGCAGAAAAAAGCGACAAAAAAGGTCCCCCCTCAACCGAACCTTACGCTTGGGAGCTAATACAACCTCTCGGTCTGCACAAACGCTCAACAATCGACACCCTTTTCCAAAACTATGCCCAACGGTTTATTCCTTCAATGGTTACGCCAGCATATGCCACAACCGGCAACTATGGAGGCCCAGGGCGGACACTCATCTATTATGAGCTGGAACCTACGAGCGAGTTCTTCATGGCCGATGCTGTGAAACATTGGCTTCCGCAACTGAAGGACCAAAAATTCTATAACACCCGTATCCCAATGACTTTGTTGTCGTACAACACAGCCGGAGGAAAGGAGAACGAACAATCGCGCCTCCACGGCGTATTCTCCGGCAATTTCAACAAAAGAGCACAGTTGGGTGCCACTATCGACTATCTTTACTCGAAAGGTTGCTACGACTTTCAGGCCGTGAAAGGCCTGAACTGGGGATTGTCGGGCTCATACATGGGCGATCGCTATGAATTTCAGGGATTCTTCAACCATTGGAACCGTCTGGGTAAAGATAATGGAGGTATAACCAACGATTTGTACATCACCGACCCCGCAGAGCTGCAAGGTGGACAAAACACAATTCAGCCAAAAGCAATCCCCACAAACCTAACCGGCGCACACAACCGAATTAAGGGCCAGCAACTGTACCTGAACAACACCTACAAAGTAGGGTTCTGGCGCGAGACTGAAATCGACGACACCACTATACAGCGCGACTATATTCCCGTGATGCGATTCGCCTGGACACTTGACTACAATGCCAACAACCGAGTTTTCCACGATGCCGTAGCCAACGACGAAAAATTTTGGAAAAACACATACTTAAACAACGATTGGACACATGACCACACATCATATTGGTCACTGTCGAACACTTTCGGCGTGGAGATGCTTGAGGAATTCAACAAATTTGCCAAATTCGGGCTGTCGGCCTTTATAACCCACCAGATACGGTCGTACAAACAGGCCGTTGACACCCTCGATCGCCTGCCTCAAATTCCGGAAACACTCACCCCATATCCTTACGAAACAAAAATACGCCCGTCCCAGTCGCAAAATCTTCTCTACGTAGGCGGACAACTCACCAAACAGCGCGGCTCCGTTTTGACATATCAGGCAACAGCCCGATTCGGACTTATAGGTCCGGTAGTTGGCGATCTGGAAATTGACGGCAATTTGTCGACCCATTTCCCCCTTTTCGGCGACTCAGTGCGCATCACTGCATTCGGTCGATTTACTAACACGGAGGCGCCCTACCTGATGAACAACTTTGTATCGAACCACTTCATATGGAAAAACGACTTTGGCAAAACCCGTCGTCTCGCTCTCGGAGGCCTGCTGAATGTGAACCGCACGGGCACAACGCTACGCGCCGGAGTGGAAAATGCCCAAAACCTTATATATTTCAATTCAGAATGTTTGCCGGTTCAAAACAGCGGCTCGGTTCAAGTTGTTTACGCAACGGCAGAGCAGACATTTCATTTCGGACCTATAGTATGGGCAAACAGGGTTACCTACCAGACTTCATCCAATCAGAGCGTAATTCCGCTGCCCAAACTAGCGGTATATTCCAATCTTTCGTTCAACTTCACGGTAGCGAAGGTACTTGGCGTACAACTCGGAGTGGATTGCGATTACTATACAAAATATAAGTCGATCGACTACCAGCCGGCAACTATGGCTTTCTACAACCAAAACGAAGTTGAATGCGGGAACTACCCCCTGATAAATGTGTTCGCCAACATGAAGCTGAGCCGTGTTAGGTTCTACGTAATGATGTCGCATGTGAACCAAGGCATGCTTGATAACAATTATTTCTCGATGCCCCACTACCCAATAAACCCTCGCCGTTTCCAAATGGGACTATCGATCAACTTCCAGAACTGATAAACCATGAAAAAGCTAAAGCCGAACCACTCAAAGACATTGTTGTATGTAGCCGCTTTGGTTGTTGTGCTGCTGGCAATGGCCTCGCTGCACAACTGCTCGGAAAATAAGCAGACAACAGACTATACCCCCCCCAACTACGACACCGTTGATGTCGCCATCGAATATTCGCCACTTTCGTTCTACACTTACAACGACACCCTGGGAGGCTTCAACTACGATTTACTAAACTATATTGCCAGCCGCCACCGAGTTGCGCTCCGATTCCACCCTGTGACATCGCTGTCGCAATCGCTCAACAATCTTGCCGCCGGCAAATACGACCTGCTCGTGGCCGACATTCCGATGACCGCCGACTACCGCAAGCGGCTAAACTTTCTCGAACCTGTCATGCTCGACAGGCAAGTACTTGTTCAACTGCGCGATTCAATCACCGGCAAACTTCCCGTCGCAAAGCAGCTCGACCTGGCAGGCGACACCGTATGGGTAATTGCCGGTTCGTCGGTAGCCGATCGCATTGCAAACCTTTCGCGCGAAATCGGCGATACAATCCATATTGAAGCCGATTCCACTTACGGCGCCGAGCAACTGGTTATACTAACTGCATTAGGCCAGATAAAACATGCTGTTGTAAACGAACGTGTTGCCCGACAAATGTTGGACGACTATCCCCAACTCGATGCCTCTGTTTCGATATCATTCTCACAATTCCAATCGTGGATTGCCGGCAACCGCCGCCCTTGGATTGCCGACTCTCTCAATTGCTGGATCAAGGAAGCGAAAGCCGACACAACATATAACTTACTAACAAACAGATATTTAAAATAACACGTTCATGAAAATATTTTGTAAAGCAGCAGGGCTGATTGCTATAATTGCGCTGACTTTGTCGTGGGCTGAAGCCGGAGCCAAAAGCAAAAAGGCAATCGAATGTGAACCGCAGGTCACTATTGTACCTAATCCCAAATCAATCATGCTAGCCGGCAGCGAAGTGAAACTCCCGAAAAAAGGTTTAACCGTATCAATCAACGACAAATCGTTGGAACCGGCATCGGAATATCTCACTGATGTGCTAAACGGCTACGGCGTTACCCCAAAAATCGCGTCAAATGATGACGACGCCGCAATAATCCTATCCATAGTAGAACCCGATTCAACACTTTCAGTAAAGGGATCATACCGGTTCAGAGCCGAGAATGACTGCGTCACTATTGAAGCGGTCGACTTTAATGGCATTACAAACGGCATTTCTACTCTGCGTCAACTGCTACCGGCTCCAACTGTTGCAGCGAAGAAATCAAACAAACCGCTGTTGATTCCTGCTGTTGAAATAGCCGACGCACCCGATTATTGGTGGCGCGGTCTTCATCTGGATTCGTCACGACATTTCTGGACCATCCCCGAAGTTGAGCAGTATCTCGATTTAATGGCCTTATATAAAATGTCAGTCTTTCATTGGCATCTGATCGACGACCAAGGTTGGCGCGTTCAAATCGACCGCTACCCCGAATTAACAAAGAAGGGAGGCTGGCGCGTATTCAATAGCTTGGATTCGGCATGCGAACGCGCATCGCTAAAAGATGCTTCAATGCGCATACCACGCGATCGTATGCGTCCGGGCGAGAATGGCGACTCCGTTTATGGTGGCTTCTACACAAAAGAACAATTGCGCCACATCGTTAATTATGCCGCACAACGCGGAATTGAAGTTATCCCTGAATTCGACGTACCAGGCCATAGTACAATTCTAACAGTTGTTCACCCCGAAATAGCCTGCGGAGGAATTCCTAACTCGTCGGTTTGTCCCGGCAAGGATCAAACGTTGGAATTATGCAAAAACGTTTATACTGAGATTTTTGAAATATTCCCCTCAAAGTATGTCCACATGGGCGGTGACGAAGTTGACAAAACCCGCTGGAAACAGTGTCCCGACTGCGCACGCCGCATGAAAGAATACGACATGGATTCGGCTGACGAACTACAGGCTTGGTTTGTGAGACAAATGGAACTATTTTTCCGCAACAACAACCGTACTCTGATAGGATGGGACGAAATCACCTACGACGGTCTTGGCGCAGAGACAGCTATAATGTGGTGGACTGCCGGAACACCCGAAGTAGTTGCTGAAGCAACCCGCCAAGGGAAACACGTCACTTGTACCCCAACCTCATGCATGTATTTCGACTATCCCCAAACCGATGCCGAGGTGGCCAAAATTCTATCCCTGAACCCTCGCGAAAGACTCTCGTCAAAGCAGCAGAAACTTATCAACGGGCTACAAGGAAACGTATGGACCGAGTACATCCCAACAACAACCCGCATCCAGACCCAGATATTCCCGCGTATGATTGCCCTGTCCGAATCGGCATGGAACGCCGATCCATCTCGACGCATCAGTGTCGACGAATTCTGGAAACGTCTCCCGGCCCACCTCAGCAGGTTCGACGCAATGGGAATCGCATACCGCCAGCCCGACTGTCTGCCCCAAATCAAGCCGAAAAATAGTCGGTAAACGTTTGCGAAATAAAAAAACGGAGATTAATTTTGCACCGCCAATTCAGCCTTAATATTTAAAACCGGAAACATATGCAATTCAAAAGCCACAACATATGGATGTCGTCGCGCGACTATGTGTTCATAATTCTTGGACTATTAATGTATGCGTTTGGCTTCACAGCCTTCGTACTTCCCGAGAAAGTGGTTATCGGCGGATTAGTCGGTATCGGTTCCCTGGTTTACTTTATTTTTGGTGTGCCGGTTGCAGTGACATCATATGTTCTCAACCTGATTCTTCTGGGATTTGCCTACAAGCTCGTTGGCAAACAATTTGTGCTGCGAACGATTTTTGGAGCAACAATTCTGAATGGTCTCATCGGCATTATGCAGCCATGGTTCCCCGAACCGCTGATTATGCAGCAAACATTCATGAATATCATCATCGGTTCAATAGTTTGCGGTGTAGGGATAGGCATAGTGTTCACCCACAACGGGTCAACCGGAGGTACCGACATTGTTGCAGCCATGGTATCGAAGCATACAAACGTGTCTATCGGGCGCACAATGATGTATGTCGATTTCCTGATTGTTTCCTCCAGCTATTTAATATTCCACCGCATAGATAACATTGTATATGGTCTGGTTGTTACGTTCCTGGCAGCATTCATGGCCGACCAGGTTATAAACACCAATCGGCGCGCCGTTCAATTCACAATCATATCAAAGCATTGGGAAGCTATTGCCAGCGCAATAAACAACGAAGCACATCGCGGATGCACAGTGCTAAATGGCATGGGGTGGTATTCCCACCACGAAGTTAAGGTTCTGCTGGTGATGTGTCGTAAAATAGAATCAGTAACTATTTTCCGTATCATAAAGTCGGTCGATAACGATGCTTTTGTCACACAAGCCAACGTAAACGGCGTTTACGGACAAGGATTCGACATGGTGAAAATGAAAATAAAACCCGAAGATCATCAACTCTCGCACGAGCATCAGAATCCCGACCAACAAGCCTAATCTTAAAACGGCCGGATGAAACTAAGGGCCCTGAAATTTTATGATATGGGCTCTAAACGCTTCATCCGGTCGGAATTATATTCAACCTTTTGAAATAGGCTCTAAGGAATCAGGTTATAAGCGCGGAAAACTTTCTGAATTTTTTCCAGACCTTCGGTCACCTGCTCCTTGGTGTGCGTAGCCATTAAGCTGAAGCGGATAAGAGTATCTTCCGGAGCAACAGCAGGCGAAACAACCGGGTTTACAAACAAACCCTCGTTCTGAAGGTCGCGCGTAATGGCAAATGTCTTATAGTTGTCGCGAACAAAAAGCGGAATGATTGGCGTTGAGGTCTGTCCTATTTCACAACCCATCTGACGGAATCCGTCGAGTGCATAGTGTGTCATTTCCCAAAGATGCTCTTGCCGCTCAGGCTCTGCTTGCATAATCTCCAGTGCTTTCAGCGCGGCGGCTGTAGCAGCAGGCGTCGGGCTGGCCGTGAAGATATACGAACGGGAATGGTGACGGAGGAAATTTGTAATTTCTTTGTCGGTTGCTATGAAACCGCCTAGCGACGCAAACGATTTGGAGAATGTTCCCATAATTAGATCTACATCCTTTGCAACTCCCTGTGCATGGCAAACGCCACGTCCGCCTTCGCCAAACACACCAATGCCATGCGCTTCATCAATCATCACGGCCGCGTTATATTTTTTAGCCAGCTCAACAATCCCCTTCACGTCGGCAACGTCGCCTTCCATAGAGAACACAGAATCGGAAACAATCAGTTTTGCTTTGTCGGGTTCACATTTTTGAAGTTGCTTCTCAAGCGATTCGAGATCGCGGTGACGATATTTCAGCTTCTTGCTAAACGAAAGTCGCAGACCCTCGATAATAGAGGCGTGATCCTGCTCATCCCACAATATGTAATCTTCGCGACCGGTGAGAGTTGAAACAACTCCTAGGTTCACTCCGAAGCCGGTAGAGTAAATCATCACATCTTCTTTGCCTATGTACTGAGCGATTTTGGCCTCAAGCTCTTTATGTATGTCAAGCGTGCCGTTTAGAAACGGAGAGCCGGCACACCCTGTACCATATTTACGAGTTGCTTCGATAGCTGCTTCCTTAATTCGCGGGTCGTTAACAAGCCCTGTGTAGCAGTTCGAACCGAACATCAGCACCTTTTTGCCGTTTATAAGAACCTCAGGATCCTGTTCGCTGGATATTGCTCTGAAGTACGGATATATACCGGCAGCCTTGGCTTTCTGCGGCTCTTGGTATTTGTCGAGTTTAGCTTGAAGTAACTTCATAGTGTTTCGTTTCGGTTTAACCGATTAGATTATAGCTTCCGAACTACAGAAGCTTAATAGTTTATTTACTTATTAAATTACAGGCTGCAAAGATACTACATTTTTATTTTTAATAAAGCTGTGTTTGCATTTTTTTGCAATTGCCGCCGTTTTGTATGTTTTTTTATGCATTCTTCGAAAACCGACATGCCATAAACAGATTACAGTAATTCATCTCGACCGCGACACAATAGTTAATTCATGTTAATTAACCATTGTAGCTTTGTTATTTTATACAAATAGTTTGTATTTTTGTCGCGCTATGGGCTAAGCGCCCTATTCCGGAGAAAACTCTTAAACAACTGAAAAACTTAAATAACGCGTAATTAAATCTGCTACCTGATTCAACCTCTTGCAACAACAAGCCATGAAGACGCTGAATTTCTTTTAACTTAAATTTCCTCAATTGCCGATAGATAGCTTAATTTAGAATAAAGTTACCGCGTCGGAGCAATGAATTGTGTAACGGTTTGGGTGCTGGTTTGAAAACGCAAAAATATTAATCAATCTAAAACAAACAGCATGAAAAATTTTACTTCTCTTATGGTAGCTGCTCTCGCAGTTACATTCGGTGCAAATGCTCAGGATTTAGTTCCTGAAGACATCGAAATCGCCAACCCCTCGTTCGAGGAAGCTGACCCCAACGTGGAAGGTGACGTCGCTCACCTGTATGGCTGGGAAAAAGGTACTGGAAACAGCGACTGGTGGACACCCCGCGCGCACACTAACAGCGCAAACGATGGCGACTGGTACGTTCGTATCGCAAGTAACGACGGTCTTGAACCCGGAACTCTTATCAAACAATATGTTGAAACAGGCAAAAACGCAGGTGTATACGTACTCACAGCTGCTTGCAACGTTTCCCGTAACGGCTGGCGCGGCGATATCAATAGCGTAGGCGGTGGCGAACCTTATGTTGACGCTGACAACCCCGGCACACCCGGTACAATTTTCGGCGCACTCTGGATTGCTGACGACGACGATGATCCCGAGGATCCCGACGGACGCGGTTTCTTGAAAATCGGCGAATGCAAAGGCGACTGGCGCATGTGCACAATCGTTTACAAATCGGAAGTTGACGAACCCTGGCTCGAAATCGGTTTCGGTCTGCCTAAAGCTTCTCAAGGTATTCCAAAGCCCAACATCCAGTGCGACAACTTCAAACTCCAGTACTACAACACAATGGACGAAGAAGCCGTAAAAGCCCTCGTGTTTGGCACATCCGGTATCGACGAAATCCACGTAGCTGACAAAGTTGTTGACAACCGCTACTTCAACCTTCAGGGTATGGAAGTTGCTGATCCTTCTCAGCCCGGTCTGTACATCCACAACGGAAAGAAAATTCTCGTAAAATAATTACGAAACTACCTATCTATTGGAAACATAAATGAGGAAAATATTCTTTCTGGCAGCCGCAATGGTCCTGCTGGTTGGGCAAGCTTTCGCACAGCGTGCAATGGACAAGCTCGACCGAGGCCTTGTGGCTGTCGCAGCAAATAATGGTGTCCTTGTAAGCTGGCGCGTGCTCGGCGAGGATGCCGACAATGTAAAGTTCAATCTTTACCGTGATGGCGTACGCGTGAACGCTGAGCCGCTGACTGTATCGAACTATTTGGATGCATCGGGCTCTGTCGCCAGCAAGTACACAGTGAAAACCGTTGTCGACGGCGCAGAAAAGGAAACATCTCGCCAGTCTATAGCCCTCCCCAACGGCTATCTGGAAATCAAGGTAGCTCCCGTGCCCTCCAACAAAGACGGCAACGACATCTCGTCCGACTACGAACCTAACGATGCCACAATAGCCGACCTCGACGGCGACGGACAAATGGAGATTCTAATTAAACTCCGCAATAACGCCGACGCAGCAAACGGTTACTCGATCAACAACACCGACTACGACATCATTCAAGTTTATAAACTCGACGGAACGCTGATGTGGTGGATCGATTGCGGACCGAATATGGTCGATTTTCAGAGCAACGAAATCAACATTGCCGCCTACGACTGGGATCAGGACGGCAAAGCTGAATGCATTCTTCGCGCCGGCGACGGAATGGTAATCCACCAAGCCGACGGCACAAAGTACGTGGTAGGCGACCCGACACAGAACACCCGCAACCAACTTGGCAACGGCGGCGGCGGCTACTTCACACGCTTAGGCAACGAGCACCTGCTCTACCTTAACGGAGAAACAGGCGCGCCTTATCAAGTGCTCGAGTATCCCTTGCCCCGCTTCGAAAAGGGTGAAAGCGATCTTAACGCAGCCTGGGGCGACGGCTACGGCCACCGCAGCAATAAGCACTTCTTCGGCGCACCCTACCTCGATGGTCGCAAACCAAGTATTTTCATTGCCCGAGGCATCTACACACGTCACAAAATGATAGCCTACGATGTCGACCCCGCTACACACAAGCTGGTTGAGCGCTGGCGCTGGTACAACAACCAAGCCGGCTCGCCATGGTACGGTCAAGGCTACCACAACTACTCAGTTGCCGACGTCGACTGGGACGGCCGCGACGAAATCGTGTTCGGTTCAATGGTTATCGACGATAACGGGCAAGGGCTCTCTACAACCGGTCTTGGTCATGGCGACAGCCACCACGTTGGTGACCTTAACCCCTACATTTACGGACAGGAAGTTGTTGCCTGCAACGAGGATAATCCCGGCAACAACTACCGAGATGCCACAACTTCGAAAATATACTATCGTAAGACAGCCGGCGACGACGACGGCCGTTGCATTGCCGGCAACTTCACCAACCTCTACCCCGGATGTCAGTTCACCAGCGCACGCGATTTCGAGAATCTGATTTCCACCGTATCGAATGCGCCTCTGGCTGGCACCGGCTCGAACGGCGTGGCTCAGAACTTCCGCATCTTCTGGGATGGCGACCTGCTCGACGAAACCTTCAACGGCCAATCGACAAGAAACTCAGCTGGAGTAATCTTCAAATACGGTCAGGGCGCTATACACACCTTCACCGGCACACTGACCAACAACGACACGAAAGCAACTCCCTGCTTCCAAGGCGATATATTTGGCGACTGGCGTGAGGAACTGATCCTGCGGGCTTCCGACAATCGCAGCATCCGCATTTATTCAACCCCCATACCAACCGACTACCGCATCTATACTCTCCTCCACGACCCACAGTACCGCAACGCAATGGTATGGCAGATGAACGGTTACAATCAGACTCCCCACCCCAGCTTCTTCCTCGGCGAATTGGAAGGAATTACTCAGGCGCCTCCTTCACCAACAATGAACAATCGTCAAGAAGTAAACGGTTCAATCAGCGCTACCGACAATGGCAAGAACTTGATATTCGCTGCCGTTGGCAACGCATCCGCATCACTGACCGAAGGCGCATCACCCGAATTATTTGTCGACAACACCCCGACATGGGTTCAGGGTCATGGCGATAACGACAATATCACAACAACTTACTTCACCCACACCATAACCGGAGATGGATTCGGAGGGAACACAAAGGTTATAAAACTCGGCGGTGGTAAACTGATTCTTCCGGCAACAGTCCACAAACACACGGGCAACACCGAGATTTGGTATGGAACTCTTGCGCTCGACGGCGAACTGGCTAACAGTCCTCTGTGGATGAACCGTCACACAACACTCGAATCGAACGGTGGCAAATTCAGCAAAGGCATCGAAATGAACTATGGTGCAACAATGGTTATCGGCGGCGAAAACTCGCCCTCAACAGTTACTACCACCGACCTTGTGCTTAACTTTGGTTCAAAAATCAACATCGACCTATTTGCCGACGGCCTGAAAGCCGACCAAATAAACGCAGGAACTGTCACGATTGAAAAGAAAGTATGGGAAAATGGCCCTGAACTTTCGACACCGGTAATCGAATTCCGCGCCCACTATCTTGCCGGCCAGACAAAACTTCCCGGAGGCGAATACGTGTTGGGCACGATAGGGACAGTAAAAGGCAACCTTAACGACATAGTTATCAATGGCCTCAACGGACAAAAAGCATCGCTGGCGATAAACAATGGCAAGCTGGTACTGAACGTTTACGACACGCGCGAAGCAACCGACATCGTATGGACCGGAGCAAACGGCTCTACTTGGGATTTGGCTGAAACCACCAACTTCGTAATCCAAGCAACTGGCGAGCCTACCACATTCGTGGCCGGCGACCGCGTATTGTTCGACGACACAGCCGTTGGTACTACTGTTAACATACCTTCTTCGATTTATCCTTCCGCAATTGTGTTCAACAACAACAGTAAAAATTTCACAATCGGCGGAGCCGCTTTCGAAGGACAGTGCAGCATAGAAAAGAAAGGCACCGGACGTGTCACATTAAATAATACGAGCACTTTCACAGGCGAAATTAACGTAAATAACGGTGTACTTTCCGTTGCCTCGCTAGGAAGCGATCAAGGCACAGCAACCGGTTCGCTAGGCCAATACACCAATCCCATCAAACTTGACGGTGGCGGAATGATATCGCTGGGCGAAGGCAAAATGAGCCATCCCCTGACAGCCACCAATGGAGGTATTGAAGTAACGTCAGGTACACTGACTCTGTCGGGCACAACCGTAAAAGGGAACGGCATATTCATCAAAGCAGGCAACGGACAGCTGAACTTCAGCGGCTCAAACACAATCGAAACCCTGCGTATCGACGGAGGTAAGGTTTACGACGAAGGCGACAGCAATAGCGTTGGAAAAACCGTAGTATTTAACGGTACAAATGTTGAACTTCTGCATTCCGACAGTCGCTACTCCTACAGTACCGACAATGCAAATCTTGTTGTTCCCGAAGGCAAATCGGGCAAGCTCACCCTCGACGGCCGCTGCACATACAAAGGCACTCTCACCGGCAAGGGTACACTCGAAGTTGTTTCAAGTTTCGTGCGCAACACACTCGAGGGCAACTGGTCGGAATTTGAAGGAACCCTGAAAACATCGCAGGCATCTGGCAGCTCCTTCGACTTCTATTCGGCCTACGACTTGGCCAAGGCCGAGTTGATGATAAACTCTGGCTGCGAGTTCAAGAACACAAATGCTCAGGATGGGCGTGCACGCAACTCCAGCATGAAACTTGGCGCGCTGTCGGGCAGCGGAAACCTTGCCGGCCTAGGTACATACTATATTGGCGGACGTGGCGACGACTGCTCTTTCAGTGGTCAGGTATCGGCCAACATCAATATCGTCAAGGAAGGAAACGGAACGCTGACAATCTCAAAAGTTCAGCCTAGCTTGAACGATCTGACAATCAACGAAGGAGCCGTATACCTTCGTTCGAACAGCGCTTCGCAAACCGAAACAATGACCGGAAAAGGCTCGCTCAGTGTGAAAGGAACACTCCAAGGCTGTGGCTATGTCGGCAACCCGACTGCCACATTCGAAAGCGGCGCAACAATCTACCCTACAACGTCGGTTAAGCGCAACACCTTCCGCGCACTCGTATTCACCGGCAATGTAACAATGCAACCCGGCTCAAAAATTCAGCTCGATATCGTTGATGCAACAAAATACAGCAGTATCAACGTCAGCGGCTCACTCGACAACTCTGCCGAGGTCACCGTTACATTCAATGAATACACTCCAAAACTCGACGACAGCTTCACCTTGTGGACCGCCGGTAGCGCCGACAAAGTTCCCTCTCTCATCCTCCCCGACCTCCCCGAGGACTTCATGTGGGACACCAGCGCTGTAACCGCAACCGAAGGAACCGTTAAAATCGTGGCTTTCACCGGAATCTACGACATTGCAGCCGACGAAATTGTAAGCTGCAATGTAATAGCAGTCGACGGGAAAATTGTAAAAAGCTTTACAACACGCGCTTCAGAAGTGATGAACGAATGCCGCCAGCTTGGAGCAGGAGCCTACTTGCTCAACGTAGCAGGCAATAGCCATCGCTTCACCCAGAAAATCGTTTTATAACGCTCAATCAAAGAAAAATCAGGCGATATACACTTCAGTGATTATATCGCCTGATTTTTCTTTATAAAGCGGACAATGTTATTACATCGATTACTTAATATAGTTGATGATAATTACGGAATTTTTTCTTGAATTAATAAACCTTGTGCCAAAAAAGTTTGTATATTTGCATATATGAATTGAGAAAGTAATCATCTCGAGAACACAAACTTTAACCAAAATAAAAATTTAATTATGTCAAAGGTAACAGTAGTGGGTGCCGGCAACGTTGGCGCCACATGCGCAAATGTATTAGTAGCCAACAACGTGGCTGACGAAGTTGTACTCATCGACATCAAGGAAGGCCTTTCGGAAGGCAAAACAATGGACATAATGCAGACCGCAAATCTGCTCACAATCAACACACGCATGACCGGTGTAACAAACGATTACACAAAAACTGCCGGTTCCGACGTTGTTGTTATCACTTCCGGTATTCCACGCAAACCGGGCATGACTCGCGAGGAACTTATCGGCGTTAATGCCGGCATCGTTAAATCGGTTACCGACAGTGTGCTGAAAAACAGCCCCGATGCAATCATCATCTGTGTTTCGAACCCTATGGACACAATGACCTATCTGATTCACAAAACAGCAGGAATTCCAAAAAACCGTATCATCGGTATGGGTGGCGCGCTCGACAGCTCACGCTTCAAATATTTCTTGAGCGTAGCCCTTGGAGCTAACCCCAACGAAGTTGAAGGTATGGTTATCGGAGGCCATGGCGACACAACCATGATTCCCCTAACCCGCTACGCTACCTACCGCGGAATTCCCGTTAGCCAGCTGCTCGACAAAGAAACTCTCGACAAGATTGTTGCTGACACAATGGTTGGCGGAGCTACACTGACAAAACTGCTCGGCACATCGGCATGGTACGCACCCGGCGCTGCTGCTGCATCTATCGTTGCTGCCGTTCTGCACGACCAGAAACGCATAATTCCCTGCTCTGCGCTGCTCGAAGGGGAATATGGCGAAAGCGACATCTGCGTTGGTGTTCCCTGTTTGCTGGGCAAAGGCGGTATAGAAAAAATTGTCGATATCAAGCTCAACGACGAAGAAAAAGAACTCTTTGCCAAAAGTGCTGCTGCTGTTCGTAAAACTAACGGCGCGTTGGCCGACTGCCTGAAATAATTTTGAAATTTTGAACTACATCAAAGGGCAATACGTTTTTTCAAATGGACGTATTGCCCTTAATAACATAACGCAATGAAAATTACTACCAAAATCATGTTAGCCGCATCAACAGTTGTTGTTGCATGCATGGCAGCTTGCTCCGGCAAGTCAAAGCCCGGCAATCCTGCCGAGGAGCTAAACCCGAATTATAATGAATTTGAACACGCCGAGGCAACAATGGAGGCTGTCGATTCGGCTGTTGGTAAGCCGATAGAACTGGGCGACAGCGATATTCTGGAGTTCGGCGGTCCTATACCCGCACCCGTTGTTGTTGATTTTTCCGCATCGTGGTGTGGCCCATGCAAACAAATGCATCCTATTTTTGAAAAATTGTCGCGCAAATATCACAAACAGGTTCGTTTCATAAGTGTCGACGTTGACAAAGCGCCACAGTTAGCAAAACAATATGGAATTGAAGCCGTACCAACGCTGCTGTTTGTTGACACAAAAGGTCAGATTAACCGTCAAATCGGAGCCATGTCGGAGCAAGCGCTCGAAGGCGCAATCGAGGCAATAATCGCCTCGTCGGCCACTTCTCTGTCGAATCAAGCGCGTTAGCGTCCTTTCACCAACGATAAAGCAAATAGTCGCCCGGAGCCAACCACATTTTAGGCGACACCGTTTTTGCCGGTAGCGGCTCATCGCCGGCAGTAATGAATTCAACCTCGTCGGCAACCTCAATGTCGACGAGTTGATTTTTATGTAAATCGCGGTTCACTATCATTAAATATTGGTGACCGCCGTTTCGTAAATGTGATACCAATAGTCCGCAACCTCCGGTCGATTTCAGCGACTTAATGGCCAGTGGTAACTGCTCTAACCGGCGTGTCCCATCAGGAATACTATCACCACTGTGAGCCACTGACATAACCTCCGCACCGAGGAACACTGGAGCCAGTTGCTGAATTTCACGATTTAGGTCGCGCACCAGCCACCACGAAGTACCTTTCTCTCCGGCATTTGTTATCGGCACATCTTTAGATTCGCCCAGTCCGACAAATTGCCAGTAAGTGAAATACTGCACACCCTGAGCTCCGTACGCCAAATTCGAGAACATTTGTAATCGCAGATGCTCGCGTGTCGCAGCAGGAAAGCTATAATGAGCCGTCGACAAAGCGAATGCCCAGAACGGAATCCCGGCTTCGCGTGCTTGCTGTGATATTATCTCCAAATTCTTATAATAATCGGAGGTCATTGTTGTGTTTCCCAACGAATCGGCAGTGATAGTGTAATGATCGTACGATAGGAATCCCGTTCCCAATTCATCAACATATCGGCCAACATAATCACTATATTCGTGTGTTCCGGTCAACTGCTCGGGAGCGTATGTCGGGAACAGGTTGAGGTAAAGAAGATGATTGTCGTCAACATTTCTCACGCGTGCTATCTTAGATGCTAACTCAGGATAGTGACTGACGTTAGGTTCATCTTTGAAAAAATAGCCTGCCAATTGCGGATTATCACCAATTTCTTTTATTACGACCTCAGGATTATCGTAAAACTCGGAGCACCCGGCGATAATTTTTACGCCAGAACCGGCGCTGGCCTTTAACGCAGCCTTCACTTCGGAAAGGGAATCAATCAGCGGAAACGCCAGGTTAAATCCACACTGCCTCATCTCGGCATAACGTTCCGGAATTTGGTTCTCCATACCGCGTATTGCCGACCATCCAAGAATAGGAAACTCAGTCCCGGCCGGATTTGAATATTTATGAGGAGACCCGGCTCCTGCACACAAAGCGGCACACAAAGCCGCCGCCATCATTACAACTCTGTTCATTTGCAATTATAATTTTGGCTAAGATAGCAATTGTTTCGAGTTCATGCAAAATAATTCAACCCCATGCGGTTTAATTCTGTCGCATGGGGTTGCTGTAAGGGTAGGGGAAATAATAATTATTTCGAAATATATAGCTTAACACGTTCAAGAACTGCAGGCGCGGTAAAGCCAAATTTCTCGTCGAGCACCTTGTAGGGAGCTGACGCGCCAAAATGATCGAGACCGAACACCTCGCCTTGCGGTCCTACAACCGAGCGCAGAGTTGAAGGCAAGCCTGCGGTAAGTCCGAACACTGGAGCATCGGCGGGAATAACCTGCTTACGGTATTCAACCGGTTGGTCGTTGAACAAACCGATCGAGGGAACTGAAACCACTCGGGCTTCAACGCCTTCGTCAGCGAGTAATTTCGCAACTTCCATAAGAAGCGAAACCTCCGAACCGTTGGCAACCAGCGTAACAGCCGGATTTTCAGCTTGACGAACCACATAGCCACCACGTTGCGCGCCAAGAGCTTCCTCGTAGCGTTCTGCTGTTAAACCGGGCAAATCCGGAATGTCCTGTCGGCTTAGAATCAGCGCGGTTGGAGTTGATTTGTTCTCCATGGCCATTTTCCAGCAAACGGTTGTTTCGGCAGCATCGGCCGGGCGCAGAACGAGCATCGACGATTTACCGTGTAGATTGCGCAGTTCCTCCATAAGGCGAATCTGAGCTTCCTGTTCAACAGGTTCGTGAGTGGGACCATCTTCACCTACGCGGAACGCATCGTGAGTCCAGATGTATTTAACAGGAAGTTCCATAAGAGCCGACATTCTCACCGCCGGTTTCATATAGTCGGAGAATACGAAGAACGTTCCGCAAGCGGCGAACACACCACCATGCAGAGCTATACCGTTCATCATGGCTGCCATTGTCAATTCAGCTACGCCGGCGTGGAGAAAAGCCCCCGAAAAGTCGCCTTTTTTGAACGGAGTTGTTTTTTTAAGGAATGCGTCGGTTTTGTCGGAATTAGCCAAATCGGCCGACGAAACAATCATGTTCTTAACCTTTGTAGCAAGCATTGAAAGACAGTCGGCTGAAGCCTGACGGGTTGCTACTCCTGCTTTGTGGGCCACCTCATTTTTCCAATCGATTTGAGGCAATTTACCCTCAATAAATTCACTAAGTTCGGCGGCAAGCTCTGGATTCGCCTCAGCCCATGCTTTTTCTGCGGCGTGACGCTGTGCGCAAACTTCGCGCAATTGTTTTGCGCGAGTCGCGTACAATTCCTTTACAGCTTCGGGTATAGCCCATGGATTAGCCGGATCGGCGCCAAGGTTGCGTACAGTTGCCTCATAGTCGGCGCCAGATTTGCTGAGAGGTTGTCCGTGCGTTGAGCACTGGCCTTCGAAATTTGTACCGTCAGCTTTCACGCAGCCAAGCCCCATGATTGTATGACCGATAATAAGAGTTGGGCGTTGTTTCTCACAATGTGCGGTTTCGAGCGCGCCAATTATTGCATTGGCATCGTTGCCATTGATTTCGATAACGTTCCAGCCCCATGCACGGTATTTTGCCGCTACATCCTCGGAATCGACAGCATCGACATTTGTCGACAACTGAACTCGATTGCTGTCATAGAACATTATAAGGTTCGACAAACCGAGGTGACCGGCAATACGGCCTGCGCCCTGCGATATCTCCTCTTGAATGCCTCCGTCGGAAATAAACGCATATGTTTTATGGGCAACAACATCGCCGAATCGTGCCTGCAAGAACCGCTCGGCAATTGCACATCCAACGGCCATTGCATGTCCCTGACCAAGCGGGCCTGATGTATTTTCCACTCCGCGTTCAACGTCGAGTTCGGGGTGGCCTGTTGTCACGCTTCCCCACTGACGGAACTGTTGCAGCTCCTCAACTGTGAATTTGCCGGCAAGCGCCAGAACCGAGAAGAGCATAGGCGACATATGTCCTGGGTCGAGAAAGAAACGGTCGCGGGCAAACCATTTGGCATTGTCGGGGTCGACAACAAGAAATTTTGAATATAGTACATTCACAAAATCAGCACCTCCCATGGCGCCGCCTGGATGTCCCGATTTAGATTTCTCAACCATAGAAGCTGCCAGTACGCGAATTGTGTTGGCAGCCTGGTTCAGCTGATTTATTTCCATATTGGTATTGTTTATTATACTTGAATTTTGGAATGTCCGGCCGCAAAAACAACGGCCGGACATTATATACATTAAAGAGCGTTTTCTATTTCGTCGTCGACAGGAATGTTGGTATTAACGTTCTTGCAACCGATTACGGCATAGAACAGAATCCATGCCAGCATGGCAACTACCAGCCAGTAAGACGCCATATAGCCTGCTACTCCGGCAATCCAGTTTTGCAGCAAAGGCATTATACCTCCGCCAACTACCATCATCATGAATATGCCGGAAGCTTGAGCCGTGTATTTGCCAAGGCCTTCAACTGCAAGGTTGAAAATACCGCCCCACATCACAGAAGTGCACAATCCGCAAAGAACAAGCAGGTAAGCACTTAGGGGAACCATTGAGCCCTGAATGCTCGAGCCAGTCAGCGCACCCATGAAGTTACCCACAAAAGCGGGAACAGGGAATTTTACAGTGCTGGGCACTGCGATAGCTGCAATTACCAAAGCAATAGCTACTGTTGAAACGGTTATCATCTGCGCGCGTGTTGAAACTGCGGCTGAGATGAGCGACGACAACGAGCGGCCTATGAGCATAAGAAGCCAATAAATAGCTACAATAGTACCGGCGATTGCCGATGCGCCTTCGCCTAGTCCGGCTCCGCTGGCTCCCGGTTCGGCCAAATAGAAGTTGAGAGTTCCGGGAATACCGATTTCAATACCTACATAGAAGAAGATACCGATAACTCCAAACACCAGATGGCGGAAGTTCCAGGGTGAATGAGCATATTTAACTTTTTTACCCTTTGACGACTGGTTGGGTTCGGGAATCTTGACGAATGAAATAACAATGAAAGCAAAGATGAACACACCGATTGCGATCCATAATAGAGGAACGACGTCGGTCATTGTTGTAGCCTGGGTGAGTGTTCCGATAAGCGCACCAACGAACAGCGGTGTTAATGTTGCCGACAAAGAGTTCAGCGCGCCGCCAGTCTGGATGAGCTGGTTACCTTTGTTGCCACCGCCACCGAGAAGGTTGAGCATAGGGTTTACAACGGTGTTCAGCATACATACACAGAAACCGCAGATGAATGCGCCAAGCAGGTAAATGAAGAAGTTAAGAGGCACGGGCGTACCTGATATTGAGCCGCATGTAACGTCGGTTCCGAGCACACTCGACAAATACTGCACAAACAAGCCTATCACACCAATAGCCATTGCCCACAGTGCGGTTTTCTTGTAGCCGATTTTAACGAGAAGGTTGCCGGCGGGTATACCCATAAAGAAGTAAGCGGCAAAGTTCATCATATTGCCCATCATGCCGAGCATGGAGTTACCGGCGAACTTAAAGCCCCATATAGTACCGATAGGAGCCGCCAGGTTTGTAACGAACGAGATCATCGCGAAAAGGAAAATCATCGCAATGATAGCAATCGTACGTCCGTTAGACGATGTGTTGTTTTTTTCCATTGTTTTTAGAAACGGGTTAAGAATTGGTAATTATGTTTAATATTCTCTTTCACCGAAAATCATAGTGCCTACTCGCACCATATTTGAGCCACACTCAAGCGCCAGTGGATAGTCGTGGCTCATTCCCATCGACAGCACTTTGAAATCGTCGGACAAAACAGGGGTCGACTTAATCTTAACGAACAACTGTTTCAATGCCTCGAAATCGTTTCTGATGCGGACTTCGTTGTCGGTATTGGTAGCCATTCCCATCAGCCCGCGAACTCTCACTCCAGGATATTGATCGCTTTTGAATGCTTCGGCAAATTCCACTAGCTCGTCGGGCATGAATCCGGTTTTTGTTTCCTCGTCGGCAACATGTGCTTGCAAAAGGACATCAACCACTCGGCCGGCGCGCACCGCCTCGTCGCTTACATATTTCAACAGCCTAGGGGAGTCGATACTATGTATCATACTAACGTATGGCATAATCATACGCACTTTGTTCGTCTGCAAATGGCCGATAAAATGCCAGCGGATATCGTTGGGCAAGGTTTTGGCTTTGTCAACCATCTCCTGCGCGCGGCTTTCGCCAAAGTCGCGCTGTCCTGCATTATAAGCACGCATCAACGCATCGGCAGGATGGAATTTCGACACAGCAACCAACGTCACTCCCATAGGCAACGAAGCGGCAACCTGCCTTACATTATTTTCTATTTTCTGGCCATCCATCGACATTAGTCAACAACTTTTGCTTTATAGACATCCATCAGCGGCGTCTCTGCTATTGTGTTCACCTCAAAATCAGCCATTGTACCCTTCATACCTTCCATGAACGAGTCCAAAGCCTGACGGAAATTGCCTGCTGCAACCAGAATATGCGTAGTGGTTTTCTTTTCAACCGCACTCTTTTCGTCGATAGTGATGAAATTTACCTTCACGTGGTACCATTTATCGGCCGTTTCGGAATCATCCCAAAAAATCTCCGTTATATTGCTACGCTTAACCGCGGTCACTGAAAATTCGCCGCGACCTTCCATTTCCTCATTCATGCGCTTTTCGGCATCAGTAAATGTAAAAGCATCGACAAGATACGATTCCGTAACCTTTTTTGTTGCGCCGTTTTCCATCATTTTATCGTAACGAACTTTGCATTCGAACCAGTTATTCATATTCTAAATAGTTTAGAGGTTGTTATCATTTTATTCAATCAGGCGTACACATACACCTACTCATTTATACGCAAATTTACGAAATTTATATTTATTATTAAACTTTATGATTGAATGTTGGCTAATATTCGAATTAACCAACTTATTACAATGAAATTAACAAATATTTTTACTTTAGCTGCCTTAAGGGCCCTGAAATTTTATGATATGGGCCCTTAAGGTGGCAACATCTTCGTTAAAGCCTATGATGACGGCATAAACTCGTCGAACGATTTCCACATAAGCGGCGGTAACCTAACCATAATCTCAATAGTTGGCGACGGCCTTGATTCTAACGGCAACCTAACCATTAGCGGCGGATATATCCGCACTATGGGTTCAGGAGGCGCTGAAATGGGTTTGGATGCCGCAACCGAAAGCGGTTGCGCTGTTTACATTACCGGCGGAACAGTATTTGCTTTCGGCGGCAGCAATACTTACCCAACCAAGAGCGGCTCAACACAGGCATTCGTAAAAGGTTCGGGGGCAATCAAAGCCGGCACTGATGTTTCTGTGAAATCCGGCGATGAAACTATTGCAACTTTCACAGTTCCCGCCGAATACACATCGTCAACTTCGGGTCCCCAATTCGGACCGGGAAATGGTCCCAGCGGAGGAGGCTGGAATCCTGGAGGAGGCTCGGGAAATGGTGCAATCCTGATCAGTTGCCCGCAACTCATTTCCGGCCAAACTTACACGCTAATCAACAATACTTCGTCCACATCGGTAAAGGCCGCATTAACTAATTCGGGACGTTAACAACCCAATAAAAAAAATGCCGCAGATGCTTTCAGGCTCCTGCGGCATTTTTTGTATATGACCAATTTATCAGTCGGAGAATTTAGCTTTTTCGAATTCGCGGTTAAGGCGAGCGATATTGCTGATCGAAATGCATTTAGGACATTCAGCTGCACATGCGCCGGTGTTTGTACAGTTACCGAAGCCGAGTTCGTCCATTTTCTGAACCATTGCGCGTGCACGACGTTTGCGTTCAATCTGACCCTGAGGCAGCAACGCAAACTGGCTCACTTTGGCAGAAACGAAAAGCATAGCTGAACCGTTTTTGCAAGCTGCAACACATGCGCCACAACCGATGCAGGTTGCTGCATCCATTGCCAAATCGGCATTAACCTTCGAGATAGGAAGGTTGTTGGCATCCTGCGCACCGCCGCAATTGAACGAAACGTAGCCGCCGGCCTGCTGAATTTTGTCGAAAGCGTTACGATCCACCATCAAGTCCTTGATAACGGGGAAAGCAGCCGAGCGCCAAGGCTCAACTGTAATAGTTTCGCCATCTTTGAAGCGACGCATGTAGAGCTGACAGGTTGTAGCGCCGGTAGCGGGTCCGTGAGGATGTCCGTTGATATAGAGCGAGCACATACCGCAAATACCTTCGCGGCAGTCATGGTCGAACGCGATAGGTTCTTCGCGGTTGGCCACCAGCTGTTCGTTAAGAATATCGAGTGTCTCAAGGAAAGAGGTATCGGTGTCAGTTTCCACAGTGTAGGTGCGGAAAGCGCCCTTTTCCTTTGGTCCGGCCTGACGCCAGACTTTGAGGTTAACAGTTATATTTGCCATTTTAGTTTACTGTCGTTTTTTTGTGGTTTATGACTTATAGTTACGTGTCTGAACCTTGATAGCTTCGTAGTGGAGCGGTTCTTTGATGAGTTCAGGAGCTTTGTCGTCGGAGCCTTGATAGTCCCAGCACGATACATAGAAGTAGTTTTCGTCGTCGCGTTTGGCTTCACCCTCTTCCGTCTGGTATTCTTCGCGGAAGTGACCGCCGCAGCTTTCGTTGCGGTTGAGAGCATCATAGGCAACAAGTTCGCCCATAGTGATGAAGTCATTCAAACGGAAGGCTTTGTCAAGCTCAATATTCATTCCTTCGGCCGAACCCGGAACATAAAGATTTGTCTGGAATTCTTTTCGGAGCTCTTTCAGTTTTTCGAGGGCTGTTGTCAAACCTTCTTTTGTGCGACCCATTCCTACATATTCCCACATGATGTGACCCAGTTCCTTGTGGATTGAATCAACCGAGCGTTTGCCTTGAATGTCAAGCAGAGCCTTTTGTGCTGCCACGCATTTTGCTTCTGTCTCAGCAAACTCGGGAGCGTCAACGGAAGGACATGGAACTGTAATCTGATCCGACAGGTAGTTCTGAATTGTATAGGGGAGCACGAAGTAACCATCGGCCAGACCCTGCATGAGCGCTGAAGCGCCGAGGCGGTTTGCGCCGTGGTCGGAGAAGTTACATTCGCCGATAGCGAACAAGCCCTTGAGCGAGGTCTGCAGCTCATAGTCAACCCAAATACCACCCATAGTGTAGTGGATTGCCGGGAATATCATCATCGGGTTGTAGTAAACTTCGCCATTAATAGTGTTGCCAACTTTACCGGGGTTAACATCGGTAATTTCTTCGTACATATCGAACAGGTTACCATAGCGCTGACGAACAACATCAAGTCCGAGACGATTGATAGCTTCGGAGAAGTCGAGGAACACAGCCAGACCTGTATTGTTTACGCCAAAGCCTTTGTCGCAACGCTCTTTAGCAGCACGTGAAGCAACATCGCGCGGAACAAGGTTACCGAACGCAGGATAACGACGCTCCAGATAGTAGTCGCGGTCTTCTTCTGGGATATCCGAGCCCTTGATTTCGCCGCTCTGGAGTTTTTTTGCATCCTCAATATTCTTTGGCACCCAGATACGGCCGTCGTTACGCAGCGATTCCGACATAAGTGTCAGCTTCGACTGCTGGTCGCCGTGAACGGGAATACATGTGGGGTGAATCTGAACGTAAGCCGGGTTTGCGAAATAAGCGCCTTTGCGGTAGCATGCCATAGCAGCCGAGCAGTTACAACCCATTGCATTTGTCGACAGGAAGTAAGCGTTGCCGTAGCCACCGGTTGCGATAACAACGGCATGGGCAGCGAAGCGTTCGAATTTACCGGTCACAAGATTCTTGGCGATAATACCGCGGGCACGTCCGTCGATCATCACAACATCGTGCATTTCGTAGCGGTTATAGCTCTTTACTTTGCCAAGCTGAATCTGACGGTTGAGCGAAGAGTATGCACCGAGAAGAAGCTGCTGGCCTGTCTGACCTTTTGCGTAGAATGTACGCGACACCTGTGCCCCGCCGAACGAACGGTTTGCCAGCAAACCTCCATATTCACGAGCAAAGGGAACGCCTTGAGCTACACATTGGTCAATGATGTTGTTCGAAACTTCGGCCAAACGATAAACATTGGCTTCACGTGCACGGTAGTCGCCACCCTTAACGGTATCGTAGAAAAGGCGATAAACGGAGTCTCCGTCGTTCTGATAGTTTTTAGCTGCGTTTATACCACCCTGGGCAGCGATAGAGTGAGCGCGACGAGGAGAGTCTTGAATGCAGAAATTGAGCACATTGAAGCCCATTTCGGCAAGTGTTGAGGCTGCTGATGCGCCGGCCAGACCGGTACCTACAACAATTATGCTTAATCGGCGTTTGTTAGCCGGATTCACTAATTTCTGATGAGCCTTGTAGTTGGTCCATTTCTCAGCGACGGGACCTTCGGGGATTTTGGAATCCGCGGCGGGCATCACTTTTACGTTATCTTGATTCATAGCGGTTAGTTGTTTTCAGGTTCTAAATTCTCAACTTCGGGCTGCGTAGAAGTTACGGGAGCAGCCTTTTTGCCGGCGTTCAGATATTCCACGAAAGGAATTGCCTTGAGCCATTTGTCGATCATGGCCATTTGCAAATTGGCCTGTTCTACTGAATATCCCATTGCCTGCATCTGGGCTGGGTCGGCTAAAAGAGAGCTGATTTGCGACTTCATCCCTTCAAGTTCAGTCTTAGATGGCATCGCTGCGAAATCGAACTGAGCGGCTGGCACACCTACCTGTTCTGCAACAATATCCTTATATTGCTCGCGAAGGCTCTCGTTTGTTCGATAATAATCGTTCGACGCATTCACCGAGAACACAACAGCCTGAGCCACGAACAGCGCTATAACAATTGTTGTATACCAGCAAGCGATTTTGCGCAGACGCGGGAGCCACGTGTTATTGTTCCAACCGGCCGACTGGAACATCGACCAGAAGCCATGGTTCATATGGAACCACAATGCAACAAAACCGATGATATAAACTATCGGAGTCCAGATTTCAGAGAAAGCCTCTTGAATGAATAGTGTGCCAACAGCAGGAGGAATCACACTGTCGATATGACACAATTCAACCAGCTGCATCTTTGCCCAGAACTGAATCAGGTGCACAACCAAAAAAGCAAGAACAACGATGCCTAGCACGAGCATGTTCTGCGACGACCATTCAACAGTTGCTGGTTTCACCGAAACTGCATAGCGGTCGTTACCGCGAGCCTTACGATTCTGTACTGTAAGCCAAAGAGCATAGATAATGTGAATAATGACTAACAATGCCAGGCCGGCCGAAGCCACCAAAGCATACCAATTTGCACCCAGGAACTCGCAAATTACATTGTAAGCCGTGGGCCACATAATGGCTACTGCGTTCATCAAGCAGTGGAAAGTCACGAATAGGACAAGACAGGCGCCCGTTACGGCCATAACCAGCTTACGTCCTATAGAAGAGCTTGTTAACCACATAGTAGTTGTTTAATTAAATTTAGTTTATATTGTTTTAGTTGATTGTTGATTACCACTTTTTGGACTCTGCCGAAAGCGTCGATTGCAGCTTTATCGCCAAGCCACATATTTCGCCCTACAAATGTAAGACAATTTAGCGGCTGCAACAAATATTAAGGAAAAAATTCCTTAATGCTCTCAATATTTTTATTTTGCCAGGCTTATTTACGTACAGTTCGGAGGTATACTGTTGTAACGCCATTGTAACGCATTCGATAAGATTCTAATGTTTTTGGCTTTTTAGTTTGAATTTAGCCAAATCGGCATTTTGAATACGTGTATACGCGATTTTTCGTTTTCAAATTGATGCAAAATTCCGCTTTAAATAAAATATTATTGACTAAAATTTTGAATTTCATAAAAAAAAGAAGATATCCATAACATATCTATAACATTTTTACTAATTTTGCATCTGAAAGAACAAAACAGAATCACTAAATCTGACATTTCATAATTGTATACAGGAATTTTAATTCTTCCCCACTACAATACTCATTATCTTTATTGGTACTATTTCTAACAATCTAAAAAAAACGGTTCCAGATGAAAGAACATCACTACAATTACAACCCTTAATCTGGAACAGACATCCGGAAGATATCTACATTTACTATACATTTACGCACCGATATTAAAATAGTAGATAGATTTCTCATGAATGGAAGGACGGCGAAGCTTGCGATAAGTTTTGCCGTCCGTTTATTTAGAGAGTGTCAACCAACACGTTTGCCGATGATTTTGAAAATGATTAATTTTGCACCGCCAACCAGATTGAGTTGCGCAACAATGCGCTAACGCAAATAAACAAGCATGAAACGACGTAAAAAAGCCATATTAACCCTATTGTCTATCACCGCTGCGCTCGGATTCGTTGCCGGATTCAGTTGCGGACGCATGACTCTGCGGCAAAGCACGAAGCCAATCGTTAACGAAGTGCCACTGCAGGAGATTGGCGACGACAACGAATTATACGCCGACGAACTTGACAGCGACATGACAACCGACACCGTCCCACCGCTTACACCCGACAGTTCATCGGTCTACGACACCTACCTCGACGAAATGCCAAACAACAGCTGCGTACGGCTAAAAGTGAATCCAATCGGAGGTTCCCTCGGACGCGTGTTCAACGACAGCAACCACATTCATCTGGCCGAAGCCGAGAAAATAGGCATCCATCCAATATCTAACCCAACCGAAGCCTGGCAACTGCGCAGACCTATTTGCCGCATACGCTCCAGCGCCAACTTCGTTGTCGACAACCTCACCCACTCCTACCCTTATCTTGTCCCGGAAGCAGCCGACCTTCTCAACGAAATTGGCTCCCGTTTCAACGACTCATTGGTAGCTCGCGGCGGTGGTAGCTACCGCATAAAAGTCACTAGCCTACTACGCACCAGCTCAACTATACGACAACTCCGACGTCGCAACACAAATGCAATTTCAGCATCTGCCCACCAGTATGGGACAACCTTCGACATCAGTTACGTCAATTTCATATGCGACCGATCAACTTCCACCAACCGCACCCAACAGGACTTGAAAAATCTATTGGGCGAAATTTTGAGCGAAATGCGCCAAGAGCAAAAATGCTACGTAAAGTATGAACGCAAACAAGGCTGCTTCCACATAACAGCCCGCGTTGTCGACGACAATCAAACCGACAGCGAATCATGACACTACTACACGCCATAGACCGCTACAACCAACAGGTAGCACCATATAAATTTTCGCCCCGTGCCGCATTGTTCGACATGGACGGCACTCTGTACGATTCCATGCCAAACCATGCCCACGCCTGGCATCAAATGATTTCAGAGCTTGGCATCGACTGCACCCCTGACGAGTTTTTTCTTTACGAAGGGCGCACCGGCACCGACACAATAAATATATTATGGCAACGCGCCTACGGCCGAGACGTCGAGCCCATAAAAGCAAAAGAGCTATACGCACGCAAAGCATCATATTTCTCAAAAATGGGAGCGCCAAAGCTAATCGAAGGAGCGCAACAAACCGTCAGCGCCCTACTAGCCTACGGAATTACGACCGTTCTCGTAACCGGCTCAGGCCAACCTACCACCCTCGGCCGTCTCGACAACGATTTTCCAGGCGCATTCCCCAAACAACGACGCATAACGGCCGCGTCCGTCACCAGAGGGAAACCGCATCCCGAACCGTTCTTAAAAGCAATGCAGTTGGCTCAAGCCAAACCTTGGCAATGCATAGCCATCGACAACGCCCCTTTAGGAGTTGAATCTGCCCACCGCGCCGGAGCCTTCACCATAGGCATCATAACCGGGCCAATAAACCCCGACACCCTCTACAATGCAGGCGCCGACATAGTTTACACATCAATGTCCGACATCGAACGCGACTTAACAAACCTTCTGGCCAACAAATGAAACAACAATCTATTCTGTTCACCAACAATACAGCCGACGCACTGTCGAATGCAATATCAGTACTGAGCCCCA
The DNA here is from genome assembly GCA_023662835.1 of Muribaculaceae bacterium. Lineage (GTDB taxonomy): Bacteria > Bacteroidota > Bacteroidia > Bacteroidales > Muribaculaceae > Muribaculum. The sequence goes on along the minus strand of JAMPII010000005.1, from coordinate 15,092 downwards.
CAAATATTTTTGTCCTTACCGACGAAAACACATTAAAATATGTATGGCCCGTAATACAAAGCGAGGACAGCCGGTTTGCCAATCTGCAGCCTATCACCATACCCGCTGGCGACATAAATAAAAATCTGGAATCCACTTCAAACGTTTGGAATGAATTGCAAAAAGGAGGAGCCACACGCCATTCAGCGCTTATATGCCTTGGCGGAGGCGTAATAACCGACCTCGGCGGCTTTGCCGCCTCAACGTTCAAACGCGGCATCAAGTTTATCAATATGCCAACCACACTCCTTTCGGCCGTCGATGCTGCCGTGGGAGGAAAGACAGGCATCAATTTCAACGGATACAAAAATGAAATCGGAGTTTTCTCACCGGCCGATTACGTGATTATCTCTACACGATTTTTCAGCACTCTGCCACAATCAGAACTGCTATCGGGCTACGCCGAGATGCTAAAACATGGGCTTATCGACTCCGCCGAATCGTTCAACGCATTGCTCAACAGCAACCCCTGCTCGTTATCAACCGATGAAATGCTGCAACTGCTCGAAACCTCGGTAAACGTAAAGCGTCGCATTGTTGCCGACGACCCCTATGAACACGGAATTCGCCGCGCCCTAAATCTGGGACACACCGCCGGCCACGCTCTGGAAAGTCTGGCAATGAAAAACGGCAGGCCCGTGCCTCACGGATATGCCGTTGCGTGGGGCTGCGTTATCGAGTTAATACTTAGTCATATGCAATGTGGATTTCCAACAACCACGCTGCGCCATACTGCAAAATATATTTCCGACAACTACGGAGCGCCGTCAATCACATGCACCGACTATCCGGTTTTGATAGAATACATGCGCCACGACAAAAAGAACACTTCGCCGCAGGAAATCAACTTCACCCTTTTGTCGGACATTGGTAAAATAAACATCGACTGTCGCGCCAAAGCCGACGAAATAAAAACAGCCCTCGACATATTTCGCGACCTTCTAGGCATATAGCATAACCAACGCCAATATTCTCCTATCATTCTTTAAAAGAACATATTTTCCAAGTTCAAACTTTAACACTTTTTTTTTATTTTGTAATATTTTTTTTGATACGTATTTTACGTACCTTTGCGCCCATTGAATTATGTAAGAAAACATTTTTTCATAATAGCACACAACCAATCAATATTCATCAGCTAATGAACAAACTAACAATCGCCCTGACTGTCGCCGCCTCAGCAACGGCTTTTACAGGGTGTATCGACGACAAGTACGACTTGTCCGACATCGAAACAACCGCCAGAGTGAATGTCAATTCTTTAACAGTACCGGTCAACATCGACGAAATCACACTCACAAGCATCATCGACATCGAAGAAGGTGATAAAATTCAGATAGTAAACGGGCAATACGCTTTGCTGGAGAATGGTACATTCAACTCAGGAGCTATCAATGTAACCCCCTTTACCGTCAACGCCCCAGCAATCAATCCATCAACAACAGAAGTAAATATTCCGACACTTCCAGCTGGAATCACCCTCGACAAAAACTACGAAATAGAAGCAGAAATGGCTCCGATGTCAACCTTCGAATACCACTACACCGGTATCACTGACGACATTGTTGCCATCGACCAACTCGGTATATCCTGGAACTTCGACTACATTGTGAATATAGCAAGCTATGGAGCCGACCTCCCCGCAGGCACAAAGTTCAAAAACGTTGTTATCCAACTTCCTAAAGGGTTAACTGTAGCAACATCGGCCGGCACCTACGACAGCAAAACAGGCGAAGTGAAAATAGCCGAAGTAAATAACCTCCAAAACGGCATCACACTCTCAATTTCAGCAAGCGCCATCAACATAGCTACTTCCGGAATCAAGTTCGACGGCAACAAACACAGCATCGACATCAGTGGCCAAACTGGCTTCAAAGCTCTCAGCCTCATGCTTCCCCAAGGAACTACCAGCGAGCAAATCCCATCCAAAATAGTAATCTGGAGCCAGCCTATTCTCAGTGCATTCGAGGTTAAAACTTTTACAGGCAAGGTTAAATACACCATCAATGATCTGAACATTGCGCCCGTAACCCTCAACGATCTGCCCGACTTCCTCAACCAAGGAGGCACCGACGTTAGCATAGCTAACCCGCAAATATACATCAAACTTACCAATCCCTTCGCTCAGTATGGTATACAAGGAAATGCAGGACTGAGCCTGACGGCCACCCGCGACAACGGAGAAGCCCCGGTTGTTTGCTCAATCGACAATGGCACATTCCCCCTCTATGCCAAAGCTAACAACAGCTACTGCCTGTCGCCCGTAAAGCCTGAAAGTTATTTCAAAAACGAGAACGTCGACTACACCGGTTCCGACCACGTGCCCTACTCTTCTTTGTCAAATATCCTTGCCGGCAACGGACTTCCCAATCAAATCGAAATCAACATCAACAATCCGGAAATCCCGGTTCAGCAAGTAAACAACTTCCGTCTTGGTAGCTATCCGCAAATCGAAGGAAGCTATACTCTCTACGCGCCTCTGGCACTAAAAGAAGGATCGCAGATTGTTTACAGCGACGTTGAAAATGGATGGAACGACGAAGACATCGACAAAATCACAATCTCCGAGCTCAACGTAACAGCATCAGTCACCACCGACCTCCCCTTCAATGTAAAACTAACCGGATACCCAATAGACATAAACGGAAACAAAATTAACAATGTTGAGATTGACGGCGCCGACATTCAGGCAAATGCCAACGGTCAGCAGGTAAAAATCCATATAACCGGCACAGTGACCCACCTCGACGGCATCAGCTTCGAAGCAAAAGCTACAGCCCCACAGAATTCACAGGCGCTCAGCCCCTCGCAAGGAATTACACTTAAAAACATCCGCGCCACCGTTTCAGGCTACTACGAAAAAGAACTCTAACGATGCATAAAAACACGCAAGTAAAATGAAATTCTCAAAACTCAACATACTCCGAAGCTGCACAGCTGTAATTTTGGCCGTCGCTTCATTCACAGCCGCTGCACAAAGCACCGAATCAGCTTATTTCAACGACGAATACATGTATCGGTTCCAGATGAACCCTGCTATAGGCAACAACCGCAACTTCGTTTCGTTCCCCGCACTAGGCAACCTCAACATCGGAATGCAAGGAACAGCCCACGTAAAGGACTTCCTCTACAACATTAATGGCCGTACAACAACATTCCTCAACCCCGGTGTCAGCGCATCCGAATTCCTAGGCAACCTCGACAACAAATCGCGCCTCGGCGTAAACCTTCGCGTAGGTGTATTATCGGCCGGATTCAAAGCCTTTGGCGGATACAACACTATCAGTATTAACGCCCGTGCCGACATCAACGCCCGCCTGCCGAAAGAACTGTTCCGACTCATGAAACAAGGACTACAGAACGACACTTACGACATCTCCGACCTCCGCGCCAGTGGTAGCGCTTGGGCCGAAATCGGGCTAGGCCACTCGCGCAACATCAACAACAAACTGCGCGTAGGCGGAACCTTAAAATTCCTTGTCGGCGGAGCCGATATAGATGCCAAATTCGATAAGGCTCAACTGGTGCTCGGCGAAAACAACTGGCAAGCAATGACCAACGCAACAATCAACGCATCAGTAAAAGGCCTCACATACGACAAAGACACAAACTCACGTACAGGCCACGAATACGTTAGCGGTGCTGACATCGACGGTGCCGGCGTAAACGGCTTTGGCATGGCAGTCGATCTGGGTGCAACCTACAAACTCAACAACGACTGGACATTCTCAGCCGCCGTACTCGACCTCGGTTTCATCTCGTGGAGCAACAACATGGTAGCCTCAACCAATGGGACTCAGACCTTCGAAACAGACCGCTACACCTTCAACGTCGACGGCGACCAGCCAAACAACTTCGACGACGAATTGGATAAAATGAAGGATCAGCTATCGGCCCTTTACGAGCTTAACGACATGGGCGACAAAGGCGGTCGGACAACTGCATTGGCTGCCACCGTAAACCTCGGTGCCGAGTACACCTTCCCCCTCTATCGCAAATTGAAATTTGGTGCCCTCTCAACAACCCGTATAAATGGAGACTTCACATGGACCGACTTCCGCTTAAGCGCCAACGTAGCTCCATGCAAAATTTTCTCGGCCAGTGCATCAGCAGCCTATGGAACTTTCGGATTCGGATTCGGCTGGATAATCAACCTCCACACCCCCGGCTTCAACCTCTATCTGGCTACCGACCACACCCCCGGTAAACTGGCTAAACAAGGCGTTCCTCTATCATCAAACGCCAACGTAAACTTCGGTATCAACATACCGTTCTAAGGGCCCATATCATAAAATTTCAGGGCCGCTGGGGTCGCTGGCTTGGAGGGATTTTTGGCCTGCAGGCTTAGGAGCATAGCGAGCTATGTGACTGGGCCAAAGGACAAAAAGCACCCAAGCCAGCGACCCCAGCGGCCCTGAAATTTTATGATATGGGTCCTAATACAGAAAAAGCTACAAAATTTGCTTAAAAAACAGCAAATATCCCGGTAATCTTTCGTTATTTACAAAAAATTACGTAGCTTTGCCCTCTCATTTGCGTCCGACAGCCCTGTCGGACGCAATTAACCATTAAATAACGACACAACACAATGATAACCATCACTTTCCCCGACAAAAGCACAAAAGAATTTGCTGAAGGCACAACGCCATTGCAAATAGCCGAAAGCATCAGCCCCCGTCTGGCGCAGGATGTGCTTGCCGCCACTGTCAACGGTCAGCCGTGGGACTTGTCGCGTCCTATCAATGCCGACGCCGAAGTGCAACTACACAAATGGGACGATCCCGAAGGAAAACACGCATTCTGGCACAGCTCAGCCCACCTGCTGGCTGAAGCGCTCCAGGAACTATACCCCGGGGTAAAATTCGGTATCGGCCCGGCTATTGAAAACGGTTTTTACTACGATATCGACCCCAACGGACACAATATTACAGCTGCAGATTTTGGCAAAATAGAAGCCAAAATGATCGAACTTGCCCAGAAAAAGGAAGAAATCAAACGTGCCGACATCTCAAAAGCCGACGCACTGAAAATGTTTAGCGACCGCGGCGAACAATACAAATGCGAACTCATTTCCGAACTTGAGGACGGACATATAACCACATACACCCAAGGCGCATTCACCGACCTGTGCCGTGGCCCCCACCTCCCGACAACAGCTCCAATAAAAGCCGCCAAAATTACATCGCTGGCCGGAGCATACTGGCGCGGCGACGAGAAACGCAACCAGCTCGTGCGCGTATACGGCATCACATTCCCAAAGAAAAAGATGCTCGACGAGTATCTGGCACTTATGGAAGAAGCAAAAAAACGCGACCATCGCAAACTAGGAAAAGAGATGGAACTGTTTGCATTCTCACAGAACGTAGGCGCCGGCCTGCCATTGTGGTTGCCGAAAGGAGCTGCATTGCGCGACCGTCTCGAACAATTCCTCCGCAAAATCCAGAAACAATACGGCTACCTGCAGGTCATAACCCCCCATATAGGAAACAAAAACCTATATGTAACTTCAGGCCACTACGCTAAATACGGAAAGGACTCCTTCCAGCCCATCCATACCCCCGAAGAAGGCGAAGAGTACCTGCTCAAGCCAATGAACTGCCCCCACCACTGCGAAATTTTCAAAGCATATCCACGCTCCTACCGCGACCTGCCTATGCGCCTGGCCGAGTTTGGAACTGTTTATCGCTACGAACAAAGCGGTGAGCTTCATGGCCTTACACGCGTTCGCGGATTCACTCAGGACGACGCACACATTTTCTGCGCCCCCGACCAGATTAAGGACGAATTCCTGAAAGTGATGGACATCATTTTCTACATTTTCAACGCCCTTAAATTCGAAAACTTCGAAGCACAGATTTCGCTACGCGACCCCAACAACAAAGAAAAATACATTGGCACAGATGAAAACTGGCACCTCGCCGAAAGCGCAATCATCGAAGCCTGCGCCGAAAAAGGACTGAAAGCACGCACCGAGCTTGGCGAAGCAGCTTTCTACGGTCCCAAGCTCGACTTCATGGTTAAAGACGCGATTGGACGCCGCTGGCAGTTAGGTACGATTCAAGTCGACTACAACCTGCCCGAACGCTTCAATCTTGAGTACACCGGAGCAGACAACCTCAAGCACCGTCCCGTAATGATCCACCGCGCCCCATTCGGCTCTATGGAACGTTTCGTTGCAGTACTGCTCGAACACACAGCCGGACGATTCCCGCTATGGCTCGCTCCCGACCAATGCGTAGTGCTCCCTATCAGCGAAAAGTTCAACGACTACGCCTACAAAGTCGCAAAAGAACTTGGACAAAGCGACATCCGAGCCATCGTTGACGACAGAAACGAAAAAATTGGCAAGAAAATTCGCGACAACGAGCTTAAACGAATCCCATATCTGCTCATCGTTGGCGAAAAAGAAGCACAAAATGAAGAAGTTTCTGTAAGAAAACAGGGCGAAGGTGATAAAGGTACGATGAAAATCACTACCTTTGCACAATATTTGACCAAAGAAATCAACGACACTATCAACTCTTAAAACTGAATGGACAACAAACCCGGATCACAGGGGCCGCAACGCGGCAACCGCCCACCTTTCAGGGGACCCCAACGCGAGAAAGACCCCTACGTTATTAACGAACGCATACGCGCACGCGAAGTAAGGCTCGTAGGCGACAATGTTGAAAACGGCATATATTCCATTCACGAAGCGTTAAAGCTCGCCGAAGAACAAGGGCTCGACCTGATCGAAATCTCCGCAACAGCGCAACCCCCTGTTTGCAAGATTCTCGACTATCAAAAGTTCCTGTATCAGCAGAAAAAACGCCAGAAAGAGCAGAAAGCCAAAGCCGCAAAAGTAGTAGTCAAAGAAATCCGGTTCGGACCTCAAACCGACGACCACGACTACAACTTCAAGCTAAAGCACGCGCAAGAATTCCTTAAAGAAGGAGCTAAAGTAAAAGCCTACGTATTCTTCCGTGGCCGAAGCATCCTGTTTAAAGAGCAAGGAGAAGTGCTCCTGCTACGTTTCGCCAACGACCTTGAAGAAATTGGCAAACTTGAGCAGATGCCCGTACTCGAAGGAAAGAGAATGACAATCATGCTCTCGCCAAAAAAGAAATAACCCACATTATTATATTAATCACAAATAAACAAACAAAATGCCTAAGGTAAAGACTAATTCCGGTGCCAAAAAGAGGTTCGCCCTTACCGGATCAGGAAAAATCAAGAGAAAACACGCCTTCAAAAGCCACATTCTCACAAAGAAAACCAAAAAGCAAAAACGCAACCTCACCCACTCTGGTCTGATTGCTAAAGTCGACGAGCGTCAGGTTAAAGCGCTTCTTAACATTTAATGAACGGCGCGCTTCATCGCAAAACCGACATCAAAAAGTGATTTTATAATCAAAGTTTATTAACCGAATGCTCAGCACCATAAAAAGAGCAAAACAAAGCCGCTGACATTCAAAAAACCAAAACAAAATGCCAAGATCAGTAAACCACGTGGCCTCACGCGCCCGTCGCAAAAAAATTCTGAAACTTACACGCGGTTATTTCGGCTGCCGCAAAAATGTATGGACCGTTGCCAAAAACACTTGGGAAAAAGGTCTCACCTACGCCTATCGCGACCGCAAGGACAACAAAGGCAATTTCCGTTCGCTCTGGATTCAGCGTATCAACGCAGCCGCACGCGAATACGGTCTTTCTTACTCAAAACTCATGGGCCTCATCCACAAATCAGGCATCGAAATCAACCGCAAAGTTCTTGCCGACCTGGCTCTGAACAACCCAGCAGCTTTCAAAGCAGTAGTCGACCAAGTTAAAAACGCATAAGTTTTAACCCTTATACGGCACAACAACGCCGGAATTTCTGACATGTAGAAATTCCGGCGTTACTACTGTTCTTCATCCGCAAAAAAAATCATAAAAAAAGCTAAATACACAATCCTCTACTACCAACCCACGTTATTTAACTGTTGCCTTCGGGCAATTGCGAAAAAAATTTCGTAACTTTGTAAGCTAAAAATCATGTGTAGATACAGATGAGACAATTAAAAATCACCAAGTCAATCACCAACCGCGAGAGCGCTTCGCTCGATAAATATCTACAAGAAATTGGTCGTGAGGACCTTATCTCGGTAGAAGAAGAAGTAGAACTAGCTCAACGTATCCGTCAGGGCGACGAACAAGCCCTCGACAAACTCACCCGAGCCAATCTGCGTTTCGTTGTTTCCGTAGCCAAACAATATCAAAATCAAGGCCTGTCACTCCCCGACCTCATAAACGAAGGCAACCTTGGGCTAATTAAAGCCGCACAGAAATTCGACGAAACACGCGGTTTCAAGTTCATCTCCTATGCCGTTTGGTGGATACGTCAGTCTATTCTACAGGCTCTCGCCGAACAATCGCGCATTGTGCGCCTGCCCCTGAACCAAGTTGGTTCACTGAACAAAATCAGCAAGGCTCTGTCCAAGTTCGAGCAAGAAAATGAACGCCGCCCATCAGCCGAAGAATTGGCCGACGCGCTCGATGTTCCTGTAGAAAAAATTGCCGACACACTAAAAGTTCAAGGACGACACATTTCAGTCGACGCGCCATTTGTTGAAGGAGAAGACAACTCACTGCTCGATGTTCTCACAAACGACGATTCCCCCATGGCCGACGCCACACTCACCCAAGAATCACTATCAAAAGAAGTGGATCGCGCCTTGAAACAACTGCACGAACGCGAACGCGAAATCCTCAAAAAATTCTTCGGCATAGGATGTCAGGAAATGACCCTCGAAGAAATCGGAGCCGAATTCGACCTCACACGCGAACGCGTACGCCAAATCAAAGAAAAAGCAATACGCCGTCTGAAAGGACAAAAAAGCAAACTTTTGAAAACATATTTGGGTCAATAGCTGCAGCAGTTTTTCAGCGGCAAAACAACCCCACAGTATTCCCATGCGATGCGCCGATACCGGCGCATCGTTTTTTTTAAGAGCATATTTAACATTGTTCGATGCAAAATTGTTAACTTTACGAAAACCACAACCTATTATGGAAATCAATTCCGCTAAATTTATAATAAGCAACACTGATGTAGCAAAATGTCCCGACGAATGCCGCCACGAGTACGCATTTATCGGGCGCTCGAATGTTGGAAAATCATCACTAATAAATATGCTGACAGGCCGTAAAGGACTCGCCATGACTTCGGCCACTCCGGGAAAAACAACCCTTATCAACCACTTTCTAATCAACGACCAATGGTACATTGTCGACTTGCCCGGTTATGGCTACGCACAGCGCGGAAAGCTGATGCAGAAACAAATTCGCGACATCATTTCCGACTACATACTCAACCGCCGGCAAATGACAAATTTATTCCTACTCATCGACTCGCGCCACAACCCACAGAAAATCGACTTGAATTTCATGGAATGGCTAGCCGAAAACGGTATTCCTTTCGCAATTGTCTTCACAAAGATGGACAAATTGTCGTCGGCCGCAGCAAAAAAACAGATCGAGAATTATCTGGCCGCGCTCAGCGAGAACTGGGAAGAGCTACCACCCATATTCCGCACATCCAGTTCCGATGGTCGCGGACGCCGCGAATTGCTCGACTACATTGAGGAGTTAAACAAACTCCCAACCGAATGCACACAGTAACAAACACTCCGGCACTTGTTGCCCGTAACCATAACTTATCAGACTATGGAAAAAGAATATCTTTCTGCTCAGGAAAAATCCAGAATGCTCGCCGACACAAGCGCTCTACTCAGGCTCACACGCTCGGTGATGCAGCCCGGCGACTTTAAACGGGTAAGAACAGTTATTCAACAAGGAATCGACAATAATCACTATTGCCGCGACCGCTACGGAATAAACCCCGCAATTCATAATCTGGCAACAGCCCGACTACTGTGCGAAAAAATCAGTCCCGACCGTAACATGACCTTGGCGATTCTACTGTATCCGCTGTGTAAAAGCGAATACATAGCCGAGGAGGAAGTAGTAAAAGCTTGGGGAGAAGATATAGCCAAACTAATCCACGGGCTACTGAAAGTGTCAACCCTATACTCGAAGCAAGCGGCAATGGAGAGCGACAACTTCCGTAAACTGTTGCTTACGTTTGCCATGGACATTCGCGTCATAATAATCATGATTGTCGACCGTCTGGCACTTATGCGCGACATCAACCACCATCCGAATGAAAAAATGGTCCACGACGTCGCCTACGAAGCCAACTATCTCTACGCCCCCCTGGCCCACCGTCTTGGCCTATATGCCATAAAATCGGAACTTGAGGACATGTCACTCAAGTACACCAACCGAGCCGTTTACTCTGAGATAGCCCACAAACTCAACGAAACAAAAACAGCCCGTGATGCCTACATTAAAGGCTTCATCGAACCTCTCCGCGAAAAACTCGACGCCACTGGAATCAAATACGAAATAAAAGGACGCACCAAAAGCATATATTCAATCTGGAACAAGATAAAGAAGCAGAACAACGACATCGACCATATCTACGACCTGTTCGCCATACGCATAATAATCGACACCGAGCCGCTTAAAGAAAAAAGCGACTGTTGGCTTGCTTACTCAGTAGTGACCGACATGTACCAACCAAACCCATCGCGCATGAAAGATTGGCTGAGCATACCAAAAAGCAACGGCTACGAATCGCTTCACATCACCGTACACGGTCCCGACGACCGCTGGGTGGAAGTGCAAATTCGCACCCGGCGAATGGATTTGGTTGCCGAAAAAGGTCTTGCCGCTCATTGGAAATACAAAGGCATACGAAGCGAAGAAAGCCTCGACACATGGATGAACAACGTGCGCGACATCCTGGAAACAGCCGAAACCGGCCCCATGGAGTTGATGAAGAACATGCGTATGGACATTTACGACAAGGAAGTGTTTGTATTCTCGCCCAAAGGCGACCTGTACAAACTACCATACGGTGCCACTGTTCTCGACTTCGCATTCCACATACACACCCGGTTGGGAATGAGTTGCATCGGCGGACGCGTGAATGGCCGCAACCAGAAATTAGGCTACAAGCTGCAAAGTGGCGATACAGTCGAAATAAACACCTCCACAACCCAGGTGCCAAAACTCGATTGGCTCAATTTCACCGTCACCTCCAAAGCGCGCAACAAAATCCGCCAAAGCGTTCATGAAATGGCCAACCGCTCGGCATCGCTGGGCAAAGAAATGCTCGAACGCCGATTCAAGAACCGTAAAATCGACATTCAGGAAGCATCGTTGATGAAACTGATTAAGAAATTAGGCTATAAAACAGTTACTGATTTCTACACAGCCATAGGCTCGGAGGAGATCGACGTAAACGACATCATCGCGCAGTATGAGGAACTCGAACGCAAAGCCTCCGAGACTGCCGCCGCGCGTTCGGCCGAGGAATTCCAGCTTGCCACAACCGACAACGAAACAGAAAACCAATCCGACATTCTCGTGATTGGCAACAATATAAAAGGTATCAACTACAAAATGGCCAAATGCTGTAATCCCATTTACGGCGACGACGTGTTCGGCTTCATCTCATCGGAAGGTGTGATAAAAATCCACCGTGCCGATTGCCCTAATGCCCACAACATTCGCGACAAATACCCATATCGCGTGATAACAACACGATGGAGTGGAAAACTCGGAGGTCAGTTCGGCGCAACGCTGCGTATAGTTGGCCACGACGACATAGGTATCGTAACAAACATAACTTCAATCATAAACAAAGACAAGGACACCCAGTTGCGTTCAATCTCGATCGACTCAAACGACGGTCTGTTCCAAGGCTACCTCGTTGTGGGCGTACGCGACACACTTCAACTAAACGAGATTATCCGAAAACTTCGCACAGTAAAAGGCGTGAAAGACGTTCAACGTTCAAAATAGAAAACATGCTCATCACTAATGAACAATATTGAAAAAAAATACTACAAAATACGTGAGGTAGCCGAACTTACCGGCATGGCACCGTCGGCGTTGCGTTACTGGGAAACCCAATTCAACATTATAAAACCTAAGCGCAACGATAAAGGTTCGAGATTCTACACACCCGACGACGTGGAGAAAATCCGTATGGTGCAATATCTGGTTAAGGAACGAGGTCTAAAAATAGAGGCTGCACGCGAACAAATAAAGCACAACCACAGCGGCGTGTCGCGCCACGCCCAAGCTGTTGAACACCTCAAAGAGATACGCAGCGAACTGATGCAAATGCTCAAAGCAATGGATTCGTTACGCTAAGATTCCTTATCGAATGAACTCTAAAAATCGATTGTCAAGCGCACATTAACCTGACGACGTGTAAGATAGTTGGGAACTGCATACTGGATGTTGTTCACATCTGTTACCCAGTAATAGGAGTTTACGTTCGATATGTCGAACAGGTTAAAGAAATCCAATCCCAGCCAAACCGATTTTATATGCTTCAACGCTCCGCCGCGCGACTCTCCATCACCCAAAGGCGATAGCAATGCGTAGGAAAAGCCCAAATCGACACGCTTATAGGCCGGCGTGCGGAAATAGTTTTTGTCGCGGCTTGAGCGAGGTGCCGTAGTAGGCAAACCATCAGCGAATATGCCGCGCAGGCTGAGCTTCAGCTTAGGGTATTTGGGAAAATAATCGGTAAAATACAGAGCAAAGCTATAACGCTGGTCGTTGGGGCGCGGCACCTTTACCCCGCGCAAATTCTCCTGAGTCTTCATCAGTGAAAAACTGATCCACGAATCGCTGCCCGGAACAAATTGGCCAAACAGTTTCATATCCAATCCGGCGGCAAAACCGTTTGTGGAATTCACTCCATCGTAAACAACTTTAAGATTGTCTACCTCATACGGAATAAGGTTCGACAACGCCTTATAATACGCCTCAGCTGAAAATTTAAACGGCCTGTTAAACGCACGGAACGTATAGTCGGAACCTAGTATAAAATGCAAACTACGCTGCGATTTTATATCCTTGTTCAATTTAACAACATTATTGCCATTTTCGTCAGCTATTATCTGGCGCATTTCCTTAAAGAACGGTGCCTGATAATACAAACCTGCAGCCAAGCGGAACGCCCAATGACTGTTGCCGGCCGGAATAAACGACATGTTGACACGCGGACTTACCAGCCATTCCTTATTGAAATCCCAGTAACTTAAACGAATGCCGCCATTAACGCCCAAATAGCCATGCTTCGTTTCCAATCGATAGGAATCTTGGACAAACATTCCCATACGCATACTCGAGATATCCTGATTCGATGTCAGATTATATATCATCTTCAAAACAGGGCTATGGCTTGGCAATGAAAAACCAGCCGAATCACGCAGCTCCCATTCTCGAGTGCGTTCATAAATCTTCTCATTATTCAAGGTAAGACCGTAGCTTAGCCCGTGTCCTCCAATTGCAGTGTTACCTCTCAGCCCAACCGATATCACCGATGCTTTCAAACGGTCGCGAGCATGTTCATGATATCGGCCAACACCCAATTCGCCCCCTACTCCACCTTCGCCAGAGGTTCCGGCTTCGTCGAGCCAGTACTCGCCGGAAATATCATAGGCCACCAATTCATTAGTCAAGTAGCCAGATGCAAGCAACGTATAATTGGTCGTTCGCGATTGAGTATATTGAAGCGTCACAGCTCCGAAGTATGTTTCAAACCTGTCTTTCTCGCGACCGTCGAAATAAACCTTAAACTGTTTCGACGACTCCATTGTCCCAAAGTTTGTTGTTCGGTCGACGGGAGTGAACTTATAGTTGTTTATCGCTATGTTGCCGAGAAACGAAGCTTTCAGCCTAGACGTGATGCGGTAATTGATATTCGTTTGGAAATCGAGGAAGTTGGGATCGTACTCGCCACGCGTTTCCATAGAACTAAGCAACGAATTATTCCGCTTATAGCGCAATCCGTACATCTGAGAGAAACGTTTCGAACTTTGACCCAGCGACAGACTCCCCCCCATAAGGCTACCCGAGACATTGCCCTCAAAAGCTTCAGGCTGACGATAAGTAATATCCAGAACCGACGACATACGATCGGCATATTCCGGCGTGAAACCTCCGGTGCTGAAATTCACCTTATCAACCATATCGGGGTTAATGATACTCAAGCCCTCCTGCTGTCCTGATGTCACCAGTAAAGGGCGGTAAACTTCAATACCATTAATATAAACCAGATTCTCATCGTACGATCCGCCACGTACCGAATACTGCGACGACATTTCGTTCGACGAATTCACACCGGCCATAGTCGTGATTAGCGACTCAATACTCCCGCCCGACACATCAGGCGCCAGCCGATATGCTCCTACATCTATCGATTGCATAGGTGTGGTTTGCTTCTTGAACTCCGTCACCTCAACTTGCATCAACTCCCGAGTTGTCTTAAACATGCGCACATTGAGCGAAACGTCGCCATCAGCATCAATGAGTTTTCGTTCCTGTTCCTTGTAGCCCAGGCATGTAAAAACAACCTTTATGGTATCAGCTTTAGCTGTTGTCAGCGTATATGCACCATCTAGCCCAGTTGTTGTTCCAACAGCCGTTCCAGCCACGCGTACAGTTGCAAATTCAATCGCTTCATTGTCACCGTTAGTAACTTTTCCGTGTATTCTAACCTGCGCTCTGACCGTAGCACTACTAACCAGCAAGATAATAAAGGCAAGTCGTATATTTTTGTACAAAAATTTACAATTAAATTTCATGTGATTGGTTCATTTTGCAGTGAGCATTTATCACCTAATTTTTTAACGCAACTTGCTGCGTATTATTATATAATCCCGAAAAACATCAAATTGTCTCACAACTTACCTTGCTGACATATCATTCTGTTTTTTATTAGTTGAGAATCGGTTCGGCTGCTCTCGATGTTACAGTTGTGGCATAGTTGTTACAACGTAATATCATCTGTTTGTAACACTCTTGAAATACGGCATCAATAAAAATCCCTCAAACAATAAGCACTGTTGCTATTTTTATTTATCTGTGTTTCTTTGCTTTATAAACCTTCAAATGTTAAATTTTAATTTTTATGAAATTTTTTTGTCAAAAAATTTGCACATAAC
>JAMPII010000059.1 GCA_023662835.1 Muribaculaceae bacterium | reverse complement strand
TATGCTATTTGTCACCAAATAGTGCCAACCCGCTACTTGCCGATGCAGAAGCGGGAGAAGATGGTTGAGAGGATGTCTGGCGTTGTTATTGCTCCGGTGATTTCGCCTAGGTGGTGGAGGGTCTGACGTAGGTCTTGGGCGATAAAGTCGCCGGAGAGGCCGTTTTGGAGACCCTCAATGACGCGTTGGATTGATTGTTTCGCTAAACTGAGTGCCTGATAATGGCGGGCGTTGGTAACTACCATATGTGGTTGTGTGAGGCAATCAGCGGTAGACAGTTGTTCAAGCGTTTCTTTTAATAAGTCAATTCCTGTGCCGTTTAAGGCGGATATTTGTATGTCGGCTTGCGGGAGAAGTATGTCGTTTTTTAATCTATTGGTATTGGTTGAGAGGTCGGTTTTGTTGTGGCATATTATGATTTTTGTATCAACATGATTTGATTGCATGATTTGTTTAGCCATTGTGTTGAATTGGCTAGTTGTTGTTTCTGGTGTAGTGAGCAATATTACAATTGAGGCTTTTGATATTGCTTCTATGGATCGTTCAATCCCGAGGTTTTCAATTGCATCGGTTGTGTGACGAATACCTGCTGTGTCGATTAATCGGTATTGTATGCCATTGAGTGTGATTGTATTTTCAATTGTGTCGCGTGTTGTTCCAGGTATATTGCTGACAATGGCTCGGTTTTCTCCAGAAAGTTGATTGAGTAGCGTTGACTTTCCTGCGTTTGGTTCGCCTACAATTGCAATTGGTATTCCTTCTTTTATTGCTTTACCTGTGGTGTAGGTGTCAGCCATTTGTGATATTGTGAGATGGGTTTTGTTTGCAATGTCAACTAGTTTTTTGCGTGAAGCGAATTCGACATCTTCTTCTGAGAAGTCGAGCTCTAGTTCTAGCAATGAGGCGAGTTCGACAAGGGATTGACGCAATACCTCGATTTGGGATGAATATTTGCCTTGTAGTTGTGTAATTGCAAGGCGGTGTGATGCTCTTGTGGTTGATGATATTATGTCGGCTATTGCTTCGGCTTGCGACAGATCGATTTTCCCGTTAGCAAATGCTTTTCGTGTAAATTCGCCTGGCTGTGCGATACGGCATGCACCGGTGTCTAAAAGAAGCTGAAGCGTTTCTTGTTGAATCCATTGTGAACCATGAAGTGATAGTTCTACGATAGTTTCGCCAGTGAATGTTGAGGGCGCTTTATACACTGTTGCAATGCATTGGTCGATGACATCTTCATTGCTGTGGTTTATTATGTATCCCAGATGTGCGGTGTGGCTGGCTACTGTTGTAAGTTTTTTTCCTTTCCAAATTTTTTCTACAGTTTCAATAGCCGATGGGCCGCTTATACGGATGACTGCAATCCCGCCAATGCCCGGGGGTGTTGAGATTGCGCAAATATTTTCCGGTTCGTGTTCTATTTTATGGAACTCCATAGATGGAATTTGCATTGTGATTCAACGATATTTTCAATTTGATCTGGAAGGGCAGAGAAGAAGTTGTGGCCGGTTATCTTTTCTACGTCGTCAACGCTCATGGCGGCAGCTTGCATTCCTCCTGGCACGTCACCATTAGGCATTATGAATCCTATTGCGCGTGGAGGGTTGCTGTAAGGTGATAGTAGTACTTTGAAGAATCGTTTTGGAACGCGGACATGGATTTTTCCTATGCTTTCTGTTAATTTGTCGGTGAGCACAGGTCCTGCTATAATTATGATTGCACTGTCTGCCAAGGCCCATTCACGGCATTTTTCTTCAAGTCGTTTCCATGAGCCAGAGTTTAGTTTTTTGTCTTGTGGACAGATATTTGTCATGAAGAATGATTCTTTCATTGCCAATGGGCTCCATTTCATATCGCCGGCAGGTGCCATATGTCCGCGGTCGTAGCCAGTATGACTATAGTCGGAAGGTAGTGGGCATCCCGGCACTCGGTTGTCGGGCAGAAATTGGTTTTTTCTTTCGCCGCTACCCATAGCTTCTTCTGCAGTCAGTTCCCATGCAACCCAGTTAGGAATGTGCATTCCGGGGTTGAATGATATTCTCATTCCTGCGTAGTCAATTATTTTCTCGTCGAGTTTGGGATTTGTTTCTACATTTTCCAACCCGCTGACATGATCGGCTATCGGCGAAATTGAGTGTGCCTCTTTTTCCGACCTATGTGCTTTTATGCTCGCAGCGGCTATGGCAAGAATGAGAAGCAATAAAGAATATATGTAGCTTTTTGTATGTAATGACGACCGCTGCCGTATGTTTTGTTTTGTGGCAGCGGTTGTGTTTTTTCTGTTCGATTTGTTTTGCTTTGGGGGCATAATTAGAATCGGAGGGTTGATAATTGATTATATGCTTTGATTAACCAGTTCCATTCCTTTTTTTATTGCCTCTTCATTAAGAGGAATTAATTTGTGGTGGCGTTCGGGCAAGGTTTTCTTCAAACCGTTGATTATAGTGTCGATGGTAAGCATGGGTTTTGCTTTCAGAAGAGCTCCGAGAACAATCATGTTGTAGATCTTTGTGTTGCCCATCTCTACGGTGGCATCCATTGCGTTTATTTTAATGATGTTTATGTCGGTACGTGTGGGCGCGTGGTGAATTCCATATTCATCATAAATTAGTGTGCCTCCCGGCTTTACTTGACCTGCAAATTTGTCGAGGCTTTGCTGATTGAGAGTGATGGCTACGTCGTAGCTGTCGAGTACGGGCGAACTTATAGGCTTATCGCTGATAATTACTGTTACATTGGCTGTTCCGCCTCGCTGTTCAGGTCCATATGCAGGCATCCATGTCACTTCAAGATTGTTCGTTAAAGCGGCGTATGCCAATATTTTGCCCATCGACAGCACACCTTGGCCACCAAATCCGGCTATTATAATTTCTTCCTTCATTTTTCGGTTTCAGATTTTTGAGAAACAGTGTTTTTAAGGTCACCTAAGGGGTATTTTGCAAACATGTTTTCCTCCATCCATTTGTTTGCTTCCACAGCCGACATTTTCCAGCCTGAGTTGCATGAACTGACAATTTCGACAACTGATGTTCCATGGCAGTTCATTGCATTATGGAATGCTTGAAGCAATGCTTTTTTAGCTTTACGCGTAGCAGCCGGCGTGTGAACTGCTTGGCGTGTAACATAGCATGTCCCGGGCAATTGGGCAAATAATGGTCCCATATTTAATGGATATCCATTCAGGTCGACCCGACGTCCGTAGGGTGTTGTTGATGTCTTCATGCCTTCTAACGTTGTTGGCGCCATCTGGCCACCGGTCATCCCGTAGATACCGTTGTTTATGAATATAATAACTATGTTTTCACCACGGTTTGCCGCATGAATCGACTCGCAAGTCCCTATTGCAGCCAAGTCTCCGTCGCCTTGATATGTGAATACCATTTTGTCTGGCATCAGTCGTTTAACGGCTGTTGCTATAGCGGGTGCGCGTCCGTGAGCTGCTTCAATCCAGTCGATGTCAATGTAATTATATGCGAAAACTGCGCAACCAACCGGCGCCACGCCGATTGTCTTGTCTTCGATATTAAGCTCATCAACAACCTCCGCAACTAGTTTATGAACTACGCCGTGGCTACAGCCCGGGCAATAGTGCATTGTATTGTCAGTTATCAATCGGGGACGGCTATATATTTTTGTTCCCTTTTCAATTATATCTTTTTGTTCCATCTTTATTGCTTTTGAGGGAAGTGATTGTAAAAGGAGTCAATGATTTCTTGTGGGTTGGGAACAATACCACCTAGACGTCCATAGTGATAGACCGGCACATTGTCGTGACAAGCCAATCGTACATCTTCAATCATTTGCCCTGCGTTCATTTCCGCGCAGATGATTCCTTCGATATTTTTACTCAGTTCAAGTATGCGTTCATTCGGAAATGGCCACAAAGTAATTGGCCGCAACAGTCCTATTTTCATACCTTGTTGACGCAAAATCTCTATAGCTTTAAGTGCTATTCGTGCCATTGAACCAAAAGCAACGATAAGATAGTCGGCATCGTTAGTGTAGTGTTCTTCGAATCGCACTTCATTTTCTTCAATTAAACTGTATTTCTCTTGCAGACGTAGATTGACTTTCTCCATAACTGTTGGATCCATCTCCAAGGTCGATTTGATATTTCTTGCTCTTGTTGATGGTTTGCCGGTTATTGCCCATGGACACGTGCGCGATATTTCTTCGTTTGTCCGGCGCTCTCGTTGAGGCGGCAATTGAACCTTTTCCATCATTTGACCAACAATTCCGTCGGCAAGAATCATGGATGGCGTGCGATATTTAAAGGCCAAATCAAATGCCAGACCAACAAAGTCAGCCATTTCTTGAACCGAGCATGGTGCTAAAGTGATCAGATGGTAGTCACCGTGTCCACCACCTTTTGTTGCCTGAAAATAGTCGGATTGAGATGGCTGTATTGTTCCTAACCCCGGACCGCCACGCATAACATTAACAATCAAAGCAGGCAGTTCGCCTGCTGCTATGTAACTAATTGCTTCTTGTTTCAAACTTATGCCAGGCGACGATGAAGATGTCATTACTGCTTTGCCGCAAGCAGCTCCACCGTAAACCATGTTAATTGCGGCCAATTCGCTTTCTGCCTGAAGAACAACCATTCCAGTTGTTTCCCATGGCATAAGGTCTTCCAATGTTTCCAAAATTTCGCTTTGAGGCGTTATTGGATATCCAAAATATCCGTCAACGCCATAACGTATTGCAGCGTGAGCTATAGCTTCGTTCCCTTTAAGAAGTTTTATTTCCTCACTCATTGGTGATTTGTTTTTATTGTAAACTCGTTTTTTTGAAATGAGCAATATTAATTGATCGTGATTTTGTAAACTTCGATACAGCCGTCGGGACAAACTATAGCGCACGATGCGCAACCAATACATTTTTCTGGATTTACTGTATAGGCATAGTGATAGCCTCTATCGTTTACTTCTTTCGTGTGAAGTTCCAATACATTCGTAGGGCATGCGGCGACACATAGGTCGCATCCTTTGCAACGTTCCTTATTGATAACTACTGCACCTTCAATTTTTGCCATTATATAATGCGTAAAATAGGTTTTACCAGATCTCTTTTCCTTTTCTAAAGTTTATAATGATATTCTTTAGCATTATAATTCTCAACAAATTTATGAAAATAATTCTACATAATTGCCACAATTAACATAAAGTTAACCTATGGCACAAGCCCGCATAAAGTGTGCAAACAATACGTTTTATTTGTTTATTAGTATGTTGCGAGATTGCAAATGTTGAACTTCTGATAATTTAAGAATTAAAGCCTATGCTAAATTCAGTAAAGGGATGCACGTTTTTGCGTGTGTCCCTTTGCTGTATTTTATAGAGAACCAAATTCCAAACAAAATGACATCTATAAAAGTAAAATTCCGTCCATCTACATCCGAAGGACGTGAGGGTAAAATATACTTTCAGATTATCCATGAGCGCGTTGTTAGACAATGGTATTCTGACTATAAAATCTTCAGTGATGAATGGGATGGAAAGAAATCCTCTATCATCATTTCTACTGATTCCGATAGAAGAACTTATCTCCAATCTATCAGAGAACGAATCAAATGGGATAAAGAGCGATTCAATCGAATCGTATCTGAGTTTTCTACCAAGGAAAACTATACTGCTGATGAAATCATTGAGGAATTCGGAATACGGCAAAACCAACAGTCATTTTTCA
>JAMPII010000058.1 GCA_023662835.1 Muribaculaceae bacterium | reverse complement strand
TCCCTCCAAACCAGCGACCCCAGCGGCCCTGAAATTTTATGATATGGGCCCTAAACTATGATGGATGTATTGGGTAATTTTTCGTAAAAATCTATCTCTATAACCTATTAACCTTATAACCATCAACTTTAGCTTGCGAAAGTTGAATTTAATAACTACCTTTGCACATATAATTAATAAACCACCATTATTTTAATACATAATGCTACGTAAAATAGCCCTGCTGCCTATCGTCATGCTGTTTTGCGCGCTTGGTCTTGGCGCGCAGGATCTCACAATCGTCGACTTCCAATCGACAATGAACCCAATGACCGTTGAAATGCAGCGACGCGATTTCAACAATGATATCTGTGCCTTGGTAAAAGTGCAGCTACCCGTGTCGGGCGTAACTTTCGAAGGTAACACCGTAGGCGACGCTCTTTTCAAGACAAACGAATATTGGGTGTATCTTACACCGGGAACGAAGTTCCTCCAGGTTAAGTGTCCGGGGCATTATCCCCTATATATCGACTTCCGCGACCTTGGCATTGAAAGCCTGGTTGGCAAGCATATATATGTGTTGCGATTAAAAGCCGCCGTTGTGCCGACCGGTCCGCAACAAACCGATGCCGGAGCCAACTATCTAGTGCTCGACGTAACGCCCAAAACAGGCCTTTCGGTGCGTGTCGACGGTCAGACCCAGCCCGTCGAGGACGGTATGGTGCGCGTTTACCTCAAGTATGGCACCCACTCCTACCGTATTGAGGCTGACGGTTATGCTCCCGCCGAAGGAAATGTTGAAATTACATCGGCAGGAAAAACAACCAAACAAGTTCAGCTCGAGTCGGTTATGGCTATGCTGCTCGTGAAGCCTGAAACTCCAGAAAGTTCAATTTTCATCAATGATGCGATGAAAGGAACCGGCACATGGAGCGGGCAACTCAACCCAGGTTTATACCGTATTGAAGCTCGCAAACAGGGTTACCAGTCGCGCATTGAGAATGTGGAATTGTTCCAACGCGACAATAAAACATTGACAATCCCCGCGCTTACCCCGATCTACGGCATGATTAACGTCGACTACAAGCCCATTGGATCAAAAGTTGAAATTGACGGCCGCGAATTGGGAACAACCCCCGATATGTTCAACAATGTGCTTGTTGGACAGCACACGGTAACGGTGTCCAAGCCTGGTTATCAAACTCATACTGAAACAGTAACGGTACGCGAAGGAGAGGAAAGCCGTATCAGCGGATCGCTAACGGCCGAGGCTCGTCAGCAGCCTGCTACGCAACAAACCTACACGGCACCGGCGCAGACCCAAACCCAATCAAGCTACTCACAGCCGGTTACCTACTCCGGCGGAATCCCGCAATCAACAAACGGAGGCGCCACTATCAAGAAAGAATCAAACGGCGATTTGTCGATTACATGCAACGGTATAACATTCAAAATGGTATATGTTGAAGGTGGAACGTTCATGATGGGCGACGACGAACATGGAACAACGCATCAGCCCCACAGCGTCACACTCGACAGCTATTATATGTTCCCCGGCGAGATGACACAGTTCATGTGGGAAAGTTTCATGGGATCGAATCCATCGTCGAACAAACAAGGCGGCGGTTACCCTGTTGAAAGCGTTTCGTATGATGATATTCAGCAGTTTATTGCAAAACTTAACGCTAAAGCCGGGCTCAACTTCCGTTTGCCCACCGAAGCGGAATGGGAGTATGCTGCACGAGGCGGCAAAAAGTCGCGAAACTACAGGTACTCGGGTTCGAACAATTTGGACGAAGTTAGCTGGCATGGCGGCAATAGCGGAAATAAATCACACCAATGCCGGCAGAAGAAGCCAAATGAATTGGGCTTATACGACATGAGCGGTAACCTTGAAGAAATTTGTTCCGACTGGTACGACGACAATTATTATTCAAATTCGCCTCAATACAATCCTGAAAATACCACGCGCGATTCTAATAATCGTCACGTTAACCGCGGCGGTCGTTTCTCTCAGGACGAAACGTTGATTGTATTTCACAAGCCGACACGCCGTTTCTATGAGAACCTTCAATCAGGCTCATGGACAACCGGTTTCCGTATAGTACTTCCCGCCGGTTCTTCTAATAGAAGTTCAGCCCCGACTTCGAGCTACTCGCAGCCGACATCGAGCGCACAGCCACGTGCGTTTACAGTCAATGGCTATACATTCGAGATGATTCCTGTTGCCGGAGGCTCTTTCTCGATGGGTAGCTCTAAATTTGGAACGGCACATAAACCACATCAGGTTTCAGTATCCGACTACTATATTGGCAAATATGAAGTTACCGAAGGTCTGTGGAACGCAGTAATGGGAAGTTCAACCTCTTCAAAAGGCCAAACATATCCGGCCGGCAATGTTAGCTACAGCAAAGCACTTCAATTCACACAGAAACTTAGCACATTAACAGGCAAAAAATTCCGTTTGCCCACCGAAGCAGAATGGGAGTATGCAGCCCGTGGTGGCGAGTTGTCGCAAAACTACACATATCCGGGGACTAACGTTCTGTCGGAACTTGGGTTGGGTAAAGATGTGCAAAAAGGCCTCAACCCAGTCGGTAAATATAAGCCAAACGAATTAGGGATTTACGACATGGCCGGAAATGCTTACGAATGGTGTTCCGACTGGTACAGTGATGATTATTACAGTAATTCCGTTGCAAATAATCCTAAAGGTCCGTCGAGTGGTAAAGAACGTGTGAAACGAGGGGGTTACTACAATTCGGCCGACGTTTTTTATGAAAGCACACGCCGTTTCTATGGTGAAGCGAGCCAGGATTACTTCTTTAATGGATTGCGTGTTGTAATGGAAGCAGATGGAAGGATTGCACATACTACGGCTTCTGCTCTAGCACCGGTAACATATTCGCAACCGACATCGAGCGCACAACCACGTGCGTTTACGGTCAATGGCTATACATTCGAGATGATTCCGGTTGACGGCGGTACATTCAGTATGAAGAGCCAGAGCAGAACCGTTAACCTGGCCGACTTTATGATAGGCAAGTATGAAGTTACCGAAGGGTTGTGGAATGCTGTAATGGGCACTCCTTCAACATCCAAAGGAGCCAATTATCCCGTTGGTAATATCAGCTACGCCAAAGCCGAACAGTTTGTTCGCCGATTGAACCAGCTTACGGGTCAGAATTTCCGAATCCCAACCGAGGAGGAATGGGAATATGCCGCATGCGGCGGACGCATGTCGCAAAACTACACTTATCCGGGGACTAACGTTCTGTCGGAACTTGGGTTGGGTAAAGATATGCAAAAAGGCCTCAACCCAGTCGGTAAATATAAGCCAAACGAACTTGGCATATACGACATGGCAGGCAACGCCTACGAATGGGTTGACGGCTGGAACAGCAAAAGGACAGAGCGCGCAAAGCGTGGTGGCTACTACAACTCCACCGAAGTATTCTATCAGACAAACCGTGCTTTCCATGCCGAACCCGATCAAGCCTATTTCTTCAATGGTTTCCGTATCGCTCTGTCGGGTAACGGCGGAAGTTCGAACTACACATCGACAACTTCCTTCGCGTCTACATCAAGCAACGCGCTCACATTCAACGCCAATGGTGTGAGCTTCGAGATTATTCCCGTCACCGGCGGCACTTTTACTATGGGTAGCACAGACCATGGTTCTGCTCACAAACCTCATAACGTTAGTT
The DNA here is from genome assembly GCA_023662835.1 of Muribaculaceae bacterium. Taxonomy (GTDB): domain Bacteria; phylum Bacteroidota; class Bacteroidia; order Bacteroidales; family Muribaculaceae; genus Muribaculum. Next base: position 2,070 of record JAMPII010000058.1, on the reverse strand, counting down.
TGTCCAGTTATGGAATCGGCAAGTTTGAAGTAACACAGGACTTGTGGCAAGCCGTTATGGGATCAAATCCCAGCTATACAAAAGGGAGCCGTTTACCGGTTGTTGGAGTTAAATACGCCGAATGCGTAACATTTTGCCGCAAATTGAGCCAGATTACCGGAAGAACATTCCGTCTACCAACCGAGGCAGAATGGGAATATGCAGCCCGCGGCGGACAAAATTCCCAAATGAACAAGTATAGTGGCTCAAATAATCTCGATGATGTAGCCTGGCACAAAGGGAATTCTGGGTCAAAACCTCATCCTGTTGGCCAAAAAAAGCCAAATGAATTAGGCATTTACGATATGAGCGGGAACGCACAGGAATGGTGTCACGATTGGTACGACGAGAGCTATTATGCATCGTCGCCGGTTAATAATCCTAAAGGCCCTTCCGGTCCCGATAATGACAAAGGGCGCGTGGTTCGTGGAGCTCATAACTCCGATGATATGGAAGTATTTTTCAAACCTGTGCGCCGCTACCGCGAGAAACCAGAATCAGGATCAATGGACACTGGATTCCGCGTGGCAATGGATATGTAAATCAACAATATCAATATAGAACATCAATTCGATGAACAATTTTGTAGAAGAATTAAAATGGCGTGGAATGCTCCACGATATTATGCCCGGAACCGAAGAGTTGCTCAACCGCGAAAAGGTGACAGCTTACGTTGGTTTCGACCCTACCGCCGATTCACTTCATATAGGTCATCTTTGCTCTATCATGATTTTGCGTCACTTTCAGCGCTGCGGCCATAAGCCGCTGGCTCTGATTGGTGGCGCGACAGGTATGATTGGTGACCCCTCAGGCAAATCGGCCGAACGCAACTTGCTGACGGAAGAGACATTGAAACACAACATCGAGGGTATGAAAGCCCAGATGTCGAAATTTCTCGACTTCGACTCGATCGCCGACAACGCCGCTGAACTTGTTAACAACTACGACTGGATGAAGGACTTTACATTTCTCGACTTCGCACGCGAAATAGGAAAACACATCACCGTCAACTATATGATGGCCAAGGATTCAGTCAAGAAGCGTCTTAATGGTGAAGCCCGCGACGGATTGTCGTTCACCGAATTTACCTATCAGCTGCTGCAAGGCTACGATTTTCTGTACCTAAATCAAACTAAAGGATGCAAGCTGCAAATGGGAGGTTCCGACCAATGGGGAAACATCACCACCGGCACAGAACTAATACGCCGCACAAACGGCGGCGAGGCCTACGCCTTGACTTGCCCGCTGATAACAAAAGCCGACGGCGGCAAGTTCGGAAAAACTGAATCGGGCAATATATGGCTCAACCCCGAATACACATCGCCTTACAAGTTCTATCAGTTCTGGCTCAACGTCAGCGACGCTGATGCCGAACGTTATATCAAGATTTTCACCATGCTTTCGCGTCAGGAAATCGAGGCCCTTGTTGCCGAACAGGCTAAGGATCCAGGTTTGCGTCCACTGCAAAAACGTTTAGCCAAAGAAGTTACATGCATGGTTCATTCGCCCGAAGCTTATGAGGCAGCTGTTGAGGCATCGCAAATTTTATTTAGCAAAAATGCCGCCGAGCAGCTCCACAAAATAGACGAAGCCACTCTGCTCGACCTATTTGAGGGCGTTGACACATTCAAGATTGCCAAGGCCGAACTCGACGGCACAGTGAAACTCATCGACTTGCTGACAGAGAAAGCCGCAGTATTTCCCAGCAAAGGCGAGCTGCGCAAGCTGGCTCAGCAAAACGGTTTATCGATAAACAAAGAGAAAGTTACCGATATTAACCAGCCGGCTACAGCCGAACTTCTGCTGGCGGGCAAATATATTCTCGTTCAAAAAGGCAAGAAACAATATTTCCTTCTGATTGCTGAATAATATCTTTTTACCCCATAAAATTGAGCAACTCTAAAAGCGTACAGTTCGTACCTTATAGAGTTGCTCAATGAATTAATGGCTAAGGACCCATATCATAAAATTTCAGAGCCGCTGGGGTCGCTGGTTTGGAGGGATTTTTGGCCTGCAGGCTCAGGAGCATAG
>JAMPII010000057.1 GCA_023662835.1 Muribaculaceae bacterium | reverse complement strand
CGCAGCAAGGCCAGCAGGTGTATGTAGAGGGCAAAATACGCTACAGGCAGTATGACAACAAGCAGGGCGAAAAACGATATGTAACCGAAATTATAGCAGACAACATAGTGCTGCTTAAAAACGGCCAGCAGCAGCCTGTACAACCACAGCAGCCACAATACCAGCAACCCCAGTACCAGCAGCCTTATGCTGGCGGCTATGGGCAAAATGAACCCGATTTGCCATACTGATAAAACCTGTAATAAGCACACTTTTCAGCACTTTTTGGCAAAATGCGCGAAATTGAGCATAACATACAGGTGGCCTGCATTACATGGTTTCGTTACCAGTTCCCCAGCCTGCTTATATACGCTGTGCCTAATGGTGGCCAGCGTAACGCTGTAGTGGCTGCAAAGCTAAAGGCCGAGGGTGCAATGTCAGGCGTGGCCGATTTGGTAATAGTGGCCAAAAATAGGCACATATACGTGGAAATGAAAGCCCCAAAAGGCACACAATCGCCTAAACAGGTGGAGTTTGAAAAGCATGTAAAGGCTCTCGGCCATGCTTACTATGTTTGCCACAGCATAGATGAATTTATGCAGGTGTGCAAGCAGGAGCTATGTATTAAATAGCAGAAAAGCAAAAAAGTTTAGGTTACTTTCAAAAGTTAGGCACAAAACGTGATGTATGTACACGCTTTGTGCCTTAACTTTGTACGCAAATTTTATGTACGTGCTATGGCAAACGAACTGAAAAGTGTGATGGTTACGGACATTGTGCTTAATGCCGATAACCCTCGCGAGATAACAGATGATAAAATGGCTTTGCTGGTGCAGAGCCTGCTGGTGTTTCCCAAAATGCTGGCTTTGCGGCCTGTTGTAATAGACGCGGCCACACATGTTGTGTATGGCGGCAATATGCGCACAAAGGCACTGCTGCTTATACAGGCCATGACGCAGCAGGAAATACTGGCCAACCTACAGCAGCAAACCAAGTACAACAGGCTAACCGAGTTTGAGCAGCAGGAGCTACAGGAGTACTGGGCAAAGTGGCAAAAGCGGCCACTGGTAAAGGTGCAGCTTGTAAGCGACCTAACCGAAGCGGAAAAGGCCGAGTTTGTGATTAAGGATAATGTGGGCTTTGGCAAGTGGGATTTTGACAAGCTGGCTAACGAGTGGGATAACGACCTGCTGGCCGAAATGGGCATGGATATATGGCACAACACTGACGCTAACATTGATGATTTCTTTACCGACAATGACAGCGACCAGCAAAAGGGCAAGGAGCTGCATGTGCTGGTACACATACCCGATGAGCTGGAAGCGGAGGTGGATGAAATAAGGCAGGTGGTGGAAGCTGCTGTGTCCGAGTATGCAGGTGTAACCGTAAAATAGGCAACAGGTATGGAGCTGTATTTAGCTGGCGAGTTTGACTACATACGCATGATGCACTTAAGCCCCGAGGTTGAGCTGACAAGGTACAGCCAGCCCGACAGGCTGCATAATGACCCCAAGCGCATAAACCTGCTGCAAAGTTTTTACTATGCACGCAAAAATAAAAAGTACCCGATAATACAAAACAGCAACGCCTGCAACCTGCTTATTGATAGCGGTGCATTTACGTTTATGCAGGACGATAAGTATGCTGTAAACTGGGAGCGGTACACGGATGAATACTGCGACTGGGTGCTGGCCAACGGCATTAAAAACTTTGTGGAAATGGATATTGACTGGGTGGCCAGTGTAGAGGATGCGCTAAAGCTCCGCAGGCGCATGGAGCAGCGCACAGGTATGCAGCCAATACCATGCTGGCACACATGCCGTGGCAAACAGGCGTGGATTGACATTTGCAAAGAATACCCTTATGCCAGTTTGTCGCTGGGCGGTGCTACCAAAACGACAAGCTGGTTCAAAAAATACAAGTATGCGCAGCTGGGCTGGTTCCTTGACGTGGCCGCAGAGCATGGCTGTAAGGTGCATGGGCTGGGGCTGACGGCCATAAGCGTATGGCAGCAGCACAGGCATAGATTTTACAGCTGCGATAGCACGGCATGGCTGGCTGGCAATTTGGGCGGCTTTGTGTACCACTTTGACCCCCGAACAGGCGTAATGGGCAAAACCAAAACGCCTGCTGGCAAAAAGCTGGTTACTATGGCAGCAGCGCAAAACAACTTTGACCAGTGGGTGCTTTATCAACGCTGGTGCAGAGATAACATGTAAACCAATTAAAACAGCAACCAATATGAACACTGAAAAACGTTACAAGGTAAACAAAATCTTTTACAGCATACAGGGCGAGGGCGCACGCGTAGGCACGCCACAGGTGTTTGTGCGCTTTAGCGGCTGTAATCTGCATTGCAGCTTTTGCGACACTGACCATACAAGCACGTACAGGGAACTGTCAGCGGCTGAAATTGTGGCCGAGTGCAGGGCTATAGGCAACCATTGTGCCAGCGTGAGCCTGTGTGGTGGTGAACCCACATTGCAGGTGGATGCGTACCTAATAGCCGAGTTTAAGCGTTACGGCTTTTTCATAAGCATAGAAACAAACGGCCTGCTGCCTGTGCCTGCTGGCGTAGATTACATCGTATGCAGCCCCAAGACCCCCAAGATAGCCCCTGACAACATCGCGGAGCTTCGCTATGTCGTGCGAGCTGGCGATAAAATCCCAGTACCACATAAGCACGCACAACACCTGTTCCTATCCCCCTGTTTTGACGGCGAGCAGCCCAATATTGACAACATTAAGCACTGCATACAGCTGGTGCAGCAATACCCCGAATGGCGGCTGGGTATGCAGTGGCATAAATTCATAGGCATAGAGTAACATGTACTACGTATCAAAGCGAATGGAAATTGCAGCGTGCCACAGCCTGCAATTGAGCTACGACAGCCCCTGTGGCAACCTGCATGGGCATAACTGGATTATCACTGTGTATTGCAAGGCCAAAAAGCTGAACAGCGATGGCATGGTGTGCGACTTTAAGCACATTAAAAACGCTATACACGGCAAGTTAGACCACAGCAACCTTAACAAGGTGCTGGGCTTTAACCCCACAGCGGAAAACATTGCTCGCTGGGTGGTGCAGCGCATACCCCAGTGCTATAAATGCAAGGTGCAGGAGAGCGAGGGCAATGTGGCAATATATACCAGCCATAACAACACAGGCGATGAGCTATAAGCAGTTTTTTTGGCAAGTTTTCAAACAAGCGTTTGCAGGCGCATTTGTGGGTGGAGTTTGTCCCCCTGTTTGTGCCTGTTCACCCTATGCCCTGCAAACGCTTTCTAAAACATACGAGCAATGGATAAAGCAGAAAGAGAAAGCCGAATAGCCGTGCTGGTAAAGGAGCTGCTGGAGCTTATAGGCGAAAACCCACAGCGAACAGGGCTGGTTGACACCCCCAAGCGCGTGGCGCGTATGTATGGCGAAATATACAGGGGCTACGACCCAGCGCAAAAGCCCAACATTACCACCTTTCCAAATGGCGAGGACGGCATTGTGTACGACAGCATGGTGGTTGACACAGGCGATTTTTACAGCTGCTGCGAACACCACATGATGCCTTTCTTTGGCCAGTATTACTTTGCATACCTGCCCAACCCCAAAGGCAAAATACTGGGCATTTCCAAAATCGGGCGCGTGGTGGATTATTGCGCGGCCAAATTGCAGGTGCAGGAGCGGCTGACACATGAAGTGGTGGAAATGCTGGCCGAAGCACTGGGCAGCGAAAACCCACCTTTGGGCATTGCGCTGGTAATGCGCGGCCAGCACCTGTGCAAAACCATGCGTGGCGCACGCAAGAAAGGCGAAATGGCCAGCAGCTGCCTTACAGGGCTGTTCCAAACCGACAGCGCATTAAGGGCTGAATTTATGAACATGATAAACCAAATGTAACAAGCAATGAAAATTAACCTACTTGAAATCGCAGGCATAGTATCCTCGTTGCAGGCTATGCGACTGCCTAAAGGTGGTCAGCCACACAGTTTTATGGCCACAACCGAAAACGCCAACAGCGCAACTATGTTCATTGATGAGGGCGATGTAAAGCTGGCTACAAAGCTGGTTAAGGCTGGCGATGAACATGCCAAAGCCATGCGCGGCATAATAGTGTGGCTGGAAATTACTGCCCCGATTTACTGGTGGCGCGAAATGGAAACCTACAGGGCTGGGCGTGAGCGGCTGTCTTGTGAAAGCACCATGCACATGGACTGCAACGGACTAACAGGCGATGCGCTGGTTAAGGCAAAGGCTGAAATGCCTATGGGCAAGGAGCAAAAGGCCATAGACTATTTCAGCTACCAAGCGTTACGCAGGATTTACAAGCAGCGCAAAAACCACCGTTTGCCCCAGTGGCAGCAGTTCTGCAAGTGGATTGAAACACTGCCTATGGCCGCAGAGCTTATAACGGTTGACCTGTAAAGCAATGGAAACAAAGCAACTTAACAACAGGCAAAACCAAAAGCAGCGGCAAAAGCGGCTGGCACGGTTGGAAATAGTGGGCGAGCTGTTCAAAAAAGGCTACAGCGTGCGTGCTATTTGCCGTGAGGTGCAGGTGCGCCTGCAACTGCCCAAGCTGCCCAGCCCGAACCTTATCCAGCAGGATAAGCAGCTGCTGCTACAGGAGTGGCGCGAAAGCAGGCTGGCCAACACTGATGAGTATATGACACTGGCACTTACTCGCATTGATGATTGCCTTATTGAGCTGTGGGAAGCGTGGGAAAAGAGCAAAGAGGACTACACGGAGGGCTGGCAAAAGCAAAAGGCCGTGCCAACCCAGCGAACCGACAGCAACGGCATCCCAGTGCAGGGCGAAAAGGCCAGCAAGGTTATAATGGCCGAGCAGCAGCAGGCACAAAAGCGCGGCTGTGGCAATGTGGCGTATATAACCGAAATACGGCATTTGCTGGCCGAGCGTAACAAGCTGCTGGGCATTTATGCCCCCGAACGCAGCGAGCTTACAGGCAAGGACGGCTCTCCGCTTATGGCCAGCACGCAGGGCATTGACCTTAACGAGCTGTCCGAGCAGGAGCTGGAAACCCTGTATGCCATTGCAGCCAAGCGCGACAAAAAGGAAATGCAGTAAACAATGGCGCAGGGTAGGATAATACAACCCACAAACGAGCTGCTGGATAAGGTGCAGGCTCACATGTGCAGGAAGCGTTTTTACAACTTTGTAGAAACGTTTTGGTCGGTTATTATACCCGAAGAACCTGTGTTTAACTGGCACATACCATACCTGTGCGAGGAACTGCAAAAGCTGGCCTACTACATTGTAAATCGCCTGCCAAAGCCCTACGACATAATAATAAACATACCCCCAGGAACGACCAAAAGCACCATAGTAACAATTATGTTTCCTGCATGGCTGTGGACGCAAGACCCCAGTTTGCGCGTTATCAGCAGCTCCTACAGCAGCGATGTGTCGCTTGACCAAGCCCAAAAAAGCAAGGACATAATAACCAGCGAGCGTTACAGGCGGCTGTTCCCCGAGGTGGCCATAAGGCGCGACAAGTCGGGCAAGGGCTACTATGGCAATACGGCTGGTGGCGAGCGTTACGTTACGTCCACTGGCTCGGCCGTTACTGGTAAGCACGCGCACATTATACTGAACGATGACCCCCAAAGCCCAAAACAGGCCGATAGCGAGCCGTTGCGTTTGCAGGCGGTGGAGTTTACCAAAACGCTTTCCACACGTAAGGTAAACAAGAAAAACACCCCCACAATAACCATTATGCAGCGGCTGCATGAGGAAGATGTTACAGGCTACCTGCTTAAAAAGAAAAGCGACCGTATAAAGCATATTTGCCTACCAGCGGAGTTAGGCGACCA
>JAMPII010000056.1 GCA_023662835.1 Muribaculaceae bacterium | reverse complement strand
TTGTGGTGATGACATTGAAGAATGACTTCTGCTTTATCACTCGCTCCTTTGTGTCCTTCACTTGAAGACGTGCGCCACACTTGGGGCAACGGCACAGAGTATCGTTTTCGGCGGTCTCTTTCCATTCATGACCACAATCCGAACACGAAAGTAAAATCGAATGCAATTTGCAACAAAATAACCGTAATCACAAATATATAGTAAATATTTGATTATATGGCTCTATCCAATAGAAAGCGCAGCTAAATATATCGCAAAATAATTGCGTAACGTTTCAATGGATTTAATTTTGGTAGTCAAAAGGTAGTCAAAAATAAAATATTTTGACTACCTTTGCAACGTCTTAACTTAACAACTCAAAATTATGGCTACCACCAAACGCGAACTATCGCAGAAAATCAACAGCGCAGGAAAATCAGAAATCATTATCCGGTTGACAATAGGCCGAGGCATACAACCGCGCCTCAAATCCGGGCTTTATATCGCTCCGGCACGTTTCAAAGACGGCGCAATTATCAAGCCGAGAGCGAACCAAGTCGAGGCCGCAGATCTCCGAAAACTGGAAGCAGAACTTTGCGAACTGGAGCAGTTTTTGTTATCGCTTTGCGCAGACACCCCCAAAGAGCAGATTAACAAAGACTATCTTAATGAGCAGATAGACCGTCACCGCCACCCGGAAAAATACCAAGTCAAGCAAGCCGAGCCGCCGACCTTTTACGCCACTTTCAGCACTTTTTTGAAATCGCGTAATTTGTCGGATATGCGTACACGGCATTATTGGGTATTGGAACGCGCTATAAAACGATTTGAAGAGTACAAGAGAGCCACCACCGCCCCCGGCTATACAATTACACTTGACGGCTTTACAATCGCAGACGTCACCGAATTTGCGGCATTTCTGAAAAATGAGCCACAAATCCACGAAAAGCACCCGGATTTGTGCAAGTTAATCCCTGAATTTTCGCCTAAAATCCGCAAGCCGCAGAAACCAAAGCAAAGAGGCGCAAACACTATTATTGGAATGCTCGCAAGGTTTAGAGCTTTTTATAACTGGTGCAATGAGCAGGAAATAACCAATAATAGACCCTTTGCCAAATATGACGGTATAACAGCCGAAAAGTACGGAACGCCCTACTATATCACCTCAGAGGAACGCGACCGAATAGCCGATTTTGATTTATCGGCAAGCCCGGAACTTGAAGCGCAGCGAGATATTTTTATTTTTCAGTGCCTAATCGGCTGCCGAGTGTCGGACTTGCTCCGGCTGACCCCTGCCAATATCATTAACGGCGCAGTGGAATACATAGCAAGCAAGACCAAGCAGGAACGCCCGGAAGTTATCCGCGTACCCCTACACCCACGCGCAGCGGCTTTAATTGAAAAGTATGCAGGGCGCACCGATGGGCGATTATTCCCCTTTACGCTATTGCAGCCATATAACTACGCAATAAAGAAAATTTTTACTGAATGTGGTATAACTCGCTCCGTTACTATCCTCAACCCCACCACCGGGAAAGAGGAACAACGCCCCCTCAACGAAATCGCAAGCAGCCATATTGCCCGGCGTACCTTTGTGGGTAACTTATACCGCAAAGTCAAAGACCCCAATTTAGTGGGCAAGTTATCCGGCCACAAAGAGGGAAGCAAGGCTTTTGCACGTTACCGCGATATTGATGAGGATATGAAACGCGACCTTATAAATTTGCTTTGACCTATGGCAAAGAGCGAGGCACACAAGCAAGCGGCAGCTACCCTCCGCAGAATGGCGGCGAAGATAGACACCCTCACCACCTCCGAGGCCGCGCAGTTAGCCCGGATAGTGGATAACTACTATTTGGCCTCAACGTCAATGCAGGGCAACGCCAAGTGGCTAAAAGAGGGCAAGCGAGGGCGCAAATCACAGGACGGCAAAACACTGGCCGAGATAATGACCCCCACCGCCCCGGCTGACCTCCCTACGATGGTAAGCCGATGGGCGCAGGATAGAACCAACTGGAGCAAACCTGCAAGCCTAATGGCCGCGCTTGCTGTCGCACTGGTGGAGATGGGCTATATATGTGGCGATAATCAAAAGGCAATGCACACGGCGTTAACTGGAGCGATACCGCCACGCCTACGGCGTAAATTTGGAATATACGAAACCTTTTCAAACCGATACCGCGCTATTTTTGAGCGAGAGCGAAGCAATTGGGCGCATATCATAGAAGCCTACAAAGAACAATTCAAAGCACCTTAACCGGGTGCTTTTGTTGTTTCATTATGTTTCAAAAATTATTTAATTATCAGCGTAAAATAATAGTGTCCGACTTTTGAAATTGCTTTATTGAATGGCGTTTAACTTTGTCGCAGAAAATTTCAAAATCTCAAAAATATGGACGCAGCAACTTACCAAGCAATTGTAAACGGAACGCCCGGCGTTACTATCCAAGTAGCAGCCGCCGACCTCCGCGCAGTAGTGGCCGGAATGGTGCAAGGCGAGAGAGAGCGCACCGCGCAAGCCATAGAGCAGCACCGGGAAGCCCCCACAATGACACGCGAACAAGTAGCCAAAGCCCTGAACGTTGACCCCTCAACCTTATGGCGATGGGCGAAATGTGGCTACCTTACCCCGGTAAAAATAGGAACAAAGGTGCTATATCGCGCCTCCGATATTGAACGAATGTTGAACCGCAAACAAGTAGAATAATGCAAAATCAAGTCTTAACTAATCGCGAACGCCGTTTAATTGCGCTCCTATCCGATGGCCGGGCGCACTCCGTTATTGAAATCGCTAACCGCCTTTACATAGGCGACCCACGCGCACACATACGCGACCTCCGCAACAAGGGCGTTAAGGTAGAGGATAAATGGGTTAAGGGCGATGAGAACCGCTACAAAGTCTATTTTATCAAACGATGATTGAAGAACCGAATATAACCCCCTATCAGTACGCCCAAGCCGTAGGCAACGGAATGACCGAGCAAGAGGCGGCGGCGCAGCTCGCAGCCGCCGAGGTTGAGGCCGCGTATCTCAAGGCAATAAGCACCGGGCAACACAGAACACGGCAAACGCTGACAATTGCCGCGCTTGCATACGTCAACGCCCTGCCCCTGCCGATGATGAGCCGCCGCGTTAAGGAAAAGTTTAACAAGTACGTCAAACCCTATGGCGATATGTTGAGGGCTGAATGTGCAGCAAAGAGCCGCGAATTATGAAAAATTCTTTTGTATTTTACGGCGATTGGTGGAACTCAATTAAGAGCCTCCCTGCCGAATTAGGCAATAAATTACTCCGGGCGATATGTGCCTACGCACTGGACGGCGAAGAACCCACCGACCCGGCTGTTAATATGGCTTTATCAGTTATCCGCGTTTCTATTGATAGGAACAATGAGAAATGGGAAGAAATCCGAGAGAAGCGCAGGGAAGCAGGGCGCAAAGGTGCAGAGGTAACAAACGCCGAAAGCACAAAAAGGCGGCAAGTGTCGGCAAGTGTCGGCAAAGTCCGGCAAAGTCCGGCAAATCCGGCTGTTAATGTAAATGTTAATGATAATGTAAATGATAATAATTTGACCTTTTCTAACGAAAAGGTTGAGCGTGATTTGGGCGTAGCCAAATCCCCCACAAATTGCCAAAAATTAAGTAAGTTTTTGGGTAATTCTTACAAGTCAAGAGCCAAAATTGCAGCAAATATCTGGAATGAGGAAGCAAGAGGCGAGTTGGCCGGGATAATGCACGTTTACGGAACAAAGCCAAGAGCAGCCAAGCGCAGAGCGGCAATTGATGGCGTATTACTGGAAATCGCCGAGGCGACTCCCGGACTATCAGCGCAGCAGATTTTTGAACAATACCGCAATTTCACCGAGTGGATAGTTAGGCAAGTGACTATAACTGGAGAACTGGAAGCACCAAGCAGCCGCGCCCCCTTTGATAAATTTATGGCCCCGGAATATGTAGGCCGATGGACGGAAAGCAGGAATGGGAGCAGCCGCGCCGAGACTACCGCCCCCACCTCCGGCGGCCCCCGGAATATGTAGGCCGATGGACGGAAAGCAGGAATGGGAGCAGCCGCGCCGAGACTACCGCCCCCACCTCCGGCGGCGATGATTTTGACCTATTTTAAGCGATTTGCTTACATAGTCAGAATGTAAACAACTGAAACAACTGTGAGTGTAAACACTTTAATTTCAAAATGTATGGAAAAAGAACAAAAACAACCAACACCGCGCCGCGTGAAAATCGGCGTTAACAATGCGCTTGAACAGCGCATTAGCGCAGAACTGGCCGCAATGACAGCCTACACAAACGCCCACGTTTTGCCCCTACTGGGGCAACTAAACCTCCCCTCCGAGATAGCGGACGTAATCCGCTACGCCGCCGACCCCTCCGAGATTAAAACGGATTGGGTTGCAAGGCTCGCAAGCGAGAACACCCCTGCCGGGACTCCGGCAATACTGGCCGAGGTGGTAAAAGACCGCGCCGCCGAAAAGTTTGATGAGGTTGCAGCAATACCCGGCGGCAATGCCACCACCTCACACGCAGAATTGCTCCGACTGGTGGAAGATGAGGACGGCAAGCGGCTGACCTACGACACCGAGGCCGTAAAGGAAGCCGCCACGCGCTACCTCACCGACCCGGAACAACTGGAAGCCTACGACCGACACCAAGCAGCCTCCAAAGCGATGAACGAATTTTTTAAGGGCAAAGCCCCGGACGCGTGGAGCGGCCTCCGTGAATATTTTTGGCTTGACAATGCCGGGAATGTGACCGCCGCTGAAAATGTGGATTATTCACGCTTTATTTGACCGCTGACGCAATGGAAGTACCAACGCAAAGAAATCTATCAGCAGAGACCATAAAAACGGCGCACGCGCAGAGAATAGCCGAAATGGAGCAGCGCACGAAAGCGGCGCAGCCTATCGCCGGACTATCGGAAGCCAAAGCCGCCACACTTTCCCCGGCTGTGCAGGGCTTAAAATGATTACCGCATAATCACTATAATAAATTGTAGGTCAGATATTTGGATAACCACGAAATCTGACCTATATTTGCACTCCCTAAACATTTGAGCGACCGCCCACGGCGGCTGACCTCACAATATTTGCCCTTTGTATGGTGGTGGAAGCGGAAACGCCCACACGGCAACTCAAATGGCCGAGGACACCTAAGCAGAGGGCTTTTATTCCTAATCATTTGAGCAATGGAAATCAACAAGCCCAGCGCAAGGACGCGCCGACAACTGGAAGCCCTGCGCGCAGAACTCGCAGCAGCGAGAGCCGAGGTTAACAGCCTCCGCAGAATAATCTACCAAGCCCCCGGCGACAATGCCCGGACACTCATAACCGCCGCCGATATTGACAGCCTTTTGGCTGACGTGCGCCGGACAATGGTTAGCCGACTGGAAAAGGTAGGCATTATCCCAAACGCAACGTTAATCCTGCAACACGATATTATTTGAGCGATGAGAGAGCAGGAAACACCCACTAACTACGCAGACCCGGACACACGCGCAGAGCTGCAAGCCTACATACTGGAAGCCATCAGCACAATTGCCATAGATAGCCGCCTATCCACACAACAGCAAATGGCCGTCATTGAGCCGTTATGCGAGTATGCGCGACTAATCAATAATTTGGCAATACCCGGATAAATTGCTACCTTTGCAGTGATAAAGTGCTGTTCACTTATCCGGGTACGCCAACGCGACCAAGTTAAGACACCGAAAGCACCCCAGCAGCCCCCCCAAGCCGTTGAGGTGCTTTTATCATAAAATTTGTGTAGGTAGTCTATTGGTAGTCAGAATTAAGACTATTATAAATTTATTTATTTGATTAACAATTTATTAAAAATTGTATTCGTGACCACAATCCATGCAGGTAGTGACACCGGATTTCAGTCTGAATGCAAAGTGTTCGTGGGTTTCTCTGAATGCCCAACTTGTCTGTGGGGTTGTGAGGGGAGACAAACTCCCACTCAACTTAACCACTTCTTTCTGCTTGTTTG
>JAMPII010000055.1 GCA_023662835.1 Muribaculaceae bacterium | reverse complement strand
GGCGGCAACAATAACGCGAGAATGATAAGGATTTTCTTCATGCTGATGCGTTTTTCTGCAACCTTCAGCTCGCGGTTAAAACGAAGCGAAAATCGCTTGCAGAGCGGTTCGCGGTCGAAGGTCGTTTATGACCGCAAAACAAGCGAAAAAGCCGCAATCAAGTCCTAAAAATTGTCTGACATTTGTCTGACATTTTCTGACAATGCAGAATCTCAACCACTTATGCGTAGCTCATAAGAGTCACCCCTATTGCATATAATCTCAATGTTAGCCACTGATAGAGCCGTTTTGGTACGTCTGACAAGGGTGTAAAGCGACTCTTCAGCGTTACTTTTATTACCCCATAGGGTTGTGCAAAGGGTGGCTTTATCTACCTTCATTTCAGGAGCGTCAAGGAGCAACTGGGCGAACTGCCGTTGCATCGGTGTTAGCCTGATGCCATCGAGAGGATTAATTGTGATGCCAACCGTGGCGAGTTCAGTTTCTGGCAATTCTTGTTCCTTTCTTCGCCAAACAAACATACTCGCCATTGAAAGAATGGATAGGGTAAACAGCACACCGGGTAATGTCTGGTCGGAAGCCGCAAACACTGATGCCATTGAGCTGTCAGCAAAGCCCTGCACTTGTATTGCAAAACCATCGGTAGCGCGTTCCGGGACGAGCATAATGGAGTCAGATGCTATTTTATTCCCTTGGATTTTAGGCGCAGCATTTTTTTTATCAACCAACGCGAGTGTGAAATACGCCTCATCTTTCAGAGCTGGATTCTTGAAATTGACATCCGAAGCCTGATATATGAGGGGCTTATGGGTGGTTTCGTGCATATGACGTAGTGCAGCAATTGTGTCCTGTCGTGTCCACAATTCGCTGTTCTCATTAGCCAACGCAAGCATAGCATCATTCAAATCACTTGCGATGTTTTGCTTTGCGCTGGTGTACGAAAAGCAACACGATACTACCGAAGCTATCATCAGTGCCAGAGGCAAGAACATAGCGTAGCGGAGAGATTTGCTGTTATTTTCTTGGGACGTTTTAACAGTTTTCATACGTTTGATATAAATCATTTAATCCGCAAAGTTACAACTAATAAAATTAAAAACGGCCATTACAAGAATTTTAAATTGGTTCAAAAGTAACTATTCAGCAACTATTCAGCAACACTGTTTGACTTGTCCTACCGTTTTTTTCGTCTGCCTTTTCATATAGAGAAGATTGAGAAGGCCATCCTTTGAATGGTGTCAATGTTCCTCGCAGCCGTGGAGGATTTCCGCTTTACCCTATCTTGTTGAAAATTAAAGTCCAGGCCCAGTGCATACTCTCGATAGACCAGTGTTCCCTGACGGCGTTGCCTATCCAAGGAGTTCCGACAGGGAGACTGGACGCATACAGTCTTGTTTTAGTCGTTTCCGTCACTGTCGATTTCTTAATGGAGTAGGAAATGAATTCCACCACGGTAAGATTGTCGCCCCCATCTATCCTTGTCTGCGATGAGTTCCAGTTCGTCATATACTTTATATGTCCGTGTTACTATTCTTCTATGTCCGAGTTCATGACCTTCCGAATAGATAAACTTCGGGATGCAGTGCTTGCTCCTATCCTCAACGCAGTATCTTAGCGCACACAGCATCAACATTATAATGTCGCTAAGCCGGTGGCGCATATTCCCTTTGCTTGTTCTTCTAAAATCAGGAACAGACGAAGCAAATTCTTTCAGAGAATCCAAAATGCCGCGCTTGGAATCAAAATTTGGTTATATTTTTGCGTTGTGATTGGTAGCATGGTTGCCAAACGGAAGGTCTTGGTAATGTGGGCTGATTTTCTTCGTAACTTATTGATGTTCAACCATGAAGTCGCGAATAATTACTACTTAACCAAATTTTTATTACACCTATTTTAATGAAAATCAGAATGGTTAGCACTCTATGACTTCATCCGGATATATCACTTTAATCCAAGCAAAAAAATCTCTTTTTATGCGCAAAAATCACTGCTGAATCGCCAAAATAGCATTATTTTCGAGATTGTAGCGCTTTTTTTTAATGAAAGAGCCGTGTGCCTCTATTTATTTTTTAAATGAAAGAGCCGTGCATTTATTACCTTTTTTGTAATTTTGCAGCTATGTGATATAACAAATATATCTAATGCGCTTAGCTTTTAAGATATTATATTTGGTTATGTGGCTATTGACAGTAGGATTGCAATTAATGGCCACAAAAGTTGCGTCCCCCTCTTTCACTTTGGTTATTGATGCCGGTCATGGGGGACACGACTACGGTGCTATTGCAGGAAAGATCAATGAAAAATCGATAAATCTTGCTACCGCGCTTGAATTTGGACGTCTTGTCGAAAAAAATATGCCAGACGTGAAAGTTGTATATACGCGTGATGGTGATTATTTTAAGACACTGCAGGAACGTGCCGATATTGCTAATAAAGCTGGTGGCAATTTATTCGTCTCAATCCACACCAACTCGGTTGACAAGCGTAATAAAAACCGCCGGACAATCCAAGGTGCATCAACCTACACCCTCGGCCTCCACCGTTCCGACGAGAACTTCGAAGTAGCCCAGCGAGAGAATTCAGTAATGATGCTGGAAGATGATTATGAAACCAAATATTTGGGTTTTGATCCATCGTCAACCGAATCATATATAATATTCGAGCTATCACACGATAAGAATCTCGACCAGAGTATTGAATTTGCGGCAGCTGTTCAAAAGCAACTCGCAACGACAGCCGGTCGCGTTGATAAAGGGGTTCGCCAAGCCGGCTTTTGGGTATTGGCCAAAACGAGCATGCCTGCTGTTCTTATCGAGCTTGATTTCATTTGTAATCCAACAAGTGCGGCTTTTCTGAATTCAAAAGAAGGCGTAAAAAAAATGGGTAAAGCTATTTTCAATGCTTTCGAAAAATACAAAACAAATTACACGGTAATTTCCGCGATTGAAAACAATCGCCCAACCGTTGAGATAAGCGAACGATCCGCCCAAAAGCAAGAAGAGCCCACTTCTGAAACGCCATACGCGGCCGAAATTTCCTACAGCATACAGTTCCTTACTTCACCTGTAAAACTCAACAACAATTCTCCAAAACTTAAAGGTATCGATTCGGCCACCTTCTATATCGAAGATAATACATATAAATATATTATAGGCCAACACGCCACAATTAATCAGGCAAAAAGGAATTTGAAAAATATAAAAGTTAAATTTCCCGACGCATTCATTATAAAAATTCAAGACGGCAAACGGGTAAAATAACTCGGAAATAAGTAACAATCAACGTCAAAACAACTCCGATGAAACGATTTTCAAAAGAATTTAAAATAGGAATTTCTATAATCGTAGCAGCCGTAGTGCTATTTTCAGGCATTAACTATCTCAAAGGCGTTAACGTTTTCAAGGCTGCAAACTATTATTATGTGTCGTACGAAAATGTAAACGGACTAACAATCTCATCGCCCGTCACACTCAACGGATACAAAGTAGGCCAGGTCAGAGATATCGCATATGAATACGACAACCCGGGGCATGTACTTGTAGAATTGTCGCTTGATAAAAAATTAAAGATTCCCGCAGGCACGAAGGCAGTAATCAACCTCGATATACTAGGCACCGCTTCCGTTGTTCTCGAGTTTTCCGATAATACGGAAAACCATGTAATAGGCGACCGCCTTATCGGAGAAACTGCGCCATCGCTTATGACCGACCTTTCCGACAACATGCTCCCTACTATCAGTAGCGTGATTGCGAAAGTTGATACTCTGCTTACGGGCGTAAATTCTTTGCTTTCTGACTCCGCAATACTAAATTCAGTGCGCCGTCTTGACAAAATTACTTCGAATCTGGAGCTAGTAACAGCTCAATTGAATCGTTCGCTAGCAACACTCCCCTCAACAATGGACGGAATGAACTCTACGGTTCACAATCTTGATACAATCACAGCCGACCTGACCGTACTCACCAGTCAATTTAAACAAATAAACATAGCAACTACCATGTTGCGAGTCGACTCTATCGCATCAAATCTCAACTGGGCAACTGGTCAGTTGACAACGCCAAACAATTCAGTAGGTCTACTCCTAAATGATCGCAAAATCTACGATAACCTCGACAACGCCACAACCACAATCGACTCAATTTTAATTGACGTAAAGAAGAATCCGCGACGTTACATTCCGCCAATAAAAATTTTCTAATATTTTCAATATGACATCAATATCAGCCGCCCGGAACCTAATATGTAAATCAAAATCCTGGCGGCTGATTTCATAAACAAGCCAGAATCTATTATTTGTACAAATTACAAATTGTCGATAATTTTTATTTTTCTTAGCTTCTGGATATAATCAATAACGAAACGCATCTCTATTAGAGTTTCATACGATCCTGCAGAATTGGTCTCCACTTCATATTGAAAATAACTTACTGTGCAGCAATTAGATAATAATTAGGCATATCCAATAAGCCTCAAAGAATGTTAAGCTATTTATAAATTACTGACAAACAGAACTGTTGCACGATACTTATAAAAACCAAATTTTTCTTTCCTTTTTTTCAATAAAATTATTTTGGAAATTTGCGTCACAAACGAAGACGATTATGCCCGTTAGCTTATAACGGTAATAACCCAATTAAACGCCCCTTAAGCCGTATCAAAATGGAAAAGACTCACATACAACTGTGGGACGAATGCTTGTCGATTATAAAAGACAACATTCCTCACGAACAATACGAAGCTTGGTTCAAGCCCATCACATCGGTGAGCTTCAACAACAACGTGCTTCGATTGATGGTTCCTACTCGATTCTTCGCCGAGCAGCTGGAAGAGCGCTACATGAAGATTCTTGGGGTAACCTTATTCCGTGTATATGGCAAAGGCGTTCAATTGTACTACGATTTTTTTCAAATCGGTTCTGACCCCGACACCCTGGTTACACAACAGGCGTCAAAAGAAAGTCCGGCTGTTAAGCCCGGAATTAAAAACCCATTCCAGAATCCCATAATCAACGATTTCGACTCACAACTTAATCCGAAATACACATTCGAAAACTACTGCGGAAGCAATTGCAACAAAATAGCGCGCTCAATTTCAGAAGCTATTGCAACTGATACCCACTGCAAAACGTTCAACCCATTATTCATATTCGGAAATACCGGCGTTGGTAAAACTCATTTGATACAAGCTATTGGCATTCGCATAAAAGAACGCAACCCAAACTCACGCGTTCTATATATTCCCGCCCGATTGCTCGAAAGTCAATATGTGGCAGCCGTATCGGCTAAGCCAAGCCGCATCAACGAGTTTATAAACTTCTATCAATCAATAGAAGTACTCATAGTCGACGACATTCAGGATTTGATGCACAAGCCCGGGACACAAAATGCGTTTTTCCACATATTCAATCACTTGCACCAAAACCAACGGCAAATTATCCTGTCGAGTGACTGCGCTCCAGCCGATCTAAAGGAAATGCCAGAGAGATTGCTATCACGATTCAAGTGGGGAATGACTTGCCGGCTCGAAGCGCCCGACTACGAGCTTCGCAGAAGCGTTCTAGAGCAGCGTGCAGCACAAGACGGGTTAAAAATACCATCAGATGTGCTCGATTTCATAGCTGCTAATATTACATCAAGCATTCGTGAACTCGAAGGAGTAGTTGTATCACTCCTTGCATATGCAACAGTATTAAACCGAGAAATCACTATCGACTTAGCTCAATCAGTACTAGCCAATTCCATAAAGGTTCAGAAAAAAAGTATCAATTTCGATATGATCGCACAGTGCGTTGTAGAGTTCTACGGCATTGAGCTCGACCAACTCTTCTCCAAATCGCGCAAGCGCGAAATCTCCGATGCACGCCAGATGGTAATGTACATGGCAAAACGACATGCTAAAATGCCAATAACAGCTATAGGCACATGCCTGTCGCGCAAGCACGCAACAGTTCACCATGCTTGTCGAACAATAGAAGAGCGTATTCCTATTGATTCTGCACTCCGCGAAGATGTTGAAAAACTAGATGCAATAATCAAAGGATAGTATATTAACACAATTTAGAATAAGTGTGCTCAAAAGTTGCCCACGTCGTAATGTAGATTTGTCATGTAAAACAAATCTCACAACAATATGGGAACTATATCCACAACCGACATCCTCTATGTCACCGTATTGCAAAACGGACGACACAAGCCGTTGTTGCGGTGCATATGTTAAAATAGAGGGTGTCGAAGTGTTAAAA
>JAMPII010000054.1 GCA_023662835.1 Muribaculaceae bacterium | reverse complement strand
GGTTATTTGTAGGGGGCGGCATTGCTGCCATCGGCAAGGGTCAGGGCGTTGAGGCGGGGTCGGTATTTGATGTTGGCGAGCATAACGCCGAGCAGCATCATGGGCACTCCTCCCATGATTTCGGTGTAGCCCATGGAGAAAAGTGTTTTAGCCAACCAGTATAATAGCCAGAGCATTATGGAGAGATAGACGTAGCGGTTGACTCGGTTGCGGCTGACGTAGCGGTAGAGCGAGGCGAATATCATCAGATAGATTGCGGCGCCAAGAAGGCCGTTGTCAGTGAGCACTTCGAGCCAGTCATTGTGGGCGAAGTTGCCGGCTATGGTTACAGTTTGTGCTGAGCCGCGTCCTATCATCTGGGTTTGTGGGTCGGCATCGACCCAGGCGTTCCACAGCCTTTCGTAAATTGCGTCGCGACCGCTGGAGTTACCTTCCATCGTCTGCTCCATTCGTTTTTGCATGTATTCATTTTCGGCATAAACGTGCATGGCATATGATCCGGCGATAATTCCCAGCAGTGCTATTGCAAGCACGGTTTTAATTTGCAACCGGAAGTAGCGGCGGTACCAGTAGTAGGCGTAAAGCAGCATCAGCGCCATGCATATTATTGCGCCGCGTTTCGACCCGGCCAGCACGAAGACGAATATAACCGATGCGGCGACCAGCGCAATTTTTTTATATTGCCGGAATATAAGTGGAATGAAAATCAGAATATATAAAAACGTGTAGGCAGTGTTGTTGGTGGTTTCCTCCGAGGTCATGCTGTTTGTTCGGAACAACGCTTCCTGTAAAAACGACAGGACAGACGTGACCAACAATATCACTACGGTTACGCATAGCTGTTTAGCGGGCAAGTATTGTTTTTTCCCGATTCGATAGCCGGTGAATAGCAGCAGGCAAAAGCAAGTAGCGCCTTTAAATTGCGACATCGGCGAGATGAAAGCGAACAAAGCGCTGGCATAAAGCAATTTCGGCGAAACCACATAGGTTACGGCAAGCATTAACCAAAAAATCGCTACCCAAAGCAGGAATCGAGGAGCTTTTAATATCGACGGTAGTGTGGCAACGAAAGAATACAGGCCTATTACCATTACCAGCAGAATCAAACCTTGCGAAAACAAACTTCCGCCCGATTGAAAAAACAGGTTCTGGGTGAAATATATAGCCAGAATAATTATTACCACATACCAGAGTTTGGATGATTTATTTTTTATCTTGCTCACGATCGTTCAGTTTAATCTGTCATTCTGCCGTGGATTATAACGACAACCAATCGCCTATTTTTTTATCCCATTCGTCGGATGTGAATCGTCCCATACCGGAGGCCGGGAAGAAGGTTAGTTCGCCGAAAAGTATCTTGCCGGCAACGTTATATAGGTCGACGCGAAGAAATTCATGGCCTGCCGAAAGGGTTGTAGCATTTTCCACCATCTGTTCAAAATGAGAGGGACAAATTTCCTCATGCCCGTCGACTGGGGGCAGGTCGGCTTCACCGAAGGGGAGGAGATTCCAGTCCATGTCGTAATAGTTTGCATGATGGTCGGAAAATCTGTCGTAATCCACTTTCAAGAAGCGCGGAACTCCATTGAAACAGAAAAATTTATAATCCTTAATTTGCTCGTCGACAGGGTATATCGCCTTTAAATCACTATTTATCAGATATTTACCCCCCCCAATGCGGGCTCTAGCGATAACAGATCGCCAAGGCGACCGTTCCAATATTCAGGTGTAAAAGTTCCGATTCCAGAGGCCGGGAAGAAGGTCAGCTCACCGAAATAAATACCTGAGTCTGTCTGGTATAAGTCGACGCGAACAAACTGGGTGTCCATAGCCAGCTTCCCGGCGACAAACAGCATATCGCTTAGATTGGCCGGTTTGGGAACCGGACCCTTGGCCGGTTTGGGAACCGGACCCTTGGCCGGTTTGGGAACCGGATTCAAACCATAGAATTCCTGATGGTTCCAGTCGGTGTCGAAAAAATCGATTGTCTCGTTTGTGTTTCTGTTCTGAATCACCTGAATGTAGGTAGGTTTTCCGTTAAAGCAATATATCTTATAATCGGTAAGGTCGGCTATAGAAGGGAGTTCAATAAACTGCTCTGCTATTATCCGGCGCGGCACATTCTTATAAGGCCATTCACGCAGCGATTTGTAGATATCGGCCTTTAACGACTGCTTTAACTTGATTTTAGCCTCATCGAAGTTGAACGATGCTTTGTCGCGGCAAATAACAACGCCCCCTCCGCCGCCACCATGCGTGGTTTTGAGCACGAATTTGTCAGGCAATGAATCTAAATCAATATCGTTGACCGAATTCCATACCCCAAGGGTGGGAATAACGTATTCCTCGCCTATTTTTTCGGCTACTAGCTTCTTTACCGCATACTTGTCGACCATGTCGGTGTATTCCGGTCGGCGGTTATATAGCTTCAGCCATTGAATTTTCTCCGTAAACGTTTGCGGATTCTTCCAGTCGATCCAGTGGCCCATCTTGCACCTGTATATGATTGAAAGATAGAGCTTATCTGGAAAAATAGGCGATAGCCTACGGGTTATACCGGCAATGATTCTAGCAAGGTTCATTTCTCTCATTTCGTACTACATGCATTCTTGTCCAAAAAATACTATACCTTCTCAAAATGAGACTCGCACACTATCCAATTTTGTATCCACGCGAGTGATTGCTTGGAAACTATCGATGGAATCCAACCCCTGAAAAACGCGCCTTTTAAGATGCGCGAAGTCCAGGGCTGTAGCATAGTAAATACGCTTCTCTGACTACTGTTATAATATTTCTCGAGTTCACTGTTAAGTTTCTCTCGATTACAGATTATATCGCTGAGCCTTTGAAATTCAGATTTAAACTTAACTGTATCTGTTGTCGGTTCTACAGAGGGAGTGTCAGCAAATTGCGTATATGGAATCGCCTCGCTATTTACATTGCCAGCATTTAATTCAAGTTTGACCAGTATCCCTTCACTCCAGTTCTTTTTACCAGAATCTACTGTATCGAAAGCAAAATTCCCCAGCCCATAATATATTGGTTTTCCTTTATAAATCTCCATACCGCTGAAGCAGTGTTGATGATGATTTATTACGGCATCTGCACCCAAGTCAATAAAGTAGCGGTACAGATCCTGCATTCTTAAGGATGGCAGCTGGAAATGTTCATGTCCGCCGTGTACAATTACAATTGTATAATCAGCTTTCTTCCGAGCTTCAGTTATCGCATAAAATTGTGAAACTGCATTCAACGGATTTGTACCGGCACAGTCATCAGTCGCGATGCCATATTCATGCTCGCAACAATTGATAATTGCTATTGTTTCGCCATTAATTGTCTGATATAGCGGCTGTGATGCTTCATGAAGATTAAGTCCTGCTCCAACAGTCTGTATTTCGCGTTTTTTCAGTTCGGACAGCGTAAGTTCCAATGCCGGAAGCCCATAATCAAAAGCGTGGTTATTAGCGAGCGTAACAACGTTAACGCCAAGGTATTTTAAAGCATCGCAGGCTTCTGGTGTGGTTTTTAGTCGCGCACCAATTTTATTGATTGGTTTGAAAGACGGGTTTGCAACCGTTGTTTCAAAATTTACTATATTAAGATCATTTCCTTCGAATACACTTTTAATCTTGCCAAAAAGCGGTTCAAACTCACGGTTATCTACAATAGTTTTGAGCCTTAATCGTGGAGAAAAATCGCCTGCTATGAGTAATTTCATTTTGTAATTTTAAAATATAATTTGAACACTGTACATGCGCATTTGGCTAAAAAACTATCAATAAATTTTAGTCCAAATACATTGATATTTTCATCGAGTTGTGCCGATCGGTATCCTACAAGAAGGATATAAAATAAATAGTCCTTAAAAGCATGGCTGATTAATAAATCTCTGTTTTCCAGCAACATATACCCCCCCCAATAAAGCCATTGTAAAGACTACGCTTCGATTTGTCGCGATTAGTTAAACCGCATGGATTTGGTTCGAAAATCCGGGTTATATCCGGAACAAAGCGCGTGTTATATTTTCGTGCAGCGCGGATCCACCTGATTATCTCCGGAAAATTAGAACTTTTATCTTCAAAAAGAAAAGTAGGCACAGAAGCTTCATTGCGTAGAATTTCAATTTTTCTACTGCCAACCATTTCAGCCTTATTTTTCATGATAACGTTTACTTTGATGTAATCGGAGTCCAGATATGGCTTCGGAAGAGGTTTGCCTACAAGATTTCCTTTGCTATCGACGCAGCGAGTTCTAACCTCCCAAAACTCATCGTAATCACTCTGTTTTTCCAACTCAGTCCAGTATTTGTTGTGAATTGACAAAGCGTCGGGCAAAAATGGATCGTCATCATCGGCAGATATAACGTATCGACCCTTAAAGTGCTTTAATCCTTCACGCCAGGCCATATGTTTACCACCGTTTTTAGGCAAGACCACATAATTTATATCCAACTTATTTTGAGCCAAGATATCTTGCATAATCGCTGTGGTATCATCATTTGACCCATCGTTAACAACAACCCACTCAAAATCTTTATAAGTTTGATTCAACAGGTCATTATAAAGATTAAGCAGTTTTTTGCCTCTGTTATATGTTGCTGTGAATACACTAAAGCGATGAGAATAGCTTTCCGAAGAAGTTTGAAATGCCATAAGCAGTGAATAGATTAATATTTTAATTTTTCTTTTTTTGCAAAAAAGTATGTTGCAATGCCTCTTATTCCCCAGATAACAGTCACAGTAATGGAAGCGCCGATATAGCTGAATTTCGGCGTCAAAATCCACGTTAAGGCAAATCCCAGTATAGAAACAATTAATATAATGTTTCGCAAAATATTCTCTTTCCCAATAATGACCAGATAATTAGTACCATACGTATTCATCAGGAAAAGGAAAATCGGCGTTATGGCAAATATTTTCATAACCGTTACAGCATCCTGAAATTCCGAGGTAAGAAAAATATCCACAAACAATTGTGCGCCGAAGAACATGAGAAGAGAAGCAAAAACAGCTATCGAACCGCTTATCATTACGTATATGTGGTGCTTTTCTTTGTGACGGGCCAGGAAAGGGAAAAAAGTTCTGGACAGTATTGAAGTAAGGTTGTCAACAATAGATTGAAACCGTTGACCTCCATTGTAAATTCCGGTAGCCAACTCCCCGCAATAAGTTTTCAATATAATAACAGTAAAGTTTGTGTAAAGATTCGGTAACAAGAGGCTTATGAACATATCTGTCGATCTTTTGAGCATATCCCGGATTTGTCGCGGGTGAGGAGCCTCCAAACGGATTCTGAAGTTTTTGTAAATTATATATTGGGCGATTAATCCGCTGAACATGAATCCACAAGCAGTTAGTGCCGGTTCGTAGATATAATCTGATTGTTTCTTGATTACAATGAAGACCAAAGCTGTAAAGATACATTTCGATAGAAGTGTCAAAATCGTTATGTAACGCATCTTCTCAAAAGCCTGGAAAAGCCATTGGGGAAACAAAATATTGCCAGGAATATATAAGAATGTTATTATTAACAGTGTTTTATATTCTTCTAATGATGGAATGCAATTTGCAACTATTAATAGCCCAATAAAGCAGAGCAGAGTCAAAAACAGGCGAGCATATAAAACTTGACTGTAAATATTTGACACTATACTTGTGTCTGCTCTATTTACAGCGACATCACGAGTAGCTGTGAAATTAAATCCCCAATCGGTTATTGTCTCAACTATTACCATAATAGCCGAAGCAAAAGCTATCGCGCCAAACGAATCCGGCCCTATAACTTTTGCCAAATATGGAAGCGTAATCAGGGGGAATAAAAAAGATACGCCTTTCAATAATGACAAATAGATGAAATTTGCCATTAAGGTTTTGGCGTTGTGGCTTCTGTTTATTCTGGAGAACAGCTTCATCGAATCAAGAGGTGTGCTATTGCTCAGCTGTGGGAGTAGGGTGAGTATTCATATATGCTTTGCCGTCGTTTACGCCTCTTATAAATTCGCGATACAGCGACAAATCGCGATTGACCAAACCTTTTGCAATGCATATCATTTTATTCACTGTTACATAGTAAGTGAAATTAATCTTTGCTTTAATTGTATCGACCTTCGAGTTTTTCTGGCTCTTGATAAATTTATGCCAGAAAATCGTGATGTTGCGGACGGCACTGTAGGTTACGTCCTTTAGCCGCTGGCTATCGGTAGTGCCAGATTTTCCATCTAAATGGTTAAACCAAGGCTGTTTGCAGGAGTATGTCCGAAGGCCTAAAAGATATGCTTTATAGAAAAACACTTGATCGTCGGGCAATGCGTAGCGCGTTTCGTCGAGCCACATTTCGTCGCGCAATTTAAGTTTTGGCGTAATGTCGGTTCGCATAAGGAAACATTGGAAGGGCCCGCTTTGCGAAGGGTTAACATTCTCTTTTAAACTGTTATTAACGGAGAAACGACCATTTGTTTTAATTGTAATTTTGAAGTGCGAATTGGTGTTTTCAGTTCGTTCACCGCGAAGAGCCGAAATTACGTTCTTCAGCAATGGCGCTCTGTAGTCGCGTATCGGCACCAGGGTGTCAATTTGGTATTGCTCTGCAATTTTCAGTAAATCTTCAACGAATGTCTCACAAAACTCTACATCGTCGTCGCAAGCAAGCAGATATTTTGAGTGCTCCGACTGATTGTAGCAATATTCCATCCCATAGATGCGTTGGCTCCACATTCCTTTCGCTGTTTGCAGGAAAGTTTCTGTTCCAATTTGCTGCTGTGGAGGGGCATATCCATATGGCTGAATGATGTAGATGTTTTCGGGTTTTACTGTTTGTTTTTCGATCGATGCGAGGAGGCGCTGATATTTACCCCCCCCCTGTTAAAGTTCTAATAATCACTGAGTAATGCATTCTATTGCTGATTTAGCTTGTTGTGTTAGGCGAGGAGGAAGCGGCCGAGGCGGGATTTGTGGCTCAGGTGGGTGATGGCCGTGGAGAG
>JAMPII010000053.1 GCA_023662835.1 Muribaculaceae bacterium | reverse complement strand
CAAAAATCCCTCCAAGCCAGCGACCCCAGCGACCCTGAAATTTTATGATATGGGCTCTAATTTTAGCCTAGCGCTGAACTTTTTTTTTCGATGTGTGTTATGAATAATGAATTATACAAGATAACTCATAATCTGTTTTGTTGGGAAATTACGTGGCGGTGTGCTCAATGCGGCATATCGCCATTATTTAATTCTATCCGGATTCTTTGCGATAAATTCTTTCCACGATCGCGGGCCGCGAGCAATTGTTGGTTTGCTGCTTTCATAGAAATGGCACAGTGCTGCGGCTAAAGCATCGGTAGCGTCAAGTTGAGGCAACAAGTTTTCCTTCGGTATATTCAAGATGCGACGCAACATTTCTTGTACTTGCTCCTTCGCTGCCGCACCATTTCCTGTTATCGACATTTTAATTTTCCTCGGTTCGTACTCGGTAACTGAGATATCGCGGCTTATTGCGGCTGCCATTGCTACGCCCTGTGCACGTCCTAACTTTAACATTGACTGCACGTTTTTTCCAAAAAAAGGAGCCTCTAAAGCCATCTCGTCGGGGATATATTGTTCTAGAATGCCTTGAACGCGCTTGAAGATATGTCCTAATCGCAAATAATGACTATCGAACTTACTCAGTTGGATTACGCCCATAGCAATAACCGACGGGGTTGTAGCCTTTACTCCTAAAATTCCGTATCCCATAACATTTGTTCCGGGGTCAATGCCTATAATTATGCGATCCCAGTAGGCGAGTGATTCATTGCGAACAAGAGTTGAGGTTACTAATTTGTCGCTCATAGGCACACTTCCTCCATTTTTGTTGTGAAATGCAACGCTTTTTCGCCCCATATGAAACCCATTTTATTAAGGAGTTCCGGCAATGTAGTGTTAATCCAAATACTGCATTGTTCCGTTGTTGCTCGTAATTGTACCGCGAATGTTAGTGCGCCTTCCGATTCAGATGGAGCGTCTACAACCTTAAATACCTGTATATCATTCATACCGGAACGTGAAGCCGAAGTGGCAAAAATCGTTTTAATCCATTTTTGCCACTTTTCCACTATTTGATTGTCGACCACAAATGTGGTGTTTACTATCATATGCAACTATAGATCAAATTCCTGAAGATATGAAGCAAATGCTGTCATACATGCTATATAGAGAATGTAGAACAACAATCCGCAAGCTAAGGCGATAAAAGTCCATTTCTTCGCATTTGACGACGCCTTTTGAGCTTCATCGTAATGCTTGTTGCGCCATAGTGGCTCTACGCGAGCGGCCTGAATAATTGCGGCTATACCAACTGGGCAGCAACAGAACAGCGTTACCACAATTGACGTAACAAGCCATGTGTTTGGCATTAGTTGCTCAATAGTAGACTCCGGCATATTATAGACAGCAGAGGCTGGTTCAGGCATAAAAGGGGGAACGTTGTCTGCATTCATGGCTGTTGTTATTTCCGGTATTGTGGAAGCCGCCGCCCATTGGCTCATGCCCTCACACCAAACTAAATCTGTAGCTTTTATACCTTTTGCCAGTAGCTCACGCACTTCGAACGGACCCACCGACTGATTATTTTCTATAATGTAATACTTCATTTAGTATGATTTTAGTGGTTTTCTTTGGAATATTTTTTTAACTGTTGCTTGTGTTTTATGAAACGAGGAATAAACGTTATATGACGCCAAAGGGTTGGCAAAATTCCATAGTAATAACTCATTATCTTGAACCGTTCAATTAACGATGCTTTCCGGTTTGCAGTTGTCAATCCTTCGCTGAGATAGTCTATTATAACGTTCGGTATATAAACATTTCGCTTCGATTTTTGCAAACAGCGGATACACCATTCATAGTCGGCAGAAAAACGATAACGTAAATTGTAGGGCTGGGCAATTTTCCTCAACACGACAAACGCCTGATGACACACAACCATTCCATTGGCAAAACTTTTCAATGTTAATTTCTCTGGTGCCCGCAGATGGCGCGGTGCTATTCGTCGGCGCTGGCTATCAACTAAATCGGTTTGACCATAAACAATACCAGGATAATCATTGTCCATTATTACTGCGGCAATTTCCTCAAGAGTTGTTGGAGAATGGAATGTGTCGCCGGCATTTAGGAAAATCAGATAATCGCCCTTTGCTTGTTCCATTGCATTATTCATAGCATCATATATACCATCGTCGCGACTGGAGAATATTCGCGCCTCAGGGATTCCGGCATCTATCGCCTTTTTGAGCGTACGATCGGTTGATACGCCGTCCATAACAATATATTCGAACAACCTACATGTTTGTTCGTTCACACTCTTAAGTGTCGGACTAATTGTTGATTCGGCATTCCAAGTAACTGTGATTATGGAAAACAGAGGATTCATATCTTATAATACATTATAATACAAAGATAATAAATTTTTAATCCTGACCACAAAATTAGTATTTGCCCGAGCGTATTCTGTAAAGTGTTTCTTTTGTTAAGCCTAGGAATGAGGCAATTTGTGTTATGGTCGCACATTCAAGTAAACGCGGATAGCGGTTTATCACCCAATTATACCGCTCGACAGCCGTGGCATGTTGTGTGTAAAACACACGTTCTTCAAGATTTTTCACACGGTCGATGAGCGATGCGTTTAAAAACATTATTGCCTCAGGATTCAACTCAGGTTCGCGGTCGGAAAATAAATTGCGCATCCCAGCTTTTGGCATATACACCACTTCCGAATCCTCCATGAACATAACCATGTTCGTGCCAACGGAGTTTGGTCGAGTGTCGAGGAACTCATCGTCGAAAGCAAATTGAATTGTGTTATCCTTTCCCTTTGTGATATGGAAAACTCGTGCTGCGCCACGTTTTAGATAATACACTTGTGTGTGCAGGGAATGCTCGCTGTCGATAATGTCGCCTTTACTAAACTTTTGTTCGACAAGCAACTGCTCAATCGCACTCAACTGCTCTGCATCGAGGCGAAAAAGTTTCTTTATGGTTTGAATCGGATGCGGCATGACTAAAAAGCGTTATCCTCTCCTCGAAAAGAATTGATTATTGTCATCACAATGATTTTCATGTCGAGCATAAAATGCCAGTTCTCGATGTACCAAATGTCGTATTCAACTCGCTTTTCCATTTGCCACAGCTCTTCGGTTTGTCCTCTGAAGCCGTTAATTTGCGCCCAACCTGTTATTCCTGGTTTTATTTGATGACGCATCATGTATTTATCGACCAATCTGCGGTAGTCATCGGTATGTTTTATCATGTGAGGCCTGGGGCCAACAACTGACATGTCGCCCAGCCAGACATTGATAAATTGAGGTAGTTCGTCGATACTTGTATGACGGAGAAAATGGCCTAGCGGTGTTACGCGCGAATCGGAGCGGGTAGCCTGCATACTGTCGCTTTTATCGTTTACACGCATGGTGCGAAACTTGTAACAGTTGAATTCTTTTCCAAGATATCCCGTACGTTTTTGTTTGAAAAATACCGGGCCTGGAGAGGTAAGCTTTATTGCTATTGCCACGGGAACGAATATAATCGGTGAACAAATGAGCGCTACCGATGAAAAAGCTATATCAAATGCCCGTTTCAGCATGCGGTTAAAGATATTTTGCAAAGGATTTATCCTCAATCCCATAACCGACACCTGACCAATATTCGACAGGTCGGTTCGTCGGCTAAGATAACGGCTTATCTGAGGCACATAGTAGAATTGAAGCACATGTTCGTCGGCGATGTTTATCACGCGTGTCATAGATGCGTAATCTTCGCCTGAGAGTGTATAGTACACTTCTCTCACTTCATTTTCTTCTAGAAATTTTTCTATATCGCCAATTGTGCCTCGATATTCCGGATCGGTAGCCATTGCCGGTTTTTCGTCGCACGAAAAGAAGCCCATAAACCTATAGCCATAGCCGGGATCGGACAGCATTTCATCACGCAAACGGCGTGCTGTTTCGTTGGTTCCTACTATAATCGCAGCGCTGAAATTACCACCGCGTTTGCGATAACGTTTCACAACCAGACGTGTAGCCACTATACTACAAGGGAGGAGCATCACAAGCATTCCGTAAAACCACAAGTAGAAAGAAACATTGTGTACCCATGAATCGAGGAATGTTTGTATTGCAAAAAAGAGTATCGCTTGTAAGGCTATGATTTTAAATGTGATGCTAACAATACGATCGACATGCATTGTTCGCGTCTGCTTTTGCTTACGCATAAGCAAAATAGCAGCTAAATAGCTTACGTTAACAGCAAGCCATGTTACCTTAACCCTGAATCCGAAAATATCAACATCGAATATACTTGCAACTATGAAAGCCATATTGACAGCCAACAGACCAACAAGTCCTTCCACCAACTGTAAGTATTTCCCGTATTTACCTTTAGTACTCACCCGATATGATATATACAATATTTTCTGATTACATACAAGAACCGAGGAACACTATCCTCGGTTCTGCACTGTTTTAAACTAATTTTGAATCAATCAGTTTTAGCTTTTCTTCGAGCATTACTACATCGTCGTTAAGTCGTTTCATGCGCCTCTCCATATCGCGCATGAGCGAATTTCCGTTCGACGACTTTACGTTGAAAAAACCAAGGTTGTTATGATATATTTTCATTTCGTTGCGTTTTTGCTCAAGAGCTCGGGCAATACGTTCACGTTCGCGATAAAGCTTATTTTTGTCGTCGGCTATCGAATCGATATCTGCAGTAAAGTTCGACATTCCGGAACGGTGACGATTTATGTCGAGAGCTTCGAACACCCGATTGGCTTCCTTACGGTATGCCTCATAAACACGTTCCTTATCTTTGTAGGGAACATGACCGGCGGCATTCCACTGAGCCTGAAGTTCACGGTAGAGCGTTGTTGAGTCAGCCCTGTCAGTCGGATCTGTACTTATTTGTTTAAGTTGCTCAATTATTGCCAGTTTCTGTTTAAGGGCAGCTTGTTCCGTTTTGCGCTGGGAATTAGCGTTCTTTTTACGCTGTTCAAAAAAATAATCGGCTGCCGTCTGGAAACGTTGCCAAACAGCATCGCTTTGCTTACGGTCGACAGCACCGACTGTTTTCCATTCTTTTTGAAGCGCCATAAACGAATCTGCAGTTTTTTTCCAATCAGTGCTATCTTTCAAGGCTTCAGCTTTTTCGCAAAGCGCAATTTTTTTCGCGAGGTTTTCGGCCTGTGTCTCACGCAGCTCTTTAAAATGCGCGGATTTGGCCGCAAAGAAATCGTCGCATGCCTTGCGGAATCTCGCGAACAATTGATTGTTCACTTTTTTGGAAGCAAATCCAAGTTTCTTCCAATCCTCTTGAGCTTTAAGTATAATTTTTGTAGCATCATCCCACGCTACATTTCCTTTTATTTCATCAACCTTTATGGTTTCGATTTGCTCGCAAAGCTGTGTTTTCCCCTTTTCGTTCTCAAGTTCTCGGGCTTTTCGTTCCTCAAAAAATTCTTGGTAGCGCTTGTTCACCACAGCAGAAGCATCTTTGAACTCATTCCAGATGCTATCGCGCAACTCTTTTGCCACGGGGCCTGTCTCACGCCATTTGTCGTGAAGTTCCTGTAACCGGCGAAAAGCTGTGATTACGTCTGGAACTTCAG
Organism: Muribaculaceae bacterium; assembly: GCA_023662835.1. Taxonomy (GTDB): domain Bacteria; phylum Bacteroidota; class Bacteroidia; order Bacteroidales; family Muribaculaceae; genus Muribaculum. The sequence continues at coordinate 1,657 of JAMPII010000053.1, read as the reverse complement.
ACAATTTTTCTGCTTCGTTTATAAGCAGTTGCTTTATTTCTAAATTTTTTTTAAAATCGTAGTCACGCAGATCCTTGTTCACTTTCAACTGGTCGTAAAAGCGTTCAACCGCAATTTGATAATTGCGCCATATTACGGTTTGATCCGTCGGGGGTACTTCTCCGATTTCTTTGAACTTTTGATTCAATTCGCGGAATTGCTGATAATGGCGGTTCACATTATCGGTGTCGTCGGCCAGAGCATTGAGTTCTGCAATTACAGCCAATTTTTTTTGAAGGTTCTCGTTGCGCTGCACTTCAAGCTCTGCCAAATATTTTGCTTTAACATTCTTGATCACCTCAAGAACGGCATACAATTTTTTCTCCAATGCATCTTCCATAGGCGCGAAAGCCGCTTCTTCGTTGCCTTTGTCTAAAAATGCTTCCTTCTCGGCAATAAGTTCCGCTTTTCTTAAATTGAAAAAGTGCTGTTTCAACCGTGCTACTTCGTCCCGGTTAATGTCGCCTCCATTCTTAGCCGATATTTGAATCAGCCGTTCGACAACAGCTTCTTTATCGAGACTTTTCACTTCGGCAACCACTTCTGTTGCTTCTATTTCAGACAAAGAATTATCATCCGTGCAGGACGCAGGTAGCTCTGTTGCACCCAACTCGGTCAAGTTTTCGGGGTTTGTGGCCATATCGGAGTTTTCGTTTTTATACTCCGAAGCCAATTCGCGCAAATCCATGATGTTTTAGATTAGTAAAGTTAAATTTCTCAAATGTAGTAATTATATTTTAAAAAACTACATCTTACTTCATTTTTATTATGCCGTCAGAAGGATATTATTTTCAGCGGCTATACGTCGCATGTTAATGATTGCGTAGCGCATACGTCCTAAAGCCGTATTTATACTAACTCCAGTTGCCTCAGCTATATCCTTGAACGACATATCATTATAATAGCGCATTAACAACACTTCACGCTGAGGCTGAGGCAAGGCATCAATAATGCGACGAACGTCGGTTCGAATTTGACTGTCAATGATAAGTTCCTCTACATTAGCTTCGCAAAGATCGCGACGATTAAGCATATCTGAGTCCTCATTGTCGAGCGAAACGCTATTTTCTGATTTTTCTTGGCGGTAATAGTCGATAATCAGGTTGTGTGCTATACGGTTAAGCCACGCTGCAAACTTGCCTGTTTCTGTATAACGGCCTTGACGCAGAGTCATGATTATTTTTACGAATGTTTCCTGAAAGATATCGTCAGCAACGTCTTTGTCCTTAACTATGTGGAGAATATACGAATACACCTTCGATTGATAGCGTTGTAGCAGTGTGTCGAACGCTTCATTGTTGCCATCGATATAAGCTTTTACAAGCTCGTTGTCGGTGAGCACTTTAAGTTTTTGCATTACTTTTTATTATTGATTAGAGTAATGTCAGTCGTATAGGCAGTAAGGTTTAGATGATTAATGGTTGCTTTAATTAGAAAGCAAAGATATTAATTCAGTTTTGGAATTGCAAATGGTTTAATATTTTTTTTGAGCTGTTAACACGGCTCTTTCATTCACGGCGTAACTATGGGCACGGCTCTTTCATTTAAATTGAAAATGGCGGCATAATGCCCTTACCCGATTCGGCATGAGTCGGTTAAATTTTTATATGCAGTATGT
>JAMPII010000052.1 GCA_023662835.1 Muribaculaceae bacterium | reverse complement strand
CATATCACCCTGCCACAGAATATAATTGCCGTCTTTAACGGCGTTGCGGTCGTTTTCCAAATTCAGATATTTGGCTACAAGTGGATTGACCTTAATGTAACGTGCCATAATTATTTGTTTTATTGAATTAATATTATATTGCCATCACCATCTTCAAATACTGCTCCGTCACTGTCCTCAAAGGCGCATAACGGGCCTGTGTCTTTGACATCCAAACCAACGACACCACCGTAAATCTGACTCATTGCGGCGGTCGGCAATACCGGGGTAATGCCGTGGCCTATTTGCGTGTAACTTAACGTGCCACTGGCCTTATTTGTGGCAATATACCATAGCGGCAGCAAAACTCTTTCCGGGTTGGCTATCGCTCCGTTGGTATCCCAAATACTTGCCTTGGGTGCAATCTCCAAAATGCCCGGCGGTATGTTGGTTGGCAGCTCTGTAATGTCAAATTCGTATTTGGGTAATCGACGCACAAACGCCACCATTTTGCATGGTGCAGCGTCGTTGAGTGTCACTCCCGACGGATTACCGCCAATGTCGTATTTTGCACGGCAGCGCAGATATAGTTCTGTACCCATCAATGAGCGGTCAACGGTGCAGCCCGTGCCATCGGCAGATACCGTAACGTCATAGTCCAGCGTAGTATCATCGCCTACCGCAGTCCATGTGTTATCGTCTCTGAAAATCTCCCAAACGAAAATACGGTTAGCGGTCGCGCACTCCGTTACGCCTAACTTTAAACTGGCGTGTACGGTCTGGGTGTCCGGGTCGGTCAGCGGATTGTAAATTGTTTGGTCGGCTGCGTCTAAATACAGCTGCGGTGCAAATACCGTGGAATTATCACACACAATCATGTGGGTGCTTTGGATTGTATGTATTTGCCCGGTGCGCGTGTCGGTGTACTCGGCGAAAAATTCTAACGTAATCGGCACTTGGGGCTGTGCGTTCTTCTTCACCTTGATACGTCCGGCATGGCCGCCGCTTGTCGTAATCTCATAGTTGGTGTTTGTGCTGTCTATAAGCGTCCTAACACCCCCTACAATTTCATACCACTTCACATTTGCAAGATAATGGTTGACACTTCCGGCTGTCAAAAACTCATCCTTATCCATACGGCTAATATTAGGCTGGATTATTAGCGGCGTAATGGTATAATCCGGGGTGTATTCCCCGGTGTCAGCGTCGTAGTTTTGTTTATCCGGCACACTGCCATCAATAGAAAACCCGACATTTATTTGCAGCGGTCTAAAGTTAAAATCAAATCTTCTTGTTTTCATCTTTATATGCCTATGGGGTTAATATTCAAAAATTGCTTGTTCCTCTGCGGCGGTGTTACCCATGCCGTCGCGCAGTGTCACGGTAGCGGTAAATCGTATGGTGCGCGGTATGTAGCCGTTAAAATCTATATCCTCGGCAGTGAGGTGTAGAGATTTACCGGCCCCGGCTCTTTTAATAGCCCATGCGTTATCAGATGCTACTCGCGCTATGCCTTGCGCATCCTCGCTATATCGCGTCCAAACTACGTCTGTGTCTAATATATCCTGCGTTATGTCGATATTGTGCAGCCGTGCAATTATAGTAAGCGTAACATCAAACTTATCCGGGTCAAAAAGATAATCGGTATCGGCAAACTCTACCGTAAAATCCGGGTTGCCCTCTATCATGGCCCATGCCGTATTGTTCCATGCCGGGGCGGTGTGCGTTCCTGTAACCATGCAGCGGTATTTACACCCCATATACCACACATCGGATGTTTCATATAACCCGGTTGTAGGGTTTAATGCCTCGCTATAATAGTCTTCGGTCGCGCTCCATTCTCCACGGTCAACATAAGTAACTATCGGCTTGCCTTGATAGTCTATGCGTATAATGTCCTGCACTATCAGGCCACGCGCATACACATAATCCTGCCCCTCTGCCAAAGGCAAACCCAATTCTTTGAGCCATTCCGGGGGCGTTCCAAAGGTCGCGCCATAGTTGGATTTGTCGATAATGGGTTTGGTAACGCCGGATAACTTCACAATGCGCCCCTCTGTGCTTGACAGATACAGGCAGCTTTGCCGTGTTGTGTCTGTTTGGTTGCCCCATCGGGCAATTTTCATCAGTTCGCACGGTGGGTAATTCTTTCCGGCTGGCACCTCATCATCGGGGTACATTGTGACCTCGATATAGTTGAGTGCAGGGTTAACGCTGTTAACCCTTAACCAACAGGTGTAATATGTTCCGCTCCCAGTAGCCAAAGTGTTGATAATGCCTTTCAGCACATTGTTTTCTGCCTGTGCGGTAAAATATCCATCCCATTTGCTATGCAGATACAAACCAAACGTGCCATCGCCATTATCCACTACCCGGTCTATGGTGTCACCCTCTGTTAACAATTGGTCTCCCTCGATAGCGGCCAAACGGTTAACAATAAACTCCATCGCCTCAAAATAGCTGCGCACACGCACGGTTTCAAATTCGGCGTTACCGTCTTTGTCGATACCTGCGCCTGTTCCGGCATACAGCGATTTAATAAACTCGCCAAAGTGTGCGCCGTCACTGAATATGGCTAACCCAATAGCGGTTAAACCCTCGTTGAAAGTAATGTGACCCTCGGCAATATCATCGGCTATGCGGCTCAAAAAACGCTTTGCCGCCGGGCTGTCCTCTGTCAAGTCAAACGCCAAATCAGCATACCCGGCTTTGACTTTTTCGGTAACGGTCTGCACTTCCAGCTCGCCGGTTTCCTCATTCAGTACTTCGATATTCCGTGTGAGGTATTGATAGCCGTATTGGTCTGTTGTAATCTGGTCTAACGCGGCTTTGTTGTAGTGGCTATGGGTTTCACCGGCGTTAACGCCTCCGGCCGCACCGACATTAACCACTGTGCTTCCAGTGGCTACACCTCCAATACCTTGCTCTCTTAATCGTTTGCTGCGTGGTCTTGGTGTACGGTTTATTATTTCGGATATATATTTTTTATCCATCTCCGTAATTATTTGTCGGCTTCGTATTCGTCCGGGTTAAACTCTATAAAAGTCGCGTCTGTTGTGTCTGTAATTGCATTTTGGGTTTCTGCTGCCAACAGAAATTTTTTGTTGCCTTGGTTGATTTCTGTGTACGCTGCCAATTCTCCGGGGTCTATCCTACATTCTCCTTGCAGAGTGGTTTTCCTGTCCGCAAATTGGCTGTACAAAGTTCCTATCAATAGATTTTCGGGGTGGTCGGTCACACCGGCGCGATACATTTTCTGCAACTGCAAATTGTCCGAAGCTCGGTAAAATATGCCCTTGGCAGTCGGGCAAACTTTATTTGCAGTTCCGCAAATAGTATCTATGCTAATTTCTTCCTTTGCCTCGGCATTTATGTAGCCCTTATACTCTACATCGTCTAACTCCGCATCGTCAAACACCAGATTATTTTTGACAATCTCGATTTTAGGAGCCTTATATAAGTGCCATCTGACTTTATCATACAGTCCTTTGTTAGTCCATTGCAGCGTAACGCCAAACCCCAAATCATTGCCTATTAGACTATTCTTTACATCTTCTCCGTAGTCGTGGCAATTAATTCCGGCATACACGGTTACTTCTAAATATCCCCCATCGGTAGGATATGGCATATATTCACCGTCTGCCATTTGCTTGAAACTATCATAGATGTAAAAAGATTTTGCACTCCCGAAATGCGCGGTGTTAATCCTTGCCGAATTATCCGGGCGGCCAATGCAATGCCGGTTAGCTTTCCAGCCTAAAATACCGGCATCATCTTTCATATCCTTTGGGTCGTAGTACTCTAACCATGCGTCACCAAATGAGGCTTCGCCGCTAACCCATTTACCTTTTGCGTAAGCCAAATGCCCTATAGACGCAGATTTTGCAACCTCGCTATTATCATAGTGGCATATCGGGTTATCGTTGCTGTCATAGATGGTTACTCCTATTGGCACAAAAGCCCACCCGGTGTACGCCTTAAAATTCTTGTAGTTGCCATCCTCGTTACCCCCATTGGAAGCATCAGAAAAAGGATTGTACCGGGGATCCAATAACATTTCAAGCGACAAACGGATATAGTATGCCTTTGCGTCTGCTTCGCTTAACTTCGGTATAAAAACCTTATTGGTGCGCATCAATACAGACTCATTCGCTTTGGCGGTCTTATTTAGTTTCTGCTTCGGCCACCCCGAATTTAAATCGCCGTGCCCTCCAGTACGGAAGCCCCAGGCCACGCCGTCACACTCTGACGGGCCACCCACCATAGGAACAATATGGAAATACCGTGCGCTCGGATTAAGATAGCCTAACCCGGAGCCACTTTTACTTAGAAAGATAGTGAAGTTTATTAGGTTGTAATCCCAATTAGTACCCTGCCTGTGGTCTGCGCTGTAGTCGGGATAATAACTATAATACTCCCCATCGCCTTTAGCTTCGCTTGTTAAATTTGTTTTGTCGGTAGAGTATTCGCCATCATATACTATATCACCGTCAAGCAATTCAGCGGTAGAGTAGGGTGAGAAATTGATTTTGGCGTTGTTATATACCTTATCCGTTCCCATAGTGCTGCTATCTCCATCCCATTCTATAAGTTTAATGTCTGCGCTATTGTAAAGTCCGTTAAGGTCATAGATATATATACGCCCAGCGCGTTGCACCATGCGCAATGCCAATGGCTGCAACACGCCCTCTAAGGCTTCTTTCAATGTCGCGGCTTCTCCGTCCTCGTCAAAAAAATTATCACTACGCACTGAAATTGTGTCAATATTGGCCTTGGTCGTACCATCGTCAAAATACGTTGAGGTCAAAGTATCATAATCAATGCCTCCAAAGTTGATGCAAGTTTTCTCCAAAGCATACTGCGCAATTTCTTTGATAGTACGCATACCCGACAAATCATATTTGAGGCGGTCTAATACCCCGAAATCGGAGAATGTGAGCGATACAGGATAATTCGCCCCACGCTCATAAGGTTCTTCATAAAATTCAGGGTCTAATGCCCCACTCCAGTAAAGCAGGTTATTTCGGTAAACGTCCATACGGATGCGTCCGGGTGCGATAGTGTATAAATCTTCATAGGTTCTATCTCCTGGGCTTTCGATGCGTAGTGTAGCTGTGCTGCCGCCTATCACTTCCTCTTTCTCGGTGTGGTCCCATTCGATTACCAACGGCTCATCGGCTTCAAAGGTCAGTGAGCCGATTTTATCAAACGGCGCGTCGGCATCCTGCAATATTTCCACACGCCACACAATACCTGTGCGGCTTAGAAATTCGCCCATATATCTTAGATACTTTGCCATCATCTGCGGTGTTTAATATTATTTTCCTTTTCCAAAACCCCTACCAATGCGCGGCCATCAATTTTAAATATAACTTTGCCGTCTATCCCCTCCGTGGGTTGCAGCATACCGCGCAGTTTGTCAAGCGGTGCCACCACTTCCGGGTTATTCGATGCTCCGGCATATTCGCCGATAAGACCTATTGTCGGGCCACTGACCACACCTCCATCAGCAAACGGCATAACCCCTATGGCTTGCACCATTGCTGTAGCGGCGGCTACAAAGCCGGAAGCAATCCCAAATCCGGCAAACGGTATGTAGGCGTGTGCAGCAAAATATGATGCCGCCGCCAACTCCATATAACTTGCCGTAGCCAATTTGTTGGCGACTATCACTGGAATTTGGGCAGCCGCCGCCACTTCTGCATTTACCGCTTCTGTTGCCTGCGCACCTGTAGATGCACTTACGGCTACTGCCTCGGCAGTCTTGGCCGTGGTATGCGCAGTGGTGGCTACCGTAAGCATATCTATAATCTTTACGATAGACATAACGCCATCATAAATCTGTATGAAGCCATCGACAATAGCGGTTATCTTCTGCCATGCGTTGCCGTTGCCCTCCAAAGCGTCCGTTATGCTTTCAATGCCACCGCCTATGCCTTTCATCCCATCCCAACCATTGCGGAAAGTGTCAAATGCGCTAATGCTCTCTTTGCGCCATTGTGAGTATGTGGCTATAAGGCTCTCAATGTCCTTACGCTGTGTGGCAGTTACGGGGTGGTCTAAATCATCTAACTGGCGTTGCAGGTCGTTGATTTTTGCGGTCAATTCCTCAAAGCCCATGCCGCGTATCTTCAACTTATATTCGCGCCCGGTCAGTCGGTTTATCGCATCGGCCTCTCTCTGCATGGACGGTATCTCTATACCACGTTGCAGTGCATTACGCTTGCGCTCATAGGTGTCAATTATACTTTGGGTATTTTGTATTTCCTCTGCGGTAGCTGTCCTTTGCTTCGCTTGGTAATAACTTATAGCCTCATCTAACTTCTCAATGGTGTTGAGTGTGGAAATATCACCCGGCTTTTTCAAGTCGTTCAATACACTATCCCACGATTTTTTTAGCTCCGATAACTCATTGATGCTGCTTTGTATGGTTATGCGCTGTGTTGCGTCTGCCTTTTCAAGCAGCGCGGTATAGTAGGATAGCTCGGTATCAAGTTGCTCATAGGTCTTAATCTCTGAAATGGGTGTAGGGATATGCGCCCCCTGTTCTAACTTGGTGCGTAATTCTTCCAGCCGGGCAATCTCGACATCTATTCCGGCAATATTTTCGGCGGTAGCCTTTTTCCGTAATATCTGCTGGTAGCTTATTTCTTTGTCTATATCCTCCAGCGTTTCAATTTTGGCCGGTCGCTCTGCCTGTCTTTGCAGCAATTCTATGGCATCCTTAGAGTCCTCCCAACGCGCAATCTTTTCACGGAATACGCGCTGCTCTTCGGTGTCTGCCCCGGTCAATTTCTTTTTATATATCTCGATATTGGTGCTTAGTTCCTCATAAGTCTTGGGGTCGGCTACCTCTGTTTTCTTTTTAGACTTGTTTTGTGAGCCTAACCCGGTCTGCGCCTCCAATATTTTTTTACGCGCTTTCAACTGGTCGTTATAGGCTTTCAGTTCCTTTATCTTTACCGCATCAGTAGTGTTTTTAAGGCTCTTTTCAGTTTTCTCTATGGCATCAGACACTTGCTGCCATGTCATTTCACTAACCTTAATTTCCTTGTTGTTTTGCGATAAGCCCCGGTTAATCTCGTTAGTGACCTCGCCGGTTTTCTTAGTCACCATATCAAGCCTCGCTTGCAGTTCAGACTCGGTTTTTTCCGCGTCCTCCAATTCCTTTTTGGCTTGCTTATATTCTTCCGTTTCAACTTCACGGCGGCCAGTTTCTTGTACGACAGTACCAACTTGCCTACGGTCAACAACAATCTTTTTCGCTTTGCCAGACCGCTCTAATTCGGCTTTTTTCTCGGCTGCCAATTCCTTATTGACGGAAGCCTCAGCAATCTTTGCGGC
>JAMPII010000051.1 GCA_023662835.1 Muribaculaceae bacterium | reverse complement strand
CGAAAATCACTCGCCCGGAGCCGCCCCAGCGGCCCTGAAATTTTATGATATGGGCTCTTAAACGAACAATTATGGACATTCAAAACATTCTCTCAGAGCTTACTTCTAAATCTGGTAATTCGTTCGACATAACGGCGGTTACCGAGCATCTGAAAGGTATCGACATTAGCAATTTTTCGATGACGGAAATCATTGAAAAGGTAAAAAACTCCGGCCTAATCGGTGACTTGGACGGCGACGGCGTTAAGGAAAGCGCGTTTGAAGAAATCAAAGGTAAAATCGGCAGCCTCTTTGGATGACCATATTACATTACACAACCGCGCAAATACGATATCGTTATAGTTCCCCAAATAGGAGCTATAACGATATCTGTTTATTTAAATTACGTGCCGTATTGACCACTAAAGGCTCACAACGCAGTGATGCTCTGGGGGACATTTAGAGCCGGTCCAATAATACATGTTAACACTTAGGCAGTCAGCCATTTGGCGAAATCGGATTGCAAAGCTAGTTAAATTACTTGACAACAGCGAACAAAAATCACACACGGTCGCATTGCAATAAGGTATGCAATAAGGTATTTTCGTTGCGAAGTTTCATCGTAGAGCAGAGGATGGAAATTCATGTTTTTTTACTAAATTTGCAATCCGATTTGCTGCTATGGGCTCGAGCAGCGGATTTATACAATTATGAAGATACTAATAACAGGTTGCAATGGCCAGCTAGGCCAAGAGATGCGCACAGTTTTGGAAGAACTAGTGCCGGGGCAAACTATATATACCGACATTGACACTCTTGATTTGACCGACGCCAAAGAAGTTAATACATTCGTCACAAAACACGAGTTTACACATATAGTAAATTGCGCTGCGTACACAAATGTAGAAAAGGCTGAGGAGGAGAAAGCCGTTTGTACACAAATCAATGTGGATGCTGTAAAAAATCTGGCAAATGCAGCTTCTAATATAGGGGCGCGCATACTTCATGTGTCGACGGATTATGTTTTCGACGGCAAAGCCTACCGCCCCTACCGCGAGAGTGACAAAGTGAACCCTTTGTCGCAATATGGCACATCGAAACGTCAGGGCGAAACAGCCTTGATTGCTCTGGTTCCGGAAGCGATTATTGTAAGAACAGCGTGGTTGTACTCGCCCCATGGCAAAAATTTTGTAAAGACCATGCTTCGCCTCGGTAGCGGGAAAATTCCGTTGTCGGTAGTAACCGACCAGATCGGTACGCCTACATATGCTCTTGACTTGGCCAAGGCAATAGCTAAGATTATAATGTCACGCCAATGGGTGCCAGGAATTTACCATTTCACAAATTCGGGAGTTGCCTCGTGGTTCGACTTAGCCAAAGCTGTTTTCCGCATTAGTGGTAACGCTACAGTTCGCGTGAATCCAGTCCCGTCTGAGGATTATCCCACAGTTGCAATCCGGCCATACTACAGTGTGCTGGACACACAACGCATACGAGCCACTTATGGCGTTGAGACACCATACTGGGAAGAAGCTCTGGTTCACTGCATTAACCGTATTAAAACAGAACAATAGGCCGTTATGTCACAACTTACCGATGAAATAAGCCGCCGCCGAACTTTCGCCATCATTTCGCACCCAGATGCCGGTAAAACAACTCTTACCGAGAAATTACTGCTTTTCGGAGGTGCTATTCACGTGGCTGGTGCTGTAAAATCAAATAAAATCAAGAAGACCGCCACATCCGACTGGATGGAGATTGAGAAGCAACGCGGCATTTCGGTTGCTACATCGGTCATGGGATTCAATTATGGCGACTACAAAATAAACATTCTTGACACTCCCGGCCACCAGGATTTTGCCGAGGATACATACCGCACGTTAACCGCCGTCGATTCCGTAATAATTGTTGTCGACGTAGCCAAAGGCGTTGAGCAACAAACGCGTAGATTGATGGAGGTATGTCGTATGCGCAACACTCCAGTTATCATTTTTGTGAACAAGCTCGACCGCGAAGGTCGCGACCCGTTTGATATTCTCGACGAACTTGAATCGGAATTGAAAATTGCAGTCCGTCCGCTGTCATGGCCCATCAACATCGGAGCAAAATTTAAAGGGGTTTATAATATATATGAGCATTCACTCGATTTATTCACTCCCAGCAAGACTCAGGTAACTGAACGCGTCGAGATTGAGAATATAGCCGACCCTCGTATCGACGAAGCAGTAGGGGAAAAGGATGCTGATAAACTACGCTCCGATCTTGAACTTATCGAAGGCGTTTATCCAGAATTCGATATAAATACGTACCTCGAAGGGAAGCTCGCTCCCGTATTTTTCGGCTCGGCACTAAATACCTTTGGAGTTAAAGAGTTGCTTGATTGCTTTGTAAAGATAGCGCCGTCGCCCCGCCCTATTCAGGCTTTAGAACGACAAGTAAGCCCCGACGAGGATGGATTCAGCGGTTTTGTGTTCAAGATTCATGCCAACATGGATCCGAACCACCGTTCCTGCATAGCCTTTGTGAAAGTTTGTTCGGGCAAATTCGAACGAAACGCCAACTATCGCCAGATACGTACGGGAAAAACAATGCGCTTTGCCGCGCCAACTGCTTTTATGGCTCAAAAGAAAAGCATCGTTGACGAGGCTTATCCGGGCGACATAGTTGGTTTGCCCGACACCGGCAACTTCAAAATTGGCGATACTCTGACGTCTGGCGAATCGCTCCATTACCGCGGACTGCCAAGTTTCTCGCCCGAAATGTTCAAATACATTGAGAACACTGATCCCATGAAGGCCAAACAGCTCGATAAGGGTCTACAACAACTTATGGACGAAGGTGTTGCCCAGCTTTTCGTTAACCAATTTAACGGGCGAAAGATTGTTGGCACAGTAGGTCAGTTACAGTTCGAGGTTATACAATATCGCTTACTACACGAGTATGGCGCATCGGTTCGTTGGGAACCGATGTCGATGTACAAAGCTTGCTGGATTGAGAGCGATGACGAAGAAGCTCTGGCCGCATTCAAGAAGCGCAAACATCAGTTCATGGCCATCGACCGCGAAGGACGCGACGTGTTCATGGCCGATTCGAACTATGTGCTGCAAATGGCTCAAGCCGACTTCCCCAAAATTCGGTTCCATTTCTCTAGCGAATTTTAGAGCTCATATCATAATGTTTCAGAGCCCTTAGAACACGGTGGCCAGCCCGCGACGATAATGCTTTTGTCACGACTTTTCAGAAAGTTCGAGCCAACGCATCTCTTTTTCGTCGATTAAATCTTTCAAGTGAGGGTAGCGGATCGACGCTTTTTCAATCTCTTCAGTAGCGCCACCTGCCTGAAAAAGGTTGTCGAGTTGCATAAGCTCGGCGTTTAGTTGTTCCAGCTCACGAGTTAATTCCTCGAATTCGCGACGCTCCTTAAAGTTCATTTTGTTCTCGTTACGCTGGCGCGGTTGGCGGGTATCGGTATTGACTACGCTCTTTGCAGTAGGAGTCGGTTGACTCGCCTCGGATATCTGCTTACGATAGTCAGAATAATTGCCGGGAAAGTCGCGCACCTTGCCATCACCTTCGAAAACGAATAAATGGTCGATAATTGAATCCAGAAAAAATCGGTCGTGACTGACAACAATAAGGCAACCATTGAAAGTTTCAAGATACTCCTCAAGAATGCCTAGCGTAACAATATCGAGATCGTTTGTTGGTTCGTCGAGTATCAGGAAGTTTGGACTGCGCATCAACACAAGCGCTAGATGCAAACGGGCCTTCTCCCCGCCGCTTAGCTTGGCTACGTATTTCTGTTGGTCGGCAGGCGGGAATAGAAAATGCTGAAGGAATTGCATGGGGGAATATCGCACACCGCCATTCACCACTATATCTTCGGCTAAATCCGTTACAGCGTCGATAACCTTTTTCCCGGGGTCGAGTTGCACTCCATCCTGCGAATAATAGCCGAAGTTCACAGTCTCGCCAATATCCCACATACCCGAATCGGGCGCGATTAGCCCTTGCAACATTTTTATGAATGTTGATTTGCCAACACCATTACGCCCAATTATGCCTACACGCTCATAACGGGCAAAAACGTAATTGAAATCACGCAAAACAACCTTGTCGCCAAAGGCCTTGCTAACATTTTTTGCCTCAAATATTTTTGATCCAATATAGGTCGACTTTACTCCGAGATCGAGTTGTTTTTCCGACAGCCTGATTTGTTGGTTGCGGCTATTCATTGAGTGATAGGCATCAATGCGGTATTTGGCTTTACCGCCGCGTGCCTGAGGTTGTCGGCGCATCCACTGGAGTTCGCGACGCAGCGTGTTTTGCAATTTGGCCTTTTCGGCCGCCAGAGCTTCTATGCGCTGCTCTCTTTTATCGATATAGTAAGCGTAATTGCCTTGATATGTATATATTTGATGATCGTCGATTTCGATTATTTTATTTGTTACTCGGTCGAGAAAATACCTATCGTGAGTAACCATCAGCAGAGTGACACGCGACGATTTCAAGTAATTCTCTAGCCATTCAATAGCCTCGATGTCAAGATGGTTAGTAGGCTCGTCAAGAATAATTAGATCGGGCGAGCCAAGAATAACTCTTGCAAGAGCTACCCGCTTAACCTGTCCTCCCGACATTTCGCCTATTTTTTGTTCCAGATTATTTATACCTAGTTTCCCCAGAACTTGCTTCACTTGGTCGTCGTACTCCCACGCCTGAGCAGCATCCATTTCAGCTATTGCCGCCGTTAAGTCGCCATTCTCTCCACAGGCCAGCGCGGCTTCATATGTGGTAATAGCACGGCTTTTTTGATTATCGCTGCGCAGACACACCTCAAGTACCGTCTGTGTCGGTTCGAAATCAGGAGTCTGTTCCAAGAAGCCGGTCACTAAGCCAGAGCGAAATGTAACCGTACCGCTGTCTGGGCTTTCTTTTCCGGCAAGAATTGAGAGCAATGTTGTTTTTCCCGTACCGTTTTTGGCTATTAAAGCAATTTTATCACCTTCGTTCACTCCGAATGTAACATCGGCAAACAACATTCTGTCGCCGTAACTTTTGGTGAGCTGTTCAACTTGTAGGAAACTGGTTGCCATAAATCGTATTTTATGTGACAAAGGTAGCAAAATAAAATTTATGCAGTCATACGTAATTGTCCAATTTAGGGACTATATCGTTCCAATTTTCGCAAACTCGGTATCGAAGGTCTGTTTGTTGATAGCTTTAGCCTTCACTTTTCCACGGTAAACATAAACCGTATTAGTTGAATAGCCCATCGACTTGGACATACGCGATACATCGGCGATTCCGAGTCTTATCATCGCATATACCCTCAGTTCAGGCGGAAGATGCTCATTATCCTCACCAACCGGATACCGTTCCTCCGGACGCAATAGTTTATTAAGTTCTTCTATGAACGTAGGGAAAGCTTGCAAAAACGATTTGTCGAACAACCGCAAGAATTCTTTCCGCTGGGCATCCATTATACGGCCGGAATGGATAATCTGGTAAAGATCGTCGATTTGCTTTGCTGTAATTTTGCGGGAAACCAAACGGCTAAAGTCGCTCATCCTCTCAGTTGACAGCACGCACATTTCTAAAAAATTTTTCATGAATGTTTCTTTGTTGTTGTTGGCAGCAGCAACGAGTTCCTTTTTCCGGAGCAGACGTTTGTAGTTTTTACGATATCGAGCCAAAATTATCGCCAGCGCAACCAATGCCATCAGTATAAAACAAAGCAAGCCACACAGAATTAACAGATTACGATACCATTGTCTCTCATATCCCTTTTCCAGATTGCTAATAGAATCGAGCAAAACATCAGTGCGGCTAATTCGTTTATGGTGTGGCAGATAATCGAACGAAGTCGACAGATAGTCAACCGCACGCTTGGAGAATTTGGCATTAGAGAAAATGAAATTGCCTAGTTCGCTAAGCGCCAAGCTTTCCCTGTCGGCACGTGTAACAGCCGAGATTGCAGCGTGAGTCAAATAGTAGGCCTGTTCCAGCTTTCCGCCACGCAGATAATAGCAATTAGCCAGAATAGAAGAAGCCTGTCCATAAAGATAATCGGCAGGGGTTGTTTTGCTCATTAATATGCGCGCAACATCTGCTGCAGCGTAGTAATTACCCATAAGGTAGAAATTCTTAGCCTCAATCAAATCGAGTTGTGCAGAATTCTCACCTCTCCCCGACAGTTCCTTCACCTTGGCATAATAATAATCCAAATCAGGCCTGTAAAATTCAAGTATTTCTGGGTACTCCGACAAAATATACATCATGTCGGAATATGCCTCAGCAGCGTTCGTATAGAATCTAAACAACTGGTCAGGTGCGAGTTTCGCGGTATCGACATTTTCGATCAGGGAAGCGCATTCGCGGTTTAGCCGCAATTTCGGTGCCGTTCTGATTAATGAAAATGTAGCTTCATTGGCCAATGAATCCATTTGATACTTATTTGCCAATAACAAGGCTCGATAGGCATTTTCTAGCGATGACACACTGCTATAAAGGCTATATTCGTCGGAAAGTTTTAAAAAGGTCATTACCGAATCAATCGGTGTTGCGCCTTCCATCTTTTTTTTGTCAAGTTCAATACGCCGCTCTCTTTGGGCTAGCAATTGAGCTCGTTTTGCAATAACAGAATCAAGCACATCCATTGCCTTATGCAAATCATCTTGCGTTATTTGGCTCACATCGCCACCGGCTGCTGCAACCTGCATGTGCGATATTAACAGCAAAACAACCGTTAGAATACCATTGCGCAAATCGCATAGCCGCTTTTGTAGTGACAAAAGCCGTTTTTTTGCAAATTGCAAATCTGGTTGTGTTATCATGGACTTAAGTGCCGGTATATTAAAAGATTAATTAAACAATATTTAAAAGAGCCATTTCGCCTAAAGGATAATTTCAAACATACTCTTTTACTATTCGCCATTTAAACGAGCCAAATCAAATGCGTTAGTTAATAACGAATAAACGCAGTTTCACCATGCAAACATAATCAATATTTCGTTTGCAACCAAAGAATTAATTTTATTTAACATTGATTTCCTTATAACGTAACTTTCAGATTTCCTTTAAGTAGTTACGTTCACAAAGATTCGTTTGTTTTGATTCAGCGGACAGTAGCGGTGGCAGTATGATCCCTAAGATACAAACCAGTCAGATAGCCGTTTTTCCCTTTATTGTTACATCAACGGCATTGACATTTGGAATAGAATTGGATTAGGTTGACATACGGTTGACGGGAATATAAAAAGAAAAATCTGCAAGTTATTGAATATCAATAACTTGCAGATTTTCAGGGTGTCCGAAATGAGACTCGAACTCACACGATCTAATGATCACTACCCCCTCAAAGTAGCGCGTCTACCAATTCCGCCATCCGGACATATGAGCCTAATTCGACTTAGAGCGAAAAACGGGACTCGAACCCGCGACCCCGACCTTGGCAAGGTCGTGCTCTACCAACTGAGCTATTTTCGCATTAGTGATTAGTTGTCAAACTCGACTCAACTATTTTAATGTACTTAGAGCGAAAAACGGGACTCGAACCCGCGACCCCGACCTTGGCAAGGTCGTGCTCTACCAACTGAGCTATTTTCGCATTATATAACCGCGCTTTCGCGATTGCGTTGCAAAGGTACGCATTTTATTTTAACCTCCAAAAAAAATCCCATTTTTTTTCATTTTTGATTCACGGCTCTTTCATTTAAAATTTAATGAATATTTCAATCTGCTTTGTATTCAA
>JAMPII010000050.1 GCA_023662835.1 Muribaculaceae bacterium | reverse complement strand
CAGGCAGGTTTGTGGCTCGGTTAAAGGTTGCATCCCATGGCGAGCGTGCCTTTTCTTTCATATGCACAAATCCTGGCAGTGCTACCTCGCTTATGGCTACCAGCAAATAATCCTCGCCTATGAACTCAAATTTTCGGTAGTAGTCGGGTTTGTACAGCAGTACATCACCGTCCACGGCATTAAGGCGAGCAGCACCGCCACCCTCCTTAAGTGTGCTGTCGTTTGCACCGAGCCAGTAGTTGACCGAGCCGTCAGCTTTGGCCACGAAACGCTTAATGCGCTTTTGGATAGGCAGGCTGCGATGCAGGTCGTAGTTGCCCACTCGCTCCAGCTTGCCGTCAGCCACGCAATGCCCATGGTTTTTGAGGTTAATCAAAATGCCATACCACAGGTCTTTGTAAGGGAATTGTGGGACTGTGTTGCCCACGCCTATAAGTACGCCCATTGTGTTGCTTGGTTTATATGTTGTTAAAAAATTCGGTTCAAAGTTAGCACATTTAGCGTGTTTTTTATGCACGCCTATGTGCTAACTTTTGAAAGTAGTCGTAATTTTACGACCAGTTGTTTTGCAACGTACCACCCAAAATCAAACCCCTCCCCAGTACATTTGAAGCCTGCACAGGGTTCATAAAGTCTGCACCAACGTAAATACATTGCTGCATCGTACCAGTATCAAGCCTAGTTAGCGAGCCATGTATATACACATTTTGGTACATACTTTTTTGAGCGTTTACCAGTGTTACTATTTTTCCGTAAGAAAGTTGCACAAGTCTGTAATTACGCACAGCATCGGTCGCAAGAAACACAATAACATCAACAGGCATACCAGCCGACTTGCCAGTTGTCCCATAAACAGGCAGTTCGTAATATGTGCGCTTACTGCTGTCTGTTCCTGTAGTAAAACTAATATACTGCCTGTTATTTACAAAACGCGTATCTGTACCCAGTCCAGCAGTGTAAAGATAGCCGTATGTTCCATGAACAACCAAAACTGTATGTGCATCAATGCCCATAACACCACGACACCAAACATCGCTCGTTAAAAATCGCAGGCTTCGCTGCTCGTCATAGTTGTAGCCATTATGTTGCATATCGCCATCAAAAAAAAGCTTGCCCTCGCTACTATTAAAACTTATACTGGCTTTCACAGCACCTTTATCATCCACCGCTTGCAATATTTTAAATGTACCTTTTACGCCATTTAACGTACCGCTAAAAGTGCCGTCAGTAGCATTTATTACACCTGTAATTTCTGCGTCTTTGGCCTTTAGTTTGCCATTGTGGTAAATAATAGTCATGCCTGCCTTTGTACCTGCCAGTGCTTCGGCATACGTACCACCAAAGTAGGCTGCTATCTCATCTGTGTTAGCCAGCATGGCCTTTAATCCTGCGCTTTCCACCCATTCACCGCTTTTCTGCAATGCACCCAGCTTTAAGAACGTAGATAGTATTAAGCCGCCCTCAATTTGGGTGTAGTTGTCGCTTATGGCCTTAAGCAGGTCAGTGTTGGCCTGCACTGCCGCCATTTGCTCCGCGTTGTTGGGTTGCCATTCGGGAGCCACATTGCCCTCAACCAGTACAAACTTTGTAAAGTACAGGTATGTTGGTATGTTGTCCTCGGTAGCCGTAATGTATAGCCGCGTTGAGCTGCTGGATTTCTCGTTGGCCGTAAAGGTGTATGTAATGCGCTGCCACTGCGTGCTTACATTGAAACTTTTAAGGCTGGCCACAACGTTTGCCGCTGTGCCGTCCATAAAGCCCACTCGCAAGGTTTTGGCCGCGCTGGCCTTTACCCAAAAGGCTACAGTGTAGGTTATGCCGTTGCGGAACTTATTGTCGGGCAGTGTTATGTTACCGCTGCTGCTTTGCATACCTGTACCGAAATACCACCAGTTGAACGTGCCAGTTGAGCCACCAGTGGCCGAAGTTAAGCCATAAGTAAACAGCCGCAATACATTGCCCATAACAGTATCGGCATACACACCCAGCTGCGCCTGCTTGTTTGTCGCTGACAAGCTATTAGTCCAGCCTTTTGTGTCGGGCATATATGCGCTGTTTTTAATGTAGTTTGTGCCGCCTATTTCAAGGCTACCTATGGCCGTATCGGTGTACTTGCGGCTTATTGCGTCCAGCAGGTTTGTGCGCTCGGTGTAGTAGGCTGTAAAATTGTCGTTATACTGCCCTTTGTTTACCGTGCTGTTGGTGGTCATGCTGGCCAGTATTGTATTGGTGTATGCCAGCAGCGTGCTGTAAGCCGCGTCAAAATTGGCTGTACTACAGCCCACCAGTGTAGCCTTTGCACGCACCGTGCTGTAATCCACCTTTATATTGGCCATTTCATCTTTCAGCGTTATTTTTTCGGCTGGTGTAATTATACTGTCGCTGGCCAAATCGGTAAGCTGTTGCAGGGCTTTGTTCGCTTGCGTATCATCAGTATAGCCTGCGTCTTTCCAGTCGCTGCTTTTGTATGCTGTGCCAGCGTTTGCTACGCATATTTTCATTTTATACGTGTCAAGCATAATCCACAGGTCACCCATTTTGTATGTTGCTGGGGGTGTTGTGCTGGCGTTGGCCGTAACATATACATGCGCTTTTGTGCCTGCTAAATCCAGCGCATTATTAGCAGCCTGTATGGCCGCGCCTATGCCTGTGCTGGGTATTTGCTGCCAGTAGTAATTCCAGTGCCTTACAAGCTGGCCGTTCTCTACCGAAGCATAACCGCGCCTGCTGTAACGGTATTCAAGGCCAGTGGCCGTGTCAGTGTATATATCGCCCATGTGGCTTTCGCGTGTGGCTTCATTAGCCCACTGCACAGCAGGCTCATTATCCAGCGTAGGCTCGCCCTCGCCAAACCAGTACTCAATTGCACCGTCCACCTGCTCTTGCAACTGGTTAATGGTGTCCTGTAGTTCGGCCAGAGTTTGCGAAAGGTTGTCGGTGCTGTCATTCAGCTGCTGCTCCAGCTCACTTACTGACAGCAAATCACCACTGGTACTGCGGAACTTAATATTGCCACCGATTTCGCCTTTGTCAAGGTCAAAATATGTGTTTTTGTCGGTGCTTTCAATGCGGCCACAGTTGATGCAACGGCCTGTAATACGTGTGTTGCCGTAGGTGGTGGTCAGCTCCCTGTAGCCGTTGTAAACGCTGCTTATTACACCTACAAGGAAATAGTAATTGCTGCCCACCTCGGTTTCCATACGCTGCGTGCTGGGTATTATACGGCATACATTGCCAGCTTTGGGGCATTCGGCATACAGAAACATCGCGCTGTTACTGGTCAGCGTATAGGTTTGGCTTTGCACCTGCCATGTGCGTATGTTTTCCTCAATGGCATAGTGCAGCAGCAAACCGTCATTACTTTGTACGACAAACAGGTTCGCATTAGGCACAGTGCCATTAAGCGCGTTGGCTATAAGCATTACATCGGTAATTACGAACTGGCCATTGCGGTTGCCTACCGAAAGCATGAGGGTTTCAATGCTGCTGGGGCGAATATGGCTCGCGTCAAAATAGCCGTCAGCGTCAAACACCATGCCCAGCAGCTCCTGTGTTGTGCGCCACTGCATACGCATCAGCTCAACGTTGGTTCGGTTGGTAAGGTCTATTATTTCCTGCTCCTGCTCGCCTAAATCTTCAAGTATGTTTTGTATAAGCGACACCTCCACCGTGTCGCTCAGCGTTACTTTATACTTGTATGGCTGGCTGTAGCAGTCGCGCGTAAAGCCTGTAAGGCGTATGGCCTTATCCACGTTAATATCGGGGTCAACCACATGCAGCATATCGCCCAGCTGGAATATGTTGGTAATGGCCACCTCGCTGCCATAGGCACGCTCCAGTGCCATGCTCTCCAGCTCCAGCTCATAGCCCACTTTGGGCTGGCAGTCAGCCGCCAAATCAGCCTGCGCCTTTTCCAGCAGCTCCGCTTCCGCGTCCACCACATAAGGGTCATCGGGCATAACAATATCCAGCAGCACGTAACTATCGCCCTTTGCAATTTGGTAGGCTTGGCTGGTGTCGCTGGGGTATTTCATACCTCGGCTGTCCTCATAGCGTGCCAGCTTAAATGTGTGCGTAGCATGGTCGTAGCTTTGTATGTCAAACGTATAGCCAGCGAGGTTGCTTTGGCCAGTAAACTTAACCTTTGCAGGCGTGCCGTCAATTAGCCACATGGTGTTTTTTTTGCTGTCCTTTTCGTTTAGGTCAAACATCTCATCATCTACGAAGCTCAACACATCGCCCTCAACTATGGCCGTAACATAGCCTGTGCGCTTGGGGTATATGTTGTCGTAGGTGCGACTGCCCTCTTTAACGCCAAACGCCTGTATGGCCTGCTGGCTCTCAACGTAGCTTTCGGCATTTACACCCAGCCGCAAACGCTGTGCGCCATTACGGTATTTGGTGGTAATATTTTGCGTGCCGCCCTCAACGTACAGCCGAGTAATGACATCATCGTTGTTTAGGTTTCTGCGCTTTAGCTGGTATATGCCGCCACCTTTGCCAAAGGTAAATTTGGCAGGAAACAGGTTGCCCACTTTTTTTACTATGTTCAGCACATACCGCCTGTTACCCTGTGGCACAATGCTAAACTCCAGCTCGTTGTCTTGGCACAGGCGTTGCAGCACTTCAAGGCAGTTTTCCCTGCTAAAGCTGTACTCCTTAAACTCCGTGTCGGGGCATTCGCCCAGCTGCCACACCTCTTTATCGCCTGTAGCCACCCTGTTTACGTTGTTTATAAGCACACCCATGCACATTTTCATATCGGCCACCAGTGCAAATTCGGCTGTGGGGTTTAGGCCGTTTGCGTCTGCACTGCGATACTGTGCTGCCAGCAGCTTGTACTGTAGCCCCTCAAAAACGAGTGTTGTTTCAAATTCACTTTCGCCAGTTTTTACAGGCTCATCAAACTTGTTTAGCGTATAAACCGAGCCGAACACCTGTATGTAATCGCCCACTACAAACTGCATAGGCTTTGCGCTGGAGAGCTTAATGGTAACTGTGTCCTCGCCCAGCAGCGCACACTTTTGCTCTGCACTTTTTACGGTGCAGAGCTTTGTGTACTGGTCAAGCAAACAGCGCACGTTACCATTACGCTGATACACTGTTATACTTTGTCCCATATTATAATGTCGTTGGTATCAAAGGCCGTAATGTCCTCTATAACGCCAGTTATTACTATGAAATATTCGCCATTTTCGGCAAACGTGTGCGCCACCTCTTTGCCAGTGCCGTATATGTCCTGTGTGGTTGTGCCATCGCCCCAGTACACATTTACCAGCTTGTCGGTGGTAATGGTAAACGTTGTGCGTGCATTGCTGCTGTTTGTGCGTATGTGCTTAAGCACCTTTTTCACTGGTTCGGGTTCGCGGAGCTTAAGGGTAAACGTGCCTGTCATGCGTGCGTCATTCCACGTTTTGTCAATGTCGGTTGCATCGGGCAAATATACCTCATACACCAGTGCTTTTACAGGGTGTATATCCACCAGCAGCCTGTGCAGGCCAGCAGGGCAAAGGTCGGCATTAAGGGTTGCACCCTCGGCCACCGTGTGCCGTGCGTTAAACTGGTCAAGGAATGCCTTTACTTTGCGCACAAACTCCAGCTTGCCGCCAGTGGTGGTAATAAAGCACTCCAGCGTTATTTCGCGTTCCTCAAAACGGGGTCGGCTTAGGTCAATGGCCGTGCCATGGTAGCCGTCAAACTCCACTTTGTGGGGGTCTTTCATTTTAAGGCCGTCCAGCAGCCCTTTGCTGGCACTTACATGCACACCGTACTCCTTAAAGTCCACACCGTCCAGCATGTATGTAAGCTGCTTAACGTTGTCAAGCAGCGTCAGCAGGTCTTCCTGTTCAAGGCACGCTTGGTGACATTTCAAATCATCTACGCTCCCATAGCCGCCCTCAAACGTGTAGCAGTCCTGTGCAAAGCATACGCCCACTGGATTGCCATACGTACTTGGTACAATGGCACGCTGTACCAGCGTGCCATTGAGATACACGCGCAATACGTTGCCATCACGAGTTATGGCCACCCAGTACCATGTGTCGGGGTTGGTGTCAATAGTGCAAACGTAATGCTGGTCAATGCCTGCGTAGTTTACCACCACGCAAAGCTGCGTACAGGGGGCTGGCTGCTTTACCCATGCGCTTATGGTAAAGCTGCTGTTAAGCGAAAGCACACTGGGGGAGATTTCACACTTGCCGTTGCCGTCAAAGCGTATGCAGTTGCCCTGTCGACCTGCTTCATACGTTGCGCCCTCAACTACACCGTCAGCTCGGCTGGTGCTGTAGTCATAGGCTTTAGTTGCGCCGTCTGCCTCATCAAAGGGCAGGTACAGCGTTAAGTTTTGTTCCTGTGCCATTTTAATAGGTTTCTTGATTGTGAATGGTTGTTATTACTCGGTCGCTGTAGCCCTCGGCTGTACAGTGGCTGTTGCCGTATTGGTTTACCCATACGCGAGCTGTGGGGCTGGCCACGCGCACGGTGAGCTGGCTGTTGCCGAAGCAGTCAATGTGCAAATGGCTGTGGTCAGTAGCCACGACCAGCAGCTTGCTGCTGTGCTGTAGCCACACCCTGTGTATGCTGTAGCCTGTGGCCGTAAACTGGCAGTCGCTGCTGCCCACTATGGCCATGTCGCGCTGTGGCTGTAGTTCGCCCTGTGCGTCTATGTAGCCGCCATATTTGGCCGCTGTTTCGCCCAAATACGTGCGCATATAGTCAAGGCTGGGGAAGCCCTTTTGTATGCACTGGCGTATGTAGTAAAAATAGCATTCCACCAGCTTTCGCACGCTGCCATGCGTATTGTGTATGTCGGCCACACTTTCCGCGCAATGGCCGTGCGCCATTAGCCGCTGTAATTCCTTTAGTCTATCCATGTGCTGCGTAGTGTTATGAAGTTAAACCTTTAGCTCGCAAGGGGTCGCTTGCTATGGTTGTTTTAATGTCGTTTAGCTGCGTGCGTATTTCGCCCAGCAGCCTGCTGCCTGTGCCTGTGTTTGTGGCTATGCTGTTAAGGTAGGTAAGGGCATTGCGTATGGCCGTGTCCACGCTTTCCATGCAGCTGCGTATGTCCTGCTGCACCAACAGCATATCCACCTGCCTTATGCGTATGGCCGTAATTTCGCCAGCCAGCTTGCTGGCCGTGTCCTCGGTTACGCCCTTAACTTGCCCATCCAGCGTTTCGCTGGCATCTTCCATTTCATCGCCCATGTTTTGGAAAAATTCCTCAAACTCGGACAGGCCGTCAGTGAACGCGTCACCAGCATTTTTGAGCATTTTTTTCCAGTACTCAAAGTTGAAGCCAGCCACGCTGTTGTTATGCGTACCCATGTGGTCGGCCAGTGCTTCGGTAAACTGGTTCACTACTGGCTCAATCAGCTTTAGCTTAAGGCTGTTTTTTACCGCGTTGGCTATGGTGGTTTTCCATATTTCATCAAAGCTCTCCGCACTATCTTCCATATTTTCAAAGGCTTCTGCAAAGCTGTCGGCCATTTCGTTTGCCAAATCCTTAAAGTTGGTTTGCACCAAACTTTCAGTAATTTCGCGTTCAAGGTCGGCTATTTGCCGCGCTGCGTCCTCCGCGTTGCTTAGGTACTCCTGCACCTTATCATCATCACGGTCTTTGCTCTTTTTGCTTTGCTCCAGCCGTGCTAACTCTTGGTACTCCTTTTGCTGCTTTTTAAGGTTTTCAATTTCCTTTTGTGCGCTGCTGTAGTAGCCATCGCCAACAGCGTTGTCGGTTTCCCAGCTTATTTGCGCATAGGCACGTTGCAACACTTTAAGCTGCTTTTCGTGCTGCTTCATCTC
>JAMPII010000004.1 GCA_023662835.1 Muribaculaceae bacterium | reverse complement strand
GCCCGCATCGCTCCTTCCTCAACTCGCGAAAATCACTCGCCCGGAGCCGCCCCAGTGGCCCTGAAATTTTATGATATGGGCCCTAAAATCTTTGTTGGCTATGAGTTTGCTAATACGGAAGAATCATTTTCGTTATCAGGTTTGCTTGGTTTGAGTAACCATAGAGTGACGATAATCGAACCAATAAAGGAGACATAAGCTAGCACAGTCCACCAACCGGATCGGCCTATATCATGAAAACGACGGGCGGTTAAACTGGCTACCGGAATTATGAGTAATCCGGATAATATATAAATGATGAGAGCGATGAATGCAAATTTGGCACTGAAGTTTATGTAGCTGAGCGCAGTTAAGATTAAATAAACAACCCATACATAATAGAACTCGGAACGTGTGGCTCTTCCTTTAAAATTGCAAAAATTTTCGTTTACCGCTGAGTTGAAAGCTGATAAGAAAGTGACTTTCGAATTGTTCATAATATTATTGAGATTTGTGAATTTGATATGTAGTGTTGAGTTTTAGCGATTTTTATCAGAAAATGCCCGGTCCATATTCATTAGCCGGTTGACTTTTTTTTGTTAACCACAGCGGCACCACCAACCACCCGACAAAGGGTATAAAATACAGTATTGACCACCAGCCGGAGTGGCCAATATCATGAAAACGACGTGCAGTTAAACTTAGCATTGGGGAAAGCATTAATACTGTGAATACGGACATACCATTGACGACTAGTTCGGATGCTCCCTTTCCTACCTCAACCAATGTTAATACAAAAGACGAGATTACTATCACATAAATGTATAATAGATAGAAATATTCAGGGCGAGTGGCACGACCACGAAAATTGCAGTAGTTAACGGTAAAGGCCGATTTGATAGCCGAGAAGAATGTTACTTTTGTTTGGTTCATTTTTGTAAAGTTTAAGTGTGAATTTTTATGCTGCAAATATATCGCAATATTCTGTTTTGACCTCTATTTCGGGCTATGTTTAATCTATGAATGTGGACTGTAGTATATTGAATCACAGCTGGATGTGATTTGTGTATCGCAAAAATTCTATGATGACGGATTTTCCCTCTCTGATGCTCAATTTTTATCGCTCAAAACCTGCCGGTCGGCCTGTTCTAGGTATCAAACACACACAAAAAAAGGATGCATCGCGGTTTATGATGCATCCTTTGGAGTCCTTTTTTCGAAAGGGATATTATTTTTTCTTCTTGGCTGCGTCGATGTCGCGGAGTAGTACTTCAACGGCCTTTTCGAGCTGCTGGTCGCGGCCGGTGACAATGACGTCGGGCTCGTTGAGCACGTATACGTCGGGTTCGAGTTGTGAATTCTCGAGGTAGTTGCCCTCAGCTGTTCGATAGCCAATTACGGGTATGCCGAACAGCATGGAATCGTCCTGCAGATCGACCCAGTTGACTGAGGTCATTGTGCCGGGCACGGGCGCTCCAACCAGTTTGCCAAGATTTTTGTGCTTATAAACCCATGGTGTGCCGTGTGCGTTCGAGTAGCATGCCTCGCATTGAACCATGATGCTGGGCTTGTTCCAGCGGCGAGAAGGCATGTCGCATATCTCTTGGCCTCGGATAACTTGTGTGAGATATTTGTCGCCACTGAACAACACTTCAATGTCCTCGTGCAGTCGGCCGCCTCCGTTCCAGCGGATGTCGATAACAATACCCTCCTTGTCGACATATTTGCCAAGCAGGTCGGTGTAAATGTTGCGGAAGCTTGCGTCGTTCATCGACTGGATGTGGACGTAGCCCAGACGGCCGCCCGAGAGCGAGTCGACATCGGCTGCGCGTTGTTTAACCCAGCGTTTGTAGAGCAGATTGTTCATTGCTGCTGTGCTGATAGGCAGCACAACTTCTTCGGTGCGTTCGGCGCCGGGGTTAGTGAATGCGACAAGTGTTTTCTTGCCGGCTATGTCGGCAAGAAGCGTAGTGATGTCGGCATCAGGCTCAATTTCCTGGCCATTGATTGCGTTTATGACGGTTCCGGCTTTAACAAGGGTGTTTGCGTGGTCGAAGGGGCCGTTGGCCACTACTTCGGCTACTTTCAGCCCTTTACCGTCGTAGTTCAGATCGAACAGCAAGCCGAGCGAGGCGGTACGGTCGCCCGAACCTGTGGGGTAATAGCGTGCACCGGTGTGCGATACATTGAGTTCGCCCAGAAGTTCCGACAGCATTTCGGTGAAATCGTAATTGTTGTTGATATGCGGCAGGAACTTGGTGTAGGCCTTAGTCATAGCTTCCCAATCGACACCATGCATGCGTTTGTCGTAGAAGCGGTTTTTCTCCTCCTGTTTAACGTAGTTGAACATATATTCGCGTTCTGCTGCGGGATCGATTTTCATTACGGCCGAGTAGGTGATTGGTGTCACCTTTTCCGACGACAGCGCCATTTTGCTCATGCCGCGGGAGCCGAGAAGGAACATGTTTTTCCCATCTTTGTCGAACGACAGGTGGCGCATTCCGGTGTTCAGTTTCTTTGCAATCGACGGCTCGCGTTTGCGAAGGTCGAGTTTCCACAGGTCGTTGCCATCCTCAAACGAAGTGAGGTAGTAGAGGGTTTGACCGTCAGGAGTAATCGCATAGTCGGCTAAGTTGGACGAATTGGGTGTGAGGCGTACAATGCGGTCGCGTATTCCCTCGAATTCTATGTTGATATCCTTGGTTTTTGCTGAATCCTGTTCGGTTTTATCTTTTTTATCGGCCTTTTTGCTGTCGCTCTTGTCCGAATCTTTTTTTGAGGCTTTTTCTTTATCGGATTTCTGACGTTTTTCCAGTTCTTTGCGCAGCTCGTAGTCCTCTTTCGAAAGACGGAACTTATCGTAGGCGTCCTGATTGAGGAACATAAGCATTACGTCGTATTGCGAGCCCCATGATGCGTGGTTGCGC
The DNA here is from genome assembly GCA_023662835.1 of Muribaculaceae bacterium. GTDB lineage: Bacteria > Bacteroidota > Bacteroidia > Bacteroidales > Muribaculaceae > Muribaculum. The sequence continues at coordinate 76,842 of JAMPII010000004.1, read as the reverse complement.
ATACCGTAACGTTCGGTGCCGAAGGCTATGGCGTTGCCGTCGAGCACCCAGCGGGCTTGCTGGTCGAAATAGGATGACTGGGTAAGGTTGCGTACTTGCGGCGTGCCTTCGGTGTTGACAACGGCGATATCGGTGTAGGGTTCGTGGCCGTTGCCGGTGAGTTCGAACAGTATCCATTTTCCGTCGGGACTCCAGCTGTAGTCGAATGAGCCGTAACGTTCGGGATTGGTTGTGCCGTCGGTGAGCTGACGTACCTTGCCCGACTTTACGTCGCGTACCATGAGTTTCTGACGACCTTCGATAAAGGCCATTTGTTTGCCGTCGGGCGAATAAACGGGGTGGGTGCGGTCAATTTTATCGCTTGCAGGGAAAACGGCTTTCTCGGCGATTGTGGTTGCATTTGGAAAGTTCAGTTCGTCGTCGCGGGTAATTGTGGCTTCATAAATGTTGAAGTGGCCGTCGCGTTCGCTCACGTAGGCTATTGTGCGGTTGTCGGGGTTCCACGCCGGTTCGCTTTCTGCTTGGGGGGTGTTGGTGATCTGTTTTGTAGTTTTGTATTCAACCGATGTCACAAACAGTTCGCCGCGGTTGGTGAATGCAACCTGCTTGCCGTCGGGCGAGGCTGTTGCTTCGCCGCTGGTATTAACTGAAAGACGTTTAATTGGGTTTTCCTCGTCGAGGGTGATGTTTATATTCACCTTTTGCGGGGTTGCACCGTTTCGCATGGTGTAGATTTCGCCGTCGTATGTGAACGCCAGTGTGCCGTCGGAGCCTTGCGAAAGGAATCGTACGGGGTGTGTTTTAAAATTGGTGAGCTGCTTAACCTGCGTAGGCTGTGCCAGAGGAGCCGAGTAGACATTCATTGTTTTGCCGTCGCGCTCGCTGAGGAAGTACATTGTTTTACCGTCGGGCGATGCCACGGGATTGCGATCCTCGCCGGGATGGGCTGTCAGATTGGTGTGTTTCTTGGTAGCTGTGTCGTAGAGCCACAATTCGCGGGTAACGGACGATGTGTGGTGTTTGCGCCACTGGTCTTCCATTCCCTTGTTGTCCTGATAAAGGAATGTTTTATTGTCGGGGGCAACAAACGATATCATCTCGGCCGGTGTTCCAACAACCATTTCGGCACGTCCGCCGCCGACGGGCACGCGGTAAAGCTCGGTCATGCGGCTACTAGGGAATAGGGCGCTTTCAGGTGCGTCCTGGATGTGGGTTGAGAAGTAAATGTATTTACCGTCGGGGCTGAATGCCCAGGGTGTTTCTGAACCCGATTGTTTGGTGAGCCGGGTGGCGTTACCGCCGTTGGCCGACATCACATAAACGTCGGCGCTTCCGTTGCGATCCGAGGCGAAAGCTATTGTTTTACCATCGGGCGACCAAACGGGCTGTTCGTCGTAGGCGGCGTTTGTTGTCAGACGTGTGGCATTACCACCGCCAACCGGCACGGTGAATATGTCGCCTTTGTATGTGAATGCAATTTTTTGTGCGTCGGGCGATATCTTCACATCGCGCAACCACAATGGTGTTACGGCTGAGGCTTGCAGGGCAGCGGCAACAGCCAGCATAATGATTGGTTTGCGTGTCATATTGGGGTTATTTTGCTGGTATTTTCAGTTTCTGGCCTATTTTGATATTCGAGCCGGTGATGTTGTTGGCGCGTTTGATGTCGTTGACGGTTACGCCTTTATACTTGGCTGCGATTTTGTATAGTGTCTCTCCTTTGCGTACGATGTGAGTTTTGGCTGTTGCCCGAACCGGTTTTTTCTTTTCGGGGGTAGATTTAGTAACTTTCTTTTCTGCCTTGGCTGGTTTAGCAGGCTCGGCCGCTGGTTCATCTTGAGGTTGTTGCTCAATAACTTCTGTCTCTGTAGGTTCAACTGTCGGTGATACAAGAGTTGTTGAGTCGGTTGGGAGAGCTGTTGAATCGGCAGGCGATGCTGGCGAGTCGATGGTTTGAGCGTCGGCTATGGCTATTGAATCGGGTTCTTCCTTTTTCGGCAGAGGAACGCGCTCGTATGTATGTATTTTAAGAATTTTTCCTCGGGCTAGTGTTTTGGTCTTGGCTTTAATGCCGTTCCATTTCTTTATCTCGCTGATTGTTACCCCATATTTCTTGGCGATTGACGAAAATGTTTCGCCGCGGGCAACTTTATGACGTTTTATAACCAGCTTTGTTGTGTACTCGCCGTTTGAGGCGTAGGGCGATGTTGGCTCAACGGTCGTTCGGCGGTTGTAGAGCGAAGCATCGTGCGATACAATACTGTCCTGACTCATTATGTAGCTGTAAACCTGCATTGAGGGGAGCACGAGTGAGTAGGAACGGGTGTCGCCCGGGATGATATCCTTGCGGTATTGCGGGTTGAGCACGCGTATTTCTTCGACGGGAATGTTCAATACGTCGGAAATCTGGCGGAAATGTACGCGCTGGTTAACGTGGACAGAGTCGGTTATGATGGGCTTACGCGCTAGGGCAGGGCTGATGCCATGCTCCTTATAGTAAGCCATTACGTAGTTGGCGGCGATGAATGCCGGAACGTAGCCGCGTGTTTCCTGCGGTAGGTAATAGTATATGCTCCAGAAGTCGTTTTTGTCACCTCCTGCACGTCGCAGAGCTTTGTTTACATTGCCGGGACCACAGTTGTAGGCTGCTATGGCCAGCGACCAGTCGCCGTACATGTCGTAGAGCTGTTTTAGGTAGGTCGCGGCGGCTTCCGACGAAGCTATGGGGTCGCGGCGTTCGTCGACAAGCGTGTTTATTTCAAGGCCAAGGCCGCGGGCTGTCGGCATCATCATCTGCCATAGTCCTACTGCTCCGGCGCGCGACACAGCATCGGGGTTCATTGCTGATTCGATGATAGGCAGGTAGCGCAGTTCAAGCGGAAGGCCTTTGCGTTCGAGCGCTTGCTCGAAAATCGGCATATAATAGAGACTCATACCAAGCATATTTTCAACCAGTTGCCTACGCCGTTCAACGTACATGTTAATGTAGGAGCGGACGATTTGGTTGTAAGGCATCTCTATAGTTGTGGGGATGCGTGACAGTCGGTCGATATATACGTCGTCGCTAGCGCCTTTTGCTGTTTTTGTCGAGAAGTCGGTTTCGAGAACTGTGTAGTTTTTTAGATACCAGTTTTTGAGCATCTGGTGGGTGTCGGTTTCGAAACTTTCGGGATAAACGATTGCGGAGTCGGTTATCGTGTTTTTTATTGACAATATGTTCGGCGCCGCCAGCGCTGAAGTGGCGAAGACGAAAAGCGAGAGAAATGTGGTTCGTATGCGGTTCATTGCTATGATGTTAGAAATTGAGCGCCCATGCCAGACCAACGCCCGGAAGCGAGTTGCGGGTATCGGGAATGAGCGATGGTTTCAGCTCGAACGATATGTCGGGCGATATGTCGAAATGGGTCAGCGATGCGTCGACGTAGGCGTCGACCATTGCCACCAGATATACTCCTATCATTCCTATCACACAAAGGTCGCGGTTGCGGCGATAGAAGTCCTTGCGTGATTTAAACATTTTTTCCATCCACGACTTGTTTAGCGAAGATTCGTCGGTTCCGGGTGGATAAAAATCCATGTAGCTTTTTGTTGACGGATCGTTGTCCATCAAATCGCGGTAGGCTTGTGTATAGTCGTTTAACATTTGATTGTTCCACGACATGCCGTAGATTAATCCCATGAATCCGCCTGCAACTATGGGTAGCTTCCAATAGCGTCGGTTGTAAAGCTGCCCTAGCCCAGGAAACAGGGCAGAGAGCCATACGGCGCGGGTCGGGTCGGGATTGAAGTCGCGGATTATATAGTCTGGATCTACGTTGTTGCTGGAGCCGCAGGTTGTGCATGTGTCGATGTCGACTGTGCCTTCGGGGATTATATTCATAGAATCTGTTGCGGCGTTGAAGATAATCGAGTCGCCTTCAACAACACTTCGCTCCGGAAATGCATCGTCGATCCATATTGAGTCGGGGAACGCTGCCAGTTGGGCGGTGTCGGCAGGTAGAGGTGTCGCGGCCGATTTTGTGTGAGGTTTCACTGGCAACCGTCGTGAAGCAATTACAGAATCGGTACTACTGTGAATATTACTAAAATGAGCTGAATAAACGTTAATAGGCAGCAGTAGAGTTGCGAACAGCACCGATAGGGCTGCTTTTATCCACAATTTATTTTTATAGCGCTTTTTTACTGCCGGAGTCATAGCTGTTGTTATAAACGGCAGCCAGTGAGACTATTAAGCTTCACTGACCACTTGTTTTCGATGTTAAGAGGGCGTTTGCCTCAATTGTCTGTCTTTTTCAGTCTGTCAAATATAGCAATTAATTGCTCAAGTTCATCGGCGTTTTTGAATGGAAATGTGATTTTTCCACTCCCTTTTGCGCTGCAAGAGAACTGTACGGGGGTGTTGAATGAGGCTGACAAATGCTTTTTCAGAATTTCGAAATCGCTGCCGCCGTAGCTCGATACGGGCTTGCTTTTCGACGCGGGCACGGTGCCATTCTGGTAAGCCTTAGCCAGCTCTTCGACGCGGCGCACCGACAATCCTTGTCGTATAATCTCGTTGTAGAGTTTGAGTTGAAGCGAGGGGTTATCGACAGTCAGAAGAGCTCGTGCATGACCCATGTCGACACGGCGGTCGCGCAGTCCTCGCTGAACTTCGGCCGGCAGTTTGAGTAAGCGCAGGAAGTTGGCAATTGTTGCACGTTTTTTGCCTATTCGTTCACTGAGTTTTTCTTGTGTGAGCGAATATTGGTCGATAAGTTGACGAAATGTAAGTGCTATCTCGATTGCATTCAGATCTTCTCGCTGAATGTTTTCTATGAGTGCCATTTCGGTAAGCTCCGCGTCGTTTGCTGTGCGGATGTAGGCCGGAACTGATGTGAGGCCGGCAAGTAGAGCGGCACGGTAACGGCGTTCGCCGGCAATAATTTGATATGTGTCGTCGCCGGTTTTGCGGAGCGATAGGGGCTGAATTATGCCCACTTCGCGTATCGACGAGGCCAGTTCGTTCAGAGCTTCCTCGTCGAATGCTTTACGGGGCTGGTCGGGGTTGGGAGCGATTTGCTGCAGGGGTATGTCGTTGATTGCGGTGGTGCCGCGTGCAGGTACGTCGTCCATCGAGATGAGCGAATCCAATCCGCGGCCTAGCGCGGGGCGTTGGCGGTTTGTTGATTTCATTCCTCAGAGGCTGTTTTTAACATCTTATTTCCGATGTTTGGCAATTATTTCTTTGGCTAGCATTGTGTGGCTGGTTGCTCCACGGCTTTCTGGGTCGTAGAGTATAGCGGGCAGTCCGTGTGACGGTGCCTCGCTCAGGCGTATGTTGCGGGGGATTACGGTTGAGAACACCATGTCGCCAAAGTGGCTTTTCAGCTCTTCGTAAATCTGGTTGGCAAGTCGCAGGCGGGCATCGTACATTGTGAGCAGGAAGCCTTCGATTTCCAGCTGGGGGTTGAGCTTGGATTTTATGATACGTATGGTGTTGAGCAACTTACTAATCCCTTCTAGGGCGAAGTACTCGGCCTGTACTGGTATTATTACTGAGTCGGCGGCTGTAAGAGCGTTTACTGTGATTAGCCCCAGCGAAGGGGAGCAGTCGATTAGTATGTAGTCGTATTTGTCAACAACCGGCTGGAGCACTTTTTTGAGTATGCGTTCGCGGTCTTGTCGGGATATGAGTTCGATTTCGGCTCCTGTAAGGTCGATTCTAGAGCCTATCAGGTCGAGCCCTTCAACGCATGTGGCTATTTGGGAGCCGTCAATGGGATATTCGTCGACCAGACATTCGTAAATTGACGAGGCCATCGACTTTGGGTCGATGCCGTAGCCCGAGGTTGCGTTGGCCTGAGGGTCGGCATCGATGATGAGCACTCGTTTGCCTTGGGTGGCCAGAGATGCGGCAAGATTGATTGTTGTTGTTGTCTTTCCTACGCCACCTTTCTGATTTGCTATTGCAATAATTTTACCCATAAATAGTTACAATTATCAATGCAAAGTAAATAATTGTTTTTTACAATACATAGCATAAGGCTGATAAAATGCGTTAATTGTCGATAACTGGGCGTTTTTGTCGATAACACTGAGAAAAATAAGGCGATGTGTCGGGTGAAATGACACATCGCCTTAATATGGTTAGTGGCTCGTTTTTAAAGGGCTACCTTGTCGGTTTTGTTTCCTTGGCGGCGCAGGTACAGGCCGGGAGTGGCTGTTTCGGGGTTGATGCGCATGCCCTGCAGGTTGTACCATTCAACGGGGGCGTTGGCGTTGTCGTTAACGATAGCGTCGATGCCCGATGTTTTCTGGGTGTCGAGCTTGATGTTATCGAAGTGCCACGGGCTTGAAAGCGATTCTACAGTGATCTTGTGTGTGCCTGCTGTCAGCATTACCGACTGATAGTCGGGGAGCTCATTGTAGGTTGTCTCAAAGTTATTGTTACCTCCGGCTTTGGGCCACAGATACAGGATGTCGGATGCTGAGCCGTCGGCGTTGGTGGTTGGTACCCACTGCGACTTGTCGGCCAATATGCGATTGAATTCAGCACCATCTTCGGTGAATACTTCAGGTACGGCCGGACGTGTTGCCTGGTTCGAAGGAGTCAGTGGCTCGCCGTCGATGTACAGACGCATTGCGCCGGCATACTGTTTTGTCCAGTTCAGTGTTGGGTTGCCTTCAATTGTGTAGCTCAATCCGGGTTTGGCACCGTAGGCTGCTGCGCGACCGTAGTCGGCCCAGTTGATTGAGTGGCCAATCGAGATGTTTACGGGGGTATCCTCGGCTACGTCTACCGTATAGTTGTATTTCGAGCCCCAGTAGTTCTGGGCATCGGCTTCTGAGATAGCGCGGCTTTCGTTCTGAGGTGTGATGCCGCCGTATACATTCCAGTTGGAAAGACCCATGTCGGACAAGTAGTAGCCGTTCGAAGCTTTGCTGTCGGCTGTTATGGCAACGTCGGTTGCGTCATCGCGGTAGTCAGAGTGTTCGCCCGGTGTGGTATAGTACTTGTCAAGCGCGGGAGCGTTTTCGTCGGTGAGATAAAGAACGAATTCGCCGGGCTTAAGGTCGAAATTGTATGTTCCGGGAACTACATTTTCGGTCGTGCCGTCCATGAGCACGCGTTTCATGTTTTTGGTCACGTTGACTGTGAGCTTCTGGTTTCTGAACAGCTGTGGGTTTAGTGCCATCATGAATACGTTTTTCTCGTTCTGGAGAACAGATACGGGCATACCGTCGCCGTCGGTTGTTACGGCTCCGATTCCGTCGGGGAGCATAGCTGTTGTCAGGCGGAGACAGCCTACTGGTGTTGTGGCGTTGGTGTGGCCTACGCGGAGCATTTCAGCGCCTAGGAATACCCATGTGAGGGCTTTCACGTCGGTGTTGATGTTTTTGGCATAGTACCATGCGGGGTTCTTGGTGCCGTCGCGCTGTATGGGTGCGTCGTTGCAGCCGTCGCACGACATGTAGGGCCAGTACTGCAAGCCTTGTGCGCCGTACATCAGTGCGCTGAAGGCTTGTACGCGCATGTGCTCTTCTTTAGGTGCGGGGTATTTGTAGGGGTAGGGTTCCATCACCGAGTTTTCCATACCTGTGGCATGCCATGTGCTTGACATAGCGCGGGTGAAGGCCCAGAATTTGGTGTTGTAGGCCTTGGCAAACTTCGAGATAACCTCAAGGTTCATGAAGAAGTTGGGCATGAGCTTGGTATTTGCTTCTGTCGATTCGTCGGTGTTTTCGAACTGGCGAACAGCGTAGTAGTCGTAGCTGAGGAAGCCCATATTGGTTTCGTTAATGTAACGGTCAACGTAGTTGTCGTAGCTGGTAGCTCCGATTGCTGAGGGAACTGTGTTGATGTGGAGCAGGTTGCCGTAGAGCAGACGAGTGTCGTCGAGGTCGCGGATTGCGTTGAGTTTGTCGCGCATAGCGCCAAAGTCGCCGCAGTGAGGCTCATCCTTAACGCAATAGCCGGCCAAACGGGGCGATTGTTTTGCGCGTTCAACTACGTGGGCACGTTCTCCACCTTCCAGGCCTGCACGGATAATCATCTTAAGGCCTGTGCCTTCGAAGAAGTCCATCGGGTCGTCGCCGTTCACTGTTTCGTCGGTGAACAAAGCGCCGACGTCAACGCCTGAATAGGCTGTTCCCTCGGTGATGTTGAACCCAGCTTCCCAAAGATCTTTGTACTTTTTCTGAAGCAGGACATTCCATGCGTGAACGCCTTCGCCAACGGTTTCAAAGCTTACCGATGTGAAAGCGTAGATTGGGAATTGGCCGGGGTAGGGGTCGATGTATTTGCTCAGCACGGCACGGTTGGTTTGGCGCGAGGTGTGACCCTTACCCTTTGTGCTCAGGTTGAAGTCCTCGGCTTCGAGAATGTTTACCTTGCCGGGCATGATAGTTAGTGATTTCAATGGCTGTTCGTCGGCTTCGAAACGTACGTTGCGCAGGCTAAGGCTCTCCGCCGAAACTAGATCGGTGAATTGGATCTCAAGATACTGGTTAACTAAGCCGAGTTTTGTACGGTAGGCGGCACGTTCGGCTGATACGTCGATGCGTACGGTTTTCCACTCGGAGCTGGCGGGCATGGTGATGGTGAAATTGTGCGTTGTTGTACGCGAGCCGTTGTTACTTGCCTTGTAAACTGTCATCTTAAGTGCGCCGACTGGACGGTCACACTTATAGTCGAAGCAAAAAGCTTCCAGCGATTCATCGACTGACGAAGTTAATGGTTTTGTGAGCACAGCCGGGCGTATGGTACCGAAGTTGTTGTTGATGCCGGTCATTGTCCAGCATTGGTTTGCTTCGTCCCATGCAATGTTGCTGAACCCTGAATTTGTGGGCAATTTGGTGTCCAGCTCAACCAGGTGTACAGGCGCAGCTATAGCCACGGAAGTGGCCATAGCTGCGACAGCAGTGATTATTGTACGAAATTTCATTTTAAATGTAAATAGATTGTTTATTATAATGCAATTTTTTCGGTTTTATTACCTTGACGGCGCAAGTACAGACCCGGAGTTGCCGTCTCGGGGTTGATGCGCATGCCCTGCAGGTTGTACCATTCAACGGTTGCGTTTTCAGCGTCAGCGTCGATGTTGTCGATTCCTGAGGTAGTGCCGGGTTTTGTCAGCTTGATTGCGTCGAAGTGCCAAGGGTAGCAGAGCGATTTTACACGCAAGGTGTGTATTCCGCGTGTAAGGTGTACGTTAGTATAATCTGGTGTTGAATTAACGGTTGGTTCAAATGAATTATTGCCTCCGGCTTTTGGCCAGAAATAGAGAACGTTCGATGTTGTTCCGTCGGCTTCTTTTGTCGACACCCACTGCGATTTGTCTGCGAGGATGCGGTTGAATTCCGATCCGTCTTCGGTGAATACTTCGGGCACCGCCGGGCGGAGTGGCTGGTTGGCGGGTGTGAGTTCAACACCGTCGAGTTCCAGAATCATCGATGCTGCATACTGTTTTGGCCAGTTGAGCGACGGATTGTTTTCGATAAAATATTTGCCGGGTTCAACGCCTACCGATGCAATCTGGCCATATTCGTTCCAAGGAACTGAATAGCTGATTGCTATGTCGACGTCGGTATCGGTTGTGGCGTTCAATTCGTAGTTGTACCAGCTGCCCCAGTTGCGCAGGGCATCGGTAAATGAAACCGTGCCGGCCTGATCCTTGAAATAGGATACGCCGTATTCGTTCCAGTCGGATGTACCCATATAGGCCAGATAGTGGCCGTTCGATGCATTTTCGATTGCGCGTACGTCGGGACCGGTAACCTCATTGCGGTAATTGTCGAATTCACCTGGAGCCAAGGGGGCGCTCAAGTGGGCATCTTCTTTCAGATAGTAGGCGATGTGATCGGGCAGGTCGTTTTCAACCTGATAGATGATGTAATCGCCAATGGCGAGGTCGTATTCGTGTTTGCCGGCTGCTAGGTCGGTGATTGTGCCGTCGTGCTGCACCTGGTGCATGGCTTTTGTGGTTGTGATTTCAACGCTCTGACTGTTGTTCACGTCGGGGTTGACAATCATCAGATAGCGCGATTTGCCGTTGCGCAGGGTTGTTACCAGCATGCCTTGGCCGTCGGTGACTACGTTAGCCACACCGACAGGGAGCATTTCGGGTGTGAGTCGACGGCAGAGGTCGGGAGTGACGGCGTTGGTGTGGGCCGACATCTCGAGTTCGCTTCCAAGGAATACGAAGCTCTGGGCGTGTACCTGGCGGTTGATTTCCTGAGCGTAGTACCATGTGTCGGTGCGTTCGCCATCGGGGCCGGTGCAGGCGTTCTGATAGTTGTACTCGGGGCTGTATTCGTAGGCGTATATATAGTACTGCAGACATTGCGAGCCGTAGGCGAGGCCGCAGAATGCGCAAAGCGACATCCATTCGAAGCGAGGTTTGGGCTGTTCGTCGGGGTTGACTGCCGCGCTCGACTGGCACGATTGAACGAATGTCCACATCGGCACTTTGTACTGGCGCGCTTTTGCAGCCATTAATTCCAGATTGGGGAACCATCTGTCGCGCAGGAAGATAACATCGTTTGTCTTGTGGTGACGAATGGGATATTGGTCGTATGAAAGGAATGAGGGGTTGTTGGCCTGCACGAAGCGGTCAACATAGTCGGAATAGTCGGCGGCGCCAAGACCTTCATCCGAGCCAGAGCTCGACATGGGATGCATGTTGCCGTAGAAAATGCGGTCGGAGGGGTCCCATTGACGTAGGGTCTCGAACCAGTAACCCATTTCGGGAAGATCTTTTACAACCGGCTCGTCGCGGATATGATAGCCTGCCAGGTTGGGCGAGGGTTTTATCTCCTCAACGTGGTCGCGGTCGCGAATGTCGGCTTTTGCGAGTATCTTGAGCTCGGTTCCTTCGAAAAGGTCGACCTGTACGCCGTTTATCTCTTGGCCTGTGAACAAAGCGGCCATGTCAACGCCGGGCCATGCCGAGCCCAGTGTCATTGTGAATCCGCATTCCCAAAGGTCCTGGAACTCTTTTTTCAGTCCAAGCGGGCCGCGCACATTGTTGAAGTCGGGGCCTCCCCAGGCATAAATCGGAAAACGGTTACCGGTTGGGTTCACGTAAGGGCCTCGCTTCTGGCGAGGTTGGTTCATGGCTTTGTAGCCGGTGCCGGTGTTGAAGTCCTCAGCTTCGATAACAACGGTCGATTGTCCGTCAACGTCGATATCCTTGTAGCCGATTTCTCCGTCGTCGTAGCGTATGTTTCTGATCTGGAATTCAGTGCCTACCGATGGCTCATACCAACGGATATCCTGCCATGTGCCTGCTGTACCAAGCTTGTTGCGGCGTGCGTTTACCAAGTTGCTCACATCGAGCTGACATGTGCGCCATTCATCGGCCGGATGAAGTTCGGGGCGGAACTCTGTAACGACTTTGGCCGACTTAGCCGTGGGCGAGTCATACATTCGGAACATCAGGAAGCTCATGTAGCGTGAGGTCTTGTACTCGAACGAAAGGTATTTTATGCCTTCGGGAAAGTCCTCTTCCAGAACTTGAAAATGGAATGTGGCATAATTGACCGATGGATTCTTTTCAACTTTGAAAGAATACACCTTTGTTGCCTCATCATAGGTCATGCTCAGGCCTGAATAGGCGTCCAACGATATTGTCAGCGGCACCTTCATGGCAAAAGCCGAGGTGAACGCCAACAGCATCGCGAGAGCTGAAAGTAATCGGGATTTCATAAATGTTATTCTGATTAGTTTATAGTTTTATTTTTTCTGTTTTGTTCCCTTGACGGCGCAGGTAAAGGCCGGGCTCGGCCGAAGCGGGATCGATTTGCAGTCCTTGCATGTTGTACCACACTGCTGATGCTTCGGCGTCATTTTTAATCGAATCGATTCCCGAGGTGCTGTTGTCCTTGGGGGTGATGAGAATGTTGTCAAAGTGCCAGGGATAGCATAGCGATTTTATTACTATTGTATGGGTTCCTGCGGTGAAGTGAACGTTTTTGTAGTCGGGTTGGTCGTTGTAGCGCGATTCCAGTGAGTTGTCTCCGCCGGCTTTTGGCCAGAAGTAGAGCGCTTTCGATGCGGAGCCGTCGGGCTGTGTTGTGCTGATCCATCGTGAACGGTCGGCAAGCATCGCTGTGTATGCGTCGGCGTCGCCGGCAATGGCTTCATCGACCGAAGGGCGCAGGGGCTGGTTCGGGGTGAGTTCAACGCCGTCGAGCTCAACGATAACTGAAGCCAGGTGCTGCAGCGGCCAGTTTTGTGCGGGGTCGTTTTCCATCGTGTAGGTGTCGCTCTTCGAAGCATTGCGGCGCGCAGCTTCGGTGTAGTCGTCCCATGCAACGGAGTGGCCTATGGAAATGTTGAGGTTCGTTTCCTCTGTTACGTCGAATGTGTAGCGGAATGTAGCGCCCCAGTTTGTTATAGCCTGCTCTTTCGTGATAGCATAGGTTGATGCGTCGGTGAAGTCGCTCATGGTGTAAACGGCGGCGTTGCGGTCGCCCATGTCGGCCAGGTAGCGCCCGTTGGTCATTACGGGGTTCTGGCGTATGTCGACGCCGTCGCATTCGGCGCGGTATTCATCGTCGAAACGAGCGTCGGCTGTCTGGCCGATTTCATATTTTTCCTTATAATAGTAAGCAGTGTGTTGCGGCAGGTTTTCGTCAACCACCAGGCAAACATACTGGCCGGGGCGCAGGTCGAACGAGTTGGAGCCTTTTGCTACAGCTTGTTTGCTGCCGTCGGTAACGACGCGGCTTGTGGGTTTGGTCGTTGTGATAGTGACTTTTTGCGCGTTATTAACGTCGGCATTCACGGCCATCAGGAAGCGGTAGGTTCCTTTGCGGAGCGATGTCACGAGCACGCCCTTGCCGTCGGATGTTACCGAGGTGACACCTTCGGGGAGCATGGTAGGTGTTAGCCGTCGTGCGCCAATTGGAGTTGTCTCGTTGGTGTGGCCGGCCATTTCAAGTTCGCAGTCAACAAACACCCAATCGAGTGCCGTTATCTCGCGGTTTATTTCTTGGGCCATATACCAGGTGTCGTTTTTGGTGCCGTCGTAATTGATGCAGGCATACTGATAATTATAGTCCGCGTTGCTGTCCCAGGGATAAAGGTAATATTGTATGCCTTGGGCGCCGTAGGCCAACGATGTGAATGCCTCAACCGACATTCCTTCGCGAGAGGGCTTTGGATAGCGGTCCTCGGGACGGGAGGGGTTGTTCGACTTCACGGAGTGGATGAACGACCAGAAGGGCACTTGATAGTATCGTGCTTTTGCAACGATGCGTTCAAGATTGTCGAACCAGCGGTCGTCGAGGAAGAGGATGCCGGTGGATATTTTCTCGCGCACGGGATACATGTCGAACGAGAGGAACGAGAATCCGGTAGCGCGCATGTAGGCGTCGACGTATTTGTTGTAGTCGTTAGTGCCGTCGCCGAAGTTGGGGTAGGCGCAGTGTATCAGGTTGCCATAGTAGAAGCAGTCGGTTGAGTACTGGAAATATGCTTCCATTTTTGGGCGTATGCCGGGAATGTCGCCATGGAATGGTTCGTCGGTGATGTGTATTCCGGCGAAGCGGGGCGATTTCTTGTATGTGTCAAGCAGTTCATATTTATAGCGGGCTTCGGAGTTGTTGACGATCATTTTCAGGCCTGTGCCTTCGAAAAAGTCCCAAACTTCATCGGTGTTCACTGTTGTGCCTCCAACTGTGAGCGAAGCCATGTCAACGCCATGCCAAGCTGAGCCTTTTGTAAGGTTGAATCCGCATTCCCAAAGGTTTTTATAGTCTTCCTTCATGCCGGCTTCGGCGCGGTTGCTAAATTCCGGTCCGCACCATGCATAGATTGGCATTGTGTTACCTACAGGATTTTTATAGGGGAGAGGAGTTTTCATTGTGTACTGGCGCGAAGAATGGCCACGACCACCATAGTCGTAGTTTTCGGCCTCGATGATATTGTCGCCAAGGGGGTTAATTGTAGTGGGCTTAAATGGTGAAGTTCCGTTGCCTGATTCGTAGCGTAGCGAGCTTACGACCAAAGTGGCACCAACGGGCAACTGGTAGAAGTCAAGCTCCTGATATTGTCCGGCAAGACCAAATTTCGAGCCGGGACTGTTGCGGTAGGTCGAAATTGGAATTACCATGGTTTGCCACTTGTCAGAAGCCGATAGGGCGGTGAATTCGTAAATGTAGCTGCGGTCGTGGTTCCTTCCGCATTTGTAGGTACGGAAGTGGAATCCGGTTGTTGGCATGTCGATTTTGTAGTTGAACGACAGTTGGGTTATATCGTCGGGTAAATCTTCGGTGAATTCCGACAGACGCAGGCGGCTCTGTGTTGCCATTACATCGCCTTCGCGGACGAATGTGTAGGTGTTCGATTCGGCGTCGTAGCTTTTCTGCACAAGGCCGGTGAAGTCGGTAAGCGTTATTTCAGGAACTACAACAGAGGCATTCCCTCCCAAAAAGCAGCAGAGCATAATCACTAAAGGCATAAACCGTGATTTCATGGGCTATCAGTTTGATTTATAGATTAATAATGATTTGTAATGAGATAAATGTGGTTTGTGTGCGTAAAGATAATCATTTTTTTATCCTGTGCAAGTCTTGAATGATTCAACTTTTAGCAAAGCCGTTCGGATGCTGCTTAAAATTGCATTTAAAAAAACAGAAGCGGCGGAGCCTGAAAGCTCCGCCGCTAGAGTATGATTTGTTGTTTATCTCAGTTTTACTTTACAACAACTTTCTGAGCAGCTTTGTCAGCAACTACTACGTAGAGGCCGGCTTCAACTTCTACAGTCTGAACGCCTTCGCCAGCGGCAACAGCTACACCTGCTAGGTTGTAAACTGTGAATGCGCCGGGAGCTTCAACTGCGATAGCACCGATAAGACCTGTAGCTTTAACAGCGGCTTTGTCAGCAGCAACTTCGTCGATTGCACTTGTCTGGCCACCCTTGCCGTCGGTGAGGCGCATGTTGATAAAGCGCAGGATTGTTTCTACAGGAGCGGGTTTGAATCCCATCCACAGACGGTCGTTCGAACCAAATTTGCGAGCGAATTCGTGTGTAGCGAATACGGGAGCTAGGTCGTATTTGTAAGCGGCTGTTGCTGATTCGGGATCATAGATGTCGTCCTGCGAACCTGTAGCTTTCAGACCTTCTTCGTCAACGCTACCTGTAAGGGGCACGCCTGCTGAACCTTTGTCAACATAGTATGTGATAGCACCTGTGTTTTCAGAAGATTTGTAGTCGAATTCGATGAATGTGTTTTCAACAGGGATGTTAGCTACCAAGCTGCTGAGGAAGAATACGGGGTTGTATCCGTTGGGATCGTTGTCGCCAGTAGCCCATACTTTGTTACCACCGTCGTCAACGTCGGCGATCAAGCATGTGTTACCGTTAGTTTCGGTCAGGGTTACATCACCTTTCGAGCTGCCAGCTTCAGCTTCAGCTTCAGCAACTGTGAGGAGGCGAAGGTTTTTAACTCGGATAACGATTTCTTCGGTAGAGTTCTGCCAACCGTTGTGTGTGATCCACATGTATGAGCTAGCGTCGATCCACTGCTGGGGCAGGTTAACTTTTACGTAAACGGTTTTCCAATCGTCAGCAACGTCGTAGCTGATGTTGTGCATATCTTGCAGGCCAGCGAATTCCTGATAAATAACGGCACCGTTGCCTTCGTGAGTCATGTTAGAAATGTAGTCGAAAGCAAGGATGGTGTGGTTGGCGTCAGCGCCAAGTTCTGCCCAGTTAGAAGGACCACCTGATTTGGGAACGGCTACGTTAGGACGGTCAGCAGCAGCTACATAACCTGTTACTGAAGGTTTGCATGTACGGAAGTAACGGGGACCTGAGCACATGTCAGCTTCCTTAGAAGGAAACCAGCCGTTTTCTGTGCACTGGCCAGCGAAAGGACCGTTAGCCAAGCTGAGTTGTTCGTCTACTTTTTCAGCATCCTCGTGCATGTATTTAATCATGTCTTCGATGGTTGTTCCGGCGTGGATTGATTTGTAAAGGGTTTCGTCAGAACCGGCAGTGTGCCAAGAGAGGAAGTTACCACCCATGTCAGGCATCGCGAGAACAGCGTCGCGGAAGAACATGTTAACGCGGGCAGAACCTACCAGCGATGCGCCGATGAAGGCGATAGTGAGTACTTTTTTCAACATAGTGATGTTTTTTAGGTTTTAGAAAATTTATTTTGGATTGGTTGTTAACAAATCACGATGCAAATATGGCTTCTTTTGTTGCCTCAAAGTAGCGCGATTTGTTCCTTTTTATGTGCGCAAATTTGATAAAATTGTGTTTTTTGTTCATTTTCGACCGAAAGCTGCTGTTAGGTGATGTTATATAACATGTTTTTGCCGATCGGCGGAAGATTTAAAAAAAATGCAGAGGGGCTGTAAGCCGGGTTATGTGACCGACCGCACGGGTCGGTTGCCAGTCATTTATCTACACCGTACGTTGCCGTACGGCTCCAGCAGTCTACCCCCCGGCAATGGGCGAGCAACCCTTGAATGCCGGTATACTTGACCTTGCAGCCCATGATGTGTGCGGCACCGGATATCGCTGTCCGGTCCGGTGAGCTCTTACCTCGCCTTTTCACCCTTGCCCTCGCCGGGAGGGCGGTTGTTTTCTGTCACACTGATCCGACGTTGCCGCCGGGTTTCCGTTAAAAACCATGGTGCTCTATGCTGCCCGGACTTTCCTCTTGCCGCTCATATGCCGGCAAGCGACTGACCGTCCCTCTGCATCAGTGCAAAGTTAACTAATTTTTGCGAGATTTATTTCCGTACACATTTATTTTACAACAACACGTTTGTTTCCTGAAGCACATCGGATAAAATAAAGGCCAGGGTTAAGGTTGTGTGAAGCGCCTGATGTAGACTGGGCTACCATGATACCAGCAGGAGAGAATATGCTATAGGGCTCTGAGGAGACAATGTTGAGCATTCCGCAGCCCAGAGTTGATACCTTCAGTGGCGAAACTGTCGGATAATCGAACGATGATGTTCCTGTGCTCCAGTTGAACCTGTAGGCAAAGCGGCGGTTGGGGGCTGTGTCTCCCTCGCGGCACAGGTCGAGGATATGATCGGTCGACAGAGGATTGTCGGCCCATTTGAAGTTGATTGCTCCTTCTCCCGGGTTAATGCTAAGAGAGGAAAATGGCAGCTCAATTTCGAGTTTAGATCCGCAGTAGCGTAGGGAAGCGCTGCCTGCGGTGACCCACTCTTCGCCCGAGCGCCGCATGACTGTGGTTGTTGTGGCTGTGGTTACGGATTTGTTGACGAGGTATTCGTAGCCATGCCACCCTGTAGCAGGGTTGGAGTCGGCGTCGATGAATAGTAGCATCCAGTTTTCACCAGTGTGCGGTGTTAATGGTTGAGCGGTTTCAGCGTAGAAGCAGATTGAACTTTCAGTTACGGCCACTTTTGAAAGCACAATGTCGTTTCGGCCCGAGGTGTTGGTGTAGTGCAATCCGCCGTAGCCGTTGTAATCGCGATGGTCATTGTCGCCATATGTGTCGCGGTATGTTGCCTCAACGGCGTCCCAATCGGCAAAAGATCCATCGATAGATATAGTCGATAGATTTTCGACAGATGGAGCTGGACGTACCCCTTTATAGCGGCGAATATTCTGCACCATCTGCATGTAATAATTGTCGGTGTAAGCGTTAAGGGCAGGCTGGATAGTGCGGTTAAATTCGGCGTTGTATTGGTCGACGAAAAGGAAAGGATTGCTCCGTCCCATAAATTGTGAGGTTTCGTCGAATTTGCCAGCTGTCCATTCGTTCCAATCGTTTATATAGATGAATTGCGGGTCGACCTGCAGGGCTTCGTCCCATCGCTCCTGGAAGTAGATGCCGTAGTTTTCGGGGTGTTCTACCGTTTGGTCGAGCCATGGAACGTAGGTTGCAGCGGGCATATCCTTACGGTCGAGTTTGGGCTCGCGGTTCTTTACGGTCCATGATTTGCCTACCATTGTTGATGCATGCTGTGCAGGGGTGACACACATTTGTTCGGCAACACCGTTGTGGTAGGCGGCACGTTGGGCGGGAGTTAGAGTATTGACCATAGTGTCGTGCATGTCGTAGCCGAACGACCAGTTGCCCTCAGTGCCTACATAAGGCTGATTGTTGGCGCGTGCGTAGCCCCACCACATGTTGCGGAGAGTGAAGAAGCTTTTGAATCTGGCGCTGTAGTCGGTTGTGGATGATGCGTTCACTGTAGGATATTGGTTGTAGAGGAACAGGGGCTTTCCTTCCCAATAAAACCAGAGGTGCTGGTATTTTCCGGGATTGTAGTAGCGGGTGAATATAGCTTCGGCCGTTCGTACGGGGTCGCCGTTGTAAACCCAGAAACAAACTTTCGGCACGACATTACCCTCGCTCTGCATCTCTGTCATGACGGAGAATAAGGTTTCCCACTCGGAGAAGTAGGTGACGGCATTTGTTGCATCGAGGATGAGCACGTCGACGCCGGCATCGGAGAGCATTGAAATGTCGCGACGGATTACCCAACGGTCGCGGCTCAAGAAGTAGCCCATTTCGGGTTCACCCCAGTGGTACAGGGGGTATTTCCATAGCTGATGTATAGCGTTGAGGCGCGCGCGGTTGTCTTGTTCGAGGATTTTTGTGACGTCACCGCACCAGGGCGATAGAAAATTGCAGTATGAATCGGCGTGCCAGCTGACATAAAATATGCCAACCGTGCGCTGACGGTCGGTTTTAAGTGGCGTTTCGTCGTAGGATGGCATGATGCGGCCAAGGTCGTCGATGCCGGCCCATGTGTCGGGATATATGTCGTTTTGTGCTGTAGCAGCCAGTGCCGAGATGGATAGAATGATTGAGAGTAACGTTTTCATTGTTATTGTTGAATAAAAACACAGGCTACCCGTCGTCAGGCAGCCTGTGCAAACTGATTCTATTCAAATAACTACAATATAGTTAAACCTATTGGAATTATTATTTGGGTTGTACCTTATTGAAAACAAAATAAATAGAATCGATATGAGCAAATATGTGTTATCAGGGAACTGCCACCTTAACCGATTTGCCTTCGGAAGTGACAATATACAATCCTGGAGCGGCAACATCAACAGTAGCAGAGTTTTGGCAAGCGTTGACAAGCAGGCCTGAGGTTGTGAAGATGCAGAATGGCGTTTCTGATTCCACGCTGATGGCTCCCTCTAGTGCTTTTACGGCGAGTTTACTGCCGGCGGTTATGTTGTCGATGCCTGTGGTGGCGCTGTAGTCGGATGTGAATACGTAGTTGAAGCGTCCGCCGGGGGCTGTGTCGCCGCTAACATAGAAGTCGAGAATGTTGCCCGGATCCTGCATGTTGTCGTTCCATTTGAATTCGATGTCGACATTGTCGGAGAGTCCGAGAGCAGGTTTCTCGACCGCGATTTCCAGAACATTTGACGTTACGACATAGTTGCCTCGTGCACATTCGGCCCATTGCCATTTGTTGCCAACACATTTTTCGATAATAACCTGTGAATTTGTTGGCGACACGTGATTGATAACGTAGTCGTAGCCGTGCCAACCGGTTGATTTGTTGCGATCGGTATCGATGAAGAGCTGCATCCAGGCATTGCCGGTGTGGGTTGTTAAAGGCAGGGCGGTTTCCACACGGAAGTACATGTAGTTTTTGTCGTGGGTAACTTGAGCGCCTACGATGTCGTTACGACCGGAATTGTCGGTGTAGTGCATGGTGCCATACCCGTCGTGGTCGCGGTTGAAAACGTTGCCTTTGTAGGCTTTGTAGCGGGGGTAGACGTTCGACCATTGTCCGGCCTGGCCGAGTATAATGGTTTTAGGCTCGGAAACAACCTGCGGGTTGCCCATTCCTTTGAAGCGGCGAATGTTGTCGACAAGGCGAACGTAGTAGGCATCGCCGTCGTCGCCCCATTCTTTTACCGGCTCGATGTCGCGAGAGTGATCCCAGTCATACTGGTCGACAAACGAAAGAGGGTCGCTCCAGCCTTGGGCAGAGGTCCACATGCCTGAATGGAATTCGTTCCAACCGGTTACGAACACAACTTTTGGGTCGAGCACGTCGATGGCGCGGTCCCATTGCTCCTGAAAATTAGCGCCGTAAAGGTAAGCCTTATCGCGAGTGTCGAATCCGTCCTTTTTGGAGTAGCTTCTGCCGTAGGTTCGTGGCAGGTTGAAAGCGCAGCAGTGACCGCCGGATGCGGCTCGTGCGTTCTGAGCAACACCAACGCTGCATTGTTCAGGCTTTCGTGTGGTTATACTATAGTTGAAGCCGTGGGTGTTCATCACTTCCAGCCAGCTCCAGGCTTCCTGGATTGAGCCTTGGCCGTTCACATAGTCGCCCATGTTGCGTCGGAATGTGAACATATTGCGTATAGCACTGTCGGTTGATGATGATGACAGATTGTCGGGCCATGCCATAATCATGGGTTTGCCATCGAGATAGAACCAGAGGTCCTGATATTTGCCATCCTTGTAGCATAGGTAATAAAGGTTACGTAGCGATGCGAGCGATGATTCGTTGGCTGCGAATGGAAGCATGAAAGCCACTTTTGGTACGTTCACACCATCGGCTTTAGCCTGAAGCCAAGTTTGGCAGAGGGCGTGGAACGATTCCTCCCAGAGGAATGTGCCGTTTGTGCAATCGAAGAAAACGACATCGACGCCGGCATCGGCCAGCATCTCGGCATGTTTGCGGAGCACCCATGTGTCGGTGGTTTGATAATAGCCATAGAGCGATTCACCCCAGAAGAATACTTCGGGGCGTCGCGACCCGCCCCATGCTGGATGATTGTATTGATTGATAGCATCGGGATATTCAGCCAGCACATGCGGGATGTTTTTAACATCATGGTTGACATTGTGGCGTTTGTTATGCCATGTCCAATAGAACATGGCAACGATTTTGTCCTTTTTTGCCGGGGCATCGTTCTGGTCGCGAACTTTTCTGCCAAGACAATTATCCTCGAGTGCCCAGTTGTCGCTTTCGGTGTAGGACTGTGCGGTTGCCGGTACGGCTAACGAGCAGGCTAGTAGCGCCGGAAGAAAATAATTATATATTTTCATGTAGTTGAGCTTGTTAAATGATTAGTAGACTGTTATTTTTGATGATCCCTTGGGCGATGAAACTATGTACAGGCCTGGTCCTGGAACCGAAACTGTTGAGGCTCCATCGGCGCGAGCCACTTCAATGCCCGACAGGTTGTAGACAACAAACGGAGTTGAAGAATCGACGCGTATTTCGCCGTACAGGCCGGTGGCTTTAAAGGGTGAATTTGATGTAGGGATATCGATACCCGACGAGGCAATGTTCCAGGAGAAGTTGTAGGCGAATCGGCGGTTTGGCGCAGTGTCACCATCGGTGCAGAGGTCGAGGATGTTGTTCAGAGCCTGTGGGTTGTCGGTCCATTTGAAGTAGATTCCGCCTTCGTTTGACGGTTCTATACCTAACGCCGACATTGGCACAGTGATAACGAGCTTGTTGCCTTCGGTAGAGTAGGTTAACGTCGTGACGGTTTTCCATTGGCCGGCTTCTTTATCGTAAGCCTCGAGTGTTGTTTCTGTCTCCGATTTTATGGATCGGTTAATTATGAAGTCGAAGCCGTGCCAGCCGGTTGCGAAGTCGCGATCGGCATTGATTAGGAGCATCATCCAGTTAGGGTCGGTGGATGGGGTCAGGTTGTCGGCAGTTTCAACGTAAAAAAGAAGGTTGTTGCCGTCGACTGCCACTTTCGACAGGAGGATGTCGTTGCGGCCTGATGTATTAACGTAGTGTGTGTGACCGTAGCCGTGGTTGTCGCGGTGGACAACATCGCCGTTAGTGTCGTAGAATGTTTCAGTCACCATGTTCCAAGCCGACCAGGCGGAAGGGTTGGGGATGTTATAGCTTGACAAAGCGACAGGAGCTTGGCGCACACCTTTATAGCGGCGTATGTTGTCGATCATCTGCATGTAATAATTGTCGGTGTAGCCTTCTTTTGCCGGAGAAATTGTTCGATTGAATTCGGCGTTGTACTGGTCAACGAAGAACATGTCGTTGGCGCGGCCCATGAAATTGTCGGTGTGGGTGCAGAACATGCCGGCGGTCCATTCGTTCCAGTCGTTGAGGTAAATCATGTCGGGGTCGATTGAGAGAGCTTCGTCCCATCGCTCCTGGAAATAGAGCCCGTAGTTTTCTGGATTTTTGCGAACGCGACGGTTTATGATTTTTGACGTTGGCATGTCGTACTGGTTGAGTCCTGGTTCGCCCGAAGCGATAGTCCAGCTTTTACCAACCATAGTGTTTGCGTGTTGAGCGGGAGTAACGGCCATCATTTCATTGCGTCCGTTCATACGGCCTACGCGTTTTTCCACGCCTTTATTGCGGAGTCCTGCGTCGTGCATTTCGTAGCCGAAGAACCAGTTTCCATCAACGCCCAGGGCGGTTTCGCCACGGTCGAAGTCGTAGTTATAGCCCCACCACATGTTGCGCAGGGTGAAGAAGTTGAGGAAATCTTCGCCGTAAATGGCATCGGTGCGTTCGGGGTCATCATTCTCCGGTGGTTTCTGGTTGTAGAGGAATAGAGGTTTGCCGTCCCAATAGAACCAGAGGTCGGAATGACGTCCGGGGCGATAATAACGGTCGAAAATCCAGTTGGCGCAGCGTGCAGGCTTTCCGTTATATACCCAGAAGCAGATTTGTGGAACTTTATTTCCTTCGGCTTGCATCTGATGCATCACTTCGAAAAGTGTGTCCCATTCCTCGAAGTAGGCAACGCCATTGGTGCCGTCGAGCACTAGCACGTCGACGCCGGCATCGGTTAACATTGATATATCCTTGCGAATTACGTATTTGTCGCGAGAAAGGAAGTAGCCGTTTTCTGGCTCGCCCCAGTGGCAGGTACGTTCAATCCAGAGTCGGTGCCAAGGGTCGAGACGCGCAGTGGGATCCTCATTCAATATTTTGGAGACGTCGCTAGGGCATTGTGTATTGTATTTATCGTCGTCGTGCCATGTGATATAAAATATGGAAACTATGCGTTCTTTGTCGGTTTTGACGGGCTGTGTTTCGAAGGTGGGCAAAACGCGGTCGAGAGCGTCTATGGCTACCCATGTGTCGGGATAAAGATCGATCTCTGTGGCCGCATTGGCTTGTAAGCCACAAGTTAAGGCTAACGATAGGAGAGAGATGATTGCGTTTTTGCGCATACTTTTAAGGTTAAGAAGAGTTATGTTTACTTTTAGAAATTCCACTTGTAGCGGTAGTTAAAGCGGCGGTTGGGTGCTGTGTCACCATCGGTGCACAGGTCAATTACTGTGTTGAGTGCCTGAGGATTGTCGGCCCATTTAAAGTCGAACTGGCCGAGTTTTTCGTTACCGCCGACAATATCAATAGGAATTGACAGTTCCATTTCGCAGCCGTCGACAGCGTAGGGCACTTCCGCAACCTTTTGCCACTGGCCATTTTCGTACTTCATCAAAGCTGTTTTTCCTTTTTCGGTGGCATACTGTTTGTTAACCATGTAGTTATATCCTTGCCAGCCGGTAGAGTTGTTGGAGTCGACATTGATAAAGAGCATCATCCAATTTGGGTCGGTGTCGGGGGTTATAGTTGAGTCGGTGCGGACGTAGAAATAAGCGTTCTTTTTACCGAAAGATACTTTTGAGGCAATTATATCGTTTCGGCCTGATGTGTTGGTGTAGTGCAAGTTGCCGTAGCCATTATGGTCGCGATGGGCAACGTCGCCGCGGGTGTCGCGGAATTCGTTTTTCACCTTGTTCCAATCGCTGAATTTGCCATCGATTTTCATTTTGGCGCGTTGTTTTGCTACGGGGATTGGACGGACACCTTTGTAGCGGCGCATATTTTGCACCAGCTGCATATAATAATTATCGGTGTAGCCGCCTTTCATTGGCTGGATTGTTCGGTTGAATTCGGAGTTGTATTGGTCAACGAAATAGAATTCGTTTTGCCGTCCGAGGAATTCGATTTCCACTTCTTTGCCGTCCTGTTGCTTGAGTGGATTCATGAATTTTCCGGCGGTCCATTCGTTCCAGTCGTTGAGATAGATAAGCTCGGGGTCGATCGATAGCGCTTCGTCCCATCGGTCCTGGAAGTATATGCCGTATCCTTCGGGGTTGGCAACTTTTTTGCCGAGCCAAGGCACGTAGGCACTGTCGGGCATATCGTATTGGTTTAGTGGAGGTTCTCCTGTTTGAACACGCCAACTTTTGCCGGTGGTGCTGATTGAATGCTGAGCCGGCGTTACGGCTACTTGTTCGATGCGTCCTTCGTGGTGGGAGGCGCGACCTTCGGGCGACAGTCGGGCAACGTTGGGATCGTTCATCTCATAGCCGAAGCACCATGAATCATCTGCGCCAACGTAACGCTTGCTGTCCCACTTATAGTAGCCCCACCAAAGATTGCGCAGAGTGAAGAAGTCGAATATTTCAGGGTTGTATTTTTCTTTGTATTCGTAGCGACCGTTAGCGTCGAAAGCCGGGTTGGCGTTGTAGCAGAGCAGTGGTTTGCCTTCCCACATGAACCACAGATCTTTGTGAAGTCCCGGCTTGTAAATTTTTTCGTAAATGCTATTTACAACTTTTATGGCATTGCCGTTGAATGTCCAAAAGCACATTTTAGGCACTTTGTTGCCTTCGGCAATCATTTTTTCCATTGTGCGGAATAGAACATCCCATTCGTCCCAGTACATTGCACCGTTTGTTACGTCGAGGAACAGCAGGTCGATACCGGCATCGGTTAGCATCGACATGTCTTTGCGGATAATGTATTCGTCCTGGCTTAGAAAATAGCCATCCTCGGGTTCGCCCCAATGGAGCGACCATTCCTTCCATGCTGGATTGTAGGCTTCGAAACGTGCCTGAGGGTCTGCTTGAAGGGTTTTAGTGACGTCGCCTCCGTAGCCATCTTTATTTTTTTTATGGTGTCCCTGGGTGTGCCAGGTTATGTAGAAGATTCCAGCAGTGCGCTGTTTGTTGTCTTTGATGGGATTTTGGGCTGCTGTAGGCATAGTACGTCCTAGCCCGTCAGTAGCAACCCATGTGTCGGCAAACAGGTCGACGATAGTGTCGGTCTGAGAGGCATTATTTTCAGCGAAAGAATAGTGATTGGTGAGGCACAACACCAGCAGTGCGGCGAAAAATCTGTAATTTACACTTTTAATCATGTTCCGGGAGTACGGCTAAAATAAAATATTCCGCCTCCGGAACTTGGCCCGGAGGTGGAACTGAATGAGCTTGAATTATTTGGGGAGATTGAATGTTTTTGAGATTGCTTGCATTTGCTCCTGTGACATACCGTCGGGTTCGAAGCCCATGCATTTTGCATCCATGTAGATGATAGCACTCTTAACGAGTGTGTCGATCATATCGAAAGCTTCCATAACGTTTTCGCCAACAGCGAATACGCCATGTTTTTCCCACATGACAACGTCGTAGTTGTCGTCGATAGTCTTGATTGTAGCTTCAGCTAATTCGTTGGTAGAGGGCATCATGTAGGGAACGATACCTAAACCGCGGGGACAGAATGCTTTAGTCTCGGGGATCATGCTCCAAAGGATGTTGGTGAGCACGTCTTTTTCGAGGAATTTGGGGTTGTGGCTCATAGCAACAAGTTCGATTGGGTGGGTGTGAACCGATGCTTTGTAAGTTGAGCCTTTGCCAATAAGGTAGTTGTGAACGGCCAGGTGAGAGGGAAGCTCGGAAGTGGGTTTCACATTTTTGTCGGCGATAATTTCGTAGTGGGCGCAATCGTCGAGGATGCGGATGATCGATCCGTTGTCCATAGGCCAGCGGGCGAGGTCGCGCATACGGCGGTTGGTTCCTTTGCAATAGAAATAGCATCCTTTTAAGTTGGGAAGCGTCAGGCCGATAGCAACAGGTTCAGCGATTGCGGGCATAGCGCGGATAGCGTCGTCAACTTGGTCGGTGATATTAACAGTGATGTTGCCGCCATTACGTTCGGCCCATCCTTTTTGCCAGAGGTAGCCGGCAACTTCTGCTACGTCGTTAACTTCTTTTGCAAGAGCAGGACGATTGTCAAGAATTGATTGTGACATATTTAATTGAATTTTGAAAGCCGCCTCCATGTTTGAAAGCGGCAACGATTGGTTATCAAATTAGCTGGGGAAGGAAGCAGGAGATTACGAGAACGATAATACCAATAATGAGTACTGTAATCGTTTTCTGTGAGCAACCTTTCCATTCTTTGAGTATGATGCCCCATACGTTAGAGAACACGACGTTAAGTGCCATGAGGATACAGAACGACAATGTCATAAGTGTGGGCGATTCGGTGAGGAATCCTTTGCCGAGAGCGAGTCCGAAGAACTGACTGTACCATAATGCGCCGGCCAAAAGGCAGAATACCAGGTTGTTGGCAATGACGCTGCCTTTTTTGTAATCGCCCCATGTGTTGTTTTTGCTGTTTTGATAGAAGCAATATACGGCGTTTGTGATGAAACCACCCAGAGTTACTAGGAACGTTGCTGGCAAGGTTTTATACATATCGGGAGTGAGGTCGCCGAAGTTAATACCGCTACCGAATTCCAAGCCAACGTTGAAGCAGCCGCTCATGAAACCGGCAAGCAGAGCGATTGCGATACCTTTGGGAAAGTTGAAATCCTTAACGGCTGCTTTCTTTTCTTCTTCGCTGAGTGAAGCTGCTTTCATTGAACCGGCAACGCCGATTATGGCAATACCGATCAGTGTCACAACAACGCCAAGAATAACGGCGAAGGTGAGTTGGCTGAGAGGATCATTCTCGGGGAAGAAGATGTTGAGCAGAACAGGACCCATGATTGTGCCGAGTCCGGCGCATGTTCCGAGTGCTATCGACTGGCCGAGAGCCACACCAAGGTAGCGCATGGAGAGGCCGAATGTGAGACCACCTACGCCCCAGAGCACACCGAAGAGGATTGTCATCCAAATGTTGAACGATGGGGTTGTGGAGAATAATTCACAGAAAGTGTGTCCTTCGGGTACGGCGAGTAAAGCGCCGAGGAAGGGGAGAATCAGCCATGCGAATACGCCCTGTACGATCCAGTAGCTTTCCCAACTCCATTGTTTGATTTTGTTGATTGGAACGTAGCAACTCGATTGACAGAAAGCGCCAATGGCAATGATTAACAAGCCTATAATGATGCTCATTTCTGTTTAACGAATTAATAATAAGCTGTTTGAAAATTGCGTGCAATTTTCAAACAGCTTATGTTACATTATAGATTAGTTACGTTTTGATGTAACTTCGCGTTCGTATTTCTGTACTTCGGGGAGATATGTTTCGCCAACGGGAACGTTGTTCTTGAGGCAGAACATGTCGTAAACGGCATTCCAGGGAAGTGCTTTGCATTCTTCGAGAAGAGCGAGGCGTTCGAATTTCTTGTCCTCAGCTTCGTATTTGCGAAGAGTTGCAAGGGGCTCGAGCATAGCGCGGAGCATGCATTTTTGGGCTGCGCGTGTACCGATAACATATGCACCGATACGGTTGAGAGTGCCGTCGAAGTAGTCAAGGCCGTAGTGTACGCGGTCGAGAGCGTCGGCGCGAACGATTTCGCTGAACAGATCGAGAGTAGGATCGTCCATGATTGTTACGTGGTCGGAGTCCCAACGAACGGGGCGAGAAACGTGGAGCATCAGTTCGGGAACGAACAACAGCATTGAAGATACTTTGTCGGCAACGCTTTCGGTGGGGTGGAAGTGGCCTGTGTCGAGAGTAATCATCATGTCGTTCTGTGTTGCGTAAGCTGTGTAGAAGTCGTTAGAACCTACTGTATAGCTTTCCAGACCGATACCGAATACTTTTGATTCAACGCAGTCTTTCATGTTGTCGTATTTCTGGGCGAAGATCTGATCGAGAGAGTCTTTCAGAAGCTCGCGATAGAGAAGGCGGTTAACTGTGAGGTCTTTAGAACCGTCGTGTACCCATGTGTTCATGATACAGGGGTCGCCCTGAGCTTTACCGATTTCTTCCGAGATGGCGCGGCAGCGTTTTGAGTGTTCAATCCAGAAATCGCGAACGCCTTTGTCGGGGCTAGATAGCGAGAGGTCGCCGCTCTTGGGGTGAGAGAATGATGTTGAGTTGAAGTCGAGTTTTGTGTTGTTTTCTTTACCCCACTGTATCCAGCTCTGGAAGTAAGAGGCGTCAACTTGGTCGCGGTCAACGAATTTGCCTTGGAAGTCACCGTATATTTCGTGGAGATTCAGGCGGTGTGTGCCGGGGATGAGCGATTTAGCATAAAGGATGTCAGCGCGAAGTTCGTCGATGTTGCGAGCTTTGCCGGGGTAGTTACCGTTAACCTGGATGCCACCGGTCAGTGAGCCACCTTGGTTTTCGAAACCGGCAACGTCGTCAGCTTGCCAGCAGTGCATGCTGATGTGGAAGTTCTGCATTTGTTCGAGCACTTTGTCGGTGTCGACACCAACGGCTGCGTAACGCTGTTTGGCTATTTCATAAGCCTGTTCTACTGATTGTTTCATGAGAATAGTTTTGAAGATTATTTAGATGATTCTTATTGTTTTTTGTTCTTGAGGTATTTTGTATAGGCTTCAGCCCAAACGTCGGCATCTTTTGGCTCGAAGCGTTCGGTTTCGATAGCTTTTGCTATTGTTGCGCGAATTTCGGCGAGGTTGCTTACTGCTCCGTCGGCTTGTGCTTGAATCATGATGTTGCCGAGAGCTGTGCCTTCAACTGGACCTGCAACAACGGGCACACCTACGGCATTTGCTGTGAGTTGATTAAGAAGCTTGTTGCGACATCCGCCTCCAATTACGTGCAAGATATCGAGTTTCATGCCGCTGAGTTCTTTAAGCAGCAGGAACACTTCGCGATAACGCATTGCCAGTGAGTCGAATATGCATCGGGCGTATTCGGCAGGAGTTTCCGGGACAGGTTGGCCTGTCTCGCGGCAATAGTCGGCGATTGCTTTGAGCATTGAATCGGGCATTGCGAAGCATGCAGCGTCGGGGTAGATGAATGAGCGGAAAGGCTCGATTTTATTTGTCTCGGCGATAAGCTGGCCGTAGTCGGTTTCGATGCCGTTTTGTTTCCATTCGGCGCGGCAACGCTCTAGCAGCCACATGCCGCATATGTTTTTCAGGAATCGTGTTGTTCCTTGAATACCACCTTCGTTGGTGAAGTTCTCTTGCTGTGAGCGTTCGGTGATTATTGGATCGTCGCTTTCGATACCCATGAGGCTCCAAGTTCCGGAGCTGAGATATGCGAAATCTTTGCTCATTGCTGGTACGGCAGCAACAGCCGATGCGGTGTCGTGACCGGCCACTGAAACTACAGGAACAGCACCAAGACCTGTGAGATCCTGCATTTCTTGTGTGAGCGTGCCAAGTTTGTCGCCGGGATATACGATTTTGCCGAATTTGTCTTCAGTGAGGCTGAGGGCTTCGAGCAGTTTTGCGTCGAGTTTCTTTGTTACAGGGTTGAGCATCTCGGACGTAGATGCAATTGTGTATTCTGTAACGGCGTTGCCTGTCATCATGTAGCCAAGAGCATCGGGGATGAAAAGAATTTTGTCGGCTGCGTCCATTGCTACCCAATTCTGACGGCGCAGTGCCGAGAATTGGAACAGCGAATTGAAGTTCATCACCTGAATGCCGGTTATTTTGTATACTTCTTCGGCAGGAATTTGTTTGAAGAAACGTTCCGGTTCGCCCATTGTGTGCGGGTCGCGATAGCTTACGGGGTTGCCGAGGAGCTGACCGTTTTTGTCAACGAAAACAAAGTCGACACCCCAAGTGTCGATACCGATTGAGCGAACGTCGATCCCGCGTTTGGCAGCTTCGCGGAGTCCACCGAGAATTTCATCGTACAGTGCATAGAGATCCCAGTAGTAGTGTCCGCCTGTACGAATTATTTTGTTTGGGAAGCGGGCGAGTTCTTCAAGTTCGAGTTTGTCGCCTTCTAGAGTGCCGAGGATTACACGGCCGCTTGTAGCGCCAAGATCGACGGCAAGATAATGTCTTGTAGGTGTCATGCTATTTGATTGGATAGTTAAGTATTTTCTGCTCAGTGGTTTTTGCGTTGTTAGTAATACGCACTAAAAATGGCAGCGGATATTTTTGTCCGTTGCTCCTTGCCGGAAATTAGTGCGTCATGTCTTAACATGGTTATTTGGGGTTGCTGTTTTTCGACAACTGGGTTAATGAATGATGCAAATTTAACGTTCTAAGGAACAAATAAATGTTTAGTGTGAACTAAATCTTGTAATATTTGTTTCAATCGATTTGGGTGCACAAATTCGCAATATCCACATCTGAATGTGCTATTCGTGGTTTTTGTGTTAAATGTGTTTCAAATCGGTAATAAATTTACGACAATAATTTTAAATACAAAATTTATTTATTCTCTTGGTCCGCCTCCTACATAGTCGCGTGGCGAAACTCCGAAGTGTTTCTTAAAAAGGCTTGAAAAGTGCGATTGTGTGCCGAATCCGCAAATATCGCTGATTTCACCGATTGTATGCTGTTTGGTGAGCAAGAGTTCGGCGGCTTTGTTAAGTCGGCACATGCGCAGCAGGTCGTTGGGTGTGACGCCGGTGAGCATTTTTATTTTCCTGTAGAAATTGGTTCGCGAGAATCCGAGATCCTTGCCGAGTATGTTAACGTTCAATTCGGAATTGGACATGTTTTCGTTGATGTAGGCGTACAGTTTTGAAAGGAATTTTCGGTCGAGCGGGTTGAGTTCTTCCTCCTTTTCGACTCGTTCGGGCGATTCGCCAACAACCTCAAGCGCGTGGATGCGGTTGCGTTCCTGGCGTACGATAAGCCCTTCAACCATCGATTGTAGTACTTCGGGATTGAATGGTTTGTCGATGTACATGTCGGCGCCAACTTTGTAGCCTGTGATACGGTCTTCGTCTAATGTCTTAGCCGTTAGTAGTATTACGGAAATGTGGCATGTGTCCATGTCCGATTTGATGTGACGGCATAGTTCGTAGCCGTCCATCTGGGGCATGACGATGTCGGATATTATCACATTGGGCATCTCTTTGCGGGCTATGTCGAGCCCTTCCTGACCGTTATTTGCTGTTAATACTTCGTATTTGCCACGGAATATATTTGCTTCGAATTCGAGCAGTTCTTCGTTGTCTTCCACCAGCAGAATGCGAAGACGTTCAGTTTCGGAGATGTCGATAATTTCGTCGTCGACGGCGTAGCGCAGTTGCTCTATGTCCTTGATGTCGGCAGATTCTTTGTGTTCTTCGGGCGAGAAGGCTGAATCGTCGACTGGTATGGCAACAATGAATGTCATTCCTTTTACGGGGTTCTTGCGCGGGGTTATTGTGCCTTTGTGGCAAGCTACAAGCTCTTTAACGTAGCTAAGCCCTACGCCATAACCATTAATTTTTTTCTCGCTGTTTTTTGCTAATAGTCTTTGGAATCGTTGGAAGAGACGAGGTACTTCCGATTCGGGCATTCCGATACCGTCGTCAATCACCTGGATTTCCATGTAGTTGTGATCCGTAGCCTTGTCGAATCCTTCTGGAAGTTTGGTAATTTCGAGTTTTACGATTATGTGACCGTTCTCGGGTGTGTACTTGGTTGCGTTGAACAGCAGGTTGTTGGTGATTTTTTCCAACTTGTCGTAATCATACGTGCATTCGTATGATTTGTAGGACGATACAAATTCAACCGACTGCCCTTTTTCGGCGGCATATATGTTGTATATACGCACGATGGATTCCAATTGGGCAACGCAATCGTAGCGTCCTACCTTCAGAGGTAGTGTGTCTTGTTGAACTTCGTGGAATTTGAGTAGCTGGTTGGTGAGGTTTAATAAACGGTCGACATTGCGGTCAATATAGTCGAGCGTGGCTTCTACTTTCTGGTTGGGTAGGGTGGATATGTTGTTTCGCAGGAATTTTACGGGAGCATATATGAGCGACACAGGGGTGCGAATCTCGTGAGACAAGTTGTTGAAAAAGTTGATTTTACGTTGTGTGCTGTCGCGCTCTTTCAGTACTTGCTCCTCGGCCATCATGTAGCGGCGTCTTTCCAACCGGATGCGCAGGTACATATGGTTGAAAAGTATTATCAACATTATTATGATCAAGATATATGCGATTTTGGCCATTGGATGAAGCCATGGCGATGGGTTGATGTTGAGTTGGAGTAGCTCGGTTGGCTCGCTCCATACATCGTCGGTACGGCTTTTTACGAGCAGCCTGTATTTTCCGGCAGGGAGGTTTGAATAGAGCGCCTGATTATGCTCGCCGGATATTATCCAGTCTTTGTCGAATCCTTCAAGTTTGTATGCATAGTCGAGCGGAGCATCATAGTTCAGGCCTGCGAACTCCATTCTTACGCTGTTTTTTTTGTGGTTGAGCGACATCTTGTGCACCGTTGAATAGTCGGGGCAGTAGTTGTGGGTGTTCTTTTTATCTGGGTTGTTAAGAATCTCCACATTTGTTAAATATAGCTTGGCGGGTGTGGTTTGTTGCCGCATGTTAACTGGGGAAATCTGTTGCAGGCCGGAGTTTCCACCGAAATATAGGTTGCCATACTGGTCGGCCATGCGGCTTTTTTCATGATACTGGTTGCCGATTGTTCCTTGAGCTTCCATGTATGTCGTTAATTTGCCGTTTTTGGTATTGTAGCGGTAAAGGCCATACGATGAGCTGAAGAATAGTTCGTTATCGGAGCCTTCGAGTATTCCGACAATGTCGTCCGACATAAATCCCGAGGGGTGCTGAAGTGTGTGGTTTGTAGGGTTGTAGCAGAACACACCGTTCCCATATGTGCCTATCCATAATTGGCCGTCGGAGGCCAGGAGAATGTCGATTGCGCTGACGCATGGGGCGGTGTATGTGCGGTCGAAGGGTGCGGGATGGTAGGTCTGTGTATCAACGAGATAAAGTCCTGAACCGTAAGCTGAGAATATCATGTGCCGATTATCGTAACATTTGATGCAAGTTACGTTGTCGGCATGAGGCAGGCTGATGTTGCAAACCGACTCAATGTTTTTGGAATAAACGTTCATGCCGTTACGTGCTAGCCCAACCCAGATTTGGCCGTTGGGATCCTCTGCTACGGTTACTACGTCGGTCACTGATGGGAATGTGCGCAAATGAGTCAGTGAGCCGTCGGACTGAACTTGGCATACCGTCAGGTCGTTATTGTATCCGATCCAGAGCCTGTTTTGAGAATCGCAAAATATTTCTTGGGTAAAATCTTGCGGCGAATTTGAGAGCCATGGAGTGTTGTTTCGGTTGAAACGATGTGTCTTACCGCTTTCCGGATCGAACCGAACGATGCCGTTGTAGCGTGTTCCGATCCATAAGCGTTGCTGTTGGTCGGTAGCTATTCGGGTAACGAATTCTCCTTTAAATGCGTTGCAAAGGTTTTTGTCGCTATTGAATATTGGCTGGCGGTGGGGTACAATCCTGTAGCCGTTGTCGAATGTTCCGATCCAAAGGTTTTGGTCACGGTCGATGAACGTTGTTGTGACGTCGGTTGATAGGTCGTTGTCAAGCTTTTTTCCGTTAACGTGGTTGACTAGTGAGCCATTGTCGGGGTTGTATGCTATTAATCCGCTTGTCGAAGTGCACGCCAGCAGTATTCCGTTTTGTAGTGGTGTGATGCTGTAAACCCTCTCATTATTAAGGTTGGCGTCCAGGGGGCTACGTTGTAGTGCTCCGCTGTTTATGTCAAGTCGAAGAATTCCGTTGTCGGTAGCCACAAGTACAATGCTGCCATGTTTCAGCATGCTGTTGACAGTGATGCCTTCAGGTAATTTTGTTGTGATTACCGGCTTCAGGCGGTTGTTGCAGCATGTGAGTTTTCCATCATCGGCGGTCCATAGCATTCCGTTCTGGTCTTGCATAACGGCGTGTACATTTTTTTCGCTTGCAATTCTGCGATATAACTTGTGCTCGAGAGTGTCGATTTCGTAAACGCCTTTAGCGCCATAGCAGAGTAGCTGTGAGTTGTGCTCGATGAAGCCGTTCATCGTTAGATTGTCAGGCTCGTTTCCGGCAATGGTGTAACGGGTGAAGTTATTTTTACCAGTAGGTTTCGAAGCTACGCCTCCGTACGAAGCAACCCATAGTTTCCCGCTCGATATTTTCAGGCCAGTTATGTGGTTGTTCGGAAGGGATTCAAGATTATGGGCGTCGTTAAAATAGATATTGTAGCCTTGTAAACCGTTGCAACGCGACAAACCATTGGCTGTTCCAATCCAAACGAATCCCAGCTCGTCCTGAACTATGTCGTTTACGTGTAGGTTCGATAACGCCTGGCGATGGTATGGTTGTTCTCCGGCTCTGATTTTGCTAGTTGTATTTCCTAGAATTGTTATTATGGCAGCTATTGCCAGAAGGGCTTTGTTTATGGTATTCATGCAGGTTTTCGCCGCATAGATTTAGCGGACTTTGGCAAAGATAAACTATTTTTTTATGAATTTAAACACAACATTCCCCTTTTTATTTGCAAATAATTATTATGAAACAAATGTGTAAAAATATGAAACATTATCCCCGGGCAAGGGTGTAACTATAATATATTATGTACTCCTGCAATACACCACCGCTTATTATTAGTTTAAATTTGCGTTGCATTAATTGCCGTAATTAGCAATAATCATCATTTAATCAATATCACATAAAAAAACACTACATGGAAATGCTAAAAAAAAGTTGTACATGGATGTCGTTGGCTCTGCTTGCTTGCTGTGCTCTTCCAGTCAATGCTAAGTTGACTGAGACAAAGCTTGCGCCGACGCGCATCGTGTGGATGTCCGACTCGTCGGGCAAGCAGATCAAGCATCCGGAAATTTTGCTTGAAAATTTTATTGGGCAGGTGTCAACAGCCGACCCGAAAATAGCAGTTTTACGATCGACCGACGATAAACAGGCTTCTATTCTGCTCGACTTTGGTAAAGAAATCAATGGCGGCTTGAAAATATATTCAGGCATGGCAAAAAACAACAAGCCCGTCGCTCTTCGTGTTCGCCTGGGTGAATCGGTGACTGAAGCTATGTCCGATCCTAACGCCCCCGGCAATCCGCAGAATTCAAAGAACGAGCATTCGCTCCGCGACTTCGTTACGCATTCTCCTTGGTTGGGAAGTGTTCGTTGCGGCGATTCTGGTTTCCGTTTCGCACGCATCGACCTGCTCGACAAGGATGTTGATTTTCTATTGCGCTATGTTGAAGCGATTCAGGTTCAGGACGACGCACCAATGGTCGGTGCTTTCGAATGCTCTGATCCTCGTCTGACTCAGATTTGGAACACAGCAGCCCGTACCGTTCAGCTCTGTCTTCAAGATTACCTGTGGGACGGCATTAAACGCGACCGTTTGGTTTGGCTTGGTGACACGCACCCCGAAGTAAGTGCTACTAACTACGTGTTTGGCGAAAGCGACGTTGTTAACCGTTCACTCGATTTTGGCGTTCAGGATACCCCTCTCCCACGCTGGATGAATGGCTACAGCGCATATTCGCTATGGTGGCTAATTTCGCAACACGACCTGATGCTGCACCATGGTAATAAGGCTTATTACGACAAGAACCGAGACTATATTCTTGGTCTGACCAAGCAGGTCGACAATCTGGTTGACAAAGACGGTAAGGAAAAACTTGATGGCGTACGCTTCCTCGATTGGCCAACTTCAGAAAATGTTGACGTTATTAATTCAGGCTACCACTCGCTTATCGTGATGACGATGAACGACATGGTTGCGCTTGGAAAGATGACCGGCGACAAGGAACTGGAAAAGGTTGCTGAAAGTTGCCTCAAACGTCTCGCTAAAGTGAAAGTGAGCGATTGCAACAACTCCCAGGCTGCAGCCCTCATCGTATTGGCCGGCCAAAACAAAGATGCTGCCAAATCGGCAAAAGTAATTGTTGACAATGGTCCTGACGGCTTCTCTACTTTCTATGGTTATTACATGCTTGAAGCTCTTGCAAAAGCCGGTTACCACAAAGAGGCTCAGGATTTGATGAGCAAATACTGGG
Source organism: Muribaculaceae bacterium (assembly GCA_023662835.1). Lineage (GTDB taxonomy): Bacteria > Bacteroidota > Bacteroidia > Bacteroidales > Muribaculaceae > Muribaculum. The sequence continues at coordinate 40,934 of JAMPII010000004.1, read as the reverse complement.
GCGCTATGCTCGACCTTGGTGCTACATCGTTCTGGGAAGACCTCACATATTCGCAGGCGGCTAATGCTGGTCGTATCGACGAATTTGTTCCCGCAGGCAAACGTGATATCCATGCCGATGGAGGCGCTTACTGCTATGTTGGTCTGCGACTGAGCCTTTGCCATGGCTGGGCTGCGGGTCCAACACCCTGGCTTACCAAGTATGCACTCGGCGTTTACCCCGCTGAAGCTGGTTCGAAAACTGTTATCGTTGATCCTCAGCCGGGCAACTTAACTTGGGCACGCGGTGCGTATCCAACCCCTTATGGTCCCGTGAAAGTTGACTGGAAAAAAAGCGACGACGGCAAGATTGTTTGCAATGTCGAAGCACCCAAAGAAGTTAAAGTAATCAACAAGGCAAAATAAACAATCGTTCGTCTCGTTTCAGTTATACATTATATTAATATATGCCTAAAAGCATGTATTTGGTTTGTTTCTGGAACTATGTCGACATATACACTTGCAAATAATACAATTAACTATTAAAATAACCTAAATCAAATTAAATTATCTAACAAAACCCCAATCTTCTTTGAAACAAATGCACTCAAATTTGTACAAAACGAATAGAATTGTATGATTTTGCCTGCTAAATTTGTGATTACATTACTTTATTGATTAACCAACTATGTATTACTAATGTTTACTAACCATCTAAAACGCTTTCTTCCGCTATGCCTATCAGTTTTGCTATGGCTGGTGTCGGCGACAACAGCTTTTGCTGCCGACATTAAGAGCGTTAGCGGTACGGTGACAGACGAATTGGGCGACCCGATTATCGGTGCCGTCATCAAGGAGTTGAACACCCAGAACACTACTATCACTAACATCGACGGTGAGTTCAATATGAAACTCGTGTCGAAAAAACCTGTGCTTGAGATTACTTATCTCGGCTACACAACCGTTAAGGTCCCTGTAGACAAAGCAAAACTTGACATCTCGATGACCCCTCAGGCTAACGACCTTGAAGAAGTTGTCGTTGTAGCCTACGGTCAGCAGAAAAAAGTAACAGTGACCGGTTCTGTTGCCTCGGTTGGCGGCGCTGAACTGAAAAAATCGTCTGAACCTAACCTTACTGCCGCGTTGGCCGGTAAACTTCCGGGTTTGACAACAATTCAGAAAAGTGCAGCTCCCGGTGAGGACGACGCTACTATGTTCCTCCGCGGTGCCGCAACTACTAATGGTACATCACCTCTTATCCTTGTCGACGGTATTCCTCGTACTTCAATGTCCGACATCGACCCCAACGAAGTTGCTTCACTTTCAGTTCTGAAAGATGCTTCTTCTACTGCTGTGTTCGGTGTGCGCGGTGCAAACGGTGTTATCCTTATCACAACTAAACGCGGTGAGGAAGGCAAGGTTAACGTTCACGGTCAAGTTCAATACTCAATGCAGAAATTCGGTTCATGGCCCAAACAGCGCTCGTCGTCCGAATTCGTAAAACTCGTGAACGAAGCTTACAAAAACGACGGTAACGCGGATTACTTTAGTAAGGAACACATTGACTTATATTCAATGTGGGACAATGGGGGGCGTCCTACCCAGGCTCGCTATCGTGAACTTTACCCCGACGGACGTTATCGCAACATGACCGACGAACAACTTCAGTACTTCTTCCCCAACAACGACTGGTCCGACTTCTTCCTGAAGGACCATTCCGACATGGTTCAGGCCAACGTCAACGTATCGGGCGGTACAAAGAAACTGAAATACTTCGTAAGCGCCGGCTACGTTTACCAGGGTGGTATGTACAAAACAGAATCGTCGCAGAAACTTGGTTACGACCCCAGCGCCCGCATGAACCGTTACAATATCCGTGTTAACCTCGACTATAAGTTTAACGACTGGATTTCTGCTTCACTCGACCTCTCGAGCTACATCAAGAAATATGATGCGCCGGCTTCGGATACATCCGACGGCGATCAGAACGAAGTTCAGATGCGTTCCGGTATCATCACATCGCGTCCTACCGACGCAGGCCCCGTTGCTATCGATGGTCTTTTCTTCCGCGATCCATCCGATCCCAGCAACCTTCTTCCTGTAGCTCCCGGTTCTGTAGTTCACGGTCCCGACATCACTTACCTGCAGTCAAGTTACGCGCTTCTCAACCGTTCCGGTCAGCGTATGACTGTCAACTCGGCTGTTAACGGCGTTGGAACCTTGAATATCGACCTTGGCAAACTCACACCCGGTTTGTCGATGCGCGGCGTTGTCGCTTTCGAAACTTACGCTCACTCCTACACCCTTTCACGCAAAAAATGGTCGGCTTTTACCTACGAACTTGAGCCAACCGATATGGACACTCCTGTTCTTATTCTTCGTGAAGCTACCGACCCTACCGACGGTAAAGTGATTATGTCTCGTGCCGATCAAACCAACTGGTTTGTTAACCTTCAGGCGCAGATCAACTATAACCGCACATTCAACCGCGTACACAATGTTACCGGTATGCTCCTCGCTCAGCGCGACGAAAAAGAGGATGTGCTTGGTTCAATCCCCTTCAAGATGATTGGCCTCTCGGGTCGTTTCACTTATAACTACGACTCCCGTTACCTAGCCGAATTCAACTTCGGTTACAACGGTTCTGAACAGTTTGCTCCCAAAAATCGTTTCGGTTTCTTCCCCGCATTCTCGTTAGGTTGGGTTGCATCGAGCGAAAAATTCATGGCTCCTCTTTACGAAAGCGGCGCACTCACAAAATTGAAATTCCGCGCTTCGTTGGGTAAGGTTGGTAACGACGTTCTCGGTAGCGACCGCTTCCTTTACCTGAACAACATCTCGCAATTCACATTCGGCTCAAGTGCAGCTATGGACCACACCAACTGGTACGGTGGTATGCACATTCCGCCATCAATTGCAACAAACGGCCAGACTATTCGTGAAATCCTTCTCGGTAACGATCAGCTTCGTTGGGAAACAGCCTGGAAGCAGAACTATGGTGTCGACATCACAGCGTTCCGTAACTTCGACTTGTCGTTCGACTACTTTATCGAACACCGTTCCGACATCCTCATGGGTCGTAACACAATTCCCCAATTGTCAGGTTTGAGCTCATCACAGCTTCCACGTTCTAACTTCGGTAAGATCGACAACAAAGGTTTCGAAGTTCAGGCTTCTTACCACTACGCTATCAACAAGGATATACACTTGTCGCTTTCAGGAAACTTCTCTTACGCAAAGAACATCGTAAAAGAGGCTGACGAAGTTGCTTTGGCCGACGACTACGCATATCCTATCCGCACAACAGGCTTCTCACTTGGCCAATGCTGGGGTTATCTGATTGACTATACCAACGATCCCGAACGCGGTCTTGATGGTACAGGTTTCTTCAACACCCAAGAACAGCTCGACAAATTCTTGGCTCACACCAAGTATAACACCACCTACAAACCACGTGTCGGCGACTTCGTTTACAAAGATATCAGCCCCAACGAGGATGGTACAATAGGCGACGGCGAAATCAGCGTTAAGGACCTTGCTCCTATTGGCTACTCTTCATTGCTGCCGCGTATCACCTACGGTGCTACACTTTCTGGTGATCTTTATGGATTCGACTTCTCGGTAATGATTCAGGGTACAGGACAATACACACGTTCGTTCGGTGGCCCCGTTACCTTCGAATTCTACGGCAACACCCGCTACTACGCCGACTTCTGCGACAATCGTTGGACCGCCGAAAAATATGAAAGCGGTCAGAAAATCACTCATCCCGCTATCTCTGCATCGGGTGGTTCTTCTCACGAAGCCAACAGCTACTACGTAATGGACGCATCTTACATTCGTCTGAAAAACGTTCAGCTCGGCTACACTATTCCTAAAAAGGTTACCAAGAAAATAGGTATGAACAACGTTCGTATCTTCGTTTCTGCCGACAACCTGAAGACATGGACCAACATGCCTACAAAGATTATCGACCCCGAACAGTCTAACTTCTACTCATATCCTTTGATGAAGACTTACACTGCCGGTATTACTGTTGACCTCTAATGAACAACACAATTATGAAAAAACTATTTGCAAATATACTCATTGCCGCCACTGCTCTTACCGGTCTTGGCTTGAGTTCATGCGCCGACGACCTGGATATGACTCCCGACGGACGTATGGACCTGGATCAGGTGTTTGGCAACCCGGACAATGTTAAATATTATTTTTCACAGGCATGGATGTATGTTCCCGACCATGACTGGGCAAACTACTTCTTCGAGAACTTCTTCATCGATATGGCCGATGAGGGATGGTCGACCGACGACGGCCAGGCTATCATCATCAATGATATCTATAAAGGTAACGTAACGGCCGAAAAACATCGTTTTGAATGGGACGACCGCGGACAAGGCCGTTGGGACGGTAACTATTGGAAACGCTATTGGGAAACTATCCGCGTTCTTAATATGTTCCTCAGTCGTATCGATGGCGCTACTTGCGAGAGTGATGCAGAACGTCGTCAGCTTAAAGCCGAGGCTCAGGTGCTCCGCGCGTTCTTCTATCTGAATCTTGCTAAATTGTACGGTGATATTCCATTGATTGAGAAGCCGACCGACGTTAATACATCCTATTCCGGTATGAAACGCGACGAAGCTTGGAAAGTCTTCCAGTTCTGTGTTTCAGAATGTGAAAAGGCTCTTGAATGCGATGAACTTCCCTGGAGAATCGTTGACAATTCAAACCGTAACCGTATGACAAAGGGTATAGCATGTGCTATCATTTCACAAGCTTCGCTTTTTGCTGCAAGCCCTCTGTTCTGCCACGAACAGGAGTTGTGGAAATATGCTTTGGAAAAGAATGAGTTAGCATATAATTTGTTAAAAGAAAATGGCTATGAACTCTATACCGTTTGCCAGGATCCCAAATCCTATCCCTACGGACCTTATCAGGAATATTTTTCTCTGAACACTTACGCCGGCAATAACGCAAATGATAATGAAACCATCTGGGGTAACAGCCAGACATACCGCGCCGAAGGTTTGTACGTTGTAAATGGTATTCCAATTATCAATGGTAACTTCAAAGTAGGTATCTGCCCGACCCAGAACCTTATCGATGCATACGATATGGCCGCAACAGGTAAGCCAATCTATGACCTGCGTCAACCGTATCAGTCGCTTAATGGCGATCCTGACGAATGGGATCTCACAAAGCCTAATATCGATCCCACTTCAGGCTACAACGAAGCTGATCCTTACGTAGGCCGCGACCAGCGCTTCTATGCCAACACTGCTTTCCATGGAGCTACGGTAAACACAGGTACCCGTAACAAAACAGTTGAAACTTATAACAACACAAACGAGGAATACGGTGGCACAAAATCCGGCAAAAAAGGCGACTGCGCTATCGACGCTGTTTCACGTACCTTCACCCGTACAGGTTTCTACAACCGTAAATACCATCAGTTTAAAGAAAATAGCTCTACCCGTTATCAGGGTGGTAACTGGCGCTATTTCCGCTTTGGTGAGGTCATGCTTAACTATGCCGAAGCTCTCGTAGAAAACAATCTATCGCAGAAGGCAATGGATCTTGTTAACGAAATTCGCCACCGTGCAGGTTTCTCACCCAGTGTCGACATCAAACCTACAAGCCAGGACTACGATCGTCTGATTGTTCGCCACGAACGTCAGGTTGAGCTTTGCTTCGAGGAACATCGCTACTATGACGTTCGCCGTTGGGGCAAAGTTGGTGAAGACATCATGTGCGAGAAGTATAAAGGCGGCACATGGGTTACAACAAACGCAAGTGGCAAGAACCCCGTATACCATCGTTTCGTTCTCAACGTTTATGGACTTGACGGTGGCGTTTCTCAGGCTTGCTACGAAGCTAAATACCGTTTGGTTTCTATCCCCTTGAAAGAAGCTCAAAATATGACAAACCTCTCCGGCACTTCAGGCTGGCAGAACTACGGATGGTAATAACATCTAATATTACAAATCATGATTGACATAAAAGTTATATTCCCGATATTGTTGGCATCGGCCGTTGTTGCAATGCCAATGAGGAGCTCTGCCGCAGAACCTGTACCCACCGAGGCTCAGGCTATTCTGAACGACACCGTAGCCTATGGCGACCAGCTGATGGAATTGCCTTTCGGCTATAGCTCCACACGTGATGCATATGTTGGCGCGCAGTCGTCGGTTGATGCAACACAGATTGAAAAATGGAAAGGTGCTTCTCTTATGGAAGCCATCAAAGGTAAACTTGCCGGCTATAACGGAGGCGTTATCCGCGGACTTAGCTCGTACACAGTCGATGTGACCAAAAATGGCGCTCCTCTGGTTGTGCTCGATGGTATACCCATGCCTTTGTTCGGCGTTACCGACATCATGGACCCCGCTGCTATCGAAGAAGTAGTTCTTTTGAAGGATGCTTCTGCCAAAGCTCTCTACGGTCCTATGGCTGCAAGCGGTGTTTTGTTGATAACCACTAAGAAAGGAATCCAGGAAGGTGTGAAAGTCGACGTTACAGCAAACGTTGGTTTGGGACACCCCACTAAACTCCACGAAATGTTCGGCTCTTACGACCAGGCATTGCTGCGCAACCAGGCCTTGATGAACGATGGTCTCGACCCCAAATTCTCGGCAGCTCAGCTCGCAGCGTTCCAGGACGGTACAGGTGCGAACTCTAACTGGGTTGACCTTTACAAAAAGGACCGTTTCTCGCAGAAATATAATGTACAGGTTCGCGGCGGCGGTAACAAAGCCCGCTTCTACATGAATGCAGGATTTGTTCGTGAAACAGGAGATATCGAAACGGACTACGACAAGAAGTACGATCCCTCGTTCTGGAACAACCGTTTCACTGTAAACTCTAACCTCGATGTTGACGTGTTCAGCTTCCTGCGCGTGTTCTCTAATACCAACGTTATCATCAACCGTGTGAACGTTCCTCGTACAGGAGCTGATGGCAATGGTAGCACCGCCGAACTCTACAAACAGCTCTACACAACCCCGGCTTATATTGAAGACGGACTAACCGAATCGGGCGCTGTTAAAACTTACGAAGGCTATCCCCGTCCCCTCTATGGTGAGGCTAACCTCCGTGGTATCAATACATCAACTCAGACAACTTTGAATACAAACATCGGTCTTGACCTCGACATGTCGTTCCTGACCAAAGGTTTGTCGTTCAAAACTATCTTTGGCTACAGCGCAGCTTTCAACGGCGTACGCGCCGGTAGCGCCGACTACGAACGTGCTGTTTTCAATGAAACATCGGGCGAATGGGAACGTTACGGCACAAATGTTGTTGCTCCCCTGACATTCTCGAAATCGTCGTTTGCTAGCTACTACCTGAACTATCAGGCTATGTTTAACTACAAACGTACATTCGGCGACCACTTAGTTCAAGCTTTTGTTAACTACCAGGCTGAGGACTATCGTGGCGAATGGACAACTCCAGAATGGATTCTCCCCACAAGCCGTTTGCAACTTGGCGGCGAAGTGAAATATGGTTTCAAGGACCGCTACTTCATCCAGTTCGACTTCACAGAAGCCGGTTCTGAAATGATGCGCAAAGGCCGCCAGTTCCACTTCTCTCCCACTTATGGCGCTTCTTGGGTAGCTTCAAACGAAAGCTGGTTCCAGAACAATATCATGACCTACTTGAAGGTTCGTGCAAGCTATGGTCGTCTGAAATACGACTCGCTCAAAAACCAGTCGTCGCGCTACCTCTACTCGACAACTATCCGTGAAATGGGTGCCGGTCTTGCCGCTATATTCGATGGCTTCACAGTACTCGACTACCTGCGCGGTAATCCCTCGATCAACTGGGAAGATTCCGAACAGCAGAACTACGGTATCGACCTCGGTTTCTGGGATAAGCTCCATATCTCTGTCGACTATTGGCGCGAGAACCAGAAGGGTATTGTACTCGCAAACGAACGCCTTCCCTTCATCGCAGGTACAACCGAGTCATATCGCCCCTACGGTAACTATGGTAAAATGGAAAACCAGGGTATCGACCTCTCAGCTCAGTACTCAACAATTCTTCCCTGTGGCCTTGAAATCACTGCACGCGGTACATTTGGCTGGAACAAAAACAAAATCACCGATGGGGCCGACGTTTACTACGACGGCTATGCCTACCCCTACCGTAAAACCGGTTATACCCTCGGTCAGGAATTCGGTTACATCGTTGACCGTTCAAACGGTAATGGCTACTATAACACCCAGGAAGAGATCGACAACTCAGGTCTGATCTACACCGGTGTTCAGCCTCGCCTCGGCGATTTCCGCTATAAGGATCTCAACGACGACGGTGTTATCGATGAAGCCGATAAAGCTCCATTGAAAGGCACAAAACTGTTGCCCAGCGTAAATTATGGCGTATCTGTAACTCTTGCTTACAAAGGTTTCGACCTCTACCTCGAAGGTTATGGCGAAGGCGGACGCAGCAAGCTCATGAATGCAACTCTTGGTGTTGCAGAAAATCAGGGCGACGGCGTTTACATGCCTATCCACAAACAAGCTTGGACAGCTGAACGCTATGCAAACCACGAACGCATCGCTTACCCCGCGCTGTCAACAACAGCTTCTTCATCGCTCGAAGCTAACGACTATTTCGTTTCGAAACTCGACTATCTGCGTTTACGCAATGCAACTATCGGTTACACTCTCCCCTACAAACTCACCAAAAACTGGGGTATGAGCCGTGTTCGCGTTTATGTGAACGGTACAAACCTCCTCACATGGGACAACATGAAGTTTGGTGGCATGGATCCTGAGGTGGCTTGCCTTGGCAGCTTCGTAAACCGCACTGTTAACTTTGGTCTTAACATCAACTTCTAATTTTGCAAAACATGAAAATCAATATAAGGAACCTAGCCATGGCTGCCATTGCGGCAGCATCGTTGTCGGCTTGTACCGAGATTACAACATATCCTGACGGACGTGTTGACTTCCCGGAAATTTTCGCCAACAACAAGCTTACCGCCGGCTATCTGAACGGTTGCTACTACTCGTTCAACCTTGCAATGACTGAGAACGTGCAAACAGCAGGTGTTTACTCGTTCATTGATGCCGCTACCGACAATGCTCACGACGTAGACGACCTTAACGGTGGCGCCTACTCGAAATGGAACAACGGTGGACAAACATCGTCGGTCTACCCGATAGCTAAATTTAATCGGTGGGCTAAATTCTACGAAGTTATCAACCGTTTGAATATCTTCATCAACAACATCGATGAAGCCAACGTAATCAACCCCAATGAGCGAGTTCGCTGGACAGGTGAAGCTCACGGTTTGCGTGCCTACTTCTACCTGCAACTTATCAAGCTTTACGGCGGTGTGCCTCTGATTCTCGACCAGAAGGACTACAGCGACTACGACTACACCAAAGTTAAACCCGCTACTTTCAATGAAGTTGCCCGTCAAATTCTCGCCGATTGCCAGGTTGTTCTCGACAACGATCAGATTGCATGGAACAGCGGTACGTCGGAAAAAGACTTTACCCGTATCAACAAGGCTATCGCTTCAGCGATAATGTCGGAGGTTGCTCTCTACGCTGCATCTCCCTTAAACGCTGATGACCCTGATGCAATGACATGGGCCGAAGCTGCTCAGATTTGTAAAGAAGCTATGGAGAACTGCTCGAAGAACGGCTACCGCTTGTTCACAACCAAACCCGGTGTATCGGGCAACGAGAATATGATTGCCTGTACAGCCTACGACAACATGTTCATGAAGCAGCCCACTTTCGACAACTCCAACGACCCCGAATGTATTCTTGGCTCGGTTCGCGTAAGCGTGTGGGCTACAAACACAGCTCCCATTCTTAACGGTCACACCAGCGCAGGTTCATGCCCCTCGCAGGAACTTGTCGACTGCTACGAAACCACCGATGGCCAGCCCGTTCTCGATCCCGTTCAGCCTTACCTTGACGCTGCCCACATGCAGCCCAACTACAACTCGGCTAACACTCTCTACGACGAAACAGATCCTTATGCAAACCGCGACCCGCGTCTGAAAGCTACCATTTATTATAATGGCGCTCATGCACATCTCCGCGACGACACCCCGCTACCTACTATTTATATTGGTAAAGGTGCACCGCATGCATTCTCAACTTCGACTCTTAAAAACACCCGTACCGGTTACTACCTGCACAAATACTTTAACATCACATCGAGTCGTACTGCTAACAACGACGGTTGGTTCCGCGAATTCCGCTATGCAGAATTGCTGTTGAACTACGCCGAGGCTGCGTTCGAGGCAAATCCCGGCGCTATGCCTGCCGACGCTTTAAGCGCTATCAACCAGGTTCGTTCGCGCGTAGGCATGCCAGCTCTAAAAGCCGATTTGGCAGAAGATGTTATGCGTGCTCGTATCCGCAACGAGCGTCGAATTGAGTTCGCTTTCGAAAGCCATCGTTTCTTCGATGTTCGCCGCTGGAAAACTCTGGATCAGACAGCTGTTGTTACAGGTATCCAGACTGTAGGCGATGAGATTGTTGAAGAACCGGTTCTAGACAAGGACGGAAATCCCGAACTTGACGCTGACGGAGATCCCAAAACTAACAAAGTTTACAAATGGACTGGCTACCAGCGCGTGCCCGTTGCCGTTTCAAAAGCTGTTGGTGACAAATTCCTCCGCCTGCCCATTCCAATTCAGGAAGTAGCTAACCTGAAAGCACAAACAGGTAAGGACTTCCAGAATCCTGGTTGGTAATCTTTCATTAAACCATACTTTTAAGAGCCGATGCGTGAGTATCGGCTCTTTTTTTGCATCAAAGTTTGGGAAACAGGAGATGGTGGATAAAGAGTTGAGAGGTTGTTTCTGTTTTTTTAACTTACATAGTCAAAAAATAATTTGCAGTTATCACAATAAAATTTTAATTTTGTTGTTGCAGAAAAATAGAACGAACCGATGAAAAAGTTTTTCATAAATATTACACTGGCTTTAGCTCTGGCGATAGTTTCACCGCTGGCGGCTTCGGCTCGTGCTGATGTTGACGATATCGCTCAGTCGGAGGAGATTGTAATGTCGGTTAAGCCGGTTAACGGCGGTCTTCAAATTTCTGTTAACGACGACGAAACTCACCAATTTTATGTATATTCCATTACCGGACAAATGGTTAAATCGGTAAATGTGAGCGAAACGATTGTTGTTGACCTTCCGCAAGGATGTTACATTGTAAAATGTAAGCAATGGTCGAAAAAAATCGTAATTCGTTGAATAACATAAATTTATGATTTGGGTGAGCTCTTGGAAAGTTTTCTGAGAGCTTTTTTATTTAAAAAGCATTTTTTTTACAATTTCTGAAAACGTCTGCCTCGATAGTTTGTTATAATTGGTGATAAACTTTTATTCACCAATTTTAAATTTAATGAATACGTTAATGAAAATTTGCTCCGCGGCAATAGCGCTATCCTCTGTAGTTTGTTTACCAGACGTAATACATGCTCAATTGCCTGACGAAATTTACGCCGGGTATGAAACATACGATGGTAACGATCTTGAGCTGGTTGTTAATCAAACCGGAACGCATTTCGCCCTTTGGTCGCCCAAAGCTGATGCCGCCAGGGTACTGTTGTACAATACTGGCAGAAACGATGCGCCATACGACACCCTTCAGATGAAGCTTACCGATGGCGGCGTATGGCGGGCATCGGTACCGGAACAGTTGTATGGCAAATTTTATACTTTCCGTATCCAATATCAAGGCAAGTGGCTCGACGAAACGCCCGGAGCTTGGGCAAAAGCCGTTGGGGTGAATGGTAAACGAGCCGCGATAATCGATTTCACGACTACTAACCCCCAGGGATGGCAAAACGACAAGGGTCCTGAAATCAAGCATATAAACGATGCAGTAATTTATGAAATGCATCACCGCGATTTTTCTATGCACCCTTCATCGGGAATAGCAAACAAAGGTAAGTTTTTGGCTCTAACCGAACAGGGCACAAAATCATCGTTAGGCGACAAAACCGGTATCGACCATTTGAAGGAACTTGGCGTTACTCACGTTCATATCCTCCCATCGTATGATTATAACAGTGTTGATGAAACCGAACTTCCATCGAATCAATACAACTGGGGTTACGATCCATACAACTACAACGCTCCCGAAGGCTCATACTCAACAAATCCGTCCGATCCGGCAACACGTGTGCGAGAGATGAAACAAATGGTGAAGGCGCTTCACGATGCGGGTATAGGAGTGATAATGGATGTTGTTTACAACCATACAGCACAGAACGACGATTCAAACTTCTCGCTCACCGCCCCGGGTTACTATTATCGCCACCGTCCTGACGGCTCATATAGCGACGCATCGGCTTGCGGTAACGAAACGGCTTCCGAGCGGCAGCAGGTTCGCGACTATATCGTGAACTCCGTGAAATACTGGGCCGACGAGTACCATATTGATGGCTTTCGCTTCGATCTCATGGCTATTCACGACACGACAACAATGAACGAAGTTGCGCGTGAATTAAAAACTGTCCGCCCCGATATATTCGTTTATGGCGAGGGTTGGACGGCTGGCGATTCGCCTCTTCCTATCGGCCAGCGCGCCTTGAAGGATAATGTAGCGGCAATGCCTGATGTTGCAGTGTTTTCCGATGATATCCGCGATGCTATAAAAGGACATTATTCGGAGGCCACTGACCGCGGTTTCGCTACAGGAAAACCCGGGCTGGAAGAAACTGTTAAGATTGGAATTGTCGGAGCGACCGACCATCCGCAGGTGGATTATTCAAAAGGAAGCAATTCTAAGAAACCATATGCGTTGTCGCCAACCCAAGTTGTGAATTATGTGTCGTGTCACGACGACCTTACCCTAACCGACAAGCTGCGTGCATCGCTTCCCGACGAAACCGACCAGCAAAGGCAACGTGCCGCTAAACTGGCTCAGACAATTGTGTTCACCTCGCAGGGAACTCCATTCATGTTTGCCGGCGAAGAAATTTTTCGCGATAAAAAAGGGGTGCATAACTCATACAAGAGTCCGGATTCAATCAACGCTATCGACTGGACGTTGAAACACGAAAACGCCGACTTGTTCAACTATTATAAAGAGTTAATTAAACTCCGCAAGGAGCATCCAGCTTTTCGCATGACAACGGCCGAGGATGTAGCCCGACATCTGGTTTTTGACGAAAAGGAAAACCGCCCCGGAGTAATCAGCTACACACTGCGCGACAATGCCAATGGCGACGTTTGGAAAGAGATAAAGATTGTTTTCAACGGCAGCAATCAACCGGTCGATGTTAAAGTGCCCAAAGCCAATTGGCTAATCGTTGCCGAGGATGGCCAACTTAATGCTGAAGGAATAGGGCAGAGTCGCGGCGGCAAGATGTTTGTCGCACCGCGTTCGGCACTGATTTTGGCGCGTGAGAAATAGGTTCTTAGAAAATAGCAACAGAGCTAACGCCGAGCGTGATGGCCGATGTGGCTTTTGACATGGTAATCAGCCTATAACCGGCGTTTACGTTGAATGCGAATGCCTGGGTCAAGCGCCAGCTTAAGGCAGCGTCAGCATCACCTTCGAAACCAAAGCCTGAGTGCTTCCAGCCCGTTGTATGGAACAGGCGTGCAGCACCGATGTCAACTGTAGTGTTTATGGCAAGCGATTTTGTCGGCAATTGGAAATGACCTGTCGCTCCAACCGTAAATGCGAGAGCTCCAAGAGGCGCAACAGATTGACCTAAACTTTTAACCGGAGCCGCTGAGCCGCGTAGTGCCACAGCGGCTCCCCAATTTTCAGACATTGGTAACTTTAGTCGGATCGTCGATCCGACTCCGGTACACATATCTTTCCTCATATAGTAGACCGCTTCTGTTGCCATTTCAACCGAGGCTCTGAAATCATTATTGGCCGATACAGGGGTGAATTTTCTGTTCCCGAATATTTTTCCCGTAATAAAGTATGATAATTCTGTAGAAGCGATACCTATAGTCGCACCGGCAACCACATCGGACCCGTAATGATTTTTCGAAGCGACTCGCTGTAGCCCTACAGCCGTAGCCACAGCCTGAGCACCAAGGCTGTACCATGGTGAATAACGGTACAACTCGTTTGAAAGCAGGGTCGACGCTGTGAAAATCCATGAGGTATGTCGCGACGGAAACGAATGGTTGTCGTTGCGATTTGGTCGCATTTCGTGAATCCCGGCCTTAAGAGCTTCAGTAATTGCGGCATTCAACACCACGGCTCCCGTCGCCGATGTTATGATTTCGCGCACGTTGCGTTCGCTGGTAGCTACCGAATCTGTGTCCAAAGGTTTAGCCGTAGTCGTTAAAGCGACAGCCATGCAGCATATTGCTGCTGTAATTCTATTGCAAATTTCCATGACGCTATTCTTAATTCCCCAAAGTTATGCAAATATAATCGGACAAAAAAATCAATGTATCAAAGCGAAATCCCGCTTTTTTGTTTAAATTTGTGATATGGTAGACGAATATGCAGTCGACATATATGGTGCTGTTGAAGCGCTGAACAGAGGCAAAATTATTGTGTATCCGACCGATACGGTTTGGGGCATAGGGTGCGATGCAACCGATGCCGAGGCAGTTGCCAAAGTGTATGGGCTGAAGAGACGCAACGATTCAAAAGCCCTTATCGTGTTGGTTGCCGACATGGATTCATTGATGGCCTTAACTATGGCCGATCCTGCTATGCTGCTGCATGTAGTGGAAGAATTTTCCGACCGTCCTACAACATTTGTCATTCCTGCAACCGATTCTCTGGCTCCTAACCTGCTGGCTGACGACGGCACGGTAGGCGTGCGAATTACCAATGAGAAATTTTCGAATGCACTTTGTCGGGAGTTTGGTAAGCCGCTCGTATCAACGTCGGCAAATATCAGTGGAGAGCCCACGGCGGCGACGTATCAAGACATTTCCGCCGAACTGTTGCGTGGAGCAGATTATGTTTGCGCTAGTCGCAGGCAGGAAACAAACCGGGTTTCGCCATCGCGGGTGGTGAAAATAAATTCAGACGGTTCAACCTTTGTTATACGGCAATGACCCAGAGTTCTCGATTACGCATATTATATGTTATGAGTGACTATGCTTCAACACTGATTGCATTGTTGTTCTTTCTGGTTGTGCGCTACAACTGTGAAACATTAGCTCATTCGATGGGAAGCGTAGGGGCGTTGATGTCGACACCTATGGTTAAGCTGGAGATTCTGTTATATCCGCTTGTAATGCTGTTTATATATTGGTTGTCGGGCTACTACAGCGAGGTAATTATGAAATCGCGCATACAGGAACTGCTGCAGACTGTGCGCTCTTCTATAGCCGGCATAGCGGTATTCTTTCTCGTAGCGATGATCAACGATCTTGAGCCCGACCGACTACATACGTATAAATTGTTGCTGATTCTTGCTGGGATTCAGTTTGGTTGCACCTATGTGATGCGTTTCTGGGTAACTGCGATAGTGCGCCGCTACGTAAGGGAGGGAACGATATGCCGTAATACACTGATTGTAGGGATAGGAGAAAAGTCGGTTGATATGTTTTTTCGACTTAAGGATGTTATGCCGGTAATGGGAATGCGTGTCAAGGGTTTTGTTTCGGAAACCTGCTCGGAAAATTTGATGCCAGGAGGCTTGGCTGTTGTAGGTTTCGAACAGGCCAGACAAATGATCAACGAACGAACAATACAAACAGTAGTGATTGTTGACTCACCAACGAGCATCGAGGACACGCTTGACGTGATAAACTATTTCCTGCCAACCGAGTGTGATGTGCTTGTCGATCCCGAGTTCTTCCAGAAACTATCGGCACCGATACGCACACAGAATGTGCTTGGCGAGCCACTGGTCGATGTTTCGCATCCGGCAATCTCAGGAAGTACTGCCAATATAAAGCGCAGTTTCGATGTAGTAGCTTCTGTGATAGCTTTGTTGCTGCTGTGGCCTGTAATGTTAATTATTGCGATACTTGTGAAGCGAGAATCGCCCGGCCCGGCAATTTACAGTCAGGTTCGTATCGGGAGGCACAAAAAGCCCTTCAAGATTTACAAGTTCAGATCCATGTATAAGGATGCGGAAAAGAACGGTCCGCGGCTAACGTCGGAAAACGACACCCGCATCACTCCGCTTGGACGCAAGTTGCGCAAATACAGGCTCGACGAATTACCGCAGTTTTGGAATATAATTCGCGGCGACATGAGCCTAGTAGGACCACGCCCTGAACGGGAGTATTTTATCAAGCAAATAGTTGAGCGTGCGCCCTCCTATGCGCTTGTACAACAGGTGCGTCCCGGCCTTACGTCGTGGGGTATGGTCAAGTATGGTTACGCTTCAACGGTCGAGGGTATGGTTGAGCGGTTGCGCTATGAGTTGATGTACATCGACAACCTGTCGATACTGCTCGACTTGCGAATAATCATATATACAATAAAAATAGTAATTACCGGACGCGGTATTTAGCGGAACATAAACACTCCATTCATGACTATTCTACGTAGCATATCGCATAAAATGTTCAGCACATATGATACTCTGCTAGCAGGGCTGAGAATATGGCGTGAACACCATATCAAGGAGAAGAATTTCATACTGATTCTTGCGCTCGTGGTAGGTGTTATATGCGGTTTTGCATCGCTTGTGTTCAAGTGGCTGATTCACTTTATATCAGGCTCGCTACTTTTAAAGATCGATGTTACCAGCGGAAACTATTTGTATCTAATTTATCCGTTTATCGGTATCTTGATAGCCAGTTGCTACGTGCGCTATGTTGTGCGCGACAATATAGCTCATGGCGTTACCAAGGTGCTTTACTCGATATCACAGAATAAAAGTCGCATAAAGCCCCACAATTGCTACACGTCGGTGGTGGCCGCTTCGATAACTATAGGCTTCGGTGGATCGGTAGGAGCCGAGGGTCCTATTGTGTCGACCGGAGCCGCGATTGGCTCGAACATAGGTCAGGCGTTCCGTTTGTCGCCTCGATTGTTGATGCTTCTTGTCGGCTGTGGTGCAGCTGCCGGTGTGTCGGGTATTTTCAAGGCTCCGCTGGCCGGAGCGCTGTTCACGTTGGAAGTGCTTATGATCGACCTTACAACGGTGACAGTGATGCCTCTGCTGATTGCTTCAGTATCGGCTGCAACGGTGGCATATGTGTTCAGTGGCTACGATTCGCAGTTCTTTTTTGTTCAGAGCGAGCCGTTCGTAGCATCCAGAATACCCTATGTGATTATGCTTGGGCTGTTGTGCGGCCTTGCATCGCTCTATTTTATCCGTGTGATAAACGCTATGGAAAATTTTTATGGTCGCATCGGCAATCCATGGGTGCGAGCCTCGCTTGGAGGTGCTTTGTTGGCCGGATTGATTTTCTTCCTCCCGCCGCTGTACGGAGAAGGGTATGGCGCGATAACGGCGCTGCTTAATGGCGATGTCGGTTCGATAGTTGATGGTTCAATATTTTATAAGTACCGCGATTCTGTTTGGTTCATCATTCTCTTTGTTGGACTTTTATGCCTAAGCAAAGCTTTCGCAACGTCGTCGACAAACGGCGCCGGAGGCGTAGGCGGAACGTTTGCCCCGTCGCTCTATATGGGTGTTATGACGGGATTCTTTTTCGCTTTCCTAATCAATGCATTAGGCTTTGGGGCAACGTTGTCGGTAAAAAACTTCGCTCTGTTAGGCATGTGTGGCGTAATGGCAGGGGTGATGCATGCTCCGCTGATGGGTATATTCCTGACAGCCGAACTGACCGGAGGCTACGAATTGTTCCTTCCGCTGCTGATTGTGGCTACAATCTCGTATGGGACAATTAAGGTGTTCGAGCCTTATAGTATTTATGCCATCCGTTTAGCCAAACGCGGCGAACTGCTCACTCACCATAAGGATAAATCCGTGCTCAGGCTTTTGAAAATTAATTCTGTTATCGAGAACGACTTCAAGCCCGTGCACCCGGAGATGAGCCTGAAAGAGATGGTTGATGTTATCTCGCAATCGAACCGCAATCTTTTTCCTGTTGTCGACACTTCCGGCAAGTTGCTTGGCGTGGTGCTCCTCGACGACATACGTAATATCATGTTCCGCCCCGACCTTTACCGCAAAATGTATGTGAATAAATTTATGAGTTCGCCCCCCGCTATGATAGAGATTGGCGACACGATGGAGAGTGTGATGAAGACATTTGATAATACGGGAGCGTGGAATTTACCGGTTGTCGAGAATGGCGTTTACATGGGCTTTGTAAGTAAATCGAAAATTTTCAATTCCTATAGGCGTGTGTTGCGCCACTATTCGGAGGATTAAGTTATGATAATCATGAATATCGATCGCGACGAGCTATTTTATCAGGCGCTTGATTTGTTACGCAAGCTTATATCGGTGGAGTCGCTTAGCCGAAATGAAAGCCGGGCTGCCGATATCCTAGTTGAATTTTTCGAAAGTTTCGGGTTTAAAACGGAGCGTTTCGGAAATAATGTATTGGTTAAATCACCCGACTTTAATTCTGATAAGCCAACCATATTGCTCAATTCTCATATCGACACTGTTAAGCCTGCTGACGGATGGTTAACCAATCCTTTCGTTCCCACTGACAACGGCGACCGTATAATCGGTTTGGGAAGTAATGATGCCGGAGCATCGGTTGTTTCGCTTGCAGCAGCATTTATTGAGCTATGTTCCGTTAGGCAATCGAGCAATTATATTTTTCTGGCATCATGTGAGGAGGAGGTTAGTGGTAGCGGTGGTATAGAATCGGTTGTCCCGCTGTTGTCTCCTATAGCTGTTGCGATTGTAGGAGAACCTACGCAAATGCGCGCGGCAGTGAGCGAAAAGGGGCTAATGGTGCTCGATGGTGTTATTCATGGCCGTGCCGGACATGCAGCCCGCAACGAGGGTGAAAATGCTATATACAAGGCCGTTGAAGTAGTTGAAATTCTCCGCAATCTTAAGTTTGAGCGTGAGTCGCAAACGCTTGGCCCTGTGAAAATAAGCGTTACCCAGATTGAGGCGGGAACGCAGCATAACGTGGTTCCTGCGTTATGCAAAATAGTTGTCGATGTCAGAACAACGGATTCATATTCCAATCAAGAAACGTTGGAGTTGATTCGCCAAGCAGTAGGGTCGCGAGCTGTTTTAACTCCTCGTAGCACACGCCTGAACCCTTCGGGCATTGCCCTTAATCATCCTTTGATTGAGCGTTTGCAAACGCTTGGAATTGAAACTTTCGGGTCGCCGACGCTTTCGGATCAGGCGCTTATGCCATGGCCGTCGGTGAAGATAGGACCAGGCGATTCAGCCCGTTCGCACAGCGCCAATGAATATATTTGTATCGGCGAAATACGTTCGGCTATTGCGCTATATGTTTCGGCTCTTAACGGCTTAACGATTTAGGTTTGTATTTGCTTGCCTGCGGAAAGGGTCGCGAAACCATCCCCATTTATTGAAGTACCGTATCATATTTGTGATATGAATCCAAAGCATACGCGGCGAGTGGTAGGAGGCGGCGCGATGGCGGTGGATAACGGTTGCACCCGGCCAGTAGCGCACTTTGTAGTTGGTGGCCATGCGTCGCGATAAGTCGATATCTTCGGGATACATGAAAAATCGCTCGTCGAACAAGCCAGTCTTGCGAAGTGCATTGGCGCGGAAAAGCATAAAACTCCCCTGTTGATAAGCGCAGTCAAACTCTTTGTCCCAATTTGCATCGTCGAGCAAATAATGGCTTCTGCGTTTTTTGAACATTGCTTTTGGAATGAATCGTCGAATAATAAGGTCAAGTGGGGTGGGGAGTCGGCGACAGGTGTGTTGCAACTTTCCGTCGGGATTTATGATGCGTGGTTGCATCTGGCCAACTTCAGGGTGTGAATCCATATAGGCTATCATGCTTTTGAGAGCTTCGGGATGAAATTCCAAATCGGTGTTCATCACCAAATGATATGTAGTGCCTTCGGAAAGAGCTTTACGTATGGCAACGTTGTGGGCTGATCCATAGCCGGTGTTGCTGTTGGGAGTGTAATCAGCGTTATATTTAAGTGATATTTTCTGAACCGACATCTGCGCGGCATTGTCGATAACATACACTTTTTGTGCTGCGCTATCGCGCAACAGTAACAGACATTTTTCCAATTCGTTCAGGTCGACGTGGTATGTAACAATCGATACAGTAAGCATTTCAGCTCAAAATTACAAAACATAAATTAATAATCAAACCGCTGTGTTGATAGTTTTGTGATAACTTAACGGACTATGGGGATGAAAAACGGCACTGATGTGTTAACTTTGCCGTCACAAACAAGATAAAGCATGAACGACGTAGTAAAACTACTTCCCGATTCTGTGGCAAATCAGATAGCGGCCGGCGAAGTGATACAGCGGCCGGCATCAGTAGTTAAAGAGCTGGTGGAAAATGCTGTCGACGCCAAGGCATCCATAATCAAAATAACAATAAAGGATGCCGGACGCACCTTGATTCAGGTTGTTGACAACGGCTGCGGCATGTCGCCTTCAGATGCGCGTCTGGCATTCGAGCGCCACTCTACTTCCAAAATTAAGGATGCTTCCGATTTGTTCTCGCTTCATACTATGGGATTCCGCGGTGAGGCGCTGGCATCGATATGTGCCGTTTCAGAAGTTGAACTCCGTACGCGAAGAAGCGATTCCGATGAGCCTTTGGGCACACGTATTATAATAGCCGGTTCAAAAGTTGAATCGCAGGAGCCGGCTGCATGTTCGCCAGGAAGCTGCATGATGGTCAAACGGCTGTTTTACAACGTACCGGCTCGACGTAAGTTCCTGAAAAGCGACAATGTCGAGATGTCGCATATCTTGCGCGAATTTGAGCGGCTGGCTCTAGTGAATCCGGATGTAGAATTACAGCTAACAAACAACGACACTGTTGTTCATCAATTGATGCGCGGCACGTTCAAGCAACGAATTGTTGATTTGTTCGGCAAGAATCTTGATCATCAGCTTGTCCCGATTGAAAGTTCTACGTCGCTGGTGAAGATTGATGGATTTGTATCCAGGCCGGAGAATGCACGTCGACGCGGTGCGCTCCAATATTTTATGGTTAATGGTCGAAACATGCGTCACCCTTATTTCCACAAGGCAGTTACGATGTGTTACGATCAGTTGATAAACGCTGAGGCGCAGCCGTCGTATTTTATCAATTTTACAGTCGATCCCGACACAATCGATGTGAACATTCATCCTACTAAAAACGAAATAAAGTTTGAGAACGAACAGCCTATATGGCAAATACTTACGGCGACAATAAAGGAGGCTCTCGGCAAATTTAACGCAGTTCCGGCAATTGATTTCGACACCGACGATGCCCCCGATATACCGGTGTTCAATCCCGACAGTGGCGCTAACGCGAATATTGAACTTGATCCGACCTACAACCCGTTCGCTTCCTCGGGGGCGACGACTACAGCACCTAAAATGTCGCCTACTGAACGAGCATGGCAGAATCAAGGTATACGCTCAGCTATAAACGATTGGGAGAAGCTATACGAGGGATTCACCAGAAGTGAACAGCAGGAAACAGTTCCGGATGGGTCATTTTCGTCAAATCTAAACTCGATTGCCGACTCAAGCGGGCAAAACACGATGCCGTTTTTGGAGCCTGCAACAACGATAATGCAGTTGAAAAACCGATATTTATTGACACCCGCTCCCGAAGGCCTGAATGTAATCGACCAACACCGTGCGCATGTAGCTATTCTGTATAACAGATATTTGCAAATGTCGGAGAACAATCCACTGCCAACACAGAAAGTGATGTTCCCTGAGATTGTTAACTTGTCGGCATCGGACAGCGCAATACTGGACTCGATTTTACCAGATTTGATTTATCTTGGATTCGATCTGTCGTATCTGGGCGATAATGCATGGAGTGTGAACGGCTTGCCGGCGGTAATCGGCGATACGACAGCAACCCCGATCGTCGAAAGCCTTGTTGCTGCAGCTACTGAAACAGGAGCTGTAGCCGGGAGTGGAATCCGAAGTGCCATTGCCTTGACTATGGCCAAAGCGGCAGCTATAAAGTCGGGTCAGCCTTTATCTGCGGCTGAAATGGAGCGTTTGGTAAGTGACTTGTTCAGTTTGCCTTCGGCTCGTTACACTCCCGACGGAAAAACTGTTGTGTCCGTAATCACAACCGATGACCTTGCCCGCTTGTTTGTATAACCAGCCGGGGAGCCGGGTTCAGCTAAAAATTGAGCAAAAGTGTTGTTATTTTGCCGATTCTCATTACCTTTGTAGCAAATAACATAAGCGAAAGTATGAAAAAACATATTTCACTAATTATATTGCTGGTTTTACTGGTTGGAACATTCTCTGC
The DNA here is from genome assembly GCA_023662835.1 of Muribaculaceae bacterium. Lineage (GTDB taxonomy): Bacteria > Bacteroidota > Bacteroidia > Bacteroidales > Muribaculaceae > Muribaculum. Next base: position 18,647 of record JAMPII010000004.1, on the reverse strand, counting down.
TAAAGCGCAGTTCCGTTACGGACCTATGGTAGGTGTTAACTTGACAAACCTGCAATTCAGCCAGAGGTTGTTCGATGTTGATCAATCTGTTGGTTTTCAAGCAGGCGTAGCAACGGAAGTTATGTTTCCGGGAATAGGTTTCGGCGTAAATTCTGGTTTGATATATGAGATGCGTGGAGCAAAGTTGCATCTTGGCCAGCGCGAAATATGGGCTTCGCAGAACATAGGTACAGAACGCTCCTATCTTCACTACTTGGCCGTGCCAATCAATCTGCGATTCAAATGGACTCGCATGAGCGGTCTGGAAGATTATGTGGCTCCTTACATTTATGGTGGTCCGGTATTCTCACTTCTGGTTGGACATAGCAAAATTTCAGCGCTCGACTATGCGCGCGGCGATGTGGGTCTGACCGCCGGTTTGGGTTTTGAAATTTTGAAAAACTGGCAGGTACAGGGTAGCTACACATGGGGAATCACCTATGCCGAGCGCACTAAATTGCTCGACGATTTCAGCGCAAAAAACCGAAGTTGGAATCTGAGCTTTATTTACTATTTCAATCGCTAGTACCGACAAACGACTGATAGTCGGGTATATCGGGCAGGAAGCGATAGGTTGGCGAAGGCTCATAATTGATGAGACAGCAGTAATGCTTAAGACCGTTGCTGACAATTAAATAACGTACGCGAAGAGTCATGTTATAACGCACGATCTGGTCGAAAACCGCTTGTGTTATAGGAATGTTTTGTGCTTTATACTCGATAATGACCAGCGGTTTACCAAAGCGATCCATAACAACGGTGTCGCATCGCCGGCGGGTTTGATTGAGAGTTATGGCAACTTCATTTGCCATTAATCCGGCAGGATATCCTTTGTGTTCGATAAGAAAATCAACAAAATGCTGACGTACCCATTCCTCGGGAGTGAGGGCAACATATTTATGGCGCAGGCGATCGAAAACATATCGGTTGCCGGAGGCGTCAGTCTTGATGTTGAGGTTTGTTTGCGGCAGGTTAAGTTGCATTTTGAAAAGATCGATTATTTCTGTAAATTTACGAAATAAATCCAAATTACCGATATGGCAGTTGCCAAACAGCTAACGTTTGCCGCTTTGCGTCGGCAGATAAAGACAGAACAACCTCAAAGAGTGTACCTTCTTCATGGCGAGGAGGGTTACTATATAGATGCTTTAGCCGAAACATTTGAGGAGTTGATTCCTGAAGCCGATCGCGATTTCAATTTATACATTTTCTATGCGCCCGAAACCGACATGAATACAGTTGTCGACACTTGCCGGCGCTATCCGATGATGGCCGATTATCAGGTGGTGATAGTAAAGGAATGTCAGTCGGTTACGGCAAACGATCTTAATAAGCTGGTGCCATACATGAGTTCCGTATCGCCTTCGACCGTGCTGGTTCTTTGTAGTCGAGGCGCTAAGTGCAAATCGAAAGAACTTGAGAAGGCTGTATCAGCGGCAGGAATAGTTTTCGAATCGGCCAAGTTACGTAATGTTAGCGAAGCGATAGCAGGTTTTGTTAAGGAGAAAGGGTTGAACATTGAGCCTAAGGGATTGGCTATGCTGGCCGACTATGTCGGTTCCGACCTGTCGCGAATTTACAATGAAATCGATAAACTTACTGTAGCGTTGCCTCAAGGCGCGATGATTACGCCTGAGGTGATTGAGAAGCACATAGGCATGAGTAAGGATTTTAACAATTTCGAGTTGGTGAAAGCGATGTCGGAACGCGATGCCGCTATGGCTTTTCGCATAGCTGACTATTTCAAGGCAAATCCGAAAAATAATCCGTTTGTGCTCACAATTTCAATGCTTTGGACATTCTATTCAAACCTGTTGCTATTACTATACAGTAAAGATAAGTCGGAAGCCGGCTTGTGTGCTCAACTCGGCCGTAAGGGTAATTGGTTGTCGCCCGACTACAAGAACGGAATGCGGATGTACAATGCCTGGCAACTAATTGAAATTTCGCGGCTTATACGGCGTGCCGATTGCGAAACAAAAGGCGTAGGTTCGCGCCGCGACCCTTACGACATTATCCACGACTTGCTGTTCAATATCTTGAACGCAACAGGCCGTTAAAACCATGTTTTATTTGAGACGGAACGAGTAGCCGAGCATTATCATTATTGTTGAATTTCGCGAGGCTGAAAATGTGTCCTTACGGTCGTCGGGGAAAATGTTTCCAATGCCGAAATAGTAGCGGCCTTCCAAGCTGATGCGGTGGCGTCGTTTGATAATAAATTCAAATCCTGCACCGGCTGTTATGCCATAATCGAAACGGTTCGACGGCTCCAGCGTCAATTGGTCGGTTTCGCGGTTGTCGGGGAAGTCGGCCGAAGCGTACGGATTGTTAACGTCGAAATTGGCTGAGCTTGATGAACTGAGCAGATATCCGATTTCAGGACCAAGGTTTACAAATCCGTTGAATTTGCGTCCGCCAAAAAAAATGTTTGTCATTATAGGCAACCGAACATAGTTGAGTGTGCGCGAAAACTCAAAAGGAGCACCTTGAAAATTCTCTTTCCACCCCGACTGTACGAAGTTTATTTCGGCGAGTAAGCCAAAATTACGTTCTTCCCAATATTTCACCTGCAATCCTGCCATTTGCCCCATTAGCATCGACTCCTTTGTTGATGGCGTAAAAGAAACGGTTGACATTGTCACACCGGCATGCGCACCAATCGATACCTTTCCGTTGTAGTGAGCCTGGGCGTTGGCTGCCGGAGACAACGATAGTAGCCAAATAAGCAATGCGATTATTTTCCGATATGGTTTCATATGCTGCGACGATCGATGATTCCGGAGGGTCGGAAGTTGATGAAGTAGAGCGAGTCGTTTATTTTTCCGGCAGTTCCCTCGGGCTTGGTGAAGTGGTAGTTGTTCTGAATGCCTTCGTACATCAGTTCGAAATCGGCATCGGAAGTGGCGTTGTCGTTAAGCGCGCGAATAATGTATAATCCGGTGTCGAAGCCTAGGATGCCTTGAACAGGGATAGCATTCATGGGCTTGGTCCCAAACCATCGGTTGTAGTCGACGTAGAACTGGCGGCTGGAGTTGCTGTCGCTATCGTTGAAAAAGCGCGAATATATCGTAGCGTTCATGAAGTGCATGTTGTCGAGCGATTCCTTGCGGAATGTGATCCATTCGGGATAACCGAATAGCTGCACGAGCGAGTAGTCGTTGAGCGACTCTTTATACGCTTTCAATGCCCCGATAATTTTACTGAATTCTGTTTGCGAGCCTGAGGCAGGTATGAATATGTAGCGACTGGCACTGTCCAACGCGGCAAGGTCGCTATGGTTGAGCATGCCTTCGTAGTTTATTTCCACGAAAGTTTTACCATTGCGGTTCATGTTCTCGCGGAGTTCGCTGATAAACTCCATTTTATCGGTTTTGCCGTCGCTCGGAATCAGGAATACAGGCTGATAGTCGGGGAATGTATTCAACAGTTCTTCAACAGCCCGTTGATACATCATCGAGTGGGGAATGTTGGCTTGAAGAATGGCTTCGTTGTTGAGATATGAAGAATTCTTAACGGCGAATATATTTAATATATTGATGCTGTTATTCTTGCCGAATTTGGCTAGCGTCTCGAGCTGGGCTTCGTTGTCGGGGGCAATGATTAGGTCGGCTTTCTTTACGTTATCGTCGAGCAATAGTGAGTCGAGGCTGTTGCCGGCCGCGTAAGTGTCGTGAGCCGATATGTGTAGCGGCAACCCATATGTGCGCAGCGAGTCGGCGGCCATGAGGAAACCGCGGTAGAATTCGGTGTAAAGCTGGGCCTGCTTTGTAGGCGTTTCTTCAGTGAGCATGAAGGGGAGCATAACGGCTACATGGAGCGAATCTACTGTCATGGTGGTGGCGACATCGGTCGGCACTTCGTTGTCGGACAGTTCGGGAGTCTCAGCCACTGTTTGAGTTGTTGCTACGGCTGTGCGTTCGAAAGGTGAAGCTGCAACCGATGTCTTTGTCGGTTCAACGACAGCCGGTTTCACCGGTTGTCTGGTAGCAGTTGGCTGAGCTTCTTGCTGGTTATTTTCGTCGGGGAGCGTGAGTATTGCTCCTTGTTTTAATCCGAATTGGGCTACAGTCGGGTTTAACTCAAAAAGTTGCTCCTCAGTTATGCCATATTGGTGGGTGATTCCATAAATCGTCTCGCCCTTTTCAACAAGGTGGGTTCGAGCTTTCGAAACTGCTGTAGTTGCAGCCGGCGAGGCAACTGCAACCGGCGATTGATTTGCTTGTTGTTGTCGTTCTTCCGATTGCTGCTGAGGTTTGGCATTCTTCAGCTTGTCAACGGGGAAATAGAGAGTTTGGCCGGCGCGCAACCCATCGGAAACAACCGGATTGAATTTAACCAGGTCGCTTCGCGATATACCTAGTTGTTGACATATTGAGAATATCGTTTCTTTCGGTTTAACTTTGTAGTAGTAGCATTCAGAGTTACCGACGCGTGTAACAGGCAGTTCGATTGCGTAGGCCGTCGCGGTCAAAATCGAGAAAGCGGCCAGAGTAAGGAATCGCGATATAAAGTTCATTGTTAAAATCGTAACGATTAATGGTTGTTCGATAACAAACACTGCAAATATACGTAGAATTCGCGTGTCAACCAAAAATCAAAGATAAGGCTTACTCAATTACGCTAAACATTGTATTTCTTGTATAAAAGGAAAAGCATCAAGGCTGCGATAGCAGCAAGCGGAGCTCCTGCTAATGCGGTTGAGGCAATGCCGAAGCCCATGTTAATCACGGCTCCACCCAGCATTGCTGCGCAAGCGTTCGATACATTAAACGCGATTTGTATGCCTGCGCCCCCGAGCATTTCACCACCTTTTGCAAAACGTACTATCGCGTATTGGAGCGGTCCTCCTATCGCAAACAACATAGCGGGTGCAAGGAACGCGAACAATACCGAAGGAATTTTATGCGACGATGTAAGAAATATAGCTACCATGATAAACAGAACCGACAAGGATGCTAAGCCACAGACTTTCGAAACTCCAAATTTATCGGCGAGTTTGCCTGATACCATGTTCCCGACAACCATACCAGCGCCTACTATTATCATTATCCACGACATATCGGCTGAAGAAAACCCACTGATGTGTGTCATAATCGGTTCGATATAGCTTAGCCAGCAATAAACACTGGCCTGCCCGAAAAACACTCCGCCATATATGAGCCAAGGCGCGAGATTCTTAAGAAATTTGAATTCTCCTTTTACTCCGCCGCTATTCGGAAGGAGCTGAAGCGCCGGAACCCAACATTTGATTCCTATCCAGGCAAGCACGCCGAACAGGGCAATTGTTGCAAAGGTAAGTCGCCACGATATACTGTAGCTGAGAAATGTTGCACCGGGGACGCCTATAACATTGGCAACCGTCATACCTCCAACCATAATGGCAACGGCAGAAGCCCCTTTCCCTTTTTCGGCAATTTTCGAGCAAACGATGGCTCCGGCACCGAAAAATGCGCCATGAGGAAAGCCGGAAATGAAGCGAGCTACAAGCAGTGTGCCAAAGTTGGGCGCTACAGCCGCAAAAGCATTGCCGGCTGCGATAATGGCAGTCAGAAAAAGTAGCAAACGACGCAATGGCATTTTCCTTAGAATTACCAGCACGGGTGCTCCCAAGGCAACGCCAATTGAGTATGCTGAAATCAAATGCCCGGCTTTTACAATATCGACGTCTATACCTTTGGCTACATCTCCAAGGATGCCCATCATACCAAATTCTGCCAAGCCAAGAGTAAATGTTCCGGCCGCCAGAGCTATTAAACTGCGTTTCATTGAATTATGATACGGTCTCTTTGATATGAACGACGGTTATTATTGTCGAATGAATGTGGCTATTGCATAGGTGAGGATGGGGAATTGGGACGATCGGTATCGACGGGAATATCCTTGTCGGTGATGTTGTTGTAGTCAACGCCATCGAGTCGGCGAAGGCCCCCTTTGCCGTGGCCTGATGTTCCACTGTTTGTGCGCATCAAATCGCCGCATATGGCTATATCCCAATCGAGGCGTTCGGCCCATTCTGCATCTGTTTTGGCATCGTCGAGCGGTGAAGTGCCCACAATGGCGTTCTTGCTGAGCGAGATGTAGGTCCATTGGTTGTCAGACAACCCGGTTATGGTAAGTTCAGTATCGGTAGGGGGAATATTATTCCCATTGTCGTTATTGTCGTCGGACGAACATGAAATAGACGAGAGAGCCAGTAGAGCTACAATTATATATAGTAAATGTTTCATTTCAAGCTGTTGTGTCTAATTGTTATAGAACCTTTTGATTTGTCGTATCTGACGATCTGCATTTTACGCATTTCGCCTGCTGCTGTGCGCACTACGAATGGCGAAGCTATAGGCTGAGAGGTGGCATTGTCGAGCCACTTCCATTTGCTGCAAGAGGAGTAGTATTGGCTACCGGCTCCGGCTGTCATTGTTATAAGACCGCCGGTGAGCGACATTGTGCCGGAGTTTGATTCGTAAACTTGGCCTGTTATCAAATCGCGCACTTTGAACGATGTGATTGTGCCGGCGCCGGATGCAGCTGTTCGTCTTACCGACAAAAAGAATTTTGGATTAGCAAATTCTTTAACACGTTCGTAGTAGCGGCTGAAGTTCATTGAAAAAGCAATTTGCGACGATTTTCCGCTTCCTTGCATTGGCAAAGCTCCACCTTGCCGGTTCATTATCGGATAGATGAAGTCGTAGGCGGGCATCTTTGCGTCGCTTCCATCGGCTACTCCAAGCGAGAACGACAGTTCGTTGCGTCGATTGTAGCTCATATTTACTTCAAACACTATTTTAGGCTCTTCGATTAGTGGCGTCACCATATAGGCATCGGCATCGCCCTCGGTGACACCGCCAGCCTCGGTAGGGGCAAGCAGCACACTGTAGGGTATGAAACATTTGCCGTCGGTTCCCCAATATGTGTCCCAGCTATTTGCAAATATGAAAGCACCGCGTTCGTTATCGGAAATTGTGCCGTTGCCATCTAAATCGAACTCTACAGTGTCGTCATAACCAACAACGGTTATTGCGTGGGGGCCATCTTTCCCTTCCTGTTTAATAATATAGTGGATTTGTGTTTGTGACGGCCCTTTGTACGGCTGATATCCCCAATCGTCGGTCTCCCATGAAATTGTGGCTACACCACCGGTTTCGCTGCCGTCGCCATGGTCGTAGAGATAGCGACGGAGCAGATTTATGCCTTCTGTTGTTTTTAAGTTGAACTTGGCGTAGGAGGAAACACGATATTTCATGGCTTCAGTATAGAGCTCGGTTCCTGTAGGCCATATGGTTTGGTTGGCGTAAGAGCTGCGGTCGTCCAGTTGGGTCAGGTTCAGTGTTCCTGAATCTTTCATCAGGTCCCATCCGATCCACGCATGTGAGCCTTGATTGTTTCCTTCGTTGAGGAAATTCCAAGTGAAATGGTACCCAAACACATTATTGTTCATAGACGCGTCTCGGTCGAGCAATCGGTTCACCTCGTACGTGTAGGCGTATCTTACACCTGAGGCTTGCGAGCAGGAGTTGTCAATACCCTGCGAGAATATTGCAGGGAAATATTTTGATGTAGAGTTGTCGACCGATTTGGGTAGTTCAGCAGCGACCCGACTTTTTGTCGGTTGCCATTCGACGATAGATTTCTTAAGTGCCTCTTGTTGCGGAGTGAGAGGCGGCAATGACAGCAACTGTGCTGAAACTTCAAGTGAAGTACTCAGCACAGCTACTGAAAGAATTGTGATTTTGTAGCTAGTTTTATTTCTCATGTTTATTATCGACGGTTATCTACTATACGATTATATGTGCGTAAGGCCATGTCGCGAACTTGCTGTGAGCGGTTTGAGTCGCGGCTGATAGCCAGAGCGGCTTCACTGATATCATTATGGCGGAATGAATTGCGGAACCAGCCAAGGGCTTCGAGAAGATTTACTGTAACGTTGTCGTTATCACATGAGTTGAGGTAGGACAGCAGTTCGTCGACGCGATAGTGCATAGTTGAGTTTCGTAGTGTACGTATGGCTTGCAGCTTTCGCTTAACGGTGGCTGAATCGTTATGGCAAATGTCGTCAACATCGGCCATACGGTATGAATCGGCATATTTGCGTAAAGCGTGTTCCACATGTCCGCGCACTATATCGCCTTCGGCGTAGTCGAGAGGATTAAAGCTTTTGTTTAGTTCGGCAACGAGCAAATCGGCCGGATAGAGCGATGCCGTCTGGCTTATTCCAAATTCAACGCGTTTGCCTGTGTTGTTGCGTTTCGCGAGACGGATTATAGCAGGGATAAGATTGGTGTCGCCACGTTTAGCAATGAAATTCAGACCGTAGCGCTGAATCATTTCGTAGCTGTCGTCGACAACTAAGTCGAGACATTTAACGAAGTTCTCGTCGTCGTAGAGCGACAGCAGGTTCATGGCTTCCATGCGAACAACCTCTGAGTTGTCGTTTGTGTAAATGTTGAGCAATTCTGCCGATGAAATCAGGTTTGCATCGGAGAGTTGACGCATTGCCATTGCGCGGAGAGCGGGGAGTTCGCTGCTAAGTTCTTTTTTCCATGCTTTTGCCGGGCGCGATAGTAATTGATTTGCATCAACGCCTTTTATTGCGCTTGTGAAATGGAATGTGGGGTCGCCAATGAAATGGCTCTCGAGGAATGTATTGTAGCGTACGAGGTTGCCAAGACGCATACCGAGACCGGCGAGACCTAGATAGCGGTCGGACCATTTGTCCTGCAGAACATTCACACTATTGGCAATCGCTGCAACGGTTAAGCCGTCGTCGAAGATATATGAGCCGGCTATGTATTTATCCTTATGGAACGAGCCGTTGAAGCAGGCGTCGAGGATTACAAGGCGGCAGTTGGGTGTGAATTTGGCGAAGTCTTCAACGTAGAGGTTGAGTTTTCGTTCGTTCAGCGAGTCTCTCTTGTGCTGTTCAGGCGACTCTTCGTCGGCAAGCCATTCAAGGGGAACACCGCCCAGATTGCGGGCGATTCTGATGCGGAGACTGTCGTCGGGAGTTCCTTTGCCACGATGGCGGCGGTAGGAATAGCCGGCATAGTCCTTGATTAGCTGAACCATTTCCGATGGAGTTTCGGGATCGGGTTCGTTGTTGAGGTATTCGATTTCGGAATCGCCGTGGTGGTGTAGCAACGCAACGTCGAGGTTGTTGCGCTGCAGTTCCGACATAAGACGTGTTTTAACGGATTTGTCGCGTTTGTGGTCGATATATTCAATGCCTTGTTGGCGGGTGTGCATCCATGGGAAATTCTGTAAGTGCGCACCTTTTTCGTCGATACGCGCCATAATTGATTCCGAAACGTAGCCGTGGCCACTGAAAAACAGGAGTTGGTCGATTACATTTGGCGTTTCTTTCTGTTTTACTACTTTACGAAGATAGCGGCGAATCAGCTCGTACTTGTCGTTAATCCCATCGTCGACAGCTTTGATGCGGCCTGAGTAGATATCGGGGGCCAGATACTGAGGCGAGTCGGGGCGTAGGCTGTAGTAGTGATATAGCGGGGACACACTGTCGGTGCGTATGTAGTCGAATTTCAAGTCGAAATCGTCGTAAAAACGGTCGGAAGGCACCGATGATTCATGCCACGGATAAGCCACTTGATCCATTTTGAATGCCGATGTTAAATGCTGTGCATCACGCACCATCGGCACGGGAATATCGCCTATGAATACAGCTCCTTCGAGAGGCATCTTGGGGTCGGCGTGCAATCGGATAAGGTTAGCTTTGATGCTATCGGGGCAACCTGTTGTATCTTTTATGATTATGGTGTGTAAACCATCGCGATCGACGGCTTCGGCATAAGCTTTTATTTCATTAGCCGCTTTCGCGTATGTTACGGCATCGACAACAATGGCAAATGAATTTCTGGCCTGTATTGAAGTTGAGAAGATGCTTGTTGCCGCAATGGCAATCAATCCCGATTTAAATAAATTCATTATAGTGCAATAACTGGTTTAACAATATTAAAAAGATTAGAACACAAATCCAATAGTTCCGTAAATCATGTATCGGTCAGTATCGTGACATGCCGACGTAGCCGACGCGGTTGCTCTGCGATAGTCGGCTTGCAGAGATATATTTAGCAATGAGTTGTATTCGGAAAAGTTAAGTGGCAGCGAATAGGTAGCGGAAGCGCCTCCTCCAAAATAGCCCGATGTGAGATAATCGTAGTCGGGTCGGGTAAATTTTTCAACTACAAGTGAATAGGTTGAGGGCATTGATGAAACATTCAGGCTTCCGTCGGGAGAAAATCCATATAGTCCTTTTATGGAAATGCCGAGGCATGACTTCCGTATGGCGAAGCGACGGGTTACTTGAGCAACCAGGTCGACCATACTATAATTTTCGCTGGCACCATATAACTTGTTTTTAATTTCGTTTTTGTCGTAAGTAGCGTCGATAGAAGCTGACAGTTTCGGTATGGAACCATCTAGCAAGTCGTAGCGATAGCTTGCGGAAAGGCATATGTTTTTGCCTTCGTAGTAGTCGGATTCATTTATTACCTCGTAGGTGAGGTTCCCGGATTGATCGGTGGTTACTTTCTGATTGTACCAACGGCCTTTGGTGTCGTGCATCAAACCGCTTAGTGCTATGTTATGATAAGCGTTGTCGCCATAACGCAGACGCAGCCTATTTTTAACTGAGACCCCGTTTCCCATATATTTACCACCTTTGTATCTTGAGGCGTTTGAGCCATCGACTGCATCCTCGTAGGAATTTGTATAGCCTACTTCAATGAAATCGGATACGCGTGCATCTTTGTCCCTGTTAAACACAAACTGAAGTGATGCGCCATAGTCGAAGCCTTCGTAGCGCCGGCGGTAGCCAATGGCATCTTTTGTCTCATACACTCCAAGACCTTGGAATAGGAAAACATATTGTTTGGTAGTTGTTTTCTCGACTGTGGTTGTTGATGATTCGGAAAGCCATCCGACATTAGCCGAAAGGCCTATGCTGTGATTCCCCAATGAATAATCGACGCCGGGGTTGAGTGTAAATCGCATTCCTTTAATTTCGGGACGCGGATCCTTCTGGGTTGCTGAGCTGCCAACGTCGTAGCGAGCCCTCAGACCTAGCCTCAAACGTTCGGTAGGGATATAAATTGCGGCCCCGTCGAGCTTGAAAGTCTCACGGTTGAACTTGCTGAATATCGAGTCGCCAATTACATATGGGTTGTAGCGAGACACAAAAATAGTGTTATTCCAACGGCGATCGTTTTGAACTGTGTTATCGTAAGTTAGACCTCCGGCAAATACAACCTTACCAACCTTTTTCATGCCTGTGAACGACACAAGCCATGATTGAGAGCTACCGGGAGCATCAGCACGATGGAAATCGCCGCTGTTTCTGAGGTAGTCTATGTGCATATCTGCGACGTCGGTGATAGGCATATAGCTTTCAGCAACGGGATTGTGGCTTCCGTCGGAAACATTGCCTATGTATTGTTGATCGCTGTATGCAACCTTATCGGCAACTTGAGCATTTGCAATACCTGATCCGACTATCGGGATAAATAGTAAAAGATTGTGAAGTTTAAATGTCATGAGGATAGTTTTATAGCCTGTTTGTAAAGTTAAAAACCGATGGAGGTAACCGTTATTGGGCTAACCTCCATTGGTTTTTTTTATGTTAGACCAAATTAGTCGGCCACTGTTGGCATTACACCGGGAGTTGGAGTGCTACCGCCGATGATGAAGTCGTTTGACGAGTTGTTTGTATCCTTGAGGATAGCTTTACCCTCGAGGGTGAAACCTGCTACTTTACGACGGAGGCTACGGCCTGAATAGTCGCCGTTAGATACGCCGTCGGCACCGGTGTACCAAGCCATGCCGGCATCATCTTTAGCTTCGATGCGTTTGTAGTGGCAGTCGTTGGATGCGGGCACGATGTCGATAGCATCGAGGATGCAGTCGGCAGGAATCATCAGGCATGTGCTTGAGCCGCCGGGGATAGTTGAAATGCTAGACTCTTCAGCTACGTAGTCAACTGGATTTTTGCCATCTTTAAGACGGGCTAGGATCAGGGGTTGGCCTTCGGTTGCGGGCATCATTTCACGTCCGAAAGTTTTCCACAAGAACTGCATAGCGGGCACGCCATCAACTTTTGTATCGGCCGGGAATGCATTGTCGGTATAAAGTTGCCATTGAGCGTTGCTAAGGTCGACGGGCGATTTTTCGTCAGCCTCGCCGAGGGTGCGGGCAGAGTGGTTGATGGGATTGGCTGCGATGATAACGCTTGTGCGGGGCTGCAGAGGATAGTCGGTGCCGTTGCCAGGGAAGCATTGAACATGCGAGGTTAGGGGGTATTTACCGTCGGTGTATTTGCCGTTGGTCATCCAAACTGAGGGTTGATCTTTGCTCCAGGTTGAGGGTGCTAAGCCTAAATCAACAGCGCCAAGGATGATACCGTCTAGATATTGAACTTCGTCGGTGTTGTTGTACAGTTCATAGAACTGATCCTGGAAGTAGAAATCGGGCACACCGGCGAAGTACACTTCTTTGAATACGATTGAGCTACCTACAACAGCGATAAGGTTGATGTTCACGCTTTTGTCGGCAAAAACTTCAACGCCTGAAGCAACACCGTTGATGCTGTAATCGGCCGATTTGCCGGTAGCTGTGAAGTTATATGTGCCTGAAGTCAGGTCGAAAGTTGTTGAGAGAGAGGGTAAAACTAACATTGTACTAACAGCTTCGCCGGTAGTTGTGTTTGTTGCGGTTACTGAAAGTGATGTGACGTCAGAAACGGTTACTTCGCTGGGAAGGCTAACCACTACTGTTGCTTTGTGTTTGATAACGTCGTCTTTGCTGTCGCTGCATGAGGCTAAACCAAACAGCATAGCGACGAGGGGAAGAAGATAAAGAAATCTTTTCATTGTACTTAAAATGATTATTAATAATGTTATAGTTTGAATCTTTTTTATATCCCGGAGGGATGTTAGAATTTTATTGTGGCTTCCGCTCCGAAGTACATCGGTATGGTGATATCTTTCCATCCTACGGAAGTTTTTAGCTTGTGGGTTTTTGTCAGTTGCAGGAAGTTGTTTGCCATAAACGATATTTCAAGCATTTTGCCAAACTCTTTGCTTAGCCTGAAGTTGAGGATAGCCGATACGGGCAGATGCTCTGTGCCGAATGCGTTGTTGTGGGAATAGGACAGAAGCATATAGCGATATAGTTCGTTGGTTTCGAACCCCGGTTGCCAGGGAGTGAAGCTTCCGTTAGCATCCATGAATCCGACAGGATTGACAAAATATTTAGTTGTGCCGGGCGAGAATGGGTCGTCCATTTTGTAGTAGAGCGACTTACCGTCGGCGTTTTCATATATGTCGCGGTAGTTTTCCGACCAAATCATCTGCAAGGTAGTGGTGAATACCATGCGGAGCGAGGGTATGTGTGTGATAAATCGGAAATTGGTATTAAAACGCGATGAAACTGTTCCGCTTCCGCCAGGATAAACCGGCATCAATGGATAGTTATCGCCTTTGTAAGTTGCCGATATGGCCGAGTGGTAATCGCCTGTAGAACGACGTTTGATATGCAAATATGAGCCATCGACTGTTACCGATGTGCGAATAGCGGGGATAGTTGCAAGCGACAACTGATACTCGATGCCATACTTATCGGTGCGGATATGGTTTGACGGGCTGACGTAGTTAAAGAAATATGATTTGTTTGTTACGTCGGCGTTGGTCCATTGGTTACCCAAAAGATATTGAAGATTACCGTTTTCATATCTTACAGATTCGATTGCGTCGGGGGTTGAGTATTTGTTGGCATTTACAACAACTGGACGCGAAATGTAGCCGAACTCGTTGGTATGCTTTTCGTTGAAGAAGTTGATCATGCCTCGTACATTGCGAATGCGGAATGAAAGCCCTAACTCGAGTTTGTAGCTGTATGAGGGCTTCAATTTGGGGTTGCTGGTGTCGTCAACAACGTTAGTTGTCATTATCGCAATTGATTTTCCGTTTTCGCCGGTTACGTCGTCGCGGAAGAGCATTGTGTAGGATGTTACATCGAAGTAGGCTTTGTCGGGATATAACTGCAGCAGGGTAGGTGTTTTGGAGCCGATTCCGTATCCGCCAACAATGCTTAAGTCGTCGAACAAGCTGTTGTTTGCGCGATTTAAAATGCTGTAATCGGCGTTCACGCGGGGTTCGAGTGTTGTAATGTTGCCTCTGTGGGCCAGTTCCTTGTCGACAAATAGGGTTGACATTCTAACACCGGCCTGCACGTTGAGTAATGTTGTACCCAACGGCTGGGTGTATTTGTCCTCAAGGAACCATGAGAATACGTTCATTGCGGGAATGTCGCTGAAAGGGCGTGGACGAATCGATTGATTGTTTGTGACTTGAGGTGGTTGCTTTTCGTCAAAAGTCATACCTCGGCCGTAGTTTTTGTTGAATCGCCATTCGGCTCCGAGTTTGAAGTTCATGAAACTGCCCTCGTTGAAGTTAACCAGTTTGGTTGCTTTAAGTTGGGCATATAAATCGAGCGGCTTGCCTTGAATGCGCGACCATGCGTAGTAGGTTGATGAAAGGAAGAATGTTTGATATTCCTTGTTTGTAGTTGCGTTGCCGACCGGAGTGATTCCCGATTGCAGTATAACTTGGCGGTTTGAGAAATCGGACTCGTAGGTGAAGTTGGCTGAAGCAGCATAGCTAAGGCCAGTTATCCAAGGCAAGTTAAGACGCCAGTTGCCTTCGATGTTGAATCGGCCACCTATAGTTTTGTTATTTACGCGTTCGTTGTATTTTAGCTCTGGGTCGCTCTTTTCGTTGTTGAGGCTACTGAAGAATGCAAAGCGGGCGTTGAACGAAATTGGGCGGTGAGCCAGATTGAAAACATTGCTGTAGCCTGATGAGAATGTAATACGGTCGTAGCCGATGTAGCGACGGCGTATGTCGGCATACGATTGCGAGTAGTCGGCCGACACGTTTATCGCGCCGCCTGAGCGCAATCCGAATCCTTTTCCGGCAAATACCATTTTTGAATAAGGATCAGCTTTGAAAGATAGTTCCAACGGGGTTGCGCCGGAACGCGACTTTACAATTACAGCACCCGAAGTGAGGTTGCCATATTCAACTGAGGGTATACCCCGGATAACTTCGACTGATTCAATGTTGTCGGGTGACACCAGACGCAAGTCAACGCCTTTGCCGGCTGTAGAATGTTCAGGAGCTGTCCCTCCTTTTGCGGTTGAAATTACCTGCATGTTGGCATCGTTTGTCATCGGTGCACCATCAACAACCACCAATGTCCCCATGGAGTTGTTTGCATTGTCTCCTAGCTCGCGAATCTGGGCTTGCCCAACGCTGCTAAGGTCGGGGTTCTTTGTTACATTGCCCGGAACCAGTTGTAGCATATCCTCAAGGCTCTTAGGCTGAATATGCTGTACGGCGGTGCGGTCGATTAGCGATGCGGAACCCATTTTTTGAGGTTCGGCAGTCACGACAACTTCGTCGAGGGCAAGACTGAGCTCGTGCAGCTTGATTTGCAATGGCTTCATGCCGGGAATCACGTTCACAGTTTCCGAGTAAGGCTTGTAGCCGGTGTATTTCACTTCTATTGTGTATTTACCCGGTGCCAAGTTGTTGAAGGTGAATTTACCCTCAGCATTGGTTTGTGCCCAAAGATTTCGGTCGGCAAGCGAAACCACGACGAAATCGAGAGGTTGCTTGCTGTCGGCGTCAATAACTGTGCCGGAAAGAACCGCTTCGGCGTTTGCTGCGGTAACTGCTAACGGATTGATAAACAAAACCGACAAAATCCCTAGTATTAGTGATTGTACTGTAGTTTTAGATTTTGAAAGTCCTTGCATAATATTGAATCAGTCAATAGATGATGGCTGTATAATTTAATGATTGATTGTGAAAAGCAAATAACACAAAAAATTGGTGAATCCTATTGGTTTCTTCTATTCTCTTTTTTCGATGCGCAAAGTTACAATTAACATTTTAATTATAAAATACCTAAAAGTAGGTATTTGACACAAAATTCCAGATAATTAACGAATATATTAAGTATTTTGCACTGTGATTAGAAATAATTGTTAACAAAGGAGGATAAATTTTGCTAATAAGTAACCGGACATAGCCTTAACTATTAAAGGACAAAATTTTGGTAAGCATTGCCGCGAAAATGGTAAATCAATTTAGTTGAATTCTTTGTTAATTTGCCATATGTAATATGAGGAACTACTGTACAATCGTGAAATTAATTTAGGCAATGAAAAATATTGTATTATATACTGCGCTTTTATTTGGCGCTTTTACTGCAAATTCACAAAATATGAACAACTTGAATACAAACACATCGCTAGCTCCTGTAGAGAAACTGGAGTTGACGCAACAATGGGACAAGGTGTTCCCGAAGAGTGATAAAGTTGATCACAGTAAGGTTACTTTTGTAAACCGCTATGGCATAACACTTGCCGCCGACATGTACTCGCCAAAAGATGCTACCGGTAAGCTACCGGCAATTGCTGTAAGCGGCCCGTTTGGTGCTGTAAAGGAGCAATCAAGTGGATTGTATGCGCAGCAACTTGCTGAGCGAGGTTTCCTAGCAATAGCGTTTGATCCTTCATTTACAGGTGAGAGCGGGGGAATGCCTCGTCGCGTGGCTTCGCCCGATATCAACACTGAGGACTTCTCTGCTGCCGTAGATTTTCTCATGATGCAACCAAATGTAGATACTGCCCGTATCGGCATTCTAGGTGTGTGCGGCTGGGGTGGCATAGCGATAGAAGCTGCGATTAACGACCCACGGATCAAAGCTACCGTTGCGTCCACAATGTATGACATGACCCGCGTCAGTGCTAATGGATATTTCGATGCCGACAATTCTGCCGAAAAACGCAACGCTGTGCGTCAAGCCCTTGCCGCACAGCGCACAAAAGATTATGCGGCAGGTATATACCAACGTGCAGGCGGCGTGGTTGATCCTCTTCCCGACGATGTACCCCAATTTGTAAAAGATTATCATGCTTATTATAAGACCCCACGTGGTTTTCATCCACGTTCCGGAAATTCAACTGACGGTTGGAACACAACTTCTACTCTGCCTTTCGTCAATTTCAAATTCTTTGAATATGCCGGTGAATTGGAACGTGCTGTTCTGATTGTTCATGGCGATGCGGCTCATTCATATTACTTCGGTAAAGATACATTTGCTTTATTAAAAGGCGACAACAAACAGATGCTGACTGTGAAAGGCGCAAGCCATTGCGACCTATACGACCAAATTGACATTATACCTTTCGATGAAATCGCTGCCTTTTACAAAGAGTATTTGAAATGACAATCGAAAAATTTCGTGAACTTATATCCGAAGGCAAGCCGCTTGAGGGTGACGAGATGATTCAATTCATGCGTCACCAAAGCGACTTGTCGCGCAAATTGCAGTTTGAGCTGAACTGTAAGTTCCATACGCCCGAAGAAATAAGAGAAATTTTCGGACAAATCACGGAACAGGAAATGGACGAAGGATTCCGTCTGTTTCCTCCGTTTTATACTGACTTTGGACGTAATATCCATATTGGTAAAAATGTATTCATCAATTCCTGTTGCCACTTTCAAGATCAAGGCGGAATTTATATCGGTGATGGCTGTCTGATAGGCCATTGTGTGGTCATGGCTACTCTCAATCATGACCACGATCCGGCAAAACGTCAGAATCTGCATCATAAGCCGATACGAATAGGCAAACGAGTGTGGATTGGAGCGAATGTCACCATTACGGCGGGAGTTACGATCGGCGACAATGCCATTATTGCAGCCGGTGCCGTCGTGACAAAGGATGTTCCGGCGGATATGATTGTTGGCGGCGTTCCTGCCAAAATCATAAAACATATATGAGATAAGCGAGATTCAGTCTTTATAAAAAAATTTTATCAAAAATATTCATGAAAAAGTAATCATCATTACCTTTTTTGCAGTCGATAAAGAATATAACAAACAGAAATAACCAATTATAAACAATAATGAAAATCAAGGCAATTTTGATTCCAATGATTGTTGCAATGGCAAGCATAATTGCGTCGGCACAATCTAGGGTGTATATGACACGAGAGATAACCCCCGAAGCTCTGGTAAAAATTTACAAGGCTCTTGACCGCCCCGCCGAAGGACACAGGGTGGCAGTTAAAATCAGTACCGGTGAGGACGGCAACCCACACTATCTGCAGCCAACACTGATACAGGCTTTGGTCGACACGGTGCGCGGTACGATTGTCGAGTGTAACACTGCGTATAATGGAAACCGTAATACAACAGATGCTCACTGGCAGACTATTCATAAACATGGGTTCGACTCGATTGCTCCGGTCGACCTCATGGACGAAGAGGGACAGATGAGAATACCGGTTCGAGATCGTAAACATATAAAGTATGATATTGTTGGCAATCACCTTTCTCGATACGACTATATGGTGAACCTAGCTCACTTTAAGGGCCCATATCATAAAATTTCAGGGCCGCTGGGGCGGCTCCGGGCGAGTGATTTTCGCGAGTTGAGGAAGGAGCGATGCGGGCATCGTGACTGACGACGGGCATCGTGACTGACGAGACTCGGCGAAAAGCACCGTCCGGAGCCGGACAAGG
>JAMPII010000049.1 GCA_023662835.1 Muribaculaceae bacterium | reverse complement strand
GCTCACCTGAAGCTCAGATAGCATTATTCTCGGTTCGTATTGCTCATTTGACTGAGCACCTCAAGTCAAATCACAAAGATTATACTACGCAGCGTGCTCTTAAGGCATTGGTAGGTAAACGTCGTCGTCTGCTTGACTATCTGGTTAAGAAAGACATCAACCGCTACCGCGCTATCATTGCAAAAAAAGAGCTGGGTATCCGCAAGTAAACGGGTTTACTTAAAGATTACAACCGAGGGCAGTTCATCCGAACTGCCCTCTTGTTTTTTTAACCCCGTTGTGCTACTGCTATTCTTCGATATTGCGATACATGCTCATAAATTTACGGAATTGCCAGGTCCCAATCAGTGCCCCGCAGATAGCGCCAATTATAATTCCTGTGAGCATATATCCGTCAGCTGATAAAATGTAACCCATCAATATCACAAGTATTACTGCCATCGGAATGAGAAAGGCCATAAACTGCAAGTGTCGGCGTTTATAAAACATAACCTTGTGCGCAACTTCTGTTACAGTCATACTTATAAGATCAATTGTTCCTAGCCCACGCCATAGCCAATAATCTATTGTAAAGACCGCAATGAAATATATCGAAAATAACAGCCGCATATATAATATCCTTTCTTCACTAACAATTATAGGACTATAGAAAATCGTTACTACCAGCATTACAAGGGCAAAAATCCAAAACGATCTGTATTTTTCGCGCAAACGATCGAGCGTAGTCTTACGATTGTTCATGTTGGAAGTATTGTTTCCAAGGCCTGCATTATCGTTCAGTTTCTTACCCAACGCATTCCATGCTGAGCGTATTTCCTCCAAGTTCCTGTTTTCTGTATTCATAAGTTTTCCTCCTTGAGATAATCTATTCTGATTTTTTCCTTAATTCTGCGAATTTTAGTTGCTACCGTGTTGCGGTTCATGCCCATAGTCAAGGCAATTTCATCGTAGCTATATTCGTCAAGCCACATCATTATAATCGCCTTATCCTGTGCTCCTAGCCTGCGTATAACACGGTGTAAAAGCTCAATATCCTCCTTGTCCGCGTCGTCACAATCAATGAGATCGTTTACGTAGTCAAGACTATCATGTCGATGACGGCTTTGGCTACGAATAGTGGAAAGACATGAATTTATCACAACTCTATACACCCATGTTCCTAGCGAAGCCTCGTGACGGAACGATTTCATCCCGCGCCATATATTTATCATAGCATCCTGCCTGAGGTCATCATATTCAGCAACCGAGCTGGCATAAGAGAAGCATATTTTGGCAATTGTGTCACTCTGACTTTTGATCAGTTCCGTGAATTCGCGTTCTACTGAAGCCGTCACATCGACATTAGCTCTGACAAAACACATAATCAAATTGCGTATCTGCAGCAGAGCTATTCTCTCTTTTAGCGACAATGGTATGTCGAGAGATGCCCAAGTCATTGGAAGGATCATATCATTAATTTCTAATTCTTCTGTTTAGACTCCGGCATTTTCAGAATAGTTTCACATAAGCACACAAAAATCAACTACATTAGTGTTATCGTTCGGCTCGGATAGGATTTGTCAAAAAATCGCGATAAGCTAAACGGATACCTTCGTCCAGACTTATCGACGGCTCCCAACCCATTGCTCTGGCTCGACTGATATCCAACAATTTACGTGGAGTACCATTCGGACGTGAATTATCCCATTCAATCTTACCGTCGAATCCTATAATCTTGGCAACTTTCTCAGTGAGCTCTTTAATCGTGATTTCTTTGCCTGTTCCAGCATTGATTGTTATTTCCTCAGAATAACATTCCATTAACAGCACACACAATTCCGCCAAATCATCAACATAAAGGAATTCGCGCAACGGCGACCCATCTCCCCAGCATGTAACAGTATCAGCTCCCGACTCTTTTGCTTCATGGAATCGGCGTATCAATGCTGGCAAAACGTGGGAATGTTCCGGATGATAATTGTCGCCCGGCCCATAAAGGTTCGTTGGCATAACCGAAATGAAATCTGCACCATACTGCCTGCGAAGGTACTGACAATAGCGCAATCCAGATATCTTCGCCAAAGCATATGCCTCGTTCGTTTGCTCAAGAGCCGACGTTAACAAACATTCCTCTTTCATCGGTTGTGGAGCCAAACGCGGATAAATGCATGATGAGCCTAAAAACAATAATTTTTTACAACCATTGCGCCAAGCGCTATTAATCGAATTCATTTCCAGCATCATATTCTGATACATGAAATCGGCCGGCGCTTGGCTGTTTGCTATTATCCCTCCAACTTTTGCTGCCGCAAGAAAAACATATTCGGGTCGTTCGGCCGAAAAAAAG
Organism: Muribaculaceae bacterium; assembly: GCA_023662835.1. Taxonomy (GTDB): domain Bacteria; phylum Bacteroidota; class Bacteroidia; order Bacteroidales; family Muribaculaceae; genus Muribaculum. The sequence goes on along the minus strand of JAMPII010000049.1, from coordinate 5,611 downwards.
TTTTCCACATCAGCCTGGTTAGTCAAATCCAGCTCTGAGTGTGGACGGAATACCAAATTATTAAATCCGCGTCGTTGCAATGCACGAACAATTGCAGAGCCTACCATACCACGATGACCCGCAACATATATCTTTGCACTCTTTTCCATAATTGACCTCACCGCTATTTAACAATACCCCGTTCAAGATATTCCGCCAAATTAGTGCGTACACGCTCCGAAGCTTTTTCTATAGCAACTTTTGCCATGTCAGCATCGGTCATTATTTTCACTAATTCAGCGAATGAAGTACGTCCCGGATTCCAGCCTAATTCTCTTATAGCCTTCGACGGGTCGCCCCAAAGATTAACAACATCGGTTGGTCGATAGAAATCGGGCGACACTTCAACCAGCACCTTGCCCGTTGCTCTGTCTATTCCCTTTTCATTTTCGCCTGTTCCGACAAATTCCAGCTCAATTCCGACATTGCGGAATGCTAATTCACAGAACTGACGTACTGAATGTTGCTTGCCCGTAGCTATTACATAATCATCCGCAGAGTCCTGCTGAAGCATAAGCCACATACATTCAACATAATCGCGGGCATAACCCCAGTCACGCAACGACGATAAATTTCCCAGAAAAAGTTTCTCCTGCTTGCCTTGCGCTATTCGTGCAGCAGCCAATGTTATCTTACGAGTAACAAAAGTTTCGCCTCTTCTTTCCGATTCGTGATTAAACAAAATGCCGCAGCAGCAATACATTCCGTACGCTTCGCGGTACTCTTTTACAATCCAGTGGGCATACAATTTAGCAACCGCATACGGACTGTATGGGTGGAACGGAGTTTCTTCATTTTGTGGCACCTGCTCAACCTTGCCATAGAGTTCCGATGTCGATGCCTGATAAATGCGGCAACTGCCGGCTAGGCCGGTTAATCGAACAGCTTCGAGTATTCGGAGTACTCCTGTCGCGTCAACGTTGGCTGTATATTCAGGTGTATCGAACGACACCTGAACGTGGCTTTGAGCCGCAAGGTTGTATATCTCGTCAGGGCGAACCTTAGATATAACCTGTACCAAACTCATCGAATCGCTTAAATCTGCATAATGCAGATGAAAATTTTCTTTACCCTCAAGATGTGCTATACGCTCACGGAAGTCTACCGACGAACGGCGTATAAGGCCATGAACTTCATAACCTTTTTCCAGGAGCAACTCGCTCAGAAAAGAACCATCCTGTCCGGTCACTCCGGTAATTAATGCTTTCTTCACCTTTTTCGTATCGTGATTAATCATACTTTTCAATCTAATTACACAAATAGTAACGCTACTCTGTATACGGCCAGAGCAATAAGCCACGCAATAAGCGTATTGTAAACTACTGCGAACAAGCTGTAGCTCCATGAGCCTGTTTCTCTGGCAATTGCCGTAACTGTTGCCGTACACGGAAAATACAACAGGACAAACACCATTAACGATAATGCCGAAGCTATATTAAACCAAGGCAAACCCGTAGCCGGATTTTTAGCTACAAGCTTCGACGACAATGCTGCATCATCGAAATCCTCATTGCCGGTATACAATACTCCTAGAGTAGAGACAACTATCTCCTTGGCCGGAGCGCCGGCAATAACAGCAACTGTACTGCGCCAATTAAAGCCTAGTGGCTCCATTATAGGATTCACGGCCTTGCCTATCATTTCAAGATATGAATCACTTCCGATATTTATTCTTGAATCTTCAGTAGTTGTCGAAGCCGCTACTTCTGTTCTTGTTCTGTTAAGAGGAAAATAATTCAGCGCCCACACAATAATACTAGCTACTAATATAATCCCTCCCATTTTCCTAAGATACTGCTCTCCCTTACTCCACATGTGGCGCAAAGCCGACTTCATGGTTGGAATACGATAGGGCGGAAGTTCCATGACAAATGGCGTCTCATCAGCCTTAAACCAGAATCGCCGTAATAGTTTTGCTGTTATCATAGCAACTGCTATTCCCAAAACATACAAACTTAAAATTGCTATTGATGCATGCTGGGGTAAGAATATGCCTACAAGCAATACATAAACCGGCAATCGTCCCGAACACGACATAAACGGATTTATAAGAATTGTTATGATACGGCTGCTTTGACTTTCAATCGACCGTGAAGCCATGATTGCAGGAACGTTACATCCGAAACCCATCACCAGCGGTATGAACGACTTTCCATGTAGCCCTATTCGATGCATTATTTTATCCATTATAAACGCAGCGCGAGCCATATATCCGGAGTCCTCAAGAAAGGATATAAAAAAGTATAGTATCAATATGTTTGGGAGAAATACAATCACCCCTCCTACCCCTCCAATTATTCCGTCGGCAACCAAGTCTTTCAACGGGCCGTCTGGAAAATGTTGACGTATCGCATCATTGAGCCAGTCAACGGCCGCCTGAATCCAATCCTGCGGGTATGATCCGATCTCAAACGTACACCAGAACATAAACCACATAATCAGCAGAAATATCGGAAAGCCAAACAATTTATTTGTAACAAATGTATCAATAATATGGGTTGTACTTTCAACCTGCTGTGTCGCTGGAGTATACGTTTCTGCCAATGCTCCGGAAATAAAACCATATTTATCGTTTGCAATTAGCGACGAGATATCGCTTCCTTCGTCAGGGAAAACTTTTTCAAGTCGCTTCACCTCATAATCGCGTATTGAAAATACTCGCTTCGAATCGGGAAAGGCACTCACAAGGTTCTCCATCTCTTTATCGCATTCAAGAAGCTTAATTGCCATATAACGAGGCGAAAACAGTAGCGATATCGCATTATCGGCCTTCAGAACTTCCTTAATAGCATTCACCGAATGCTCCAATTCCGTGCCTAGACTTACATGCACGTGCCGAACGGAGCCATGTTCTCCCTCATATACACTAATAATCGTATCCAGAAGTTCATTTATGCCTTTACCTGTACGCGACACTGTAGGCACCATTGGTACGCCTATCATCTTGCCCAACATCACATAATCCAACTTAGCGCCTGAATCCTGAAGTTCATCGTACATATTTAGCGCTATCACCATCGAGCGATCCATATCAATCAATTCAGTCGACAGGTACAGGTTTCGTTCCAGATTTGACGCCACAACAACGTTAATGATAACGTCGGGAGTCTCGTTGCGCAAAAAGCGCCGCACATACAATTCCTCCGGCGAATAGCATGACAAAGAGTAAGTTCCCGGCAAGTCAACTATATTGAACCTATAACCGTTATATGTAAAGCTTCCTTCCTTGGCATCTACCGTTACCCCGCTATAATTGCCTACATGTTCCCTCGCCCCGCTAACAAAATTGAACATCGAAGTCTTGCCGCAATTCGGATTCCCTATTAAGGCAACATTTATCGTCTTTGCCGAACGAACGAAATCTTTTCGCGGTTCGTCGTCCGGAAAATTTTCCGTACCGAAATTTTTTTGCGATAAGGTAGTGTGCAACGTATCATCCTGTGCCGGCACAACCTCAATTAGGTCTGCTTCTTGCCTGCGCAACGAAAGCTCATATCCCATTATTGAATATTTAATAGGATCTTTGAGCGGCGCATTCAACAGTACATTCACAACTTGTCCTTTCACAAACCCCATTTCTATCAGACGTTTGCGAAAAGCTCCATGGCCAAGAAGTTTTACTATAACAGCCGATTCGCCGGTTCTTATGTCGGACAATCTCATCTGCAACTTGTTTTAAGAATACAAAATTACGCAAAATGAAGTGATTTTTTATGTAATTTTGCTCACTAATAATAGGTAAATTTCAAACATCATATGAAACTCGGTGAAATTCTAAATGCGCTTCGAAACCGTATGGGAATAGAGGATCTGAACGAAATGCAACGTAAAATGATTAATTCCCGCCTAAGCAACATCATCCTACTGGCCCCCACCGGAAGCGGAAAAACTATAGCGTTCACAGTTGCAATGCTCCTTTCTATAAATAAAAATTTGGAACGGAAGCCGGCCGCATTAATTCTCGTCCCCTCGCGCGAACTTGTGCTCCAGACCTCGAGAGTCGTGCGCGAGCTTTCTAATGGCATGAAAGTTACAGCTTTGTATGGAGGACACTCTATGGTCGACGAAAAAAACTCCTTACGCCCGCTACCCGACATAGTAGTTGCAACTCCAGGGCGATTAATCGACCACATCAACCAAAAAAACCTTGATATTTACCCTACATCTGTATTAGTGCTCGACGAATACGATAAATCGCTAGAATTAGGGTTCGCCGATCAGATGAAAAAAATAGTAAAAAAGCTACCAAACCTCTCACGTACATTCCTCATCTCAGCTACTCGACTGCAGCAGATACCCGATTTTATGGCAAAACATGAAGGCACAGAAATCGATTGCCTTGAAAATACAAACAAAAAATTACCTGTTGTGGAAGTTGACAGCCCTCAAGCCGACAAACTCGAAACACTAGCCGACCTGCTCTGCTCACTAAATCAGCAACGCGTTGTAATATTCACCAACCACCGTGAAAGCGCAGAAAGAGTGTTCAACCACCTCCGCCATAAACATCTTCCTGTAGGCCTATACCATGGAGGGTTGGAACAAAACGATCGTGAAAAAGCAGTTGACCTTCTAAACAACGGAACTACACCGATTCTAGTCAGCACAGATCTGGGAGCAAGAGGACTCGATATAGACGACATTGGTTCTATTATACACTACCACATACCTCTAACAAAAGAAACGTGGACACACAGAAACGGACGAACAGCACGTCAAGATGCCAACGGAACAATCTACGTTATCATTTCCGACTCAGATAACATTCCTGAATACATAAATTTCGACCGCAAATACACTCCAAAACCCGAAAGCAAAAACGCCATAAGCTCCGAAATCGCCTCTCTACACTTCAACGCCGGAAAAAAAGAAAAAATATCCAGAGGCGATATCGTCGGATTCTTAATTAAACAAGGTGGCCTCTCGCCCGACGAAATTGGAAAGATAACCGTGCGCGACCACAATATTATAGTTGCCGTACCGCGCAAAAAAATTCAACATCTTATAGCAACTCTCGCCAACGAAAAAATTAAAGGCAAAAAAGTTCGCATCAGCAATTACGAGTAAATCCTAAGAGTATGATCCTTAATATAAGTTAACGCTGAGTTCGTAAAACAGATGGAACGTGTTGACAAATATTTTCCATCAGTGAAGCGACTTATGCCTGCCATTCTTGACTGCGAAAGCGTGAGAATATCAGAGGGAACAATCAAGACTCTGCTTGATTGCAAGCCTCGCGTATTCAATTCCGGTCAAAAATTATATGACCCGAAAAAACAAGAGTACGCTGATGTCAGCAATGCTGAAGTACAAATCAAGCCCGACCCAAAACACGGCAACCAATTCCGCCTGCACATCAACGGCAAGAATATCTTTCAGTGGTTCAAAGACCTTTGGCAATCACAGAAGCAGTCTATCGGAGTCTAGTTCCACCGCTAATAAACAATTCAGCCCGGCGAAAGACCTTTTTCTCTCGTCGGGCTGATTTATTATAGTATCTTTATAGCACCTATTGTGTCCTATCGTCCTGCTGCCGATGATTTTGTAACCTCACCATCTGCATTTACAATCT
>JAMPII010000048.1 GCA_023662835.1 Muribaculaceae bacterium | reverse complement strand
CACTCGCCCGGAGCCGCCCCAGCGGCCCTGAAATTTTATGATATGGGCCCTTAGAGACTACGGCCTTCAACGGCACCGACGCCATCGAAGGGTTCAACAGTTGTGTACATTGTCAGCCCATAATAGCTGAACGTACCTTTTATCTGAACAAACGCCTTGTCGGTACCCTTTGTCATCTGCAGCCGCACCTCAGCCGACATTCCGCTGCCGCTCACACGCATCGAGAAATTAAGGTTCCCCTTCTTGTCGACCGACGTTTGCAAATCGGTAGCCGTGCCTTTAAGCGTTATTCCCCCAATGCCGTTAAATCCCGGCCAACCGCTAGTCGAGCCGACTTGCAGCACGGCATCCGTGCCATTGAGCGACACATAATTCAGGTTGGAATTCACATTGAACGTACGGCCTCGCCGCAACGTTATCTGGTCGGCGCCGGCAATAAAATGCCCCGACATAACCGCTTGAGCCGCTACTTCAGCCCGCAAAGAATCGGCCCGCGCCTGCAGTTCCTTGCGCGCCTTTTGCTCGGGAGTTAACTCTTTTGTCGTCGAACAACCCGCCAGAACCATCATGCAGATAACTGATGCCACCACCAAGACCGACATCATTTTCTTAAATATCTTATTCATAACACCACATATTTGAAACGTTATTACATTACGAACAACCGTACATCCCCATTAGTTTATAGCGCACCTTTCGACGTAGGGAGCGTGAAATATATTGTGTCGCGACGTATCGCCTGACGCAGCGCTCGGGCAAACGCCTTGAAAATGCCTTCAATCTTATGATGTTCGTTAGTGCCTTCGGCTCGAACAAACAGATTAATCATTGCGTTATCGCTCAGCGATTTAAAGAAGTGCAAAAACATTTCCGTAGGCATTTCTCCAATTTTCTCCCGCTTGAATTCTGCCTCCCAAACCAGCCATGGTCGCCCTCCGAAGTCGAGCGCTACCGTACACAGGCAATCATCCATAGGGAGCACAAAACCATAGCGCTCTATTCCCATTTTGTTGCCAAGAGCCTGACGCAAAGCCTGTCCAACTACAATTGCCACATCTTCAATCGTATGATGCTCATCAACATACAAGTCGCCACGTGCCTTCACGGCGAGGTCGATTCCTGAATGACGGCCAATCTGACACAGCATATGGTCGAAGAAACCCAATCCTGTGTCGATGTCGCAGCGCCCGCTTCCGTCCAGATTAACGCTCACCGTTATCTGCGTTTCGGATGTGTTTCGCTCAACCGTAGCCTTACGATCCCCACCCATAAGCAAAGCCGGAATGTTATTCCACGAAGGGGTAACCATAGCCACAGTCGTTGCCAAACCATTGCGCTCAATTTTCTCAAACAACTCGTCGGTTGGCCGGGCTAGCAGAATCGCCTTTGCGCCCAAATTTTTAGCTAGCATGGCGTCGGTCAGCCTGTCGCCCACAACATACGAACCAGCAAGATCATATCCCTCGCCAAAATATTTCGTAAGCAAAGCAGTCCCCGGTTTCCTTGTCGGAGCCTTTTCATACTCAAATGTGCGGTCGATTATTATATCTTTGAACCGCACTCCTTCATTCTCAAAAGCGCGTAGCATCTTGTTGTGGGCGGGCCAAAACGTTTCCTCAGGGAAAGAATCCGTGCCCAAGCCGTCCTGGTTAGTCACCATCACCAACTCGAAAGGCAGCTTCGATGCGATAAAATGCATGTTGCGCAACGCACCGGGCAGCAATTCCAGCTTTTCGAGCGAATCAACCTGATAATCAATCGGAGGCTCAACAATCAGTGTGCCGTCGCGATCCACGAAAAGCACTCGTTTTTTTATTTCTTCAGACATGATAAAAGCAATTGATTTTCTTCATCGTTGCCTACTGTTATTCGTAAACAATTCCCACACAGCGCTACACGGCTCCTGTTGCGGACAACCACACCCTCGCTGCAAAGCCTGTTGTATACCTCAGTAGCATCAGCGTCACTCAGTTTGACAAGCAAAAAATTAGCATCGGATGGATAAACTTTATCCACTATCGGGAGTTTATCCAACTCTGCCTCGAGCCACCGGCGCTTCCGTACAATTTCGGCCGCAACTTCGGCCACATGATTACGGTCGGCCAAAATTTTAAGTGCCTCCCGCTGAGTCAGAATATTAATATTGTAAGGATACTTCACTTTATTGAACAAGCCTATGATTTCGGTCGATGCAAAAGCTATCCCCAAGCGCATGGCTGCTGCTGCCCAGGCCTTCGAGAACGTGCGCATGACAATCATTCTGGGGAACTCACTCAAAAATTCAGCCATACTCCCCTTATCGGAAAAGTCAACATATGCCTCGTCGACAACTGTAATTCCCCTGAATCGTGAAGCAACTTCGCGCAACTGAGTCAATGGAAATGCATTTGCTGTCGGGTTGTTCGGCGAGCATATCCACAACACCTTCGTATTTTCGTCGGCTGCTCCGAGAAGAGCCTCAACGTTGAGCGAGAAGTCGGCATTGAGCGGGACTCTACGATATTCAACATCGTTTATGTCGGCACATACACCATACATTCCGTAGGTCGGCTCAATCGCCACAACATTGTCAACGCCCGGCCGGCAGAAAACACGATAGCACATGTCGATGCATTCGTCGCTTCCTACGCCGAGAAAAATATTCTCGACCGGAACCGCCATAACAGCCGACAGCTGCTCCTTCACAGCCCATTGCAACGGATCGGGATAGCGGTTCAGCCCTTCAATGATTGAGTTTTCATTGGCGTCGAGCCATGCGCGAGCCTCACCCTTGAATTCATCGCGTGCGCAGGTATAAGGTTTCAGGCTCCATATATTCGGACGTGTCAGTTCCTTTAGTGTCATATTGGTGGTAAGATGTTATAAGTCTTTGTTCAGTTCGTTCAAACGAAGGGTCATTGCCAGCTTATGAGCGTTCAAATCCTCATTTTCAGCCATACACTCAACCGTACGCCCGATCGAGCGAATTCCCTCGGGGCTAAGCTGTTGGAACGTTATCTTCTTTATAAACGCGTCGATATTCACGCCGGAATAGGCGCGGGCGTAGCCCGACGTTGGCAGCGTGTGGTTTGTGCCCGATGCATAGTCGCCGGCGCTTTCGGGCGACCACGGCCCCAGAAAAACGCTACCGGCATTAACAACCATATCGGCCAAACGCGACGCGTCGGAATGGTTGATAATTAAATGCTCCGGAGCATAAAGATTGCAGAAATCCATAATCTGCTGCTCGTCGTCGAGCAATATTAATCGGCTATGGCTCAACGATTTTTTCATCAGCTCGCGGCGTGGCATCTCCTGAAGCAAACTGTCGATTACTCCCGGCAATTTTTCCAGAAACGCGCTGTCCTGCGTAACCAAAATCGACTGGCTGTCGGGGCCATGCTCAGCCTGCGACAAGAAATCGGCTGCCACAAAACGGGCATCTGCCGCTCCATCGGCAATCACCATTACTTCCGAAGGTCCGGCAGGCATGTCGATAGCTGTTCCAAAACGTACAACTTGCTGTTTAGCCTCGGTAACGAATCGGTTGCCTGGACCGAAAATTTTGTCAACACGCCCTATCGTAGCCGTACCTAACGCCATCGCCGCTATAGCTTGCGCTCCGCCCGTACGATAAACTGTTCTCACTCCCGAACGCCATGCGGCATACAATATAGCGGGATGAACCGAGCCGTCGGCCGAAGGTGGTGTACATAACTCAACGACGCGACAACCGGCAATCTTAGCCGGAATAGCAAGCATAAGAACCGTCGAGAACAATGGAGAATTTCCCCCAGGCACATACAAACCAACACGCTGCACCGCAACCGCCCTTTGCCGACACACAACGCCCTGGGCAGTTTCCACAACAAGCTCTTCACCGGGCATCTGCGCGCTATGGAACCGCTCGATATTGGCGGCTGCCGCGTCGATAGCCTGCTTCAGCTGCGGACTGATTCGGGTTGAGGCTGTTGAAAGCTCATCCTCTTCTACCCGCAAGTCGGCCAACCTGGCTCCAGTAAATTTCAACTCATACTCACGCAACGCTTCATCGCCACGAAGCCTTACCTGCTCAATTATCGCAGCCACAGCCTCCACAACCGACGCACTCTGCTCGGCCAACGCACGGGCCGTAAGCGACTCCCACTGCTGACGCGGCGGATTCTTTATAATTTGCATGGCTACAAAATAAGTTTTTCAATATCAAGAGCAAGAATTCCCTCTGCGCCGGCGGCTTTCAGTTGCCGCACAATTCCCCAGAGGCTTTTTTCGTCGATAACCGTGTGAACCGAACACCAGTCGGAGTTGGCCAACGGAAGAATTGTAGGGCTTTTCATGCCCGGTAGTAAGGCCAACACAGCGTCCAAACTTTCCTTTGGCACATTCATCAGCACATACTTCTTGCCGTCGGCTGCCATAACGGTCTCAATGCGAAACAACAACTCGCTCAAAACAGCCTGCTTCTCCTCGGAAAGCTGCGTAGCCGACGATTTTATCAAAACAGCCTGCGAATCGATTACCGACTCAACCTCAACAAGATTGTTGCTCACTAGCGTGGAGCCTGAAGAAACGATATCGAAGATGGCATCTGCCAGTCCGATACCGGGCGCAATTTCAACAGAGCCCGTAATCACATGCACATCGGCCTTGATATTGTTATCGCTCAGGAATTTCTGCAATATCACCGGATAAGACGTAGCAATACGCTTCCCATTGAACCAATCAAGTCCCCTGTAGCCCGAATTCTGAGGCACAGCCAACGCAAGACGGCATTTGCTGAATCCTAAATCCTTAATAACCTCAACGCTCATCTGTTTTTCCAGAACCTCGTTGAGGCCAACAATCCCGATATCGGCCGTTCCCGATGCCACCGATTCTGGTATATCATCGTCGCGCAGGAACAACAGCTCAACGGGAAAGTTACGCGAGGGCACCAGCAGTGTGCGCTTAACCGGCACCAGTTTTATGCCAGCCTCGCCAAGCATCTGCATCGTTTCGTCGTACAGCCTGCCCTTCGACTGCACGGCAATTCTTAATCTTGTATCCATATTCTATTTTATTGCAAAAAAATTTGACCGAAACCCCTGGCGTCTGCCTAAGCAATCTTTTGGGTTCCGGCCGCAAGTAATAACGTATCTGAAATGAGGTTGTGGTTCAGTTAACACACACCGCCGGTCGCCAAATCGGGGAAATGGTGATGATAATGGTGTCGATGTGATGCCGATTGAATCATAACGCTGCAAATTTACGATTTTATCTTCAAATATTAAAATAAACTTTTCTTTTGATTGAATTATTATTGTTTTTCAATCAAAAGAAAAGTTTATATGCAGTCCTGTTGGTATATTATTCCATAAGTTTGCGGTAGCGGCGGCGCGGCAGTTCCTTACCTCCGTTGTGTGCCCGCTTGTAATCCTCATAGTCGGAGTATGAGCCTTCGTAGTAAACAACGTTGCCGTCGCCTTCAAACGAAAGGATATGTGTGCATATTCGGTCGAGGAACCAGCGGTCGTGGCTGACAACTACAGCACACCCCGCAAACTCCTCCAAACCCTCCTCCAAGGCCCGCAGTGTATTAACGTCGATATCATTGGTAGGTTCGTCGAGAAGCAATACATTACCTTCCTGCTTCAGCGCCATGGCTAAATGCAGACGGTTGCGCTCTCCTCCCGACAGCACCCCGATTTTCTTTTCCTGATCTGCCCCGGTGAAGTTAAATTTCGACAGGTAGGCACGCGCGTTCACGTCGCGGCCACCCATCCGGAAAGTTTCAGTTCCTTGCGATATTACCTCATAAACAGTTTTGTCGGGCAACAGGTCATGGTGGCGTTGGTCAACATAAGCTATCTTCACAGTCTCCCCCACATCGAACGAACCGTTGTCGGGCTTTTCTTGCTCCATTATAAGGCGGAACAGTGTGGTTTTTCCGGCTCCGTTGGGGCCTATCACACCAACTATGCCGTTGGGAGGTAGCGAGAAGCTGAGGTCGTTGAAAAGATGTTTATTACCAAACGATTTTGCCAGATTTGAGGCCTCGATAACCTTATTGCCCAATCGCGGACCGTTGGGAATGAATATCTCCAGTTTCTCCTCGCGCGCTTTTTGGTCCTCGTTCAACAGGCGGTCGTAGCTGTTAAGGCGCGCTTTACCCTTTGCCTGACGGGCTTTTGGCGCCATGCGCACCCATTCCAACTCACGTTCAAGAGTTTTACGGCGTTTGCTGGCTTGCTTTTCTTCTTGTGCCATACGCTTCGTTTTCTGGTCGAGCCACGACGAATAGTTCCCCTTCCATGGAATTCCTTCGCCTCGGTCGAGTTCAAGAATCCAACCGGCAACGTGGTCAAGGAAATAGCGGTCGTGGGTAATGGCAATTACTGTGCCCGGATACTGCTGAAGGTGCTGCTCTAACCAGTCGATCGACTCAGCATCGAGGTGGTTGGTAGGCTCGTCGAGCAACAGCACATCTGGTTGTTGCAATAATAAACGGCACAACGCAACGCGGCGGCGTTCGCCACCGGAAAGAGTCTCAACAGGCTGGTCGTCGGGAGGGCATTGCAAAGCATCCATTGCACGTTCGAGCTTGGAATCGAGATTCCAAGCGTCGGCAGCGTCGAGTTTGTCCTGAAGTTCGGCCTGACGCGCAATCAGGGCATCCATCTTGTCAGGATCGTCGAGCACGTCGGGATCGGCAAATGCCTCGTTCACCTTGTCGAACTCGGCTAGCAAGTCTACGATGGGTTGCACTCCCTCGCGCACAATCTCAATAACGGTCTTCGATGGGTCGAGCTTCGGCTCCTGCTCGAGATAGCCTACTGAATAGCCCGGCGAGAACACAACCTCACCCTGATACTGTTTGTCGATACCGGCAATAATTTTCAGCAGCGACGACTTACCCGAACCATTCAAACCGATGATGCCAATTTTAGCACCGTAGAAAAACGACAGGTAGATATTTTTAAGCACCTGTTTCTGAGGTGGGTAAATTTTATTCACACCCACCATTGAGAATATAATCTTTTTATCGTCAGCCATAATTGGTTATTTACGTTTTTTGGGAGCGTAGCGAACGGGGTAGTCAACCCGTTTGCGACCCTCGATAATTGCATTCAACTTGCCGCGAATCAACTGGCGGCGTATCGGAGATGTGTGGTCGATATAAAGTTTTCCCTCCAAATGGTCGCATTCGTGCTGCACGATACGCGCCAAGAAGCCCGAAATCTCCTCCTCGTGGGCTTGGAAATCATCGTCGACCCATTTCAAACGGATATGTTCCACGCGAGGCACAGACTCGCTTAAGTCGGGCAAAGACAAACAGCCTTCGTCGCGCTTCACTATTTCATCGCCAATAATCTCTATTTCAGGGTTTATAAGTGTAAATTTACGGCCTTTACATTCCGGAAACGCTTCGCCAACGGCATCTGCGTCGATAACGACAATGCGGTCGTTGCGTCCTATCTGAGGAGCTGCCAGCCCGACACCTTCGCTGAAATACATGGTTTCATACATGTCAGCTATCAACTTTTTCAAGTCGGGATAGTCGGCTGCAACCTCCTTCGACACAGCGCGGAGCACCGGATGACCGTACAGATAAATAGGTAATTTCATTTGTTGTATGCTTTGCTTTGAATATAATCGTTAAGAATGATTGTAGCGGCCATTTCGTCGACGATCGCCTTGTCCTGACGACGTGAACGGCGCATTCCCCCGTCGAGCATCGCCTTGTGAGCCAGCGTCGATGTGAAACGCTCGTCGAAGAATACTACCGGGATTTCCGGCGGAAGCACCCTGCGCAAGGCATCGATTCCCGGACGTATATAGCGCATCGACTCCGACAATTCGCCATGCAATGTTGTAGGCAACCCGACTATAATCTCATCAACCGGCTCCTCCGATATATATTTAAGTATAAATTGTTGGAGCTGACCGGTTGCAACGGTTGCCAGACCTGTTGCAACGATACGGCAGGTATCGGTTACCGCTATTCCGCACCGACGACGGCCATAATCGATAGAAAGAAGTCGTCCCATGCTGCAAATTTAAACATTTTCATCGAGATATTATCCTATTCCGCAGTTCCTCACATTGTTTCCTGCGAAATAAAGCGTGTTCGCAGCTTTTATTACACTTATAATTATCACAATTATAAGGGCCCATATCATAAAATTTCAGGGCCGCTGGGGTCGCTGGTTTGGAGGGAT
>JAMPII010000047.1 GCA_023662835.1 Muribaculaceae bacterium | reverse complement strand
TCACTCGCCCGGAGCCGCCCCAGCGGCCCTGAAATTTTATGATATGGGCCCTTAAGGGCATGGTGACTATAAACAGCAAAGAGCTTCCTGAGAAAGCTCTTTGCTGTTTATGAGTAGATGTGTTTTTATCAATTCGATAATATAAAGTCCGTCAATGGTAGGGCCGTTGGTTTATGGCTTGTCGACAAGACGGATGTAGGCGGCGTGTGAGCCGGTTGATGAAGCATCGGTTCCGTAAGTGTAGAAGTCGAACGAGGTGTAGTTCATGTCCCAAGCAGTTGAATATTGGTATATACCACTGCCGTCCGGCAATCTTTTATTGGTGTCGAACATTGCCAACCAATATATAGCTCCCTTTGAATACATAATGTTCCAGAACACCGGTCGTGTCTCGGCGAGGTCATTGTTCATAAGAACACCGCGTCCGGCATAGCGTAGGACACCGGTCTGGTTTCGATGACCGTAGCCCGAGGCACTGATAGGGAATATCACATGCCGTCCGTCACGCTTATTATACACGATTACGCAACGCATACCCATTCCGGTGTATTGTTTAACAAAATCGTTGTCGTGGCCATAGGCCTGGCCCATGTTGTCGGCAACTCCTGTTGCGTCGTCGCCATAAATAACGCCGTAAGCGTAGTCGATGTCGGGAGACTTATATAAGTCGTAAAAGTCGTCGAACGATGCCGGTCGCGTTTTCATTGAACTTAAAAGAGCTTCACCTGCCTGTTTAGCCTGATCGAATGTTGTGTGCTTTGTAGGTGTTGAAGAGCCTGCATTCATCTGCTCAATCAGCGAATATTGATATATCTTTTGACCGTCCTTGTTTATTGAAAATTTGGGCGAGGTTATTCTATCCCAAGTTACGCTGCCGAATGTGGGGTTGCCGTCGGCATCATCCTTCTTGCGTGTATAAAGCGATGCATTACCGACTTCCACATTATGTAAAAAGTCGTGATAGTTCTTTGTGGCCAAGGCATACGAAAGGTTTGCATAGCGGAACAACGAACCCTCGTCCATAGGATCCTTAACATCGTATAGTTTACCATTTGCGCGATAATTCACATTGCCGGCATGCCATTTCACGCCGCCGTCGATAACGGCACTTGAGCCGTAGCCTTTACGGACAAAGATACGGTGATGGCACGAGTAATTATGGTAATATATCGATATTATCGCGAAACTCGGATTCTTTGCCGTTTTTGCGAAATTCACTGTAAAGTCGATTTCCGAGTCGGTGTCGCCCCAGGTTTGGCTGAGACTTATCATGCCAGGGTCACCTATATTCTCAACAACCGCACGCCAAGGGCCGCGTGAGCGCAACGGCAGGTACTGTCCCAGACGGGTGTTTTCGTCAGTGGTTGGCTCAACTGTCGCGTACTTCAGGTTCACGTGGAACGGGGCGTTATTTTCGGCACTGCGATAGATACCTGTGGGGTTGACAATGCGGCGCGATTGTTCAACGTCGAACGTATCGCGAACAATACGCGTTATTCCATCTACCTCAACCGTTGCTTTCAATTCCACTTGAGCCAAGCGGTTGCCTGTCTCAAATATGTTGGCGCCGGAATAGCCGGTGTTCTTAATCAAGTTTTTCTGGCGTGTGTAAGCCTCAATCTGGAATGTGGTCTCGCCAACGCCGTTAAGCCCCTGATAATACTGTCCGTCGGTGTATACACGATGCCCGATTGTCTGTCCTCCGGAGGCGCTAGCCTCATTGGCTACATTAGTTCCGTTGGCCATTTTGCCGTCCCAATACCAGTCGAGGTATGCGTAGGTTTGCCATGCGCTGTTGTTGTATTCTGTTCCGCTCTTGCCATTTTGATATGGCACGATTACATTGTCGGTAGGCTTATAAAGAGTTAGAAACCCTTTTTTCTTTTGTTTAACGCCATTATCGATATCGCCGAAATATTCATTATATTTAGCGGCACCTCCTGCGGCGCTTACCCAATTGCTCCACCCTGTATAGCCGGTTTGAGTGAAGTAGGAGTTGCCGTTAACATTTTCTATAGGGTGCCAATCATTACGAATTATGGTGGCTTCCAGAGCCGTTACCCTGCCGCCGGTGATACGTACGGGTATGGTAACTTTCTCGTTATAGGAATATGGGCAGTTTACGTCGTTAACATAAATATGGGGCGATTTTTCCTTGTAGTCGACATGCCAGTCAACGTCATTTCCGTTGCCGCGGAATGCCATTGTCACCTTATAGTGATGGTTGCGCTCAATGTCGTAATTGTCGTCGGCATTTTTTCCGAGCATGAAGCGATAGGTAATTGGACCCGACGAAATATAGTCTACGTTCGACGACACATAATAGCCCTCCACTTCGATATAGGTTCCGTTGGGCATTTTGTCTTTATGATACTTGCCGTCGGTGGGGTGGGTGGCGTCGCCTGAGTTGGGATAGTCGATCTTCCCGTCGGAATCTTTATCCTGATATTTTACGTCGCCTTTGCCTTGCATGTTTTCATAGCAAGGGAGTGAATAGGCAAACTCGCTGTGAAATTTCACAGTGTCTTTACCAACAACATAGCTATCGAATTTTTTCGAACCGCGCGCCACATATGGCCAGTCTTCATAGTTTGTGCCTTTGCCGTAAACTATCTTGTGAACTGATTCTGTAAGCCCGAAATTGCCGTTCTCGCTGTCGCCAACCTTGCTTGTGCGGCCAAGATAGCAACCGTCGGCTATATCAACAATGCGGGCCGATTTTATGAAAACCATCACATTGTTGCGCAGTTGCGAACCGTCGAAGTCGATAGTAACTTTCGACACAGCACGTCGAGCCCAGGCGTGGAGTGTTGTAGAACCCGGAGTGAGTGTAAGCGGCGTGTCTTCTTCAAAGCCGATATTCTGAGCCTTGTCGATCTCGCCGGTTGTGAACACTCCAAGCATCTCGATGTTTGAGCTTATCGAGTTTGCGACCCACGACAGTTTTATTGATCGCAGCCGGTCGATAGTCTCAACTTCGTCGAGATTTACATCCATGTTGGCCACGGCAAAAATATAGTAGATTCCCGACTCAATTCTTTTCTTGAATGTAGCTTTTGGAGTGCGACTTTCGGCCACCGTCTCATTCTGGTTGTTGTCGGGTTGGCGGTCTTCCCAGCTGCCGGTGAAGGAAACCGGTCCCGAATAGTCGCGTATAAGGTTCTTGTACTGGTCGTAGAAAAGTATTGTAAGCTTGTTTATGGTAAGCATCACCTGATCTTTAGGCGCCACAGTCGACGACACGTCGATACCGTCGGGGAAATCTTCGCCGAGTGCGCGCGACTGGTCGGCCACGGCATCGACAAGCGGACGAAACGATACTTCGGCCGATATTTCTACTTCGCCCTCGGGTATAACGACGGGTTTATAGATAGGGTCGTCCTGGCATGATGGCAACGCTAAGGCTATAGCTATAGCAATCCAAGTTGTCAGTATTTTATATATCATGTTATTACGTCTCATTTTGTGTCATTTGTTTTTTTAACAAACTCTAAATGTCAGTTGGTAAATTACCGGTGAGGATGGCTATCCAGTCTTTGAGCACTTCTTCCTCGTTCTCGCTCATAGTGTGCTCATTGCCCATAAAGTCGATCCAGAACAGGGGTGAGCCGCTTGGGTTGACGCCAGACTCACTATAACTGTATACGACAGCAGAGAAATATTCGGTCATGACAATCCAGCGTTTATGTCCGTCGGGAGTTTCCCAATAAAGCAATTTGTCGGCAAATGTAGTGTCATAAACTGGGGTGTAGCCGGTAATGCCCTCGGGTGTCAGTTCATGTTTGATACCGGTGTAGTCGAACCAGTGGTCAAGATTGTCGAACTTTTCGTCGTCGTAGGCAAATACAAAGTGGGTTTTCCCATCCATGTAAATAAACCACTTGTTGCCGTAGTTGTCGAGCCAATAACGTATCTTTTTTGTAACCGTGTCGCGGACTACAACGTAGCCCGTGATGTCGTCGCGCTCAAGACCGAAGTTCGGTGTGAGTTTAACCTCGCCAAAAGGAATGACGTCAACGCTGACATCGAGGTCGAAATCCTCCGGCTTTTTATTCACCTCAAACGCATACCAGAAGTTGCGCTGAATGTTATAGTAATGTCCTTGGTGATCGCCGCCATACTGTTTAAAGTCGACGTAGAAGTCGCGCAATTTCGAAGGATCGTAAATATCCTTAATTCCTTCAAAATTGACTTTGATGCGAGTTGCTGTAGGCAATTGCTCATATGTGTGCTCTACATTTATGTTGCAGAATTCGGGGACATAAACAATATATTCGCCCGGATTCGACGACTTGCTGAACGGCAGGTTTTCGCCAACCTTAACATTTGCAGGCAACGATATGCCTTCGTAGTAGTCGGCGTCGTAATCGTTCTTAACATACTGGTTTTCGGAATTGACGCCAACGGGTGCTTTCAGCCCTGTTGTGTTGTAGCGGGTAAGCATCACGTTAGTCATGTTCCAGCCCGGTGTGTTGCAAACGATTGTTATCTTGGCATAGGCTCGCAGCAGGTGTATGGTGCCTATATCTGTCATCTGTTCGGGCTCAAATTTCATGTCGCTGAAATACTTGATTCCAAACAAGGGTATCGGGTTTGACTCGTCGATTACCGACGAACTCTGCGAATAGGAGAACACGTTTTTCGTGTTGGTATCGTTAATTATAGCCGACAGTTTCTGCCCAGCAACGGGTTCGGGGTATTCGCCCCAGTTGGCCAGCACCAAAACCTTGAAATTGTCCCCGATGGCTTCGGCTGAGTTAACCTTCCCTGTCACATAGTAGCGCTTCGACACTTCGTCGCCGCTTTCGGGTAGGATCGAAGTCGGGGTGAAGTCAGAGATATAATTATCGTTTCTGTCGAAAAACATAAATTTGAAATCTCCTCCGGCTACATCGATATAGTTTTCATAGCCTTGACCTGCATCGTAGCCTCCGTCATTGATGGCGCGTGAACCTTTGTTGCCAATTGCGTCACCGACAGTGATATAGAACCCAGCTATCGACTCCCGGTCCACTACATCCGTTTCGCAGCCGGAGGGAGCATCGTGCGAGTCGGAGCACGATGCTATAGGCAGCAGCAATAAAGCTGCGGCCATAGCTCCGGTCAGGTTACGGATATATTTATATGCTTTATATTTCATTGTCAGATAGCTCAAAACGATTTCTAAGTAACGTTTTTATTATAACGCGGCGTTTTGCCAAACAACCTTAAACGATTGGATGTACAAACTCATTTCAACCCAACGGTATCCTTCGTCGAGGAGGAACACCATATTATATGTGTCGCAGCGGTCAAGAAACTCCTGGTCGGACATTTCGGGATAGCTTACATCCTTGAAGCGCAGGCAGTAAGACGTTAGCGGAACGTGAAGAACAACCTTCGACTCCTGGCTGTCGTTGCCCGAACGCGAAAGCATCGGTGCTTTCGACGCATCCGGAGCGCCGGAAACGCGCTTAACAGTCAGCCACATATCGCCGTCGTTGGGTATATTGTTTGCTGCTCTGCCGGTGGCTTCAAGCCGCGATGTAGTGTGTCCCGATAGCAGACCACCGCCGTTCGATGTAATATCTATATTGGAGTTGCCTACATTGTTCGAGCCTCCTACGAGTGCTTGAAGATAATGCGACCCATAATCAACCTCTTCGTCATCAATCCTGTTGTTGAAGCAGTCGAGCCAACCGTTACGGTCGGTGATGGTAAATTCGAACATCGACGGGTCGATAGGCTCGCCCGAAAGATGCTGAAGCATGATGTTGATGTTGTTGGTGTCCTTCATTAGCTGAACCGTGTAAACATGGGTGCCTTCCTCTTCAGGGAATACCTGATTGTCAAGTCGACCGTGGAACAACGGGTTAAGCCGCTCTTTGCTTTGCGCGCGCCCATCCTCGCCACGTTCGCGGCTCATATAGCAATGAAGGTCGGAGGCTACTTTGGTGTCGTTTACGGTGAAGTGTGTGCCAACGCCCGTGCCACACCAGGCAACAAGCGAATATTCACCAGGGTTGATATCGACATCCATCATATAGCCGTCGGCGGCAAGACGCTCACCCGATTCCGATTTCTGCCATACAACATTGCCCTGTGTGTCAACAAGATATAATGTGACGGCCTCAACCTCGCCGGCAAATGAGTCGGCATATTTGCCATTCTTGCCTTGAAGGTGGTAGCGATACTCAAACTTCACTTTGTAGTGAGGGTCGCAATCGCCTTGCTCGTCATACATCAATCCGTTGCAAGCCGAAAGTCCGGCCATAGCAAAAGCTGCCATCACCAAAGCAATGCCTTTTGAGAATATGTCTTTAAATTTCATCGCTAAATGCATAGTGAAAGAAATGTTTATAATTCGTTTATCAGTTGTCGGCGCAGTGCCGACTTTATTATATGTTGTGGAGACTGTTGTCTCTCTGAAATTCAACTTTGGGGGAGAGCACTGACGTGCCCTCCGGGTCAGTCGCCACGCCTTGTTTAGTGGCCTGCGTGGGTGGGCCGTCGTAGGGTAGCCGTGCTGTGCGCCCGGCTGTGGTTTTATAAATTGAGGGGGAGGAGAATGAGTTTTGTGTCGGTTAGTGCGGGCGGATTATAGATCAACGTTCTGTTTTACAACCTTCCAAGACAGGATATTAACCTTGGCTGAAAGATAGTAGGTGCTTGAAGGATCTTCAGGAATAATAGGTTCGCCATCATCGTCGCCTTCGCCGGGACGGAAAATTCCACCACCGAGTTTCGAGATAGAAGTAACGGTTACATCGTAGATGTGGTTACGAACTGTACCATATTCACCTTCTTGTTGAACATTGGAAACGCTGGGCTTTGCTTTTGCAAAGTGTTCGATAGGAATATTGTAAATCTGCGAACCGTCGGTCGAAGCGCGAGCTTGTGTTCCCTGAGTGAAGCCTACAAGAGTTTCGTTGAGTTTTTGAACGCCGTTTTCAATCAATTCGAACTTGCCTTCGCTATTTTTGGCATATAGTTTGGTTGTTTCATCGAATTTCGAATTGAGTTCGATACGACCGGTAGCCTCAACGTCGCGTTCAACAACTTCAACGTCGTCGGTGCCAATCTGTGTGTAATGGTAACCGTCCTGAACGTTCTCGGTCTCTGACGCAACAACTTCACGGGTGTAGTAGTTGAGTTTTTTGTTGAAGTCGAGAGTTTGAAGAGCATATGCCACAAACGATTCGCGCAGATAGTACACACCTTGGAAAAGGATAAGGTTAAGAGGTTTGCCATTACCATCGTAAACGGTTGTCTTCAGAATAACTGATGCAACATTTTTGGCGCTTAGCAATTTATTTGTCTGCACATTGGCATACTGATTGGTTGTTTCCGGCATGTAAAGACTATGGCCAACTTCACCGATAAGTCCGACATATGTGTTACGCACAAGGTTGGGTTCTGCCTGGCCGTACTGAGGACTTGCTGCCCAGTAACTGCGGGTATTTGTCGGGTCGTTCCAATACCATTCGCCAATTTCTGTGCTTTCACCCAGCAAGTCTAAGTTCTTCGACAAGTAGCTTTCAGGTTCATAGTTCGACAAACCCCATCCGTCAATCGATACATACACGTCGGTTACGCCCTCGGCAGGCTTACCTTCATCGTTAAGATTACCCGAAATTGATACGGGAACGCGATAGCCAACAACTTCCTTACCATCGATTTCGAATGTTTTCTTCTCGTTGGTGAGAGCAGCGTTTAAGCGTACCTTAACTGCAAGACGCTCAACGTAAATTGTTACAGGCTTATCATTCGCGGCAGGATAAGGCTCGGCCTTAAAGTTAGCATCGGTGAGTGTGGTAGCGTAATAAGGGTTTGAGCTGCCGACACGTTTGTAAGATGTTGTTGTCATAACGAATTTCTTGCTCTGTCCTTGGTTATCGACGTCGTAGTAAACGTCGCAGCACAAGTTGCGTACATCGTCCATAGTGGTTTCGCCAACAATCGGTTTCAGTTTCTCAGGGGCGTTGAGCACTGTGATAAGATACTTGGGATAGCCGGTTTTCTTCAGGTTTTCAAGAACGAGCACATTCTGACCAAAATATTCTATGTTTGCATCGGGTTCTACACCGTTTGCGTTACCGCCGTTCCAAACATTAGCTTCCAAAAGGAAGTTTTTGTTTGCATCGAAGAAAAGGAACTTGGCATTGTAAATCTTGTTCTCGTCGCCTTCGCCATACTCGAAATCAGTTGTGCCTGATGTTGCACGGCCTTCGTTCACGTCCTTCAGGTTAATAGTCATGTAAGCTACGTCGCTTACTGGTGTGACTTCTTCCGGACCGCCTTTTGCATTTGGCTCGTCGGAGCAGGCAGCAAATGAAACTGCTACGAGTGCGCCAAATAAATACTTAAGTTTGTTCATAAAAAAACACTTTTAGTTTATTAATTAAAATAATTATTTCGTGGGTGTGTAATAAATTGTTTTTCTCAAATAAAAACTTCTCTGTATCTTTCTGTTATTTAAAATATAGTTTGGGTTTAAGTTCTTTAATACGTTTTATTTCGTCGAGCA
>JAMPII010000046.1 GCA_023662835.1 Muribaculaceae bacterium | reverse complement strand
ATCCCTCCAAGCCAGCGACCCCAGCGGCCCTGAAATTTTATGATATGGGCCCTAATTATGTTTTCGGAAACTATAAAGCCGGTAGGCTTACTGGCGGTATAGCGGGATTAGAGCACGAAAGAATGTTTTATGATGTGCTTGTGAAGGATATTAAATATCATGTCGATTTTTTTTTCGGGCATGATAATCCTGATAATCTTAATTTAGTATATAAAATTGTAATTGAAGGTAAAGGGTTAGAATCGTATGAAGAGAGTATTTTGGCATTTAAAGCAGAAATGAACGAAATAGACTCAACTGTTTCCGTTGTTGGCTACACAAGTCGTTTATACAATGAAAAGCTAGGAGAAAGATATTATGTTGTCCCAGATTATCTATGGCCTGATGTTTTTTTGTTGGATCCAACATTGATACCTTCATCGATAACTGAATATTGGGAAGTAGGAAGCAAAAGATTCGCTATGGAAACAATAAAAGCCTCTTTTTCGCATGAGGACAACTTAATAGTTATAGAGCTTAAATGCTTTTACGAATAACCCAATATAATTTAGATGGTATGTTAAAATTAGCATACCATCTTTTTTGAGTAGAAGTATACGAGTGGATTTATGGCGCACTTGTTTTGTGTCTTGTGCCGTTATTGCCGCGGGTAAAGGATGCGTTTGCCGATGGTGAACCAGCACAGGGATGATAATGCTACGATTATGGCAATAGCGACAAGAAGCAGGATCCAGGCGGGGAGCGCAAGGGGAGTGCCGTACTGCCACACGAGCTGAAGCACGGGCCAATGGAATAGGTACATTTCGTAGGATATGTTGTCGTTTATGCCGGCCCATGTGCCCCATTTTCCTACCATTGAAAACCATATAACTAGCGTAGGCACAACAATCGGCTCCAGAAAATAGGCGAAATATGGAATTGCGCTGTGGGCGCTGGCGGCTAGCAGAGCTACAACCAGTATTGTCCACTTATAACGCATGAACTGTTCGAAAAATAGATATATGGCAACTCCGGCATAGAAGTAGGACAGCTGGCCGAACACCTGGCGGGAGAGTATCATGTAAAGTTCGTTACCGGTGGTGCTGTAAAGCTGATGAAACCACAGCCGGTAGCAGCATGAGAGCAACATGATTGCGGCAACAGTCCATATTGTTTTTAAACGCAGTTTGTCGACAAGCCAGAGAACCGGCGGGATGGAGAGATATAGTACCCATTCAACTTTCATGGTCCACAGCGAGGCATTGACTGCCGGGATTGGGTTGTGGGTGAACACTCCCGGTAGCGTTGGGCAAAGGAAGTTGAGGAACGACAGATTGGCCGCCAGATATTTCACCCATGCCCATGAAAAATAGTTGAGCCGGGTTGCGGCGTCGGCTGCGAAGTAGAGCAGCAAGGCGCATGCCAGGACAATAAACAGGTATGGCGGCATAATTTTGCGCATGCGGCGCGCTATGTAGTAGCGTAACGAGGGGCTGCGGCGGTAGCTGCCGTAGATAAGAAAACCGCTGAGGGCAAAAAAGCCTCCAACGGCGTGATAACCCGACATAATCCAAGGATAGTCGGTGGCGAAAAGCACATTAAAATGATGGAGAATGACAGCCAGAGCCAGCACGTAGCGTACCAACCCCATATTGTTGTTGCGGTCGATTCGGGCAAATTCCATTGAAGAAAGCAGGAGATAGTTGGCTAGAGGGTCTCGAGCCGGCCGAGGCACTCCATCATTTCGCTGCGCGACATGCGTCGCTGCTGCTGAAGCAAACGCGCGAAGTCGTGGGCCAGCGACTGCACTCCGGGGTGGTTGAATACCTTTTCCAGGTATGCGTAGCTTCGGTCGAACACGCGTTCGATTTCGTCGCTTTCAAGGGCGCATGAGCTGCGACCTTCCTGATCAAGGCATACGAGAAGTTTGGCACGAGCCTCTTTTGAAGGATGTGTGCCGTGAAGCACATAGCTGCGGCACAGCACATTGCCGATAAGCATACCCATCGATGCCTGATAATGTTTTAATACATGGCTCCACGAGTTCTTTGCCGAAATGCGAGGATTCCCGCAAAAATAATATTCAGGCACAAATTCAAACACATCGGCCGGTTCGGCGTCGATGTCAACAGCCGCCATCATGTTTTCGGCGTTCCAGATAACGAGCCCTATGGCCATTCCTGTAACGCCGTAGCATTTATCGGATTCGTCGGTATATTTTAGAGTTGCGGACATATATTGTATTTACTTGGAATTTATAACGCAGCTTAGTAGTGGTCAGTTCACAATCATAATCTTTGTAACCACCTTTCCTTCTTTGCTGGAGGCTCCATCGCCGCCGGTTGAGGCGAATACGTAGTAAACGCCGGTGCGCACTCTCTGGCCTGCTGAATTGCAGCCGTCCCAGATCACCATTCCGCCTTCGGAGCGGGTTTGGTAGAATACGTTGCCTGCGGCATCGGCTATTTTTACCAGCGTGTCGTCCATAAGTCCTTTTATTGTTATCCAGCCGGTGTAGTCGGGTTTAACGGGGTTGGGGAAGGCGTAGACGTCGGAAAGATCGTTGGCGGCAGGGGCCGACGATGAGTTGTAGCATAATAATCCGGTGGGGGTGGATACGTAAACTCGGTTCGACTCTGATTCGCACACTATATCGTAGATCACGTCGGAACTCAGTACGGAATTTTCCGAGGTGAAATGCTCTAGAATCTCGCGGCCGTCGGGACTGACAAGGAATAATCCGGACGATGACGTGCCGAGCCATTTGCGGTTTGCGCCGTCGACAGCGATTGCTGTGACTGTTTGGTTAGTGAGCAGGTAGTCGGCCAAGTCGGTTCCGTCGTTGCGGGGCACCTTTATGCGTTCAACCGTGCCGCTTTCCGAAAGCATCGACGACGGGTTATTGATAGCGTAAACGCCATCCTCAGTGGCGACCCACACCGAGCCGTTATGATCTTCAACTAAATCGATTGTGCGCAGCGGGCCGAATGTTCGGCCGTCCTGATCGACAAATTTGTTAACGGTTCTGTATTTGTCGTCGTTGGCTGATGCTGTTCCGTTTGTATTGTAGAAAACCAGGTAATCGCTTCCCCAGCCTTGGCTCAAAATAACCAAATTCCGGTTTTTTGAGTGTTTCAGGGGGAGAATGGCGGGGTTGTAGGTGTCGCTACCGTCGAAGTCGGGAATGTTTACGCGCACCCAATCGGTTTTTTTTACGTTAGTGGCGTCAACTTTATCGGCCGGAAGCACAAGCAGGCGTGATGTTTGAGCCGTGTTCAGGTAAACCCACATGTTTCGCTGCTGGTCGAATGCGATATTGAAGCCGGCATAGGCGTAGGAGGAGTCGACGGGCATATTGCGCCAATCGTATTTCAGAGCCATTTTATCATCCTTTACCTTATATATTCCCTCGTACCAGGTTCCTAGAAAATAGGTTGACGCATCGGCTGGATGCTCCTCAATTTTGAACATTGGGTGCAGGTATGACACGGTAGGCTTGCGGAAAAGCAAGTCGGTGGGTGTGATATTTTCTGTTGCGCCGTCGTCGGACAGGATATTTATAGCGCCTATACCGTTGAGGTCGAACTTTTCGGGGTAGCGTGTTCCGAGCAGATTATAGAGGTATATTCCGCGGCGGCCTTCTGTCATTCGTCCGATACAGTTGTCGACGCTTGTGGCTATTGGCTTTATCTGACCTTCGGCCAATGAGATTGCGTAGGTGTCGGGGTTGAGTGTTCCGCGGCCTAAACCGTCGCGGTTTACATACCAGAATTCATTACCTTTGGCGCCGCCGTTGTAGGCAACGTAGTTGTTTATGCGCATCTGATCGGGGATACTGATGTAGCGGTAGGTGTAGCCGTCGTCGGTGGGGGCGACAAGCATCATGCCGAATGTGTTGGCCAACTGCAGTTTGTCGCCAAAGCGCCGTATGGTTGCCGCTCGACCCAGGTTCACGCGTTCTTTCATTTCGAACACTCCCTCGGCGGGCTGTATTTTCAGGAACGATGCCTGCCCGTTGTCGTGCATGCCCAGCGTTACCAAGGCTATGCTGTCGCTGAGGCGTTCCAGATTATATCCAAGATAGTCGCCGATGCGACGGAAGTTGTAGATGCCAGTTATTTTAGTTCCTATGGGTGCTACTCTCACCTCCTGGTTGCATATCATAACCAGATGACCGGCCATTATCGTTACGCCGCTGACGTTCAGGTTGTAGATGCCTGATTCGCGAACTGAGTGTGTTTTCATGTCGAATTTCACCAGTCCGAAGCCGGCTGCTACATACATAGTGTCGTTGTCGAAAGCTACGTCGTTGATTGTTTTGTTCGACACGCTTTGTGCGTCTTTTATGTCGGGCATGTTTACGATGCGGCCGTTGTCGTAAATCACATCGATGTTGCCGTTCTGATAAGCGGCCACGATGTAGTTGCGGTCGTAGTTGCGGTATATTTCGGCGACACCCATGTCGCTCAATCCCGTGTTGATGTTGTAGCTTACAATTTCATTGTCGTTTTTATTGTAGGCGTAAAGGTTGTTGTCGTTCACCAGGTACACTATGTCGCGGGAGTCGACGAGCGAGGTGGCTGACGAGGTGAAGCTGTTGTACACCTGCCACTCGCCGATAGCATGCTGGGCATATGCCGCTACTGTGGCTATCAGGCTGATGAGGGAGAATATGGAGGTTCGTAGCATTGTTTTAGAGGTTGTTTAATAATTCGGCCAGTTGTTCCATTGCCCTGCCGCGATGCGATATTGCGTTTTTTTGTTCTGCTTCCATTTGGGCGAAAGTGAGGTCGTAACCCTCTGGACGGAACACGGGGTCGTAGCCGAAGCCGGCTTCGCCCTGTGGTTCGTTGGTTATCTCGCCCGGGCATTCGCCGCTGACTGTTTTTATGTCGCTGCCGATAATCAGGGCAACCACTGTGCGGAACCGGGCTTTCCGGTTGACAGCGCCTTCGAGATTTTTCAGCAGCAGGCGCATGTTGGCCAATGAGTCGTGGGCAGGCCCGGCATAACGTGCCGAATAAACCCCGGGCGCTCCTTGGAGGGCGTCGACTTCCAGGCCGGTGTCGTCGGCAAAACAATCGTAGCCGAAGTTTTCCTTTATGAACAAGGCTTTCTGCTGCGCGTTGGCATCGAGTGTTGTTCCGGTTTCGGGAATTTCCGTGTGGCAACCGATATCGGCAAGCGATAGTACGTTAAGCCCCAGAGGACTGAGTATCTGCCGAGCTTCGTCGAGTTTATGGGCGTTATTTGTAGCAAAAACTATTTGTCGCATATGTGGGTTGATTGAAACAGGAGCCTGCGGGAGAGCGGTTTGCATCTCTCGGCAGGCTCCTGTTTTATTTAACGTTGTTGCGGGGTGTATTATTGTATTGATTAACCGACAACAATATTCACAATCTTGCCGGGAACAACGATGATTTTCTTAACTGTTTTGCCGTCGAGCCATTTTGCAGCACCTTCGTGTGCAAGCGCCATTTGCTCGATTTCGTCCTTGGTCATTGTGGTTGGCACCTGCATATTGAAGCGTGCTTTACCGTTGAACGATACGGCCATTGTGACAGCATCCTCAACTAGATATGATTCGTCGAAAGCGGGCCATTTAGCGTCGCAAACGGTTGATGTGTTGCCCAGTGCATGCCAAAGCTCTTCGCTGACATGCGGAGCGAAGGGCGCGAGCAAAACAACGAGTTGCTCCAGGATTGAGCGGCAATGACATTTCTGCTGGCTAAGCTCGTTGACGCAAATCATGAAGGCGGCAACCGACGTGTTGTAGGAGAACGATTCGATGTCGGAGGTTACTTTCTTTATGAGTTTATGGAGCGACTTCAGGCTTTCGCGCGAAGGTTCGTCGTCGGTCACAAGCCACTGGTCGCCTTTGTAAAAGAGGCCCCAAAGTTTTTTCAGGAAGCGGTTAACGCCGTCGATTCCGTTTGTGTCCCAGGGTTTGCTCTGCTCCAACGGGCCGAGGAACATTTCATACAAGCGCAGTGTGTCGGCACCGTAGCGCTCAACAATATCGTCGGGGTTAACTACGTTGAACATCGACTTCGACATCTTTTCCACAGCCCATCCGCAAACATATTTGCCATCTTCCAGAATGAATTCGGCATCGTTGAATTCGGGGCGCCATGCGCGGAATCGTTCGAGGTCGAGAATGTCGTTGCTTACAATGTTTACATCAACGTGGATAGGTGTTGTGTCGTATTGTTTGCGCAGACCGGCCGATACGAATGTGTTGGTGTCTTTTATGCGGTATACGAAGTTGGATCGGCCTTGAATCATACCTTGGTTGATGAGCTTTTTGAAAGGCTCTTCGCGGCAAACGATGCCTAGGTCGTAAAGGAATTTGTTCCAGAAACGGCTGTAGATAAGGTGTCCGGTAGCGTGTTCTGTGCCGCCGATGTACAGGTCGACGTCCTGCCAGTAGTTGTCGGCTTCTTTGCTTACGAGTGCGTTGTTGTTGTGGGGATCCATGTAGCGCAGGTAGTAGGCCGACGAGCCGGCGAAACCGGGCATAGTGTTCAGTTCCAGTGGGTAGCCTTCTTCTGTTTTCCAGTTCTCGGCACGTCCCAGCGGGGGTTCGCCGGTTTCGGTGGGCAGATATTTGTCGATTTCGGGTAGCATGAGCGGCAGTTTCGATTCGTCGAGCATGCAGGGTATGCCGTCGCGATAGTAAACGGGGAATGGTTCGCCCCAGTAGCGCTGGCGGCTGAAAATGGCGTCGCGCAGGCGGTAGTTCACTTTAACTTTGCCAATGCCTTTTTCCTCGATAAATTTCTTTGTGGCTGCGATAGCGTCTTTAACTTCCATGCCGTTGAGGTTCAGCTCGGCCGAGGCTGAGTTGATCATGCGGCCCGATTTGGCGTCGAAGCTCTGTTCAGAAACGTCGGCACCCTCAATCAGCGGCACGATCGGGAGTGAGAAATGGCGGGCAAAGGCGTAGTCGCGGCTGTCGTGGGCCGGCACGGCCATGATTGCTCCTGTTCCGTAGCCGGCAAGCACATAGTCGCTAACCCATACGGGTATCTCTTTGCCTGTTAGGGGGTTTATGGCGTACGCGCCGGTGAAGACGCCGCTCACTGATTTTTCAATCATGCGCTCGCGTTCGGTTTTGTGTTTCACCTGGTCGAGGTACTCTTCAACGGCCTGTTTTTGGTCGGGGGTGGTTATTTGGCGTACGTAGGCGCTTTCCGGAGCGAGCACCATGAAGGTTACACCGAACACTGTGTCGGCACGTGTGGTGAATATCTCAAGGTCGATATCCTGACCGGCTATCGGGAAGCGCATCTCGGCACCTTCGGAACGGCCAATCCAGTTGCGTTGTGTTTCTTTGAGCGAGTCGGTCCAGTCGATTGTTTCCAAACCGTCGAGCAATCGCTGAGCATAGGCCGACACTCTCAGACACCACTGGTACATCAGTTTCTGTTCAACCGGATAGCCTCCTCGAATCGAGAGCCCTTCGCTCACCTCGTCGTTGGCGAGCACGGTTCCGAGCTTGGGACACCAGTTCACCATCGTGTTGCCCAGATAAGCGATGCGATAGTTCATCAGTGTGTCAGACTTCTCCTTGTCGCTCATTTCTTTCCACTGTTGGGCGGTGAACTCCAGCTCTTTTCCTTGTGCGGCTGTGATGCCGGCCGAGCCGCTCTGCTCGAAGTGGGCTATGAGTTTATCGATAGGCTGGGCTTTTTGTAGGGCGGTGTCGTAGTAGCTGCCGAACATTTTTATGAATGCCCATTGGGTCCATTTGTAGTACTCGGGGTCGCAAGTTTTAAGCTCACGATTCCAGTCGTAGCAGAAGCCAATTTTGTCGAGTTGCTCGCGATAGCGGGCAATGTTGTTGCGTGTTGTCACTTCCGGATGCTGGCCTGTTTGTATTGCATATTGCTCGGCCGGCAAACCGTAGGCATCGTAGCCCATAGGGTGAAGTACGTTGAAGCCTTGCAGGCGTTTATAGCGCGAATAGATGTCGGATGCGATATAGCCCAGAGGGTGACCTACGTGCAAACCTGCTCCCGAGGGGTAGGGGAACATGTCGAGTACGTAGTATTTTGGTTTTGTTTTGTCGATTTCGGTGCGGTAGGTGTCATTCTCTTTCCAGAATTTCTGCCACCGGCTTTCTATCTCTTTGTGATTATATTCCATTATTATATTATGTTGGGTTATAAACCTAATTTTTCGCTTATTTCAAGCATTCGCTTTATCGGTTTGATTGCGCGGACTGCAACTTCGGGGTTTACGACAACTTCGGGCGACTCTGTCAGCAAGCAGTTGTAGAGTTTTTCCAATGTGTTGAGTTTCATGAATGAGCAATCGTTGCAGGCGCAGGTGGAATCGTTTGGCGGTGCGGGGATAAATGTTTTTCCGGGACAATCTTTCTGCATCTGGTGGAGGATGCCGCTCTCAGTTGCAACGATGAACTCGTTGAAAGGTTCCGTTGTGGCATATTTGAGCAAGGCTGCTGTTGAGCCTACCTTGTCGGCCAGTATGAGCAGCTGTTTGGGGCATTCGGGATGAGCCAGAACTTTAGCATCGGGATGCTGGCGCTTGAGCTCAACCAGTTTCTCAACAGAGAATTGCTCGTGAACATGGCAGGCGCCGTTCCAGAGTTTCATCTGTCGGCCGGTAACCGAATTTATGTAGTTGCCCAGATTTTTATCGGGGCCGAAAATAATTGGTGTATCCTTTGGGAAGCTCTCAACAATCTGGCGGGCATTGGTTGATGTTACCAGCACGTCGCTCAGGGCCTTGACGGCGGCTGATGTGTTCACGTAGCTTATCACTGTGTGGCCCGGATTCTGACGTATGAACTCTTCAAACTCGTCGGCCGGACAACTGTCGGCCAGCGAGCAGCCGGCTGTCAGGTCGGGAATAAGTACTTTCTTTTGGGGAGATATGATTTTTGCAGTCTCGCCCATAAAATTCACGCCGCACAGAACAATGATATCCTGTTCTAGTTTTGCCGATATCTGGGCCAGCGCCAGCGAGTCGCCGATATAGTCGGCCAGATCCTGTATTTCGGGCCGTTGATAATAGTGAGCCAAAATAACGGCATTCTTCTCTTTTTTCAGTTTGAGGATTGCCTGGGATAAGGCTTCGCTACCTGTCGGCTTTTCAATTTCACCATTCGATTGGTTCATGTTTGAGAGATAATTGGTTTTCAAATCGCAAATTTACGCACATTTAGCGGTTTTTCGTTACGAAACCTCTCAAAAAATCGCCTAACCGGCTAAAAGGACCCATATCATAAAATTTCAGGGCCGCTGGGGCGGCTCCGGGCGAGTGATTT
>JAMPII010000045.1 GCA_023662835.1 Muribaculaceae bacterium | reverse complement strand
GATTGTGAAAGCGGCTGTAGAGGCTGACATCATTAGGAAAAATCCATGCACCGGGATAGTGATTAAGATTGACAACGGCGCACTCAAAAAAGACGTACTAAGCATCGAAGAGATACAGAAGCTAATCACCACTCATTACGCAGGAGAAAACACCGACATACGCCGTGCGTTTATATTCTGCCTATACACCGGGCTTCGTTGGTGTGATGTCAAAGACCTCACATTTGCAAACGTGGATTTTGCCAACCGCCGGCTGCACTTCGACCAAGCCAAGACCAAAGGACACAGCGCGGCAAGCAATGTGGTGATACCGCTAAACGACGGCCATTTTAAGTTGATTGGTGAACCATCGGAAAAGGGCAAGCGCGATGAGATAATATTTCCGCTGCCGTCTCACAATATGTGCCTAAAGGCGTTGCGCCACTGGACTGCCCGAGCCGGCATCGAGAAGCATATCACATGGCACTGCGCCCGGCATAGTTTCGCGGTCAACATTCTAAACAACGGAGCGAACATTAAGACCGTGGCAAGCCTGTTGGGGCATAGCGGACTAAAGCACACCGAGAAATACACACGAGCCGTTGACAGCTTGAAAGAAGCTGCCATCAACAGTTTGCCCGAACTGGAGTTGTAGATTATTTCTTGATGAACTTACCCCCATTGCCACGGATATATAAACCCGGAGCAGTGGGGTTTTCTATTTTAATGCCACTGGAATTATAGATGCCGTAGGCTTCCGGGGTGTCTGCACTGACTTCGCTAACGCCGGAATTGACTTTTTGCAAAACCATTCCGTGTTTTCCATCATATGATGTCAGTGCCAGTTTGTCACCGTCAAAGGATTTAATCACAAAATTAAGTTGCGGCGTTTCATAATCCCATGTTTCACTATCGGCCTGCTGAATAAAATGCAGCGTGTATTTGCCTGTGGCAGTTCCACTGATAATATACCCATAGAAATTTATCAAACGGAAATCACTGAAATTATTGCTTTGAACCGTAATGGAAGTTATGCCATCGTCCGCAAAGGAAATTGCAGAAAGCCTATTGTTTTGCATTGACGGCCAAATATTGTCAGAGTTATCCACATATTCATAAGCCGACCAATTACCCATCAATGCTACTTCGTCAAGCCCTGCAATAATTTGCGCCTTTGCCGAGAACGCACAGAGCATAATGCCCAGTAGTAAAATTGGCTTTTTCATTTTGCTTTTCTTAAATCCGTAATCCATTCTTTTAACTCACTTATTCTTTCGTCCTGCTTAACAGCACTGCTGCGAAGTTCAGATATTATATCGTCTTTGTGTGCCAACTGTGCGCGTAGATTTTCTATCTCCTTTTCCAATTCCCGGATATGCGCAGCGTCATCGGGGCAAGGCATTACTATTTGCTCATTGCCGTTGCCCTGCTGATTATTGCCACCGCTATTGCTTTGTTGATACGTCACTTCTATGGCTTCCGGCTTTTTCTTTTGTTCACCGTTGCCAGTAAGCAACCATTCCATATTAAGCCCGTAACATTCTGAAATCTTTTTGAGTGTATTTGTAGTAATCCTTAGTTGGCCCTTTAGCATTTTGTGGAAACCCGAAGCATCGATACCTGCTTGCACGGCAAACGCTGACGGTGTGGTTATCGCGTCATATTCTATGTAATCAGATAGGCGTTTTGCCATTTCCAATTGTGAAATTCCGTTAAATTCCATATTTTACCATTAATGAATGTTAAAATTATATGGCAAAATTTGGAAATTTCCACTTTATGCCATTATCTTTGCACTCGAAATAACAAATTAACAAACGGACACAAGAAAGAGTGTCGGACAATTTGCCCAACCTTATCATATATCCAACCGCAAATTTACGACATTTTTTCTTTTGCTCCAAAAGAATAGCAAACAAAATAATAAACATCTACCACAATGGCAAAGCAGTACATGATAGAAGATGAAGCCGATTTGCGGAAAAAGATTAACCGCGAGTATCTGATACGCCTTACATTCCCCAAGGAGCGTAAGCGCATAGTGGTGGGCTTCACACGCTTTTGTGAAATCGTCGGCAATCTCCATGCCGAACACTACAGCCGCAAGGCACTAAAGAGCCTTAACCATGCACCGCAGTTCAAAGGCCAGGCCGGTAGATTGGTAGTAACCTTTTATCCGAGATAACGAGTATGACACGAGAACAAGTACTGGCTTTGGCCACAGAGGGAAACCCGGTAATAAACAACACCGGCAACAAAATCGAGTTTAAGGACGGAACGTGCTACGCGCTGCAAATGCCATATGGCACATTCCAAAAGGTAAAATGCTTTGTGCTTTGATATGGAAAAGCTAAAAGAACGTGCGATGGCCACACTCGCCATTATCGGCTTCATAGCCGTCATAGTGGCATTTTGGGAACTTCTGAGAGTTTTCATGTGGATGTGCTATGACGCAGGAATACCAATGTAATTACGGATATGGAAAAGAATAAAGTAACCACCGAAGCACTGCGCGAAATGCAGGTAGGTGAAACCATAGTGTTTGCCCTGCCCGACGCTTCCGCAATCAACACAGGCAAAGCGATAGCATACCGCGCTCGCCATGTACTGCGGTGCCGGTTTAGGGCCGCATCGGATTTTGTCAACAACACCCTAACGCTAACGAAATTGCCTTATGACGCAAAAGGAAATTGAGCAGATAACCGCAGTGGTTGAGGCAGCCGTGCGCAAGATAACCGCCATGGGGCAAAAGGAGCTTTTGACAGTGGAAGAAGCCGCCCTGTATATGGGGCTGACTAAAAACACACTGTACAAATTGACGCACAACAGGCAGATACCGCACTACAAGCCTAACGGCAAGATGTGCTATTTCAAGCGCACGGAGTTGGAACAATGGCTGGCCACTAACCCGGTGGCGACCGCTGATGACATAGCGACCCAAGCCAATAGCTATTGCATGAAAAATAAAGCAAATATCTAAAATTATAGCAAAATGAATTTTGACCTAAACATTAACGTGCAAATAGGATTATCGCCGCAGTTGGCCACATTCCTAACCGCATTGCTGGAGAACCGCCCGGCTACCCCGGTACAGCTTCCGGCATCCATTGCGCCGCAGCCAGACGAAAGCGAAAAACCAAAACGCGCACGCAGAACCAAGACGGAAGTAGACGCACCTGAAGCCACTGCCCCGGTAGCAGTCGAGACCACGGACGAAGCCACCACGGAAACGCCACAGCCGGTAGAAGCTCAACAGGGATACCGCCCGATGGTTGACGGCCCGACGATACAGCCGGAAAAAGAGCTGACAGAGGAAGACATACGCGCAGCCATGCACCGCACACGCCAGCGGTTTGAGGGTGAGGACTACAAAGACAATCCCAACAGCGAGCTTTACAAAAAGCACCATAAGGCATTGACGGCGCAATTTAAGCAGATAGCCGCCATATTGGGTGCTGACAAGCCCAGTGCGCTGCCAGCCGACCGCAGAGCCGCGTTTATCGCCGAGTGTGACGCGCTCATTATTGATGACAAAGGACAAATTGCACCACCCCCAACACCATTCTGAAATATGCCCGGACAACACGCATTATTATCGCCATCTGCCGCCCATAGGTGGATGAACTGCGCAGCAGCCCCAAGACTGGAGGCAGACGCACCCGACAATGAAAGCAGCTATGCGCAGGAGGGTACATTGGCACACGCCTACTGCGCGAAGAAACTAAAATCATTTATGGGGCTTCCGACCGATGCAGAGGATAAGGAAATAGAAGAACTGAACAGCACCTACCACACCGGCGAAATGGATGAGTACACCGATACCTACAAAACTATCGTGTTGGAAAAATTCAATGCCGCCCGGACTGTGACAAAGGACGCGCAGTTACTAATCGAAACACGGTTGGATTTTTCCGACTATGTGCCGGAAGCCTTTGGAACTTCCGATGCTACGATTATCGCCGACGGCTGTATGGAGATTATAGATTTTAAATACGGCAAAGGTGTGAAAGTGTCGGCGGTTGACAATCCGCAAATGAAAATCTACGCCATAGGCGCGTATCTCGCGAATAGTTTTGAGTATCGCATAGACCGTGTGCGCATGACGATAGTACAGCCGCGTATCGACAATTTAAGCGAGTTTGAAATGTCGGTGGCTGACTTGATGGAATGGGCAGAAAAGGAACTGCGGCCGAAAGCCGAAGCAGCCCACAAAGGCAATGCGCAGCAGAACCCCGGCGAGTGGTGCCAATTCTGCAAAGTGAAATGCAGCTGCAAGGCATTGGCAAACCGATGTGCGACTATAGCCAAAGGAAACCCGAACCCCGGACTAATCGCGCCCGAAGAAATGGCCGCCGACATCCTGCCGTGGCTATCCATCATTAAGGCATGGTGTACCAGTGTCGAGGAATACGCATTGCAACAGGCGTTAGGCGGTGTAGCCTACCCCGGCTTTAAGTTAGTCGAGGGGCGCAGCAACCGAAAGATAACAGACACTGACGCGGTAGCCTCACTATTGGCAGAGCAGGGTTATGACCAAACCGAATACATGAAACCGGCTACGCTAAATGGTATTTCAGACCTTGAAAAGTTGGTAGGCAAAAAGCGGTTTGCAACACTGTGTGCGGATTACATAACCAAGCCGCAGGGCAAGCCGACATTAGTACCCAATGAGGATAAACGCCCGGCATACAATGCGGCTTCCGATGATTTTAACGACATCAATATTAATTAACAACCCATTTAATAACAATCGTATGATTACGCCAAAAGCAACAGACACTAAAGTAGTGTTCGGCCCGTGCCGATTGAGCTACACCCACGTTTTCACCAAGTATGCCCCCGAGGGTGACGAGAAAAACGGCAAGTATATGACTAATATACTTATCCCGAAAACGGAAACGGAAACCATCAACGCCATCAAAAAGGCAATCGAAGCAGCCAAAGCCGCCGGCATCGTATCGAAGTGGGGCGGCAAAGAACCCAAGAAACTCGATTTGCCACTGCGCGACGGTGACGATAAGGATGATGAGGTATATGCAGGATGCTACTACCTCAACGCCAAGAGCAACACGCGCCCCGGTATCGTTGACCGCAACAAAGCCCCCATCGTGGACGAGGAAGAAATGTATAGCGGCGTATGGGCTATCGCTTCCGTGACATTCTACGCCTATGACACCAACGGAAACCGAGGTGTAGCCTGTGGCCTCAACAACCTTATGAAATTTAAGGATGATGAGAAGTTAGGCGGTAGGGCTTCCGCAGAAAATGACTTTGCCGACATCGACAGCGAAGATGATGAGGATTTGTAAGACATCTGCCACTAACCGAATATCCACCCCGGTACTTTTGCCGGGGGGGGTATTCCTAAACAATCAAACTGATGCAAGAGTTAGCCATAGACATAGAAACCTACAGTAGTATTGACCTAACAAGCAGCGGCGTTTACAAGTATGTAGAGGCACCAGACTTTACAATACTTTTATTTGCCTACAGCATTGACCACGGGCCGGTAATCTGTGTGGACTTTGCGCAGGGTGAAACACTGCCCGATGATGTGCGCAATGCCCTAACCGACTCATGCGTTATCAAGACCGCATTTAACGCAGCCTTTGAGCGTATCTGTATCGGCAAGTATTATGGCTATACCGAACCGTTAGACCCTGCACAGTGGCGGTGTACGATGGTGAGAGCCGCCCGGATGGGTTTGCCATTGTCATTAGGTCAATGTGGTGAGGTGCTAAAACTCGCAGACGGCAAAATGGTAGAGGGCAAGACACTGATACGCTTTTTCTCCGTACCCGGCAAAAATGGTGTGCGACATCTGCCGAGTGCCGCCCCGGAACGATGGGAAACTTTCAAGCAATACAACATCCGTGACGTGGAGGTGGAACAGGCGGTGTTAGACAAAGTGCGCCGACTGGAGCCAGCCCCATTTGATGAGGAACTTTATACAGCAGACCAAGAGATAAACGACCGTGGCGTATTAATCGACCGTGTGTTAGTTGATGCTGCCGCCCGGTTTGATGAGGAATACAAAGCCGAGCTATTGAAAGAGGCGCAGCAGCTAACAGGCATGGAAAACCCCAACAGCCCGGCGCAGATTAAAACTTATTTGCAAAAGACCACCGGGATGAGTGTAGCGAGCCTTAATAAAAAGAACCTTGACGAAATCGAGGCTTCGCTAACCTACCATCCTAAAGCGCGAAAAGCATTGGCACTGCGTAGAGAAATGGGCAAAACTTCCAATAAGAAATATAACGCCATGCAAACGTGTGTATGCGCCGACGGACGCATACACGGACTATTGCAGTTTTGCGGTGCAGCGCGTACAGGCAGATGGGCCGGTAGATTGGTGCAGGTGCAGAACCTGCCGCAAAACCATTTAGCCGATTTGGACTATGCGCGTGAACTGGTGAAAGCCGGAGATTTGGAAGAGTTTGAACAAAACTATGCCAATGTGACGCAGGTATTAAGCGAACTGATACGCACGGCGTTTATAGCCGCGCCCGGTCATGTGTTCCATGTCTGCGACTTTTCGGCTATCGAGGCCCGCGTAATCGCATGGTTGGCCGGTGAAAGTTGGGTGCTGGACGTGTTCAAAAAAGGCGGTGACATCTATTGCGCCAATGCCTCACAGATGTTTGGTGTGCCGGTAGAGAAGCACGGACGCAATGCAGGGCTACGGCAAAAAGGCAAAATAGCGGTTTTGGCTTTGGGCTACGGCGGCGGCGTGTCAGCACTGGAGGCAATGGGCGGCAAGAATTTAGGGCTATCCGAACTTGAAGAAAAGGAAATAGTACGCCTGTGGCGAAAATCCAACCCCAAAATAGTAAGGTTGTGGGAAATCATTGAAAAGGCCGCTATAACGGCAATCAAGACCCACAAAAGCGTTACAATCCATCGCGGTATTATTGTAGGCTTCCGTTGGGGTATGCTCACCATTACCCTGCCGTCAGGTCGCGTAATGTGCTATCCGCGCACTACTATTGGAATGGAGTACAACGACGGATGGAGAGGCGACCATGAGATAATTGAGTATGAGGGTTTGAACCAGACTACTAAAAAATGGGAGAAGATACGCACCTACGGCGGCAAACTGACCGAGAATGTAGTGCAAGCCATAGCGCGTGACATTTTGGGTATCGTGATACTCCGTGCCAAACGCGAAAATTTGCCTGTGGTATTCCATATCCATGACGAGATAGTAGTAGAGGCCCCGGAGGATAGGCCATTGTCGGACGTTGAAGCCCTGTTTAGTGAGCCGATAGACTGGTGCAGAGATTTACCCCTAAAAGGCGCAGGTTACACCACGCCATACTACCTAAAAGATTAACCGCTATGAGACTCAAAGATTTTATAAAAGTGCAATGCCGCGCCAATTTCATAAGGCTAAAAATCGGCTGCATAAATTTCTATTTGGCCAACCATGCCATGCAGGTAATACAGTTTGAGAAAAAAGCACGGCAAAAAAAACGCCGGAAGATGCGCGGCATGGCTTTAGACCGGGCAAACCACCAGTGCGAGATTTGCGGCTGCGCTATCGACTGGATAACCGTGAGCATACACCATATCAAACCGCGTGTGCATTATCCCGACTTGGAGTTTGACCCCGACAACATACAGGCGTTGTGCTTATCGTGTCACCAGCATTTACACGAAATGGAACGCTTACAAGCATCGGGATTAGCACCGATGCCCATGGAAACGCCATAGAAGCGCATTAGAGCCACAGAGATAACAAACATAGGAAAACCTACACCGAGATAAAGAAACGCGCTTAAACGCGAAATTTCATAAAATTTTAACATTT
The DNA here is from genome assembly GCA_023662835.1 of Muribaculaceae bacterium. GTDB lineage: Bacteria > Bacteroidota > Bacteroidia > Bacteroidales > Muribaculaceae > Muribaculum. Next base: position 2,393 of record JAMPII010000045.1, on the reverse strand, counting down.
CTAAACAATATGACAACCGATGAAAAAGACCGCTTGGAAATAGTCAAAGAAATGTGCTGCCTACAGAGCTGCACACTGCAAGAGATTTACGACTTTATCAAAGGCGGCAAAACCTCAACAGAGGGCAACACAAACAAACTTGAAAACGGCATCTATGTAGTGTGTGCCGACGGCAAGGTACAAAAATTTCCGGGTGAGCGTCTAATATCGACAGACGCAGAGGTTACAGGCATCGCCATCAAGCAGGGTGAACACGCGCTAACCATCGCGCTTAAAGACGCTGCCGACGGCGAAGATGTTGCCCTAACAGTCAATGAGGACAACACAGAATATGACGGCTACATAGATACCTACATTGACGCGGTAGCCGAGTGGAACGGCAAGGACAACACCGACCATCTGAAAGAAATCGGGCTTAACCCGGCTATCAACCTCAAAGCCGGTGAGTACATACCAAGCGTAGCCGAAATGTACCTTATCTATACCAACCGCAAAGCCATCAATGCGGCATTACGATTTGTCGGCGGTCAAGAGCTGCCCGGCAAATGGTATCTTACATCTACAGAGTACAGCGCGACGAACGCATGGTATCTGTACCTCAGCAACGGCATCCTCAGCAACTGGAACACTAAGGCCAGCGGTAAGGGCAGAGTGCGCCCGGTTTCAGCATTTAACTTCAATAGTCAATCTTAAAACTTTAACACTTTGCCCGGCTTTTGCCGGGCAAAACCAATCATCCCGACATGGATATTATCAAGACATCAAACAGCGTGACCGGGCAAACACTTGCCAAACATCTGCGCCTAAAAACTCGCATCAAGGAAAGCATCGACGATAACACCTACTACGTCGATACCCATGACCCCGACACATTGGGGCTGCCCAAGTGGCTAATGCTCCAAGGCCCCAAACTCTACGCCGTTAAGGTACAGGTAAAGGTATTTGGCTTTTGGCTGACCGTATGGGCTGAGACGTGCGACTTTAGCGACGGCGACACACGCCCCTACATAAAGAACTGCGCAGAGGAAGTACACCAAGCACTAACCGATAATGTATAATTCAGAGTATGCCCGAACCGCTCAAAACCCTGACACCCGGCCAAGTATTTTGGACTTTCGACCACCGTAACCCGGAGGCCGCCAAAGTCAGACACGACAAGCAGCGCGAATACTTTTTTTACAAAGACAATCCGCAAATATTAAGGCTGCATCGCTATGAGTTGGCCGCCGGACATCTTTACGCTACGGAAGCCGAAGCGGAACAGGCACGGCAAATAATGATATTGAAAATGAGATATAGCCGAGATATGAATAATCTAACCTGCCGCAGCTGCATTTTCTACTGCATGGACGGTGACGATATAGGAACGTGTACCGTATCTGACAACATCGTAGAGCCGCAGCAGGAAGCGTGTAGCAACTATCAATCGGATAATACAGATGGAATGTAAATGCGGAAGCTGTGAGCATTGCGACCAAAGAGGCGGTAGCGGTTGGATTACTTAAACCAAACAAACCAACGATGAGATGATTGATATAAATACATGGTGCGATGAGCCGGAGAGTGACTATAATTCATAGAATGAACGGCGTAGATGTCGGTGTGAGTGACGTACCGTTTAGCGCGGCTGTGCAGACATTCAGCAATCTTGCAAAGGCAATGCAAAACCGAGCGAAAAACATATACGGAGTAAGATACCAAGAAACAGAGAACTCCATTACCGCTATTTGGCCACCCACTGACCGGCTGCCTAATGGATGGAGCGAAAGCATTATTTATGTTGAGAAATAAGACAATCGAAGAACAAATAAATAGCCCCCACGGCATAAGGCGATACCTCGTACCGTGGGGCATATACATAGACGGAGCGAGGGCTATGCTTCTGATGCTCCGCGAACACTTACTGCTTGAAGAGCCTCATTCGGGCGTTGCGAGGAAAGTGACCGCCGACGACAAGGTGATCAATAAGGCCATCATAGACCTTATTTTATCAAGCAAGGACAAAACCGACTTGTTTTTGATGGGAGAGTATGAAATAAGGCTCACTGACCACGAAAAGGACAAGAAAGGCAAATTGATTAAGTGCAGAGCTTATTTTGCTAAGAAAACAGCAGTCTACCAAGAAATAAATTAGACCATGGAGAAAGCAAGATTTATATTCATAGTGCCACGCATACAGCTGTCTGATATTTTCAGCAGATTGGAGGCAGAGGACACACCCGAACACGAGGCAAGGGTAAGGCGTTTTACCGACGCAATCAAACCCGGCTGCTACTGTGAAGTCGAGATTAAAACCGCCAAAGCAAATTATAGATTTTTCGCCGACGCTGTGGGAGGAGCATAAACAATGGCTAATCCAATAAAACCAAAATACGATTTTGAGTTAGACATTG
>JAMPII010000044.1 GCA_023662835.1 Muribaculaceae bacterium | reverse complement strand
ATCCCTCCAAGCCAGCGACCCCAGCGGCCCTGAAATTTTATGATATGGGCCCTAACTATTTTAGCCAGCGGAGTAGATCCTTGAAGGATGCCTTCTGGCCGTACATCAGGATTCCGCGACGGTAGATTCTTGCAGCAAGCCATATGCAGAGCAGAGCTGTTGCATATAGCAGCAACAGGCTTATTGATACTTCCCAGAACGGCACGTCGTAGGGTAGGCGCACCATCATCACTATCGGCGATGTGAATGGTATGTAGGAACATACAACGCCAAGCGAACTGTCGGGATTCTCCATACAGGCCTCGCCGATAACAAGGGCAAAGACAATAATCAGCATCACGGGGGTCATGAACTGGTTGGTGTCGCTCTGCTGGTCGACAGCGGAACCGAAAGCGGCAAACAACGCTGCGTAGAGTAGGTATCCGCCAATGAAATAAAGCACGAATGTACCAATGATTTGCACCCAGTTTACCGACATCAGTGCCGTGAGAATTTCACCGAGGTGGCCCGATATGTTTTCGGATGCTATATTCCCGGCTGCGACTACATTGGCGGGCGATGCGGTGACCACTCCGGTCAGTCCTAGTATGAACATTCCTAGACTGAGCAATACAATCCAGATGAATATCTGTGTGAGTCCGATAAGAGCTACGCCAATAACCTTTCCAAGCATCAGTTCGATAGGTCGGCATGAGCTGACAATGACTTCGACAATGCGGTTTGTCTTGTCCTCGACAACGCTCGACATAATCATGGCGCCATATATGAGCACAAACATATAAGTAAGAAATGCCAGAGCAATCCCGACAGCCATGGCTATATCGGTCGACGCCGTTTTTTCTTCATCGTTGTCGCCCCAAGTGTAGCCTTTTACAGAAATCTGCACTTGCGACTGTTTGATGATCTCTTCTAGCTCGGGGATATTATACGATGCAATTTTCTGATCGCTCAGAGCCTTGTCAATATCGCTTTCGAGCAGGCGTGTCAGCGACGGGTTTACAGTTTGCTCGGAGTAGATCGATATTTGTTTGATGCTGGCAACGTCGGCCGGAATTACCACTATTGCATACAGATTGGTGGAGTCGCTTTGAAAAGTGTTGCGCAGCGATTTTGAGTTGGTGTCGGCCAGCTGAAGAATGCTGAAACGGTACTCTTCGGTATCTTTTATCTGACTGCCAATATTTTCTGTCTCGTCAACAATGGCTACATGGCGCAACTCCGAGCCACTGAGTTGAGCAAGAAGCACGGGCACCACACTTATGGCTATCATGAGAATAGGCACCAGCAGAGTGCTAACAATAAACGATTTTTTTGCAACAATCGAATAATACTCGCGCTGCATTATTAAAAATAATCTGCTCTTATTCATTTGTCGCTTTTTGTGTTACGGTTTCAATAAAAATTTCGTTCATTGATGGCAGAAGTTCCGAAAACCCGATAAGGGTGTAACGTTCATTTAAGTAGCTGACAACGTCGCGGAAGTTGATGCCTGTGGCCAGTCGTACGATAGCGCTGCTTCCGTGAAGCGGATCAGTTTGCAGATTCTCAATTGTGAAAAGGTTGTCAGCAGGAGCAAGCACAGCCTCGGCTATAGAGATACGATAGATATGCTTCTTGTACAGTTGACGAACATTATGAACGTTACCGTCCAACACAACTTTAGCTTTGTTTATCAGTGTTATGTTGCGGCATACTTCCTCAACCGAACCCATGTTGTGTGTGGAAAAAAGTATGGTTGCTCCCTGACGGTTAAGCTCAAGCATTTCCTTTTTGATATGTTCGGCATTAACCGGATCGAAACCTGAGAACGGCTCATCGAACACCAGCAGTTTGGGCCGGTGAACAACGGTTCCAATAAACTGAACTTTCTGAGCCATACCTTTCGACAGGGCTTCTATTTTCTTGTCTTTCCACTCTTCGAGATTCATACGACGTAGCCAGCCAAGTGCAGCCTCGCGCGCATCGTTGCGAGACATCCCCTTAAGCCGTCCAAGGTAAACTATATGGTCGAGAACTTTCATTTTTTTATACAGTCCTCGCTCCTCTGGCATATATCCGATATGGCGTACGGAAGCCGCGGTGACAGTCTCTCCATCGAGCTTCACCTCGCCGGAATCTTTGTCAATGATGTGGTTTAGAATCCTGATCAGCGTTGATTTGCCCGCTCCGTTAGGTCCAAGCAAGCCGTGAACGGTTCCTTCCTCAACGCTCATGCTGACGCTATCGAGAGCCGTGTGCCCGTCATAACGCTTTATCAAATCGGTTATCTCTATTAAATCTCTCATTTATTATATCAGTTGAGTTGCTTGCGGAGAACCAGCTGCGTCCAGTCGTTGTCGACAGTATGGTCGTAGTAGCTAAGTCCAAGTTTGTTGCCGCAAGCAACAATGTCGATTGCGTCGGCCTTGTAGAATCCGCTCATTATCAATAACCCTCCCGGCTTTAGGGCTTTTATGTAGGCTTGCATGTCGGCAAGGATAATATTGCGGTTTATATTGGCCAGAAAGTAATCGCTTTGCGGAACAGAATCCAGCGCAAATGCGTCGCCGAGTATTACGTTGATTTCGGGGTGGTCGTTAAGCGCTACATTCTCGACTGCGTTTACTTGAGCAAACTCATCAATCTCGATTGCATTGACAGTTGTGGCTCCCCGCATTGCTGCAAGAATGGCGAGAATACCTGTGCCTGTGCCCATGTCGACAACTGATTTCCCCTCCAACGGGAGTTCAAGCAGTCGGCGTATCATCAGTGATGTTGTGAAGTGATGTCCGGTGCCGAATGCCATTTTGGGGTCGATAACAATGTCGTAATCGGCGGCCGGAACATTGGTGTGGAAAGTGCTGTGTATCACACAACGATCGCCGATAACTATGGGCTTGAAATAGTTCTTTTCCCATTCGGCGTTCCAGTCACGTCCCTCGACAACAGTCGCCTGATAGCTTAGTTTAACACCTTCGATGGGGAATGACTCGATAACGCTTGTTACCGACTCGTCGGAATATGATTCCTTTTTTACATAGGCGGTAAGCCCCTCATTGTCAGGAATGAAACTTTCATAATCACATTCAGCGAGCAACGCGGCCAAAACGTCGGTAATGGCCTCGTTGCACGGAGTTGCGGTGAACCTAACTTCGGTATAATCGTTCATAGACAGGTTGTTATTCGGCGGTCATCCCTTCCGATTCCATTATCTCTTCTTCTTTGTTTGTTTTTATGTTTGGCAATTCAAGTCCGTAATGATGGCGGCTGTCTAGAATTTTCAACCATATGCCAAACAAAAGCGCCAATGCGCCCAATGATGCAAATAACAGCATAGGAACTGTGTAGTTGTACTGCAGCGGATCGGTTACGCCAGGGTTGCTGGCTATCAGCACCTGGCCAATGAGAATCGGGAACAAACATAGTCCAACGTTCTGAACCCAGAAGATAAGCGAATATGCGCTGCCCAGGTAGCGGGCTTCCATGATTTTTGGTACAGATGGCCACAATGCGGCTGGCACGAGCGAGAACGATACGCCAAGAACAACAATAGCCGAGAACGCCAACGCTGTGCTTGGAACTGCCGGTAGTATGAGAGCGAATGTAAGGTGGCATACAATCATAAGAATGGCACCGAAAATCAACATTGTAGCTCCTTTGCCCTTTCGGTCAAGAAAGTAGCCTAGAAATGGAGTCAGTATGGCTGCTCCTATTGGGAACCAGCGGAAAATGTCGGCTGCTTCTGTGGCGTCGAGATGAAGGTTGCATTGCAACATATTGGCTGCATAACGCTGGAAAGGGAAGATAGCCGAATAGTAGAGAACGCAAAGCAAAGCAACAATCCAGAATAAACGAGAAGAGAAAATTTTGCCAACATCGCTTACTTTGAATTCTTCTTCGGCAGTTTCCTCGGTGGTGTTCTTAGCGATGTTGCCAAGTTCACGGTCGTAGGCACGATCCATGAATGTAAAGGCAATGAAGCAAATCAATCCAATGCATAGCAGGGAGGTACAGAACGCAACGGGAATCACCACGGAAGGCTCTCCCATCCATTCTGCCAGTCGTGGCGAAATTGAAAAGATTGCAAACACGCCGATTCGGGCTATTGCCATTTCCAAACCCATTGCCAGCGCCATTTCTTTTCCTTCAAACCATTTAGCTATGGCTTTCGAGACTGTAATCCCTGCCATTTCGCAACCACATCCGAATATCATGAAGCCAAAAGCAGCAAGTTTCGCGCTACCCGGAAACGAAGTCCACCATGAGCTTAGCCATTGCTCAAAAGCAGTGCCGGCAAACATGTCGCTGATGGCGTAAAGTTTTATTAAAGCGCCACCAACCATAAGCGAAGCGGAAAGGGTGCCGGTGAAACGAACTCCCATCTTGTCGAGGATAATTCCCGCAAGAATCAAAAATCCTAATACATTAAATATATATTCAGCTCCTGCATAATATCCGAACGCTTCCGGCGACCAGCCACGTTGTGTCTCAATTAACGATTGCAGAGGCGACATCACATCCACAAACATGTAGGCAAACAGCATCATCGATGCTATCAGCACCAAGGCTGTCCATCTTGCCCAGGCTTTGTCGGCCAGGGTCTGTTTTATCATTTCTTTCATGAATTTGGTAATTAATTGGTTTATCGCCACAAAATTATGAAAAATTGCGCTAAACACGGAAATATTACTTAATTTCGTAATGAAAAAAGATAAATTCTCCAAAAAGAAATGAAAAATGAGGGAATATAAACCTTTCAACCTGGACCGAACCGTGAGGCTTTTAATTAGTTGTGCGATAGCTGCAGCGGTCATATGGCTTATTTACAGGCTGCGCTCGGTGTTGCTGCCATTTTGTGTGGCCGTGTTTGTTGCTTATCTGCTAGAACCTTTTGTGCAGTTTAACCGACGTTTGCTGAAACTTAAAGGAAGAGTTGCGTCTATATTCATAACTTTATTTGAAGCTACATTTTTCTTTGGACTGCTCTGCTACTTTTGTGTGCCTATGATAACTATGGAAATGAGCCATATGGGCACTCTGCTGAAACAATTTTCGGAAACAGAGCTGGAAATACCAATGATGCCTGACGGTTTTCATGCATTCATAAAAAAATACATCGATTTCGACTATCTGTCGCGCATGACCCGTAGTGAAGATCAGATGAGAATGCTGGAGAATCTGCTGACATCGTCATGGCAAGTCGTTACATCCGGAATCAATATGATTATCGGGCTGTTGAGCTGGTTTATCGTTTTCTTGTATGTGATTTTCATAATGCTCGATTACGATAGGTTGTCAGCTTCATTCAAACACATGGTTCCGCCGGCCTATCGCCCTTTTGTGTTGCGTGTGGCTAATGACGTGAAACAGTCGATGAACCATTATTTCCGCGGGCAGGCTCTTGTAGCTTTCTGCGTGGGAGTACTGTTTAGTATAGGATTTTCAATCATCGACCTGCCCATGGCTATTGTGATGGGAATGTTCATTGGCTTGCTAAATATGGTTCCATATCTCCAGTTGATATCAATCGTACCAACACTGTTGTTGTGCTTGGTATGTTCAGTCGACTCAGGAGTCGACTTCTGGGTGATTACCGGCGAGGCAATTGCTGTTTATTTTGTAGTCCAAGCAATTCAAGATCTTTATCTTACGCCCAAGATTATGGGTAAGGCCATGGGGCTGAACCCGGCCATAATTCTGTTGTCACTGTCGATATGGGGATCGCTACTGGGGTTTCTAGGCTTGATTATCGCGCTTCCTTTAACAACACTCATCCTGGCCTATTACGACCAGTACCTGCTTCTGATGCAACATCGGGCCGATAATCATAAACATTCCGATGTACGCTCCAATAAATCAAAATGATTTGACGGAACCTAAATTTGATTTAAAATAACTTCGTTAGAGTCAAATATTTCATTATATTTGCAAACGACACCAAAGAAAATTATCACACATAACGTAAAATAACCAAAATCGAATAAATCATGGAAATGAAAGATTCAATCAGAGCACAATTTAAACAGCATTTCGGCGGCGAAGGAACTCTTTATGCTTCAGCCGGACGTATCAACCTTATTGGCGAACATACCGACTATAACGGCGGTTTCGTATTCCCCGGAGCAATCGATAAGGTGATTATGGCAGAAATTAAGGAAAACGGCACAGACAAAGTGCGTGTTTACTCAATAGATATCGACGACTATGCCGAATTCGGCCTTAAGGAAGAGGATGCACCCAAACAGCAATGGGCACGCTATATCTTCGGTGTTTGCCGCGAGGTGATTAAACGTGGTGGTATAGTTCGTGGCTTCGACACAGTTTTTGCCGGTAATGTTCCCCTTGGCGCAGGCCTTTCTTCATCGGCCGCCTTGGAAAGCTGCTATGCATTCGCCTTGAACGATATGTTCAACGACAACAAAATCGACAAATTCGAGCTTGCCCGTATCGGACAGTCAACTGAACATAACTATTGTGGCGTTAACTGCGGCATCATGGATCAGTTTGCATCGGTATTCGGCAAGAAAGATCATTTGATGCGCCTCGATTGCCGCTCAATGGAATTCGAATATTTCCCCTTCAAACTCGACGGCTACCGTCTGGTGTTGGTCGACTCAAAGGTAAAACACGAGCTCGTAGATTCTCCCTACAACAAACGCCGTCAGTCCTGCGAGCATGTCGCAAAAGAACTCGGAATAGAAACTTTGCGTGATGCCGAACTGAGCGACCTTGATGCTATTAAGGATAAAATCAGCCAGGAGGACTACAACCGCGCAAAATATGTAATCGAGGAGAAACAACGTGTGCTCGACGTTTGCGACGCTCTGCAAAAAGGCGATTATGAAACCGTAGGCGACCGTATGTATAAAACTCACGAAGGCATGTCGAAGCTCTATGAAGTTTCTTGCGAGGAACTCGACTTCCTCAACAATGTAGCTAAAGAATGTGGCGTGACGGGCTCGCGTATTATGGGCGGCGGATTTGGCGGTTGCACAATCAACCTCGTGAAGGATGACCTTTACGATAAGTTCATTGAAACAGCAATAGAAAAATTCAATGCCAAATATGGCCACGAACCTCAGATCTACCCCGTAATTGTTTCCGACGGCGCACGTCGCGTGGAATAAGAAATCGTATTATATGAAAATACAATCCCGAAAAGTAATGTCGCCCAAAGGCGACATTACGCTTTACAAACTCACTAATGCTTCCGGCGCATATGTTGAATTATCATCGTTGGGTGCCGGCATTGTGAGCATCGTGGTTCCTGACAATAAAGGCGTGATGGCTGACGTTGTTCTGGGCTATAAAAATCCTGCCGACTATATCGCCGATGGACCCTGCGCCGGAAAAGTTCCCGGCCGTTATGCCAACCGGATTGGTGCCGGCAAGTTTGCAATCGATGGAAAGGAATATATGCTGGCCGTAAACAATGGACCCAATGCTCTGCATGGAGGTCCCGAAGGATTTCAAAATCAGATATGGCAGTCAGAAGCAAAAGGTTCGCACGTGAAATTTACATACGTGTCGGCCGACGGAGAGGAAGGATATCCCGGTAAGCTCACCGCCGAGGTCGTATACACTTGGAACGACGACAATGAATTGACAATTGAGTTGAGCGCCGTAAGCGACAAGAAAACAGTGGTGAATCTCACTAATCATGCCTATTTCAATCTGCTGGGCGAGAATGCCGGCTCTGTGCTCGACCACACTCTGCAGCTTAACGCCTCGCGCTTCCTCGAAACGGATCAGTATCTTCTTCCAACAGGAGCGATTCTCGATGTCGAATCAACGCCAATGGATTTTCGCAAGCCCATCCCTTTGCGATCGGGTATCGACGCAGATTATCCTGCTATAAAAGCCGGTAAAGGCTACGATTCATGTTGGGTTATTAACCAATGGCGTAAGCACGAACTGAACCCCGCGGCAAAATTAGTAGCCCCTGACGGGAGCCGTCAGCTGGAAGTGTTTACAACACAGCCTGGCGTGCAAGTTTACGCAGGTTGCTGGCTGGCTGGAAGTCCCGAAAGCAAAAGTGGCCGCTCATATAACGACTATGACGGTGTAGCTATTGAATGTCAAGGGTTCCCCGATGCTCCTAACAAGCCCTCGTTCCCCTCACAACTCCTCGGTCCAGGTGAACGTTATCAACAGACAATTGTGTTTAAATTTAACTAATAATACATATGAAACCAACATTATTCGTTCTCGCTGCCGGAATGGGCAGCCGTTACGGAGGATTGAAACAGCTTGATTCCCTAGGCCCTAACGGCGAAACAATCATGGACTATTCTATTTACGACGCCATCCAATCGGGTTTTGGAAAAGTTGTTTTTGTGATACGCAAGGATTTTGAACAAGAATTCCGCGACAAAATCATTTCAAAGTATGAAGGACACATTCCTGTAGAAGTAGTTTTTCAGTCAATTGATGCCCTGCCCGAAGGATTCACTTGTCCGGCCGACCGAACAAAGCCATGGGGCACAAACCATGCCGTTCTCATGGGAAAAGATGTTATCAAAGAACCGTTTGCAGTTATTAACGCAGACGACTTTTACGGCCGAGATGCTTTCCGTGTAATTGCCGAAGACCTTCAACGCCCACGCGACCGCAAAGGCGATTATTGCATGGTAGGCTTCCGTGTTGGAAACACAATGACCGAAAACGGCTCAGTTGCCCGCGGTGTTTGTGAAAACAAAGACGGTTTGCTCACTTCTGTTGTTGAGCGTACAGCGATAAGCTACAATCCCGACCACGAAATAGTGTTTACTGATGAGAATGGCGTTGAACAGAAACTCGATCCGGCAACACCAGTATCGATGAACCTATGGGGCTTCACTCCCGACTATTTCGACTACAGTCAGCGCGAATTTGTGAAATTCCTTAATAAAGATTTAAACACACCAAAAGCTGAATTTTTCATCCCACTTTGCATCGACGCGCTCATAAACTCTGGCGAGGCTACCGTAAAAGTGCTCGACACTGATTCGAAATGGTTTGGCGTTACTTATGCGGCCGACCGACCGGGTGTTGTAGAAAAATTTGCCCAACTCCACGCCGACGGAACGTATCCAGAAAAACTATTCTAGTAATAGCCAAAATAAAAAGTAACGAGAGCGCTCAGCAATGATCACTCTCGTTTTTTTGTAATTAATCTGAAATTATGAATCCTAAGCCTAACTGTAGATTGTCAGCCTATTCTGTCAATCTGAGAATTCTTATGCCCTGAGCCGATCGGTTTTTCTTCAGATACTCGTGCAGCGGAAGCCGGTCGATAACAACTTTCTTCTCGGTAGAAGAAGCATGAAGCAAGTGTGGAACACCGTCAACTTTCTTAATCACTCCCATATGCTGAACGTCCAACCCTTTTGCTTTGGCCGTAATGCATACAATGTCGCCGTCGTTGAGCTCTTTCCATAGACTTTTCGTTGCAACACGCGAACTCCTAATATATGGATAACGGTGACCGCGGTAACCGTTTTCAATAGCACGCATCTTCGCATATTCGGCAGAGTCGGCTAATGCAGAATACGAATCTCGGTTTTGGGTCATGAAATCAAGTGTCTTCACTTCGTACTCGCTTCCAGGCAACTGAGCTGTTACCTCCTTCAAGTTGCCGCGATGTGAGTTGTTAACGATAAACTCGCTAATATAATGAAGACGCGATGCGTAACCGTCGATTTCGCCATTCTTGTATCTAAAACGTTGTAAATTGTATACGAAATCACGCCATGATGTGCGACCTTCGCCAATAGTATAGGCCATGGCAAGAAGGTTCTCTACGAACGTTGTGCAGTCAAATTCATCGATATTTACAACCAGTCTCTCAGGCTGTTGTTCCAAGGTGTTGCTTTTATATGGATTTCCTAAAAACTGTTCGCCAAAAAATATTATGCGCTCACAACCTGTCGAATGTCCGACATTAGCCATCCCTTCCGTTAAAATTCGGTTCAAAGCAATAGTATCGACAGCTTCATTATTAAAAAAAGGTTCGTCGTTGCCGGCCGCGAACAACTGAACCGGCAAGAAAAGTGCTGGTACTGAAAGTGTAAACCCGTATGCCAGTCTTCGAAAAATATGTGATAAAACTGTATTCATGATTAGTTCATTTGTTATGTTACTCACAAAAGTACGAAATATAGCCAACAAAACATAAATTTTTGTGTTTCCCTGCAGTACGAAATACATCAAATAATGAATGAAAAGTTAAAGAATGTTAAATATTTAATTTGATAGATGCGTATAACATGTTGTAAAACATATTTTTGGG
>JAMPII010000043.1 GCA_023662835.1 Muribaculaceae bacterium | reverse complement strand
CATTGTCCTTAAAAAACTTTAACCTTCGAGTCAAGCTATGTCAGGACGGGACATAACCATAGAAGGCGATTTGTCAAACACGACAACTCGCCTTTTTATTTGTTATTTATAGATTGGGTAACACCTATTAATACAACATTCTAACGACGGCTTTAGGGATTGAGGCGAAAGTTGCGAGGCAATGCGGTCGTAGTGAAAGTCGCGTGACAAAGTTGCTGCGTTTCGAAGCAATTGTTCTATTTCTGCGCGGGAATCGGCCAAATAGCCAAATGGGCCAAACTTCTTAAATAAATAGTCAAAATAATCAGTACGATAGGCGATTATCGGCTTGCGGAAACGTAAAGCCTCAAGCACAGCACCACTGGCAATTAATCGATACGTGTCAGTCGGATAAAGCAACAGGACGAAATCAAGTTGCGATATAGCCCGTTCAAAATCCGCGGTCGACATCGGCTTTTCCGGATGCAACGGTAATTGAATACCGGCTTTTATGAAAAGTTCAGTATCACCCTGTACCGAACCTACGATGCAGATTTTTAAGTTATTCACGTCCGATAGCAACCGGGCTATCTCCACTATCTCCGATGCTCCTTTGTAATAGTTAACGATGCCCACTACGCCGATATTTGTAGTTTCGTGGGCAGCTACATGCGGCAGCTCCGAAATCGGCAGCAAAGGATGGTCGATAGATGAAAATCGTTCGTATAGCGCCGGCGACACCAACGGCTTGAGGTTTTTTAGAATAGAATCGCCAAGTACAATAAAATTCAAGCCTTTTGCCACCGACCGCCTGCCGGGTGAAAAATATCGTTTCACAAGTGTTGCAAGAACCCTTTTCTGAAGCGCCCTGTGCTTACCGGAATTGACGATATATTCCATTTCATTATGGCAGAATATAATCACATTGCGATTTACAAGTCGACATACGGCATCAATAATTCCCGTTGAAAAGGGATTATTGAAATTATAAACTACAAGATCGTCTTTTCCGGCCTTTATCAATTGCCAAACATTGTTTACGGCCGATTGCAAATAACGGAGCGCCAGCGCCGCTGCGGAATTACCGGAATTTACCCAAAGCGTTTTCCACGATTTAATCTTGGCGGTATTGCCAATCGACTTCAGCGGGGCGACGGATGTTTTCACAGAACTTACACATACATCCCCTGGCCACACTTCTGCCAGCATGGCAAGTGTAGCCCGGTTGAATTCACTATGCTGCGTTCCGGCAGCAAAAGAGTTGATGTAGTGTAATGTCATTCTCTATTGGGCAACTTCAATTTTACCTACTATTTTATGGGAAATGCCCGGGTTTTCGTTAGCGGCAACCGAAGGCTGATGAATGTCGCTCGGAAAATACAGGAAGAAACGGTCGGCTGCTGCGGGGACGTAGCTGACAGGTCCGGCAGGTGTGAATTTTTGAACATCTTTCTCCGGATTGTAATCGCCCGTCGGGGTAACCTTCTGCGCCAAGCCCATCAGCTCGTTACCTTCAAAAGTGTACTGCAAGTCGATGAACTTACGGTGTACCTCGGCCGGTGTTTCTTCTGCAGTTTTAGGGGTATATGCCATAACATTAATCCACAGGCGACCGGGCACGAGAACTACTTTTCCGGGTTCCAGTTTCGTCAAATCGGTATTATTTATGAATTCGAACAGCTTATCCCAAAGCTCTTTATTTTTGGCATACTGGGAGGCAAATTCGACACTATTAACTGTTTTGTCGGGGTTTACGATCCAGCCGTTATCCCACTGTCGCGACTCAAGCCATTGCTGCGCAAATTCTTCGGTTATCACATTATTGCTCATACGATAATACTATTGGTTGTTTTGTAGCGTGCAAATATACTCATTAATTGTAGAAATATTTACGAAAACATGTTGATAAAAGCAGATTGCCAAGTTTTGTGTCGAATACATTAATCATTAACTTTGCAACAAACTAGACCAATTATTATGCCCGAAGCCAAATACAACAGAAAAGGAAAGCAGAAAGACGATATCGAATTAGCAGGTCGCATAATGCCTCAGGATAAAGAGGTTGAAGAGGCCGTGCTCGGCGCACTGATGCTTGAGAAAGATGCCTACACAACAGTTTGCGACATACTGCGACCTGAATCGTTCTACGATCCTAGCCACAAATTAATCTACGAAGCGATACAAAATCTGGGAGCGTCGCAACGGCCAATCGATATGCTCACTGTTATTGAGCAACTTCGTTTGAACGGCACATTACAGCAAGCCGGTGGTCCCGTTCAGATAAGCGAGTTGACCTCACGAGTGCTTTCGGGCGCCAACGTAGAGTTTCATGCCAGAATAGTCGCTCAAAAATACCTTGCCCGTGAGCTGATTTCTTTCGCCACGTCGATCGAGGAGAAAGCTTTCGACACAAGTAACGACGTTGACGACCTAATGCAGGAGGCTGAAGGAAAACTTTTCGAAATTTCTCAACGTAATGTAAAAAAAGACGTAACACAAATCGATCCGGTAATCGGTCAGGCTATAGCCCAGATTCAGGCGGCAGCAAACCGTACATCCGGACTCAGTGGTTTGGAAACAGGCTATAAAAAGCTCGATGCATTAACTTCGGGCTGGCAAAATTCCGATCTTATTATCATCGCTGCACGCCCTGCTATGGGTAAAACTGCTTTTGTGTTGTCAATGGCAAAAAACATGGCTGTCAACTTCAACACTCCTGTAGCTATATTTTCACTTGAAATGTCGAACCTGCAACTTGTTAACCGTATGATTTCGAATGTGTGCGAGTTGGAAGGCCAGAAAATAAAGTCGGGTCAGCTCAGCCCATTGGAATGGGATCAGCTAATGTCGCGCGTCAAGCATCTCTACAGCGCTCCGCTTTACATCGACGACACTCCGTCGCTTTCAATTTTCGAACTCCGCACCAAAGCCCGACGCCTTGTTCGAGAGCACCAGGTTAAAATCATAATAATCGACTACCTTCAGCTAATGAATGCTTCGGGAATGAAGTTTGGTTCGCGCGAGCAAGAGGTGAGTATGATATCACGTTCGCTAAAACAGCTCGCCAAGGAGCTTAACATCCCGATAATCGCATTGTCGCAGCTTAACCGCTCAGTGGAATCGCGCGAAGGCCGCGACGGAAAACGCCCGCAACTGTCCGACCTCCGCGAATCGGGCGCTATCGAGCAGGATGCCGACATTGTTTGTTTCATTCACCGACCGGAATATTACACTAAATCGGGCGAAGACGCACAAGGGAACGACATTCGCGGTTTAGCCGAATTCATTGTTGCCAAACACCGTTCAGGTTCGGTCGACGACGTAAAGATGCGTTTTCGTGCCCGTTTTGCCCGCTTCGAGAACTGGGAAGACGGTTCTGCCGACGATCCACTAGCCACACCAACATTAACAACCGTAGGCTCGCGTTTAAACAGCGGCGGCTTCGACCCGTCGGTCGTTGCACCACTTGGCGGAGGCACCGCCGACTTTACCGCCGGTCCCGATGACACACCACCCCCATTTTAAGAGCCTGTCCCATACGGCTACCTTGTATGTGATATAACTGATTTTATAATTTCGCATTAATTTCGAGTCTTTTTTGACGCTTTTTGTCTATTTTGGCTTTTATATTAATGTGAATTGTAGTAACTTTGCAAAAATTTTTGTAATAGCCAGCCGCAGTAGCATCCGTACAAAATGGAAATTACTGCGTGTTTAATCATAATTATTTGACAACAAGATGGATAAAAAATTCAAGGAGTACGACAAATTCAATCTCTCTGAAATAAATAAAAGCGTTCTGGAACGTTGGAACGCAGAAAAATTGTTCGAACAGTCGATGAAGGTTCGCGAAGGCGCTCCGTCGTTCGTTTTTTATGAAGGTCCTCCTTCTGCAAACGGTATGCCCGGCATCCATCATGTTATGGCGCGTACAATCAAAGATATTTTCTGCCGTTACAAAACAATGAAGGGTTTCCATGTGAAGCGCAAAGCCGGGTGGGATACTCACGGTCTGCCCGTAGAACTTGGCGTGGAAAAATCGCTCGGCATCACAAAAGAAGATATCGGAAAAAAAATTTCGGTCGACGAATATAACAACGCATGTCGCCGCGAGGTGATGAAATACACCCGCGAGTGGGAAAACCTTACAAACTCAATGGGCTATTGGGTTGACTTGACCGATCCATATATCACCTACGATAACCGCTACATTGAAACCGTATGGTGGCTTCTGTCACAACTTTACAAAAAAGGATATCTCTACAAAGGATATACAATTCAGCCATATTCGCCGGCAGCGGGTACAGGGCTCAGCACACACGAATTGAATCAGCCGGGCTGTTACCGCGATGTTAAGGACACCACAGCAACCGTTCAATTCGGCATCAAAGAACCATTGGAAGAGATGAAGGGCTGGGGCGAACCTGTATTCCTTGCATGGACAACTACCCCATGGACCTTACCTTCGAACACAGCACTATGTATCGGCCCGAAATTTGAATACGTCTGCATACGCACATACAACCCATACACCGGTAAGAAAATATCGGCCGTTATGGCAAAAGATTGTATGCATACATACTTCAAACCAGAAGGTGCAAACAGCGATATTGACTCATACACACCCGGCGACAAAGTATTACCCTATCGCGTAGTGGCAACATACAGTGCACAACAACTAGAAGGGCTTCATTACAATCAGTTGATGCCATGGGTTAAACCGCTGGAAAAGGTCGACACCAATTCGCCTGAGTATGTTAAGGAATATGCCACAACAAACCCCGACAAGACATTCAATGTGTCGAACGACAAATTTGTAGAGCTTGAGAGTCAGGCATTCCGTGTTATAACAGGCGATTATGTAACCACCGACGACGGTACCGGAATCGTACACATAGCGCCCACGTTCGGTGCAGATGACGCCAAAGTTGCCCGCGATGCCAACATCCCTCCTTTGTTTATGGTTACAAAGAACGGAGAAACGCGCCCAATGGTTGACATGACAGGTAAATTTTATCTGTTGTCGGACTGCGCGCCGGAGTTCGTTGAAAAATGTGTGAACGTAGAGCTATATAAAGCACACGAAGGCGAATACGTAAAAAATGCATTCGATCCTAAATTTAACGAAGGCGGCCGCTACGACCAGCAAGCAGCCGAAAAAGCTGAGGACTTGAATATTGTGCTTTGTATGGAAATGAAGCAGGCTTCAGAAGCATTCAAAATCGAGAAACACACCCACAATTATCCTCACTGCTGGCGTACCGACAAACCGGTGCTTTACTACCCGCTCGACAGTTGGTTCATTCGCACAACAGCTGTGCGCGAAAGCTTGATGAAACACAACGAGACAATCAAGTGGAAACCACAGTCGACAGGGACAGGGCGTTTCGGCAAATGGCTCGAAAATCTTCAGGATTGGAACTTGTCGCGAAGCCGCTATTGGGGCACACCGCTCCCGATCTGGCGCACTGACGACGGCCGTGAAGAAATCTGCATAGGTTCCGTTGAAGAACTATACAACGAGATAGAAAAGGCGGTAAAAGCAGGAATTATGAAATCGAATCCTCTCGCTGAAAAAGGTTTTATTCCTGGCTTATACACCAAGGAGAACTACGAGAAAATTGATCTGCACCGCCCATATGTTGATTATATTATTCTTGTCTCTGAATCAGGCAAGCCTATGAATCGTCAAACCGACCTTATCGACGTTTGGTTCGACTCAGGTGCTATGCCTTACGCCCAGATTCACTACCCGTTTGAAAACAAGGAAGGGCTTGACAGTGGTGAATTATATCCGGCCGACTTCATCGCCGAAGGTGTTGACCAAACACGTGGCTGGTTCTTTACCCTCCACGCCATTGCAGGAATGGTTTTCGATAAGGTCGCATACAAAGCTGTAATTTCCAACGGATTAGTTCTCGACAAGAACGGCAACAAAATGTCGAAACGTCTTGGTAACGCCGTGAACCCATTCGAAGCAATCGACGAATTCGGTTCCGATCCCCTGCGCTGGTACATGATTTCAAATTCATCTCCTTGGGATAATTTGCGATACGATCCCGAAGGGGTTCGCGAAACTTCACGCAAACTATTCTCAACTCTTTACAATACATATAGCTTCTTCGCACAATACGCTAACGTTGACCATTTCGACAACTCAGCGCCACAAGTGCCGATGAACGAACGCCCGGAAATTGACCGCTGGATACTCAAGTTGCTCAATCAGCTAATAATCAACGTCAACGAAGCACTCGACGATTATGAGCCTACAAAAGCAGCACGCGCAATACAAGATTTTGTAATCAACAACCTCTCCAACTGGTATGTACGACTCAATCGTAAGCGTTTCTGGGGCAAGGATATGGACAGCGATAAGCTATCGGCCTTACAGACTCTTTACACATGTCTGGAAAAGATTGCCCTTCTGATGGCACCAATTTCACCTTTCTTCGCCGACCAACTTTATACCGACCTTACTTCCGCCACCACCGGAAGCACTAAATCGGTTCATTTGGCCGACTGGCCTGTCGCTGGCGAGACAGACCCGGAATTAGAAGCACGAATGAAGATGATTCAGGACATCACTTCTATGGTGCTAGCGCTTCGTCGAAAGGTGAATATAAAAGTACGTCAACCTCTTAGCACATTAATGATACCTGTTAGTCAGGATAAGATGCGCCAGATGATTGAGTCAATGAAACAACTGCTGCTTAACGAAGTAAATGTTCAGGAGCTTAAGTTCGTTTCCGGCGATGCAATGGTGAAACGCGTTAAGCCCGACTTTAAGAAACTCGGCCCCAAACATGGCAAAAACATGAAAGCCGTTGCCGCAGCTGTTTCTTCGCTAACCCAAGCTCAAATAAACGAGTTGGAAGCGAACGGAAAATTGACATTCGAGGTTAATAACGTTCCTACAACGGTCGACCTGACCGACGTGGAGATTATTACCGAAGATATGCCCGGTTGGCAAATGGCTTCCGACGGTCCACTGACTGTAGCTCTCGATGTGACAATCACTCCGGAACTGCGCGCCGAAGGTATGGCACGTGAGCTTGTTAACCGCATACAAAACATACGTAAAGCCCGCAATTTCGATATTGTTGATAAGATTAAACTAACATTCTCGCCAAACGAAAATATTGCTGAGGCTCTGAAATCGCACTCCGATTATATTGCTAAACAAGTGCTCGCAACCGGCATAGAAACTACCGCACTCAATGCAGAAGATGCCGACATTGAGATTCTCGACATCGACGGCTTGCAAGTAATTGTAAAAGTAGAACTTGAAAAGTAGCACTTAATTTAATCTTTAATTATATATATTAAAAAACCTCATAATATAGAATAAATATGAGTGAAAAAACACGATATACCGACGCAGAACTTCAGGAATTCAAAGAAGTTATACTAGCCAAGTTGGATAAAGCCCAACGCGACTACGAACTCCTGAAAGCAAACGTTACCAATAGCGACGGTAACGATATCGCCGACACATCGCCAACTTTCAAGATTCTGGAGGAAGGCGCCAGCACATTGAGCAAAGAGGAAGCGGGCCAATTGGCTCAGCGACAGATGAAATTCATACAACATCTGCAGGCCGCGCTGGTTCGCATCGAAAACAAAACATATGGCATTTGCCGCGAAACAGGCAA
Organism: Muribaculaceae bacterium; assembly: GCA_023662835.1. Taxonomy (GTDB): domain Bacteria; phylum Bacteroidota; class Bacteroidia; order Bacteroidales; family Muribaculaceae; genus Muribaculum. The sequence goes on along the minus strand of JAMPII010000043.1, from coordinate 2,790 downwards.
ATTAATTCCCAAAGAACGCCTGATGGCGGTTCCTCACGCAACACTGTCGGTTGAAGCCAAAGAGAAAAAAAGCCATAGATAATCAACAAAAGGTTATTTAAAACAAGAGCAAAAAATGAAATTGTCAAAGGGGTGGTTAGCAGCCTTAGTCATTATGTTGGTTCTGATAATAGACCAAGCCGTTAAGATTTGGGTTAAGACCAACATGTATCTTGGCGAAAGTTTCACTATTACCAGTTGGTTTCAGATATATTTTGTTGAAAACAACGGAATGGCTTTCGGAATGGAATTAGGGAGCAAACTGTTTCTCACCCTGTTCAGAATAATTGCTGTCGGCGTATTAATATGGCTGATAGCATGGTTGAGCCGACGTCAGGAAACAAAAAAGGGATTTCTTGTTTGCATCGCCCTTATCACGGCCGGTGCTGCAGGAAACATATTCGACTCAGTCCTTTATGGACTGATTTTCAACAATCCACTACCACCGGCCGTTGCTCAATTTCTGCCGGCCGAGGGCGGGTATGCCCCTATTTTTTATGGCAAAGTTGTTGACATGCTCTATTTTCCGCTTTTCAGCTTCTATTGGCCAGATTGGATTCCCTTCATTGGTGGCGAATATTTTCTTTTCTTCCAACCTATATTCAATATTGCCGACTCAGCAATTACAGTTGGAATGATTGTTTTAATCTTGTTCTACTCAAAATATATATCACTTCCTTCCGACAATAAAGACGTGGTAAAAAAAGAAAAAGGAACAATAAAAAAATGAAAATCGTCGTACAACATAGTCGTAACACATTGACAATATTCACTTGTATGATATTGTCTATCTTAATGTTTACTGCTTGCGACAGCAGGCCCGATTATGTTCTCGACAAAAAGGATATGGCCTCGCTTGTCGTCGACGTTCACAAAGGTGAAAGCCTTATCGACATAAACCACAACCAGTTCTCAACCGATACTACCCGTCGCATTCTGAAACAATCAGTGCTCGACGCACATGGCGTCACACAAGAGCAATGGGATTCGTCGCTTGCCTACTATGGGCGTAATGTAGAAGAATATATTGAGATGTATGATATGGCAATTGAGGAACTTGAAAAGCAACTTAAAAATGCAAATGTTAATGTTCAAGGTGCCGACATGCAGATACAGGTTGCAGGCGACTCAGCCGACATTTGGGATCAGCCGAAGTTACGACATTTCAGTTCCATACAGCCAACCGACATCATGAAGTTCAATATACGCCGCGATATGAATTGGGATCGGGGCGATGTGTACACTTGGTCATTCAAAGGAGTTAATGGAAAATCACCGATATCTTGGACTATAGCCGCCGAATATTCCGACGGCACCAGCGAATATAAATCGGGCACTGCTACATCGGAAGGTTGGAATGCAATTGTTTTCCACACCGATTCGGCACGCACAACAGCCTCATTGCGAGGTATACTTCAGCTCCACCCGGGTGTGAATGAAAGTGTGTATCTCGACTCTATCGCGCTAGTGAGAACCCGCCATGAAAAAGCTCCGGCCGGATCGCGCATTGGGGTTAAAGAATTCTACAATAAGGCTATCAAATAATTGCATGTCGACACGCTATCTATCGAACGCCGTTGTCCACAACGGCGAGCTATATCGTAACTCAATAGTCAGTATCAATGCCAAAGATGAGGTATGTATTGAGAGGTTCATCGAGGAAACGCCCGAAACAATTTTCATATCAGGCATTGTTTGTGTTTGCAACAGCCAACGTGTCACCGACAATCATCGCAAAGCGTTAAATCATATCGTAGAATCGTCACACCTTATGGAAACAGCAATACGGAAAGTGCGCGAATACATGACGATCCATTCCCTTTATATGAACCTCTCTCCCGACAGTACCCCCATGCTTTTGCCCCTGAAAAGGTTGCTGGCTCGCTAATAAATCTGCAAAAAACGATGTACCGCAGCAAATTACAGTACATCGTTTTTATTCCGGACTATATATGAGTCGGAGCCTTAGGTCCAGCCCATTAAACCGTTGATTTCGGCCTTCTGTTGCTGATATGTCAACCCGCTGCGAGCTGCTGTGTATTTTATAAGCCCGATAAGCCACTGGCGGTTGAGTTCATTTAGTTTCTCTTTAACAACAGCAGTATCAGTTTTCGCCATTTGACCAAATGCATTTATCTCAGATTCTATGGTTGTTTTTCCGTCGTGGGGAACCGACAATACTAATTCATAAACAAGCTGCATCGTGTCATCGGGATTGTTCACTGCATGCACAACCGACTCAATAGCCAATCGTCCCGGACGATCACCCTTAGGCTCAACAGTTGTCAAAACAATTGATGTGGCAATATAATTATCGGTTCGTATTGTAAATTCAGCATGTTTGAACAGATGCGGATCTTCGATTGAAGAATCAACAAACTCCGCATCAACAATTCCACGTGAATATCGGAACCAATTCGACAGATTTATGGCGTTGGGCCACACCTGCTCTGAGGTTATGTTTTCAACTTCTATTTGGGTCGACACATGAATGTCGGCTTTTTCAGTGCCGTATTTAGCTGGCCATTGAACTTTATCTGTAATCATAACTGTTATGTTTAATTATTTCTAAATTGTTTACAGCAATATAACATCCGGCGCGGCCGAGAGTTTCCACTAAAAACCATAAAAGCTGTTAACATTTTCAATCATTTTATTGTATCTTAGGGCCCATATCATAAAATTTCAGGGCCGCTGGAGCCGGACAAGGGGTAACTTCCTTGGAGAGTCCTTGAATCCGGAGCATATGGA
>JAMPII010000042.1 GCA_023662835.1 Muribaculaceae bacterium | reverse complement strand
AAGTCAAATTTCGGCTCGGCTGATTTCATTCCGGTAAAGGGACGATGGGTCGTCGGGCGCTCTTTCTCATGGCTTCAGAACTACCGCAGGCTGATGCGCAACTATGAACAGCACCTGTATTCCGCAAGATACATGACTCTCTTCGCTATGGTGTTCTTCATGTTGCGTTATTTCGCCTGACACGGTGACACCCGGCTTTCTTGGATTACTCCGGCCATTGGCCGGGGCGGCCTGTCACATCCATATGCTCCGGATTCAAGGACTCTCCAAGGAAGTTACCCCTTGTCCGGCTCCGGACGGTGATTTTCGCCGAGTCTCGTCAGTCACGATGCCCGCATCGCTCCTTCCTCAACTCGCGAAAATCACTCGCCCGGAGACGCCCCAGCGGCCCTGAAATTTTATGATATGGGCCCTTAGATGTGCGCCCAAAAAAGGACATAAGATGTTCAATATTTAAATTTTTATTTGTCTTAATTTTGTCATTGACATTATCATCGTCATCCTTGCTACATGCTGTGAAAGTTAAAGCTATTAATAGCATAAAAAGTATTTTTTCATCGCATTATTTAATTAGAAAATTATTAAAATTCAATTCAGTTTTACTTTGCAATTGTAACATTTTTTTTGAAACTTCAAACAAACTGCAATTAAAATATCAAATTTATTGCTTCCTGGCTTTTTTCCTAATTATTATACATCCCTTAATGCCTTAGCGGTTCTTAGTGAGAATCAGAGTAATTACCGCACAGAGTATCAACACAATCCCAACAAAAGCCTTCAACGTAAGTATTTCATCCAGCAATAGCACGCCGATAAGCACACCCGTGATAGGCTCCAGAGCCCCTAGAATAGCCACAGGCACCGAGCCTATACACTGAATCGATATCGCAACCGTAAGCAGCGACACAATCGTAGGAAATAGCGACAAGCCTATCACACACACCCAAGGCTTCAGCCCCGTAGGCACAGGCTGCACTGTAGTGAAAAAACGCGTTTGCACCACAAACACAATCATCCCGAACAAAAGAGAATAGAACGCTATTGTCGTTCCCGACAGCCGGTTGATGCGGCTCTTATTAATCCCTACCATATAAAACGCATAGGAAAGCGACGAAAAAATAACCAGCATAACGCCCCTTGCCGTCACGTTGGCCCCGACGCCCGGATTACACAGAAACAATACACCGGCCAAACATATAGCTATTGAAATTATTGTCCACAACGATATCCGTTCGCGGAAACCGATCCAAAGAGTCAGAGCAATGAAAATAGGCTCAACAAACAGCAGAGTCGACGCAAGTCCCACATCCATGTAGTTATATGCCTCAAACAAAAGAACCGACGACATGGCAAACAAAATGCCAAACGCAACCATCTCGCCAACATCCCTACGAGCCAGACGAAAACTATCGCCGCGCAGCTTCATGATAGCGCCAAGAATCAGCGTCGCAAACAGATAGCGATAGAACAGCACCGACGAAACAGTCATGTCCATTTTGTAAAGAGGCATGGCAAACAACGGGTTCGTGCCGTAGCTGACGGCCGCGACGGCCCCGAGAATATACCCTTTGGTCGACTTTGTCATAACTATCATTTTCGCACCGCAAAGTTAGCTTAGGCCCGCTATAAAAACAAATATGTTAAAATATTTGATAAAATTTCGACTTTCTTCCCAACCGATGTGTTATAAATAATGATTATCTTCGCAATATGTAAATCATGTCAAACAGCATGACATCCCATTTTTCACGATTATGAAAAAGAAAAACCATAAATCATCGGCAGCAGCCCGTTGGGCAGCCGGACTATTCGTCGGACTGCTCGCAGTTTCCGCAATGGCCGACACACGCAGTGACAAAAGCGACATCACCCGCAATCTCGACGTTTTCACATCGCTCTACAAAGAGCTGCAGACATTTTATGTCGATTCAATCGATGCCGACAAGTCGATCAACACGGCTATCGCTGCCATGCTCAACGATATCGACCCATACACAGAATATTACCCACCGTCCGACCACGACGACCTGGCAATGATGACTTCAGCCGAATATGGCGGTATAGGCTCCGTGATCACCGAGCCTAAACGCGGAAAAGGCGTTATCATCTCCGAACCTTACGAAGGCTCGCCCTCGGCTCTTGCAGGTCTGCTCCCGGGCGACACTATTGTCACTATCGACAACGACACCGTGCTCACCTGGCACACCGACTCCGTAAGCGCCCGCCTCAAAGGTCAGCCCGGAACAGTGCTCCGTCTATCTGTCAAGCGTCCCTACGACGGCGATTCCACACGCCATTTCACCATTACCCGACAGAAGATTCAACTTCCGGCCGTTCCCTACTACGGCGTTGTCCGCGACTCGCTCGGCTACATCTATCTGACCCAGTTCACCGACATTGCCGCCAAACAGGTGCGCGAAGCTCTGACCGAACTGAAAAAAGACCCTAGAGTGAAAGCCTATGTGCTCGACCTGCGAGGAAACCACGGCGGCCTACTCGAAGAAGCCGTGCAGATTGTAGGCATGTTCGTACCAAAAAACACTGAGGTGATACGAACAAGAGGCAAAGGCCGTCTGAACGAAAAAATCTATAAAACAACCGACAAACCTATCGACTCTTCAACGCCGCTCTATGTACTCACCGACGGTCAATCGGCCTCGGCTGCCGAAATCACAGCTGGCGCCATTCAGGATCTCGACCGCGGCGTAATTGTCGGAACCCGCTCCTACGGCAAAGGCCTCGTGCAAACAACCCGACAGCTCCCCTACGAAGGAATACTGAAAGTCACCACCGCAAAATATTACATACCCTCAGGCCGCCTTATTCAGGCAATCGACTATTCGCGACGCAACCCCGACGGCTCCGTTGCCCGAATTCCCGATTCGCTGACCAGCGTATTCAAAACCGCCAACGGACGTGAGGTGCGCGACGGCGGCGGAATCACCCCCGACGTAAAAGTAACCTACGGCGAGGTTAACCGACTGACCTACAACATTGTTTCCGACAACTGGGCGTTCGATTTCGCAACAAAATTCCATGCCGAAAACCCATCTATCGCTCCGGCCGAGCAGTTCACCATCACCGACACCGTATTTGCCGATTTCAAAAACTTTGTCAACCCCGAAAAATTCCAATACGACAAAGTTTGCGAACAAATGATTGAAAACCTGCGCAAGGCCGCAACCACCGAAGGCTACATGAACGACTCCGTAAAAGCCCACATCGATAAATTGGAAACACTGCTCCACCATAATCTTAACCACGATCTAGACCAAAACCGTAAGGATATTTCCGACCTGCTGGCCACTGAAATACTCAAACGCTACTATTATCAGAAAGGGCAGGTCATACAAACCCTCAAAAACGATGCCGCTATCGACACCGTCATGTCGATCGAATCAACCCCCGGCCGCTACAACAAAATACTCTCAAACACAAAAGAGAAATAACCGCTTATAAATGAAACTGCAGGAAGTTGCGCATCTTTCGCTAAGCCAATCAAGAAACAAGGCGATAACTGCTATCCTAAACTCTCCGATACCATTTAATGCCGAATTCACATCAATGGCCGGCTCATTGCCGGCCATGATAATGGCCGCACTTCCCAAAGGGAACAAACCGATGATTGTTGTCGGCGACTCTCCCGACGATGCCGGCTATCTCTACCACGACCTGTCAAAAACACTGGGCGAAGAAGCCGTCATGATGTTCCCCTCAGGCTACAAACGGCATATTAAATACGGCCAGCCCGACCCCCCGTCACAGATAATGCGAACCGAAGCCCTCAACCGATGGTCGGCTCCTGAACTACGATATCTGGTCACATACCCCGAAGCCCTGGCCGAACGAGCAACCTCACGCCAAGCCCTGGCCGACCACACTATCCACATTTCGGTCGGAGCCACCATCGACCTGACCGAAACCGTTAAATGGCTACGCGAAAACGGTTTCCGCCAGCAAGATTACGTATACGACCCCGGCCATTTCGCCGTGCGAGGCTCAATCCTCGACATCTACGCCTTCAGCTACGAACAGCCACTGCGTATCGACCTTTTCGGCGACGAAATCGACTCCATACGCTCCTTCAACATCGAAACACAGCTCTCCGAAGCCCGCTTTGAAGCAGCCGACATAACCGCACATATCGACTCCGGTAAAATGGCAAAAATGGGCTCGCTGTTCGACTTCACCGGAACCGACGTCGTTCTTTGGATGCGCGACCCAAAGTATACCATAGAACGCATCCGAGCAATTGCCGACGAGCAATTTAGCCCCACTGCCCTGCTAGCCGACGAAGGCGATGCCGATGCCATGAGCCGCATTGTAAATCCCGACGCCATTGAACAAGCACTAAAAAATGTGTCGCTTATCCACTTCACTGCCGCCGCCGAGAAAAACCGCGGAAGCTTGGCGATCGACTTCAACTCAACTCAACAGGGAATTTACCACAAAAACTTCGACCTCATTGCCGACTCCTTCCGCCACTACCAGTCGGAAGGATACAAAATGTTGGTACTAAGCGACTCAGAAAAGCAATTCGAACGTCTGCGCGCAATATTCAACGACCGTGGCGACACCGACCTCCACTTCACATCGGTCAGCGGCACCATCCACACCGGATTCATCGACCACCAAACGAAAACCTGCGTCCTTACCGACCACCAGATTTTCGACCGTTTCCACAAATATTCGCTCCGTAGCGATCGAGCACGCACCGGCAAATTAGCCCTATCGCTCAAAGAATTAGGCCAAATCGAAATTGGCGATTACGTCGTGCATGTCGACAACGGTGTAGCCCGCTTCGGCGGTCTGGTCAGAACCGAAGTGAACGGACGCATGCAGGAAATGGTGAAGCTACAGTATGCCAACGACGATCTGCTGCTGGTGTCGATCCATTCACTCCATAAACTATCGAAGTACCGCGGTAAAGAAGGTGTTGAGCCTCGCATTTGCCGTTTAGGCTCAAGCGCATGGGGCAAAATGAAGGAGCGCACAAAAAGCAAGCTTAAGGATATCGCCCGCGACCTCATAAAACTCTATGCCGCCCGACGCGACGAAAAAGGATTCGCCTTCTCCCCCGATTCCTACTTGCAAAACGAACTGGAAGCATCGTTCATCTACGAGGATACCCCCGATCAACTAACTGCAACCCAAGCCGTAAAAAACGACATGGAATCGTCGCGCCCGATGGATCGCCTCATTTGCGGCGATGTCGGCTTCGGAAAAACCGAAATAGCCGTGCGTGCAGCTTTCAAAGCAGCCACCGACGGCAAACAAACTGCTGTGCTCGTGCCTACTACCGTACTCGCTTATCAGCATTACCAAACTTTCTCCGAGCGCCTTCGCGATTTTCCCGTAAAAGTTGAATATCTTTCACGCGCCCGTTCAGCAAAAGAAACGCGACAAATACTAGCCGACTTGGCCGAAGGAAAAATAGATATACTCATCGGCACCCACAAACTCATCGGAAAAGATGTACACTTCCACGACCTCGGCCTGCTCATCGTCGACGAGGAACAAAAATTCGGCGTCGCCGTCAAGGAAAAGCTAAAACAACTGAAAGTGAATGTCGACACCCTAACAATGTCGGCTACTCCCATACCGCGCACCCTCCAGTTCTCGCTCATGGGCGCACGCGACCTGTCGGCCATAAATACCCCGCCACCAAACCGTTACCCGATTCTAACGTCGGTAACCTCACTCAGCGACGATATCCTTTCCGAAGCCATAAACTTCGAAATGTCGCGTAACGGGCAGGTATTCATCGTAAACCCTCGTATCGAAGGGCTCTACGAGCTGGAAGCCAGAATAAAAGCCCTCGTGCCCGATGCCCGTACCATAGTGGCCCACGGCCAGCTACCACCGGCCGAGCTAGAAAAATCAATCATCAGTTTTGCCAACCACGACTACGACGTTCTGCTTGCCACAACAATAATCGAATCGGGCATCGACATGCCGAACGTGAACACAATGGTGATAAACAACGCCCAGAACTTCGGTTTGAGCGAACTGCACCAGTTGCGTGGCCGCGTTGGCCGAAGCAACCGTAAAGCATTCTGCTACCTGATGGTTCCCCCCGGACTGCCGCTCACCCCCGTAGCCCGACGCCGGCTGCAGGCAATAGAAAGCTTCAGCGAGCTGGGCTCGGGCATACAGATAGCCATGCAGGACCTCGACATTCGCGGTGCCGGCAACCTGCTCGGCGCCGAACAATCGGGATTCATTGCCGACCTCGGCTACGAAACCTATCAGCGGGTCCTTCGCGAAGCTGTAACCGAGCTTAAAACACAAGAATTCTCCGACGTACTGCCCGAAGCCGACGGCGTAAATCCCGACGAGTTTGTTGCCGACTGCGCTGTCGAATCCGACCTGGAACTCCTGCTACCGGCCAATTATGTGCCTCAGGCATCGGAACGAATCAGCCTTTACAAAGAACTCGACTCTATTGAACGCGACGACGAATTGGCCCGGTTCAAGACCAACCTCGAGGACCGTTTCGGCAAAATTCCGCACGAAGCCGACGAACTGCTCCGTATACCCCCCCTGCGACAGACAGCCCGACGCCTGGGAATCGAAAAAGTAACCCTCAAGCAAGGTTCGATGTACCTCTATTTTGTCGACGACAACAACCGCGCCTACTACCAATCGCCCATGTTTGGTCGCATACTCAACTACCTGCAAACAAACCCGCGGCGTTGCCGGCTGCGCGAAAAAAATCAACGTCGGTCAATGGCCATCGAAAATGTGCCCTCGGTTGCCGAAGGGCTCAACGTGCTCCGCACGATAATCCAGATGCAATCGCTATGAAAAACATGATAGTCAGGCGAATAATCATAGCATCCGTCACCTTGGTGGCGCTACTTGTCCTGTTCACAGCCGTGGTAAACATCAGCGTCGAACGTTACGCCTCCGGCCGAATCTACCAAAGTGTCGACCGTGTGCCCCACAACCGCGTTGCGCTCCTTCTCGGAACCTCCCCACTGAACCGCAGCGGACACACAAACTCCTACTTCATAAACCGCATCATGACAGCCGCCCGGCTTTACCATGCCGGCAAAGTCGACTTCATCCTGGCCAGCGGCGACAACCATCTGGCCTACTACAACGAACCAATCGCCATGCGCGATTCGTTGCGCGCCCACGGCGTGCCCGACAACCGCATCATCCTCGACTATGCCGGATTCCGCACCTTAGACTCCGTTATCCGCGCAAAGGAAGTGTTCGATTGCGACTCAATCACAATAATCTCGCAAGCCGACCACAGCGCACGCGCCCTATACCTCGCCCACAGCAACGGAATCAACGCTGTAGCCGTTTCAGCCCCTTTACGCGCTGGATGGAAAGTACGACTGCGGATGGCATTACGCGAATGGCTCGCGCGCGACAAAATGATGCTCGACATCTGGCTCGGAAAACAGCCCCACTTCCTTGGCGAAAAACTCCCCATTACAGAACCCGCCGAACAATAAACCGGCCGCCGCCACGTTATAACAATGAGTTACCATTCTTACGCACTCACGTTATCACATGACAGCAAACAACCTCCTCAAACATATAATTTCCATAGCGGCATTAGCCTTCGTAGCCATAATGCCACTCAACATCAGTGCCTTCCCGCTGGAAACTTATTCAGTACAATCGCGTCTGGCCCAAGGAAACTGGGTTAAAGTGAAAACCTCACGAAGCGGAATGCATTGCATATCACCGGCTCAGTTACGCCAGTGGGGCTTCACCAATCCCGAGCGCGTTCGCGTTTACGGACCCGGAGGTCGGCCCACATCGAATGTGCTCACACAAAAATCATTCGTCGACGATTTGCGCATGACAATGTGCGAGTACACCGCTCAAGGCCTAGTATTCTATTCAACTGGCGTTAATTCCATTACATCGCTAACCGGAAACAAATACCGCGTCAACAACAACTATTACTCGACCGAAGCATATTATATCCTGGGCGAAGCCTCCGACAATGAAATAGCCGACGCCCAAACCACAACCGGATCCCCTTCGTCGGTAACCGGAACTGATCATTTCACAGAAATTCTCGTACACGAAGTCGAACTCGTATCGCCCGGCGAGACAGGCCATCGATTCATCGGCGAGGACTTCCGCCTGACACGCAAGCAATCGTTCACATTCAACTTGCCCGCACGCGACAAAAACTATCCGGAAATTTGGATAAACTGCGCCTTCGCCTACAAGGCTATCGGCGCAATGTCGTCGCTCACATTGGCGCTCAGCGGCGACGGCCAGCCCCTGCCCGCCACTCACCGCCTGGAGTCAACCTCCGACGACAACAACCTCCACTACCTGCTGGCCAACGTTGAGTCGACAGCCCAAAACACCGCCGACCGTCTTTCGCTCGATTTAACATTCGCAACAAACGCTTCAACTCTGCGCCTTGCCCGTCTCGACAACATCACCCTCACCTATCAGCGCCAGCTCACCCTATCGTCCGGGGCTCTGGAGTTCCAGCTGCTGAACACCCCCGTGGCAACACTGCATGGAGCAACCGACCAGACACGCATCTGGGACGTAACCGACGAACACGCCATGAGCCGAGTGGCAACATCCAGCCCCGATGCCGACGGCAACATCAGTTGGAACACCGAACGCGACAAAAAATTCGGCCAATACGTAGCGTGGACCCCCGGCGCAACAATGCAGTCGGTCGAGCTCGTATCCGTTATTCAGAATCAGGATCTCCATGGCCGCCAAACGCCCGACATGGTAATCGTAACCCTGCCTCAATGGCGCCAGCACGCCGAGTCGTTGGCTAATATCCACCGTGCCGAACCGCAAAATCTCGATGTACTCGTGGTAACTGCCGAAGAATGCTACAACGAATTCTCCGGCGGAACACCCGAAATAAACGCCATTCGCCGGATGCTCAAAATGTACTGGGACCGCGGCGGCGCCACAGCCACCAACCCCCAGAGCAAACTCCGTTACGCACTCATGTTCGGCCGTGCCCTATACGACCACCGCGGAATCACACCCGAATCGCGCCAAATAAAAGCCAGCATCCTGCCTCAATGGCAAAGCACTGAATCGTCGGCCAGCACATCATCGTTCACAACCGAAGATTACCTAACATTCCTGCTCGACAACTCCGGCCAAGAAATGGCCACCGACCGCCACTGCATAGCAATTGGCCGCATACCCGTAAGCTCCGACGCCGAAGCACGCGTAACCACTGAAAAAATACGCGCCTACATGGCCGACGAGCACCGCGGCGACTGGAAAAACCGAATCATACTCGCTGCCGACGACGGCAACTTCGGCCTTCACATGGAACAAATGGAGGACGTCTACACCGAATTCATGTCAACCATCGGAGGGCAACAAAACGTTTACCATAAAATATACATCGACGCTTTCAACCTCATTAACGGCACCGCACCCGATGCCCACGACCGCATGTGGCGACTCCTTAATCAGGGCGCAATCTGGTGGTGGTACATCGGCCACGCATCGTCAACCTCCTGGACCGCCGAAGGGCTGCTTACCCTCGAAGATATCACCAACGCACGCTTCACCAACCCGCCGATGCTGTTCGCCGCAACCTGCAACTTCCTCCGCTGGGACACACCCTCGGAGTCGGGAGCAGAAACACTCTTCTTCAACGAAAACGGCATAATCGGCGCAATCGCCGCCACACGCCCTGTCTACATGAATCTTAACGACCGCATGTGTAAAGCCCTGGCCAGTGCAATAAGCGCTACCGTTGGCACCGGACGCCGTGTGCCCGTTGGCGAGCTGATGCAAAACGCCAAAAACATGCTAATCAGCTCATATGGCGATGAGAACAAACTCCGCTACGTACTGCTGGGCGACCCGGCAATGCCTCTGTCGAACACAACCTACCGCGCACTGCTCGAAACGATTGGCGAAAATGAAGTAAGCGACGAATCGAAGCCCACAATCATGGCCCATCAGAACCTCGATGTAAAAGGGCGACTAGTCGACGGCCAAGGCAACACGGCAACTTCCTTCAACGGAACCGTAACCGCCACCATCTACGATGCCGAATTCTCAACAACCACCCAAGGCCATTACGCCGACAGTAAAGTAATCACCTTCCAGGAAATGGGAGAAAGGCTCTTCGTCGGCAGTTCGCAAGTAAAGGACGGCGAGTTTAACATGACCCTAAACATGCCCTCCGAAATAGCCTCAAACTACAGACCCGCAACGATGAGCATATATGCCGACGCCGACGGAGAAAGCACCGACGACGCCGCCGGCACATCGCGCAACTTCTACGTTTATGGCTACGACGACTCCAACAACTCCGACATTGAATCACCAACGATACACCTGCTGGCTCTCAACTCCGAAAGCTTCCGTTCAGGCGACAAAGTAAACACCACCCCCATGGTGATAGCACGAGTGTCCGACAACGTAGGAATCAACATGTCGTCGGCCGGAATTGGCCACCAGATTTCACTAATGCTCGACGGCAACCGAACATTCACCGACGTAATCGAAAGCTACACAACCGGAACCGACGGTGCCAAATCAGGACAACTCTATTACCAGATGCCCGAGCTGACAAAAGGACAACACACACTACGCCTGCGCATATGGGACACATCAAACAACATGGCCGAAAGCACAATTGAATTTATTGTCGAACCCAACCAGCCACCACGGATTGTCGATTTGTATGCCGACGTAAATCCCGCCGTCGACCACGCCAACTTCTACGTGCGCCACAACCGGCCCGATGCCGTAATCAACGTCGACTTCGCCATTTACGACCTTATGGGACGCATGGTTTGGCATACAACCCGCAGCGGGCGCAGCGACCTTTTCCAAGCCGCCCCAATACAGTGGGACCTCAGCGATATGTGCGGACGCCGCGTAGGACGGGGAATATACGTCTACCGGGCCACAGTCCGCGTTAACGATGGCACAGCAGCTGCCACAGCAACAAGCAAAATAGCCGTCGCCGGCGGAAACTAAGGGCCCATATCATAAAATTTCAGGGCCGCTGGGGCGGCTCCGGGCGAGTGA
>JAMPII010000041.1 GCA_023662835.1 Muribaculaceae bacterium | reverse complement strand
ATCACTCGCCCGGAGCCGCCCCAGCGGCCCTGAAATTTTATGATATGGGCCCTTAGAATGAGCGCACCGGTTGCGCCCAAAGCTATTCCGCTTGCTTTTTTAAGCGTTATAGGCTCTTTTAAAATTAGCCATGCCAAAATCATAACCCACATAGGCATCGTTGTAGTAATCAATGAGCCTTCGCCAGGCGAAGTATAACTGAGTCCGATTATAAAGCAACTTTGGTTGAATAATATTCCAAGCATTGATGCGCCGGCCAACAGCAACAGATCGAGAGCCGCAACTTTTTCGCATTTACAGAATAGACTTGTAATCCAGAAAAGTATAGCGCCTCCGGCTACCCTCATATCGACCAATAATATAGGTGAAACTATAGTAGAAGCCATAGCAACCTTAGCTATCGGCGACATAAGTCCCCACATGATATTGGCACCTGCCATTGACAGATGGCCTTTGATAGATTGTGACATATTTTATAATTCTATCCTATAAGTTGTGTAGGCCACTGTACGACCGCCGAATCGTTGTTTCTGATTCAGCAATCCGGAGTTAAGAACCATTCCTCTTTGTTCGTTTGATGTGCCAAAATCGAAATAGCGGCAACCTTGGTTAGTGTAATGAGTAATAAGTTTATCGAACAATAACGGCAGGGCATCCTGCTCTAAACCGGCATCGGATGCTGCTATGTATTGAGCGTGAGCCACGGTTCGTGTTTTGTATATCAGTGAGCCGGCTATCATGATATGGTCGGACGAAAAAACACTCCATAGTTCGATTTCTTCCGGGAATCGAGAAGCTAGCAATATTATTTCGTCGAGAGCATGCACTGGGTTGGTGTTATGCCTGCTTTGCAATCGTTTTGTCAATATTTGCCAGTATGTCGCAAAATCGTAGTTTTTCTTAACATACGCGCCGTTCCTTGCGGCTTTGTGAACTTTTGTACGCGACGACCGATTGAAGCCAACGGGATTTGTTAAATCGATAGCAGTTGATACTTGAACGCAGTCAAGGGTGCCATTGTTACGGAATATGGCATATAGATCGTCATCTGACGGCGCTATTGGATAAATCCATGGTATGACCTTGTAAATCAGGTTTTTTATGCCAGTTGATTTATAGTAGGCCGACATGCAGTCCCATACTTCAAGCATTAAGGCCGCATCCATTTTTTTTAAAGATAGTATCCATCCTCCATACGTGAGACCTCCATGACTTGTGGCGGTATCACCTGTTCTGGTAGCAGGAAGCGCGGCTACTATGTTTCCTTCGTCGTCAATTGCTATTAAGGAACAGTCGTGGAAACGGTCGGAATGATAATCCATGTAATTGCGATCAAAAAGGAATGTTCCGTTTTTCGACTCGCGGTTGAAACGGTTCCATTTTGATTGCCAGCTTGGTGAGTATGGAATAATATGTATTCTCATTGCTCTTAGCGGAATGTCCATGTTATAGTGCCGCTCTGTTCAGCCGGAGCGTTTTCGTCGACTGAGAAACGTGATTGGCGGGCGGCCTGAATACACGATTGTCGCACGTTTTGTTGCGCAGCCGCGGAACCGGATCCTCCGGCGTAAGTTGCGCTTATAACGTGGCCTTGCCTGTTCACTTTTACCCGGATAGTTATTGTGCCGCCAAATGCGCTCGATGGCTTTCCCCATCCTTCAGCGGTACGGCCAAAAAGCGAGAATCCTGGCGAACCATTCGATATACCGACCGTTGAATTACCTTGTGGGCTTCCGTCGATTTGGGTAGTTGTGTTGCCCGGCTTATTGAAGGTATTTTTCATGCCGGAGTTTATGAGTTTGCTCTTTTGTGCTTGTTCTCGCTCACGTCGTATGCGTTCTCGCTCGGCCAATTCCTCTTTCGACGGACCGGTCTTTTGTTGCTGCGGCTTTTTGTCTACTTTAGCGGGCGACTGACGCTCGGATGTAACAATTTCGGGTTGCTCAGCCGATGACATACCGCTGTTTTGTAAATCGGTGCCTTCATGTGCAGACTCCTCTGTGTTTTGGGTTTCTGTTGCTGTGGTACTTTTGCTGTGTCTGGTAGGGGTGGCAAAGTTACCCATTTTGACAAACTCACCTCCGAACACAATCTCACTTGAATCGACGTGTGCCAATTTGGTTTCTTCTTGGGTCAGAGTTATGTTCAACGTTGACGTAAGCATCCAGCCAAGCAGAATCAGCACAATAATTATTGTGGCTATCAGCGAGGTTTTACTTTCGTTGTTTTGGCTGTGGCTACGTCTGTTATTCATTAGTTTTGTATCTGGCGTTTTGTGGGACGGGTTGCCAATACCATCCTAAGGTTATTTTTGGCGCCCATATCCAGCACTTCTACAATAGCTCCATAAGGTACCTCTTCATCGGCATAGATTGCTATATAGTCCTCGTTTTGCTGTGCTTGTTGTTTAACAAGTTGTAAAAATGCTAATAAAGCCTCTTGCTCCATCGGTTGAGGTTCTTCATTGCCGAACGATGCGTATAAATTGCGGTCTCGGTCGATAAAAACTCTTGTACTTGGCTTAAGGGATGTTTGAACTGTGCTTTGCGGCAAGTTTACATCTAATGCCGTGGGAAATACAAATGTGCTGGTAATCATGAAAAATATCAGCAGCAAGAATATTACGTCAGTCATTGAGGCCATTGAGAAGGCCGCCATCATGTCATGTGGTCGTCGTAGTGACATTGTACTATGCCGGTTCGTTCAAAAGATCCATGAATTCCATTGTCTTACCCTCCAAAAGCTTCATTACGTCGTTTATACGTGCCACTAATACGTTGTAGGCAAACAAAGCGACGATTCCGACTGTCAGACCGGCTACTGTAGTTACCAAAGCTTCATAAATACCACCTGCAAGCACTCCGATGTTTGCAGCAGAACCGGCCGAAGCTAAGGCGAAAAAAGCTTCAACCATACCGATAACCGTTCCCAGAAAGCCTAGCATAGGTGCGCCTGCCGCTGTTGTGGCTAGCCAGGGAAGACCTTTGCCAAGATTGGCAATCTCCAGGTTGCCGGTGTTCTCAATAGCTACAAGCACGTCGTTCATGGGTCGTCCAATACGGCTAATCCCCTTTAGTATCAGACGGCTATATGGCGAACCGTTTTTGCGGCAAAGGTTTTTTGCACTTTCTATTTCTCCGTCGTGAATGTAGTCTTTTATGCGTTGCATGAACGTAGAATCTTCGATGTTGGCTTTGCGAATTGTTAAGTAACGCTCTATAAAAATGTATATACTCACTATGAGCAGTATAGCCAACGGAATCATTATGAAGCCTCCTTTCATGCATAGATCCCACACTGACAATTCTGCTTCTGCAGCTTCTACAGTAACTTGCGCTGCCGAAAGACTGTCGGCAACCATGGCAATCGTATCTGATACGGGATTCTGTGTAACTTGTGCTAGGAGTAGGTTTATCATTGTTGTTTTTTTTGTTTTTATGACTCAGGTGGTGATTGTTGGTTTAGTCTGCCAAGCATAATTTATATTGTCGTATTGTTTCCTGCAGACCAAGGTACAGCGCATCGCATATCAATGCATGACCAATTGACACTTCGTTGAGAAATGGCACGCGTTTGTGGAAAAACGCCAGATTTTTCAGGCTCAAGTCGTGGCCGGCGTTAACTCCTAGACCGTTTTTATGAGCTATGATACTTGCTTTCACGAAGGGTTCGATTGCTTTTTCTGGATCGGTAGGGTAGAGGTCGGCATAAGGTTTTGTATATAGCTCTATTCGGTCGGCGCCTGTAGAGGCCGCAGCTTTTATGTTTTCCGCATCGGTGTCGATAAATATTGAAGTGCGTATTCCGCTGTTATGGAATTCTTCAACCAAATCGGACAAAAAGTTGATATTGTTTATTACGTCCCAACCTGCCGATGACGTCAATGCATCGGCGGCGTCCGGTACTAATGTTACTTGTGCAGGTTTTACCATTGTTACCAGCTTTACAAAATCTTGGCTAGGGTATCCTTCAATATTAAACTCAGTTTTGATAAGTGGTTTCAATGCAAAAACATCGGCGCGCTTAATGTGACGCTCGTCGGGACGGGGATGTACGGTAATGCCATCGGCACCGAACTGTTCGCAATCAATCGCCACTTGTTCCACGCTCGGTACATTTTCGCCACGAGCATTACGCAAAGTAGCTATCTTGTTGATATTGACGCTTAAATTTGTCATTATTAAATTATATTGAGGAATTTTAGGCTCTTTCTTTTTGCAATGGGTGAAAAATATTAAAGCACCGTTACAATTGGAAAAAACTTACTATATTTGTGTGCTGTTTCCGTATGCTTATAGCTAGGAAATGGGATTACAAAATTAGTTAGAATAACTTAGTCGACAAAATTATTATTTGTTATTAGTCGATTTTTACAGTATATAAACTATAAATCATATAATTATTTGATAGCAAAAGACGCCATTTCGGTAAATTCAGGACTTGTACACGCAAATGCCCCGGTTGTTAATGAATCAGCACCATTAGGAGTTATCCTTGATAAGATTCAATCGGCGCCTGATGGTGTTTTGCAATTGGTTAAAGATGAAGATGTATCATCAAAGGTAGGGCTGGTTACTCGTGAAAGTCTGTTGGCGCTCTGTGCTGGCCTTTTCCCTCAGGTGCAGGAATCAACAGAACTTACAGTAGTTTGTCCTGCTGGTAACTACAGTGCGTCTGCTATTGCCCACGCTGTTGAAGATGCCGATGCTCATCTGTTAAATTTGAATGTAATAAAAGGCACCCAGCCAAATAGCGTTACGACGGTAGAACTTAGGGTTAATCACTCGCGTGGATTAATGGTTGCCAGGTCGTTGGCGCGTTACGGTTACGATACGATAGCTATGAACTCGCTCTCTAGCGACGGCATTGACGCCACAACTGCACGAAGGGCAAATGAGGTTCTTCATATCTTGGAACTGTGATGATTACAAATAACCTTTAACTATATCATTAAACCTCATGAAAATCGCTGTTTTCGGAAGCCGCCATCAATCAGGTTACGAAGAATATATAGTAAAGCTGGTTGAAGAAATGCATATACGCAATATTCAAGTGATTATGGCTGATAAACTATACTCACATTTTGGGGATAAAGCTTTGGGTAACTTGGCCGTTGAGCATGTTGTGGCTGCTGACGAAAAATGCCCGTCAGCAGACTTTGCATTCAGCATTGGCGGCGATGGCACATTTTTGCGTACAGCACAATGGGTTGCGCCATCCGAAATACCTATATTCGGCATAAATACCGGCCATCTGGGCTATCTGTCGGATCATCGTATGGAGGGTAATTTCAATTGGCTTGATCTACTTCTTAGCGGAGACTATATCGTAGAGCAACGGCAAATGCTGAAAGTCGATGTCGTGTCGTCCGGCATTGCCGACGTGATATGGCCTTATGCCTTGAATGAGGTGGCGGTTTTAAAAAAAGATACTGCCTCGATGATTGAAATTGAAGCGTATATCGACGATGTTTTTTTAGCACAATACAAAGCTGACGGGCTGATAGTATCTACGCCAACAGGTTCAACGGGCTATAACCTCTCAGTCGGAGGTCCGATTTTGCAGCCAACAGCTCCGGTGAATGTAGTATCACCCGTAGCTGCCCACTCATTAAGTATGCGACCGTTGGTTGTATGCAATGATTCTGTCGTGCGCCTTTCAACTTCGTCGCGAGTAGGTTCTTTTTTACTGAGCCTTGACGGACGAAGCTTGACCTTGCCAGAGGGCGTGGAATTGATAATATCAAAAGCTCCGTTTGTTACAAATGTTGTTGTTAGACGAGAACATAATTTCGCCGAGACCCTTCGTAAAAAGCTTTACTGGGGAGTGCAGTCAGGTAAGTAAAAAGCAAAGCAGAGTTATCCTGCTGAGGCGCGGAAGTATAGTATAATTGCGATTATGCTATATATAAAGTTTGGAATCCACATGGCAACGAAGGGCGATGTTAATCCCGAGATAGCGAATGTGGATGTAACAGTCATAAATAAGATATAGCTGAACGAGAGCACCAAGCCAATACCGATGTTTATACCCATTCCACCTTTCACTTTCTTAGACGACAGGGACATACCAATGATTGTAAGTATGAATGCCGCGGCGCACATTGCATAGCGGCGCTCGTTTTCAATCTCAAAAGTCTCGATATTGGCCATTCCGCGTTTTTTTTGTCGCTCAATGTAGCTTTGCAGTTGCGGAGTGGTCATGGTTTCGTGGTCGTTTTTTGCAATTAGGAAATCTCGTGGCTCAAATGGTATTATTGTGTCCAGGCGGTAGCCGCGGGTGATATGTTCATCCAGACCTTCGATGTCGCGAATCATATAGTCGCGGACTTGCCAGTGATATAGCGAATCCCAGCGAATCGAGGCTGCGGTTAAGCGCGATACAAGTTTCTTATCTTCGAATTTATCGAGAGAGAAACGATAGCCGGTGCGTGTTGTGTTATCGAAGCGGCTCATATAGGCAATTTCGCCGGGAGCTACCATCATTTGAATGTTTGAGCCGTAGTCGACACGTTTGTTTTTTACGTATGTGTTAGTGTATTCAATTCGTTTTATGTTGGCCGGCGGAATTATGTATGCACTGAGAACCCATGTAAGAGCTGCGATTACGCATGCGCTCATCATGTAAGGGCGCATTAACCTACGGAAGCTGACTCCGGACGAGAGCATAGCAATAATCTCGGAGTTATCAGCCAACTTTGAGGTAAAGAATATGCAGGCGATGAACGTGAAAAGCGGACTGAATTGGTTGGCAAAGTATGGTAGGAAGTTGACAAAATAGTCGAAGATTGTAGCCTTCAACGGTGCTTTCAAGAAGGAATCAAGTTTGTCGTTGACATCGAACATTACCGTGATTGCCAGAATCAGGAGAATTGCAAAAAAGTATGTTCCAAGGAACTTACCGATTATGTAGCGGTCGAGAATTTTAAGCATGATAACATATCTTTACAGCCGTCGAGCCAGGCGTTCAACCATGTCGGATTTCCAAATTTTGAAATCTCCGGCCAAGATGTGACTACGAGCCTCATCAACAAGCCACAGATAAAATGCAAGATTATGTATCGATGCTATTTGCATGGCAAGAATTTCCTGCGCAACAAATAAATGTCGGACGTATGCCTTACTGTAGCGTCGGTCGACATAGCTGGGACCATCCTCTTGTAGGGGTGAGAAGTCGTTTTCCCATTTTTTGTTTCGCATGTTCATGATGCCATGTTTAGTAAATAGCATTCCGTTGCGGCCATTCCGCGTAGGCATCACACAATCCATCATATCAACACCTCGGTCTATAGCCTCGAGAATATTTACCGGAGTCCCAACACCCATAAGATAGCGAGGTTTGTCGGTTGGTAAAATCTCATTTACTATTTCAATCATCTCATACATCACCTCAGCCGGCTCTCCAACGGCCAATCCTCCAATTGCATTACCCTCGGCTCCCAGATCAGCTACTGTAAGGGCGGCCTGTCGACGAAGGTCGGGATAGGTACAACCTTGAACAATCGGGAAAAAAGATTGATGATAGTCGTAAATTCCTTCGGTATGACAATAATGCTCCCATCCACGTTTCAGCCAGCGGGTAGTTAGCCCAAGCGATTTTTTTGCGTAATCGTAATCGGCAGTACCGGGTGTGCACTCATCAAGAGCCATCATGATATCGGCCCCAATGGCTCGTTGAATGTCTACTACACCTTCAGGTGTGAACACATGTTTCGAACCGTCGATATGGCTACGGAAATGTGCTCCATCTTCTTTTAGCTTTCGATTCGACGATAAGGAGAAAACCTGAAAGCCGCCGCTATCAGTCAAAATAGGACGGTTCCATGAATTAAACTTATGTAAGCCACCAGCTTGCTTAAGTGTCTCGATACCAGGACGCAAATAAAGATGGTAGGTGTTGCCCAGAATAATCTGTGCTTTAACGTCCTGTTCCAATTCATGAAAATGCACAGCCTTCACCGACCCAACTGTGCCTACTGGCATGAAGATGGGAGTGGTGATTGTACCGTGGTCGGTAGTTATGACTCCGGCTCGGGCTTTGCCGTGGCTATCGGTTGCTTGCAGTTGGAATTCCATAATATTCTGCAAAGTTAAATAGAATACATTAATTTTTGGCTTACTCCGGCTGAAATTTCACATAGCTAACCTCCATTTTCAATCATACTTGATTTGTATATTACCGGTAGGATTATTAGTGAACTGATTTGTTGCATCTTCTGCACAAAAAGTTTGAGCGCCACAATCAAATCGTACAAACCGTTGGTATTATATTATTTAAGAATCTGTCTCATATATTAACGCAGATACGGTCAGCTAGTTTGACTGTTTGAATTTACAGATTTATTTGCACGCAACTGTCAGTTTTTGGCCGTTGGCTACACGTTTGCTGTTCGTTACTTTACCTTGTTGGATGATTTTTACATCTAGTTTGTCGCCTGCTCGGGTAATTACTATATCGTATGGCTCAGAGTTGAAGGCCGCAACATTACGGAGCGACATATAATTCCACCCCTGGGGTAGTTGTGGCGTCATTTCAAATTTGGAAAGCCCGGTGGGGCGTATTCCGAACATGCCTTCGGTGATTATGCGGCAATAAAGCGCACTTTCAGTAGATAGATGCCGTTGATTACCCTCTGGCCATGCCTCAATGGGGTAGGGGACGTGATTGCCGAGCAGACGGGTTCGAGAATAATATGACAAGAATTCCAAAGCCTTTTCGCGCTGACCTGCGGCAAAGATGCCTCGCAATGCATAAAGAGTTGATCGATCCCAGTATGTGTCCGTACCACTTTGCGTTAATAGGCCGTCGGCAGTTTTCAAACGCGGCGACAATAGTGCGTTGATAGTCGCGTCCTTACGTTCGAAAATTCCGGTAACCAGCGGCATGCATATCCATGAACGTAGTTTTTTATTGCCTTTGTAATAGCGATATGTGTCGAACCCCTCGACTGTTGAGCCAAAATATCGTTCTATAGACTTGCGCAAACGGATAGCCTCGGCTCTGTATTTGGCCGCTTGCTTTGTCTTTCCAAGCTCCGTTGCCAGAAATGCGCCCGAAAGCAGTGCATCATAATGCAGTGATGAGGTG
Organism: Muribaculaceae bacterium; assembly: GCA_023662835.1. Classification (GTDB taxonomy): domain Bacteria; phylum Bacteroidota; class Bacteroidia; order Bacteroidales; family Muribaculaceae; genus Muribaculum. Next base: position 2,392 of record JAMPII010000041.1, on the reverse strand, counting down.
CAAAGGTTGGCATCGCCAGATGGGAAGCGCCCCTCTAATTCGTCAGTATTTGATGCGACAACACCTTCTTCGTTTGTTTTGCGCCGCGAATATTCCAAGCACCATTCAATGAGTGGAAACAAGTCTTCGGCCGTTTTCCTGTCGCCGTAGGCAAGCGCAAACCGTGAGGCTCCGTAGCCAATCATCGCACAATCGCCACGGTCGCCTGCACCATTCCAAATGTCATCGCCCTCGGCAATAATTGAACTTGGAATCGTTCTGTATTCTTCGTTCATGAAGCGTGCGAAATGACGAAATGAGTTTACTGCCGATTCGTTCCCTTTGTCATAACCAAGATAGGGTAGAAATGGATTCAGATATTCAGCTTGATCGTTTGCCCATATGGCGGCATAATATGATTCTCCACCGGGCGATTGCATCAGACCTCCTTTTGTGCGGAATATGCTTTCGGCCGCTCTTATCTTGGCAAAGGCAAATTCCGTGTTTAGAACTTTATCGGGACATTCAAATACGAGTGATTTCCCTATTCTGTCAACAAATGCTTTTCGTGCCAACAGTTCACCTTTCACATCTGCCGACAATTCGCTTTCTGTTGGTTTGTAACCCTGAATAGTTGCTCCGAAACTGATACTCTCTCCTGGCTTGAGGTTTACTTTTATATCCTCATTGTTCGTAGTCTTAGCTATGATTTTATATGAACCGTCAACCCCCTGTTCGGCCGGAGTTGAGTATACAAGGCGCTGCGCAGGAATCACAATCTCCAGATTTTTATTGTCGATATTTGTCAGTGTATAATCCTCACAAATCATTGGTAGGGTTGTTGATGGGAAAATTATTCGCTCAACTTGCACCGCTTCACTTAATGTTCTTCCACTTTTTGTTGCACGGTTATGTCCTACTGTAAACGTGCTTGTAACCTTCATTTTTCCGTCAAGTGTAATGCTCTTAACGCTTTCGTTATTTAGCGTTTGCCGATCAGCCATCACCGGCATTAGAAAATCATGTGCAAAACGACGGGTCAAGCTGGCATGAGTGTTGTTTGGAACAGTGCGTAGCATTGGCCAAACTACCGATCGTTCTATCGAGAAACAGCCTTCATTATTAACGCCATAGCGTAAAACTGTCGACACCTTTTCACCGCTCATTTCTATATGATCATAATGAGGCAACGAATCGCCTACAATCCAGCATATACCGCCATCGTCAGTAATTGTCCACCTTTGGTCGGTTTCTCTGGCGACAGCAAAAGTTACTGCAACCATTTGCAGCATAACACTCCACAATTTCAAAAATCTTTTCATTTTTTTACTACCTCTTATTTTTTTCAAAGATAACTATTTAAGCCCATCCTACAAAATAATCATATAATTCTAAATCAGAGAAGAGTCAGATGGTTATTGGAAACGAACTCCAAAGATATGGAGGCTGTGCTGTAAATACTGAATTATGACAGCCTCATTGCTTTTCAGATGAGTTTCATGATTAGTGCATTAGCCTTGTCAACAGCACTTGTGTCAAGTGTTGACAGGTAAATCTGGGTGGTCAGTTCGCTATCATGTCCGAGTCCATCGCTGATGACTCCAACGGGAATACCTTTTGATTTGGCAATTGAGGCCCAGGAGTGGCGACTGCAATATAGAGTCAACGACATTTTCAGTCCAATGCTTTTGGCTACGGCTTTCAGCCCCATGTTTACTTGGTATTGCTTTGATCTATACTGACTATATGGTGTGGACGTTGCAGATGTAATTATCGGAAGCAGGTATTCAGTATCATTTTCAGGATATTTATCAAGCACTTCTTGCATCTCCTTTGTCCATTTCACAATTAACTTCTGCCCGGTTTTGCGGCGGCGGTATGTAATCTGGCCATTGGAAAGGTTTGATTTTTTAAGGTATGCCATATCGACGAAGCTCATTCCTCTGAAATAGAAAGATATGAGGAATATATCTCTTGCATATGCCGCTTTGGGTTGCATACTGAGGTCGGCCTCTTTTAGCTTTTTCAAAGTCTTCACATCAATGGCACGCTTCGTGGTCTTATCGACTCCTGTATAGACGTGTCGGAATGGTTTCTTGTCTTCCGTTATATCTTTTTCTATTGCACGGTGATATACGGCCCGCAAGATTCTCATGTGAAACGAGATTGAGTTTGGAATTAATCCTTTCTCTGTAAGGAATGCCTGATAGGATTCCATCAGATCAGAATTGAACCCATCGAAAATAACGTCCTCGTCAATCTTAAAATTGCGGAAAGAGTTCAACGCAGATGTATATGTCTGTGAAGTACGCAGTTTGCCGAGTTCTTTGAGTCGGACAATGACATTCTCCATAAAGTTGAAAAATGACTGTTGGTTTTGCCGTATTCCGAATTCCTCAATGATTTCATCAGC
>JAMPII010000040.1 GCA_023662835.1 Muribaculaceae bacterium | reverse complement strand
TACCCTATAATAGTAGTATAAAGCCGTTAAGATTATTTAAGATGCGTCAGCCGTGAATGAAAGAGCCGTGGATCCGGGCGGCATCTTATCAGAATAAATTTGGATTTTGGGTTAAAATTTGTAATTTTGAAATCTGAAATAATCACGGACATGATACTATCAATGACGGGATTTGGTAAGGCAACCGCAGCAATCCCAAACAAGAAAATCACTGTAGAAATAAAATCGCTTAATAGTAAGCAATTAGATATGTCGGCAAGAATTCCGGCGGCTTTCCGCGAGAAAGAACTCGAATTACGGAATATCGTTGCTGAACGTGTTGTTCGCGGCAAGGTGGAACTGCTGATTTATTCAGAATCGGTAGGTATTGAAACAACTGTGTCGTTAAACATTCCTTTAATGGCAGCATATAAGATGCAGGTTGAGGAAATGGCTCGGCAGTTGGGTATTCCATGGCCTGACGACTGGTATAATGTGCTTTTACGATTTCCCGAAACAGTGAAAAACGAGATTCCGGCTACGATGTCGCCCGACGAATGGCTAACCTTGCGTCAGGTGACCGAGCAAGCTATCGATCAGCTAATGCAATTCCGTCAAAAAGAAGGTCAGAAACTTGAGGCTTTTTTCACAGAGCGGGTCGATCGTATTGCCGATCTTCTCGCTCAGGTTGAGCCTTTCGAAAAGGAACGTGTTGAAAAAATACGTGCTCGCCTAGAAGAAAACCTTGCCAAGATTGATACAGTCTCGTTTGATAAAAACCGCCTTGAGCAGGAAATGATTTTTTACATTGAGAAACTCGATATCAATGAAGAAAAACAACGGTTGGCTCAGCACTTAAGTTATTTCAAAGAAACAATGGCCAATGGTTCGGGTCAAGGTAAGAAACTTGGTTTCATTGCACAGGAGATGGGGCGCGAAATCAATACTTTAGGCTCAAAATCAAATAATGCAGAAATGCAGCGTCTGGTTGTGCGAATGAAAGACGAATTGGAGCAAATCAAGGAACAAGTGTTGAACGTAATGTAACTCAACATCCGTTATATGGCTGGCAAAATAATTATCATATCGGCTCCTTCGGGTTGTGGAAAATCGACTATAATCAGTGCTTTACTAAAGCGCGGTGTCGATATGCACTTCTCTATTTCAGCAACAAGCCGAGAACCTCGCAAAGGAGAAATTGATGGGGTACATTATTATTTTCTATCGGAAAGTGAGTTTCGATCGAGAATTGAAACCGGCATGTTTGTAGAGTATGAAGAGGTGTATCCCGGGCGATTCTACGGAACATTAAAAAGTGAAATTGAGCGTATTACGTCAGCCGGTCATAACGTGGTACTCGACATCGACGTTGTGGGCGCTATGAATGTAAAAAAAATTTATGGCAACCGTGCACTGACGTTGTTTATCATGCCACCTTCGGTTGATGAGTTGCGCCGTCGCCTAGTTGCGCGCAACACAGATGCGCCCGAAGTTATTGAGCAGCGTGTAGATAAAGCTGAACTTGAAATATCGTACGCTCCCAACTATGAGGCCATAGTTGTAAACGATAATTTGGTGCAGGCTGTTAATGAAGCAGAAACGATTATCTGCAACTTCATCGCACGCTGATTAGCGCAAACTAAAAAACATACACATGGCATGAGGCAGAAAATAGGCATATTTGGAGGCTCATTTAATCCTGTTCATATAGGACATCTCATGCTTGCTTCTTGGATCGCACAATCCGGTTTAGTCGATCGCGTATGGCTTATGCTTTCTCCTGCAAATCCTCTTAAATCAGATTCCTCTCTTGTTGAAGATAATCAAAGGCGGGAAATGCTGGAAATTGCTTTGGCCGATTCGAAGTTAATCGAATTGTGTACGCTAGAGTTGGAACTGCCACGGCCTTCATATACAATAAATACACTTTCAGAACTTAACCGTCGTTATCCGCAATTTGATTTCACGCTTATTGTTGGAAGTGATAATCTTGAAATCTTTGATAAATGGCGAAGTCACGAGGAGCTACTGTCCCGCTACGGACTCATTGTGTATCCACGGCCGGGATATCCAATCCAGGATGTTCTTCCCACCGGGGTGACGACCGTTGATGCCCCGTTACTCGAAATTTCATCCACAGAGATTCGTCGCAAACTGGCGTGCGGCTGGGATATGAACTTTTTTATGCCGTCGGGAGTATATAATTACATTAAGGAAAATAAATTGTATTATTAATATGGAGCAAAAGCAAATCAACAATAACTCGTTGGCATTTATGGCTTTGGCTAACGAATACTGCCAAGCTTTGGAACAAGTTCAACAAACGGTTGGTAGCAGTCGGTTTGTAGGCAATATGTTGCGACTGCTGCCGCGTATATATATAGCTGCGTCCGACATCAACGTGCCTGATGCCCTTCTCGAGGAAACATATATCGACAATCGTCTCGATGAGGATTATTACGACGCAATACGCCGCAATATAGAAAATTTGCTCGGTCCAGATGATACCTATCTCGAAGTTTTCCACGAAGATATGAAATACTCCGATACACCCATTGCTCAATCTGTTTCGGAAGGCCTTGCTGATATTTACCAAGTACTATTCAATTTCCTTGATGCGGTTCGCGACATGCCCGACACTGTTGTGGCGGCAATGCTGATAGCTGTTAAAGACGATTTCGAATCTTATTGGAGCCAGACTGTATGCAATGTGCTGCGCCCTCTTAACGCCATCTATGCCGCTTCCGATAAAGATAACGATGATGAGATGTACAATTAAGGGCTCATATCATAAAATTTCAGAGCCCTAAGTTCACCATACCTAACCATACCTACCATGGAAAAAAATCTTGAACTCAGTCAGAACGATCTTGTCAGAATGATTCAAAAAGACCCAAAACACTTCACTGCTTCTGATATTATTAGCTATATTAAAGCTCAGGGTATTAAGATGATAAATTTCATGTACCCTGCCGCTGACTCCCGACTGAAAACTCTTAATTTTGTAATTAACTCACTCGAGTATCTGGAGTCGGTTCTGATTTCCGGTGAACGCGTCGACGGTTCCAGCCTTTTCCCGTTCATAGAGGCCGGCAACAGCGACCTATACGTAATTCCGCGCTACAGTACTGCTTTCCTCGATCCCTTTGCTACGATTCCTACTGTAACAATGCTCTGCTCCTTCTTCGATAAAGATGGTAAGCCGCTGGCTTCGTCACCTGAACAGACATTACGCAAGGCTTGTAAAGCTTTTACCGACGTTACAGGAATGACCTTTCAAGCTATGGGGGAACTCGAATTCTATGTCATATCACACTTTGAGGGTCTATATCCTGCCACCGACCAGCATGGCTATCATGAATCTGCCCCGTATGCAAAACATGGAGACTTCAGAACCAGATGTATGCACCTTATTGCTCAAACCGGAGGACAAATCAAATACGGGCATTCTGAGGTCGGTAATTTTACGGCCGATGGTCTTGTTTACGAGCAAAATGAAATTGAATTCCTTCCGGTCGATGCGATAGAGGCCGCCGACCAATTGATGCTAGCAAAATGGGTTATCCGTAACCAAGCGCTACGCGAAGGACTTAATGTTACGTTTTCTCCTAAAATTACATCAGGTAAAGCTGGTTCCGGATTACATATTCATATGCGTCTAGTTTGCGAAGGCAAGAACATGATGCTCGACGAAAACCGTCATCTTTCTGACACAGCCAAACGCGCTATAGCCGGAATGATGGAATTGGCTCCATCAATAACTGCTTTTGGAAACACCAATCCAACTTCTTATTTCCGTTTGGTCCCTCATCAGGAAGCGCCTACAAATATTTGCTGGGGCGATAGAAACCGTTCCGTTTTGGTTCGTGTTCCGTTAGGATGGACTGCTGACACATCTATGAGTGGCATCATAAACCCAGGCAACCAAGGCGTTCCAATGCCTGATACATCTATAAAACAGACAGTTGAGATGCGTTCTCCCGATGGCTCCGCCGATATTTACTCATTGCTTGCCGCTCTGGCGGTTGCTTGTCGACATGGGTTTGAAATGGACAATGCATTGCAGGTTGCTGAGGCTACATATGTCGATGTTAATATTCATAACCCCGAAAATGCTAGCCGGCTTGAATCTTTAAATCAGTTACCAGCAAATTGCTGCCAATCGGCCAATGAACTTCAGAAACAGCGCGCAGTATACGAACAATATGGCGTTTTTGCACCAGCAATGATAGATGGAACCATTGCCCACTTGCGTTCATACGAAGATGAAGAACTTTGTAAAAAGGCACTTTCTTCACCACAGTTAATGTCAAAACTTGTAAGCGAGTATTTCCACTGTGGATAAATTCACGAGGCAATGATATATCAGTAATTTTCGCTAATTTTGTCGGTATAAAATACTGAACAAAATGGCACTCAAACTTTCAGAAATTGCCAAACAACTCGGTTGTGACCACTCCTATTTGCCCAACCGCAATATATCATTGCTGCTCACGGATTCGCGCTCATTAACGAAACCGGAGCATACCCTTTTCTTTGCACTTTCAACATTACAAAACGACGGGCATAAGTTCGTTAAAAAACTATATCAATCCGGAGTGCTTTCTTTTGTTGTTAACAAGAGAGAGGCTCCTTTATTGTCGGCGGAGATGCCCGATGCTGCTTTTATCGCTGTCGACGACACACTTTTGGCGCTGCAAAACATAGCCGCTTTCTGCAGGAGGAATTTCAAGAATCCGGTTGTTGCTATTACCGGGTCGCGAGGCAAGACTGTGGTGAAGGAATGGCTGAATCACATTGTAGAAACTTCGCGGCGCGTCGTGCGTAGTCCTCGAAGTTTTAATAGCCAAATAGGTGTTCCGCTCTCTGTTTGGAACCTTGAAAAGAAATACGAACTGGCTATTTTTGAAGCAGGTATTTCTCAACCGGGCGAAATGGAGCGTCTACAAGAAATATTGTTGCCTGATATAGGTATCTTTACAAATATTGGCGATGAGCATAATGCCGGTTTCAGCGACATAAACGAAAAGTGTCGCGAAAAAATGCGGCTCTTTCGTGGCGTAAAGGAGCTTGTATATTGCGCTGATCATCATTTGATAGCAAGAACGGTAGAAGAAATTCTTTCTGATTCTCGCCGGCGTTCATGGACGCTTAATCCCAATATTGAGGCTTGGCTTCATTTCAATGCCTTATTGTGTGACAATGCAACTGTTCTCTGCTTCAATTTTAACGGTGAAAACTATGAAGCCACATTACATGGCTCTGAAAGATGCAATATTGAGAACGCATGTCACGTAATTACGGCTTCTCTGGTGTTAGGCATTAGCCCGGAAGCCATTATTGAGCGTTTTACCTCGCTTCCGCAGGTGAATACGCGATTGAGTGTGATAGAAGGCGTTAACCATTGTATGCTGATAACTGATACTGGCGCATCTGCCGACCCATTTTGGTTGGTGGCTTCGCTCGATTTCATGCGTCGTCGCACAACGCCGGACATCACGATGACATTAGTCTTAATCAATCCTGAGAAAAAATTTTTGTCATCTTTGCCCGATATTTTAACTGACCGTGGCGTTACGAGGCTGATTTTCATTGGTGAAAATCTTCCATTAATCAATGCTGCCGGACTACGAACTGAAAACTTTACAACGCTTAAACAGATGTTGTCGGAACTAACACCGACCGATTTTGACCATGAACTTATTCTTGTAGAAAGCGCCGATATGACAAGCGTCGATTCGGTGGTGGAGATGCTTGAGGTTCGACGGCATGAAACAGTTCTTGAGGTGAATCTAGATGCACTAGTGGCGAATTTCAATTTGATACGATCCCATTTGAAACCTACAACAGGAATTGTAGCCATGGTAAAAGCCGACGGCTATGGTGCCGGGAGCTACGAGCTGGCGAAAACACTTCAAGCGCAAGGCGCGGCATATCTGGCTGTTGCCGTTGCCGACGAAGGCGTTGAATTGCGTTATCGCGGAATAACGATGCCAATAATGGTGCTGAATCCTAAAGTGACCAATTACCGTACATTGTTTCGCTATAAACTGGAACCGGAGGTATATTCGTTTGCAATGCTACAGGAAATTATCAATCAGGCGCAACGAGCCGGTGTAACCAATTTCCCTGTTCATATAAAAATTGACTCAGGTATGCACAGATTGGGTTTCCTCTATGAGGATATGCCGCGGCTTGTAGCTATGTTGCAGCAACAGAACGCCGTTTTCCCAAAATCAGTGTTTTCACATCTGGCAACAGCCGATTGCCCCGACATGGACGATTATACCAAAGCCCAGTTCGACTATTTTGACAAATGTTATCAGCAACTGCAGCAAGGATTTTCTGATAAAATCATGCGGCATATATTGAATTCGATAGGCACAGTTCGTTTCCCTCAGTATCAATTCGATATGGTTCGTTTGGGTATATGCCTTTATGGAGTTTCACCATTGCCACTTCCTGAACTTGATACACTTGTGCCTGTCAGTACACTCCGGTCCGTTATAATCTCTATAAAGGATTGGGAATCCGGAACGACGATAGGTTATAGCCGTCGCGGTGTGTTGAGCCGTAAATCGCGCATAGCAACAATCCCAATAGGATATGCCGACGGATTGAACAGACAGCTTGGTCGAGGAAACTCAGCCGTTTGGATAAATGGCTGCCGATGCCCGATTGTTGGCAATATATGCATGGATATCTGTATGGTTGACGTTACCGATTGTCCATGTTCGGTTGGCGATTCCGTTGAAATTTTTGGGCGAAACATAAATGTTGCCGAGTTGGCCGATACGTTAGATACGATACCATATGAGGTTTTAACGTCAGTATCACAACGCGTGAAACGTATCTATTACCGCGAATAATTTGCGCGACTGAGTTCGTCAATGCCAAATTTATTCGTATATTTGCAAGTAAACTTGTCAATACCGTTTATCAATTATGGGTCTGTTTAGTTTCTTCTCAAAAGAGAAAAAGGAAACCCTCGACAAGGGTCTGGAAAAAACCAAGCAAGGTGTATTTGCCAAGATACAGCGAGCTATTGCAGGCAAATCGAAAATTGACGACGAGATTCTCGACCGTCTGGAAGAAGTTTTTGTCACATCTGATGTAGGTGTAGACACAACGCTCCGTATAATAGAACGACTAGAACAACGTGTCGCACGCGACAAATATATTAACTCGTCGGATTTGAATAGTTTGCTCTGCGACGAAATATCCGACATGCTTTCCGAAAATCCAGCCACTACCGACCCGACAGCCGCCGACTTCACATTACCCGAAGTAGTACAAAAACCATATGTAATAATGGTTGTGGGTGTTAACGGTGCCGGTAAGACAACAACTATAGGAAAGTTGGCTTACCAATTTACTAAAGCTGGCTACAAGGTTATGCTCGGAGCTGCCGACACATTCCGCGCTGCTGCAATCGAGCAGCTTGATGTGTGGGGTGAACGTGCAGGGGTTCCTGTCGTAAAACAAAAAATTGGCGCCGATCCAGCCTCGGTAGCATTCGATACGTTGCAATCTGCTAAGGCACAGGGTTATGATGTTGCAATAATAGACACCGCAGGCCGTCTGCATAACAAAAAGGGTCTAATGGACGAATTGTCAAAGATCCGCAATGTAATGCAGAAGGTTGTGCCCGGTGCTCCTCACGAAGTGCTTCTTGTTCTTGACGGTAGCACCGGACAGAATGCATTTGAGCAAGCTCGACAATTTGTTGCTGCCACTCAGGTTAACGGACTTGCAATTACTAAACTCGACGGAACTGCGAAGGGTGGGGTGGTAATAGGTATCAGTGACCAGTTTAAAATACCGGTGCGTTACATCGGCCTAGGCGAAGGAATTGACCATCTACAGGTGTTCCGTAAACGTCAGTTCGTTGAATCGCTTTTCGGAGAATAAACCAATCAATTATTTAAATATACAGGAGTCAAGATGAAAAAATCATTTTTAGCATTAATCGTTGCTGCTTTATTGGCAATCCCAGCTTATATGCAGGCCAAAAGCGGTTTTACTTTGTATCAGTTGCCCGCAATGGAAGACAATATCGGCAATTCTTACGTTTTTGTTACCGATAAAGGTAAAGTAATTGTTATGGATGGTGGTCGCTACCCTGAAGATTTTTATCTACGAGGATTTCTTGCCGCGTTGGGTAATGAGGTTGAAGCATGGTTTGTTTCGCATCCCCACGATGATCATGTTGGCGCGTTGACAAAAATTCTGGAAAAACCTAATGGTATTAAAATCAAAAAATTGTACCACTCTCGCTTTTCAGAAAGCTTGATCGACTGCGAAAAGCCCTACAACGACTATGCGCGACGTTTTTATGCTGCTCTCGACTCAGTTCAAAAGCTCGGTAAAATAGAAGTTGTTGACTTGAGAGAACCCGGTTTGGTTGGAAAAATCGACGGATTCAACTTTAAGATACTGGGTGTTACCAACGAAGAAATTCGCACAAACCCTTACAACAATTCTTCAACTATTATTCGTGTTTGGGATAATAAAAAATCCATCGTATTCCTAGGCGACGCCGGTGTCGAATGCGGCAACAAAGTATTTAATTCGCCCTACCGTCCTGATTTGGACTGCGACTATCTGCAGGTTGCTCATCACGGACAAAATGGCTGCTCCGAGAATTTCTATAAATCGATAAAGTTCAAAGCGTGCATGTGGCCTACGGGAACTTGGGTGTGGAACAACGACTTTGGCGCAGGCCCCGGGAGCGGTACGCTGAAAACTGCAGAAACCCGTCGCTGGATGGATGAAATTGGTATCAAAGAACATCATGTTACATGTCTGGAGGGTCTCTTCAAATTAGATTAACAAATTATTAGGGAGTGTAAAACAAAGCACTCCCTTTTTTAACGGTTCGAATGAATAAAAAGAAAGTAGATATTGTAACGCTTGGCTGCTCGAAGAATCTGGTCGACAGCGAAAGACTTATCGGCCTTTTTGCAAAAAACGGAATCGTGGCACGTCACGATCCGCCTGTTAACAGACGACCATCGCCCATTGTAATCATAAACACTTGCGGCTTTATAGGTGACGCAAAAGAAGAATCAATTAATACAATTCTGCAGTATGCCCAAGCCAAGCAGGAAGGAAAGATTAAGCAGCTATTTGTTATGGGCTGTTTGTCGCAGCGCTATGCCAAAGAATTGCCTGCAGAAATCCCGGAAGTGGACGCATGGTATGGCAAATTCAACTGGGTCGACATTGTAGGTGAGTTGGTTGACGAAGCCGAGCCTAAAACAACAGCATCCGAACGTGTAATTACAACTTCGCCCCACCATGCCTACATAAAAATTGCCGAAGGGTGTAATCGCTTTTGTGCTTTCTGTGCCATACCTTTGATTACCGGCCGATACACATCGCGCACAATTGATGATATTCTTCAGGAGGTTGACCGGCTGGTAAAGTCGGGAACAAAAGAATTCAATATAATAGCGCAGGATTTGTCATCATATGGCTTGGATATTTATGGACATATGGCGTTGCCTGAACTAATCGACAGGATGGCCTCACTAAAAGGTGTTGAATGGATTAGACTGCATTATGCCTATCCTGCGCAATTTCCAATGGAGATTGCCGATGTAATGGCCCGACATCCAAATGTATGTAACTATCTTGATATCGCTTTGCAGCATATATCCGACCCGGTGCTTAAAGCTATGCGCCGTCATATAGATGCCAAAGCAACCCGCGACTTGTTAGCAGAACTGCGTCGCCGCGTGCCGGGAATACATATTCGAACAACTCTCATGGTAGGTTTCCCTGGAGAAGGAGAGAAAGAATTCAACGAACTTATGGATTTTGTTCGGGAACAGCGTTTTGAACGTATGGGCGCTTTTGCTTACTGCGAGGAGGATGATACATACGCAGCCATCAATCTTGAAGATTCAGTCTCAGAAGAAGTGAAGCAAAATCGTCTTGCAAGACTGATGAAACTACAGGAGGAAATTGCATATGAATTGCAGCAAGAAAAAGTTGGCCATACATTGAACGTTATAATCGACCGAGAAGAAGATGACTATTATATAGGACGTACGCAATGGGATTCGCCTGAAGTAGACCCTGAAGTGCTTGTGAAAAAGCAAAAAGTTCTCAAGCGCGGATGTTTTTATGATGTAAAAATAGTCCAGGCTCTTCCATTTGAGTTAATAGCAGAACCAATTTAATGAAACGAGAAACTGATCCTTATTTCAAAGCGGCACAAATTTGTCTTGATAAAAATATCCCGTTTGCGCTGACGTTCTATCCCGGCAATGAAGAGCCAGTTTTTGTTGCTTCGTCTAAATCTCCTCAAAAGGTTATATCGTTAGAACAATGTGAAGAAGGATTTATAGTCAGCACGTTTGCATCTATTGATAGATCACTGTTATATCTTAAAAAAGAATTGTCGGTCGATTCTGTTATCTCGATGCCTACGGCACAACAGCCTACGGCAACACCTTGGAAACAATCGACGAAACGACAAGATTACATCCGTGAGGTAGGTTGGTTGATAGATCAGTTGCGGAAAGAAGGTGGTAAAACAGTAATTGCTCGGACAATAAGTTGTAGCGGAGTTAGAGTTGAATGGATCAAAGTTGCCCAACGTTTTTTTGACTCCTTTCCTGCGACTTGCCGATTCTTATATTTTTTACCACAGACGGGAGCGTGGCTCGGCGCTTCCCCTGAAACTTTGTTGGAATATGACAGACATAATGGCGACATTTGTACAATGGCATTGGCAGGAACCCGTTCATGTGGAAGTGCTAAACAATGGGATATCAAAAATTTGAAAGAACACAAGTTCGTTGTCGACTATATAAAGAATTGTTTACTCAAAAATGGGTTGACACCAAGAATAGGGGACGAAGAAACGTTGAATTATGGCAAAATTGAACATATCTGTCATCGTATTTATGCCTCGGGGCTAGCCTCCGAAGCCGTATTCGATTTGCTCGCAGAAATGAGCCCTACACCGGCATTAGCTGGCTATCCTCTATCAAACGCGCTGCGTCATATCGAAACAATAGAAAAAGCACCAAGAATTTGCTACAGCGGATTTATTGGTAATGTTTCCCAATCGAAGCTTCGATCGTATGTAAACCTGCGTTGTGTCCATTTTAATGCCGATAGCTACAGTATTTATGCCGGAGGTGGAATAACAGAAGATTCCGACCCCGAACAAGAGTGGGCCGAAACAGAAGCAAAAAGCAGTTTGTTGAAACAAATAATTTCAGAAAACACAATCAAATGACAGTAACGGTAGAAATAAATTCGTTAAAAGTTTACGCTTTCCATGGGGTTGGTTTGCAAGAACGAACTGTGGGAAATGAATTTGAGGTAACGATTCGCGTGTGTTGCCGTATAAGCGAACAAACAATGGCCGACGATACACTTAACGCAACAATAAACTATGCCGACATAGCAGAGGTGGCCAAAGATGTGATGTCGGAACCTTCGGCATTGATAGAGAATGTAGCGTGGCGCATGCGAAATCGCCTCCGCGAACGCTTCCCGCAAATAGTAGGCGGTCACGTGAAAATTTCAAAGCTTACGCCACCAATACCGTCAACACAAATGGCTTCAGCAGCAGTATCCATTGATTGGTGAAAAGTCGTTTGGTGAGGTACGACTCGTCAGAAAAAGTCAGTACAAATACTGGCAACATATTAATTCAATTTAACAAACTAAAGTCTTTCAGTAACTCTTCAGCCAAGGGAGGCACACCGAGTCAGCACTCGATATTAGATGAGCGCAAGTAT
>JAMPII010000003.1 GCA_023662835.1 Muribaculaceae bacterium | reverse complement strand
CTGACGACGGGCATCGTGACTGACGAGACTCGGCGAAAAGCACCGTCCGGAGCCGCCCCAGCGGCCCTGAAATTTTATGATATGGGCCCTTATATATGATTTTTTCATTACAAAGCACGAGCAAGCCGTGTTATTAGCGCGGCTTGCTCGTGTGATTAGACGCTTTATGTGGATTAGTCAACTTGAATTACAAGGTAGTTCGACAAGCTCCAGAATTTTGCGGCATCAATGATGTGGACTATCTTGAATCCGTCGGCATCTTCTATGTCGTATGAACCTTCGGGCATGTTGGTCAGTATCTTGGCTTTCTTCGAATGTGTGGGTATATCTGTTAACGTACGTTTGTCGCCACGAGTGAAGTAGCTCTGTTGAAAGTCGGCCTGCATCAGCTTTGTTTTACGCAGAAACCCGGTTTCAATAATATTGGCTTCCTTCAGCTCTTTCTTCGACCCGATTGCGTAGTAGCAGGTGTTCAGCTCGTTTGTCACGTTTTGTGTTGCAAGCTGAGCCATTTCGGTTGCTTTGCGCTCTTCTGTGACGGTTGTGCTCAGAGAGTCAACACTGCGTGTCAGATCGGCCACCTGAATCTTAGCGGCCTGAAGGTCGTTGCGTAGAGTGATGATAGATGCTTCCTGCTGTGCAATCTCGGCTTTCAGATTGTCGACAGTGCGTTTTAGCGTTTTGCTGTATTGCTGTGATGTCGACAGCTTTTTTTCCAGTTCGGCCAGTCGCTGACGGCGCTGTTGAAGAGCTGTCTGGATAGCGGCCATGTCGCTCTTGATTTGTTCTTTCCGTGAGGTTGTTTCGGCATTAAGGTCGCTGGAATTCAATATCTTTTCCATTGCCTTGATTTGCGACATACCGTCGGTTATGTCGTTCAATAAAACGAACAATGAGTCCTGATTGGCGAGCGCTTCATGGAGCGAATCGTCGAGCTGAACATTCCGGGCTTCTGCTATTTTTAGCTTACCTTCATTGCAGGCGGTGAGCAACAATAGTCCCGAAGCAATTGTGAAGATTAATCTTTTCATAATATATACTTGTTGAAACATGAATTTATTTTGGGGTTACTCGCCAGGTTCGCAATTGCGATATTTGTTTTTGTGAGGCGATTTCTGCTTTTTCGCATGATTGCCATCCAACACTATAACAATTTCTCCTTTTGGCGGGTTCATTTCAAAATACTGTAATAGTTCGGCCAAGGTGCCACAGGCGGTTGTATTGTACATTTTGGATATTTCTCTTGACACTGAGGCTTGCCTGTCTCCGCCGCACGCGCCGGCTAGCTCCGACAAGGTTTTCATCAGTCGCAACGGCGACTCATATATAATAACTGTTTTCGCTTCTGATGCTATTTCAGCCAGTCGGGTGGCACGCCCTTTCTTCGGGGGGAGGAATCCTTCGAAGGTAAAGCGGTCGCAAGGTAGGCCGGAGTTGACCAGGGCCGGTATCAGCGCTGTGGCTCCCGGTAGGGTCTCAACATCGACACCAAGCCGACGGCATTCTCTGACCAGCATGAACCCGGGGTCGGATATCCCGGGAGTGCCGGCATCGCTTATTAATGCTATATTCTCGCCGGCAACAATGCGCTCGGCAATGGGCGCTGCCGTATCATGCTCGTTAAACTTGTGGTGAGATGCAGTTGGTGTGTCAATGCCGAAATGTCGCAGCAATGGTGCACTTGTACGGGTATCCTCACATAAAATGAGCGATACGTCTTTTAAAGTATCTACGGCTCTAGGTGTCATGTCGCCCATGTTGCCAACGGGTGTCGGAACTATAAATAGTTTTCCTCTCATTTGCTCTGGAAATGTTTGGTTATGATTTGCATGAAGTCAACTACTTCCGGATTATCCGGATCCCATTGCAGATCGTCGTAGAAGTACTCGTTGGCTTCGGCCAGCGTGCCCATAGCCTCCACAAGATTTATCGCATCGGCAAATTCTGTGTCGCTGTTCCCGAATAGTTCGCGGCGAAACCGGAACCAGTCGTTTAACGAAAATGCTTTACGAAGACATTTCGACTGATCGCGTGCCAGTTTCTCGTCGAGAGTAATCGTCTCTTCTGTTTCGGCGTAGCCATTTTTGTCGGGTTCAATTTCGGCCACGACTTCAAGCGGTTTCCCATCGTCGGGTAGGGTGGGTTCGTCGGGCTCGGTAGCTTCCGACTGGCCGGTTGGCGTATTGTCACTGAATTCTATATCTAATTCATTAAGGTCGTACACATCGTTGGCTGCAGGCTCTTCAGCTGGTTGTTCCTCTGCCTCCGACTTATTTTCCGTTGCCTCTGATGGAACTGTGAAAATTTCTTCATCCGGTTCTTGAAATGCACATTGTAAACCGTAAACCAAAGCGTCGGCTTTGTCGGCTATCAACTGCCAGAGCTCGTCGCCGACTTTGGCGTTGCGTTGGCGTGCGAGCAGCAGAAGACCCTCTATTTCGTAGCTAACCTCGATTAGCTTGTTAATGTTTCTGTCCATAAAAGGCTTTTTAAAACAAATTATGAGCGCTAATTTAAAACAATGCTTTGATATATGAACAAAAATGATTTAAAAAATAGTTGCCGAAAGCGCATAAAAAACGATATGTGGTAAATCCACATATCGTTTTGTAGCGGGACCGAGAATTGAACTCGGGACCTCCGGGTTATGAATCCGACGCTCTAACCAACTGAGCTATCCCGCCGTTTGCGAGTGCAAATTTAAACCAATAATTTTTAATGTGCAAATAAAATTTTCACTTTTTTGGAATATGCGATTAAGTTTCTGACCATCAGAAGGAATTTTAATTTGTAGCCGGATGCGATTCCAATAAGAACATTTCTTGGTTCGGATGCGTTATATAATAGAAACGGATCAAAAATATTAATAATATGAGTGATTTTAAAGAAATAATCAATTCTTCCAATCCTACTTTGGTCGACTTTTATGCTACATGGTGTGGGCCATGCAAAATGATGCATCCAATTCTCGAACAACTAAAAGCAAAAGTGGGCGACAACGCTTCAATAGTAAAAATCGACGTTGATAAAAATCAAGAATTGTCGGCTCAGTACCGCATACAGTCAGTCCCGACGCTCATGATTTTTAAAAACGGCGAAATGAAATGGCGCGCTTCAGGAGTTCATCAGGCCGACGATCTGGAAGCGAAACTTAAAGAATTCGCCTGATGTAGTACTATTATATCATCGTTTTATTCTTAAAGATTATTAAAAAACTATATATTGCTCGCTGTTTGTCGAAGATGAATGGCGGGCAATAGCGTGCTTTTGCGAAATTTTTTGTAACTTTGCGCGATAAATTATTATTGCAAAACAAACCTTAATGGAACTAAACAAGGTACTTTACATTTCGCAAGAGATAGTTCCCTATCTAACGCCGTCGCCCCTGGCAACGCTCAGTCAAAAATTGCCTCAAGGTGTGCTTGAAAAAGGTGTGGAAGTGAGAACATTCATGCCAAAGTATGGATGCATTAAAGAACGTCGCAACCAGCTCCACGAAGTTATTCGCCTCTCGGGGCTAAACATAGTAATTGACGACGCGGATCATCCTCTTATCATTAAGGTGGCTACGTTGCAGCCGGCAAGGATGCAGGTCTACTTCATCGATAACGAAGACTATTTTTATCGCACAGCAAATCCTAACGAGCTTGAAACAACGGCTCATCCCGAAGATAACGACGAACGCATAATGTTCTATGTGCGCGGCGTTGTTGAAACAGTGAAAAAACTCCGTTGGTATCCTTCACTGGTCCATTGCTCAGGTTGGGTTAGCTCTCTGGCTCCAATGTACCTTAAACGGATATATGCCGATGATCCCGCGCTGAACAACCCGAAAGTAGTTTTTTCATTAAGCAACGACACGTTTGACACAGCGCTCGATTCACGAATGCAAGAAAAATTGAAACAGGATGGTTTCAATGACGACGATCTTGCTGCGATAGGCTCAAAACCGCTCACGTGGCTCGACTTGCAAAAACTTGCAATCGACTACAGCGACGGAATCGTCCAATCGGCCGAAACTATCGACCCGGAAGTGCTTGCATATGCCCAACAGTCGGGTAAACCATTTATGCCTTACCCCGGCGAAGAAGAGTTTGTAGACAAATATCTTGATTTCTACAAATCGTTGTAGTTTAGAGGTTGTTATCGTGACACTCTAAGATTCCATATAAACTATGAATCTGAAGTATAAATTCAATATCTTAAAATCGTTAGCAATTGCAGTAGTGGCTTCATGTGCCATTTCGTGCGACGAAACAAGCGAAATCGGTTCATCGATTGTCGAGGATCAGGTTGAAGTGGTTGTCGATTCAGTCTTTACCGTTTCAGGTTATTCTATCCCGAACAACACCCGTTATGCGCGTACAAGCAATCAGTTGCTCGGAGCTATTGATGCTGCCGGCTATGGAAGCCTGTCCAGCGATTTCGTAGCCCAATTCATGCCTGCCAATAAACTCGACACTGTAGGCATCACAGCCGACAATGTCGACTCGCTGAAGCTAAGAATGTTTATGTCCGAAGGCGCTTATGTTGGCGATACCCTGGCTCCGATGGGATTGGAAGTTTATCGCCTCAAAAAACAGTTGCCCAATACTATCGCTGAGTTTACTAATCCGGCCGATTACTACGATCCGCAGTCGTTGTTAGCAAAAAAAACTTACACAGCTTCAGTTGTAGGCTTGTCCGACTCAATCGCAGAAATATACACTTCGCAGGCTGTTAGAGTTGTCGATGTAAAACTGCCTCTGGAACTCGGACGCGAATTTTTCAATAAATATAAGTCGCCCGGTGGTGCTGCATTGTTCAACGACCCGCAATCTTTTGCCGACTGGTTCCCCGGAATTTACGTAAAAAATTCATATGGAGCCGGACGAATCATGACATTCTATGCAACACGAATGTACATGTATCTGTCGAAACAAGATAAAATTGACGATACCGATACGACGCTCTATTACGTTAGTTCGTTTATGGCCGTTACGCCCGAGGTTATAAACTATAACAATATCAATCAGTCGATTAGCTCAGATATTAAACAAATGGCACAGGAATCGCCGGTTGTTGTTGCTCCCAGCCCGCAAGGCTACGACGTCAGCGTAACGCTACCGGTCCGCGATATCGTTGCAAAATACAAAGAACAGGCCGGCAAATACAACGTTATGAATGCAATGACATTCAAACTTGCTGTCGATCCTATAGAAAACGACTACGGAATCACCCCTCCGGGCTATATGCTGCTGGTTAAGAAGGACAAACGCGACGAATTTTTCAACAACGCCGATTTGCCCAACAACAAAACATCATTCTATGCGGCCTATAGTTCTGCCTCAAAAACTTACACATTCAGCTCGATGCGCCAATATGTGCTCGACATGATTGAAAAAGAAGCAACCGAAGGGCTCGACGATTCCGACGGCGAATTCATCCTCATGCCGGTAACCGTTGTTACCGAAACCGTAAGTTCAACAACGAGTGTCCTTGCCATAGTTCCATACACAGAAACTCCAGTAATGGCAAAATTTAATTGGGACAATTCACAAATCCGCGTTATATATAGTAAACAAACAATAAAAAATTAATATATTTGCAGTCCCGAAACACAAGATTTTTCGCTTGCCATTGGGCACGCAAGTTATAAGCCACAATAGCTCAGTCGGTAGAGCATTTCATTCGTAACGAAAAGGTCCGGGGTTCGAACCCCCGTTGTGGCTCCAAGGGTCGGAAACATCACTGTTCCGACTCTTTTTTTGTTAGATACTCCGCAAGGACAACCGCGTTGTTGTGAACCGTATCCTTTGCGCCAAATAATAGAGTTACAACAGGATGCTCATCTATCACCTTTAACAATTGTTTTGTCGCTGGATTCAATGTTAGTTCCTCCCGATATTTTCTTCTGAAATCGTCCCAACGCTCCGCGGGATGTTCGTGAAACCATTTGCGAAGCTCATCTGACGGCGCAATCTCCTTACACCATAAATCATACCGGAATTTTGCTTTTGATTCGCCTCTAGGCCATAAGCGATCAACAAAAATGCGATAACCGTCGTCGACCATTCCGGCCTCGTCACCATATATCCTTTTAACTTTAATAGTAGCCATATCAGTCACATTTTCTATCAATAACAACTGGCCGCAGTTATTGGTATGCTAGAGCTCTTTTTTTTAAGAAAATTTGTTGCTCGAGAAGTTAATTTAATCATTAAAAAATGTAATTTTGTGGAATGTAACCGAATTCTATCCCTGATTGAAAAATCTGGCTACCGAAGAGAATTATATTAACATCCAAAATATTTTATCACAATGGGACTTTTTGAAAAGCTTACATCTAAGGCCAAACAGCACCGCCAGCGTATCGTGCTGCCTGAAGGTACAGAACCACGAACACTCACAGCCGCCGACAAACTGATTGTTGAAGAATTGGCCGACATTATTCTCATTGGAAACCCCGATGAAATCAAAGCTGCAGCCGAAAAATTGGGCTTGACTAATATTGCTAAAGCAACAATTGTCGACCCCAGTGACGAAAAAGTTTTGAGCAAATACGCTCCCTTGTTCTACGAACTCCGCAAGAGCAAAGGAATCACAATGGAAGAAGCTTATAAAACAGCGTCCAACCCCTTATATCTTGGTTGCTTGATGATAAAGAACGGCGATGCTGACGGTCAGGTTGCCGGTGCGATGAACACGACTGGTAATGTACTGCGTGCCGCATTCCAAGTAATAAAAACAAAACCCGGCATCGATGTTGTTTCTGGCGCATTCATTATGCTTTTGCCGGAAAATTCGCCCTATGGAACCGACGGTATTCTCGTATTTGCCGATTGCGCAGTGTTGCCCGATCCTACAGCCAAGGAACTTGCCCAGATAGCACTGTCGGCTGCCGATACAGCTCGTGATATCGCCGGAATAGAACCCAAAATTGCAATGCTCAGTTTCTCAACAAAAGGTAGCGCTAAACATGAACGTGTCGACAAAGTAATTGAAGCAACTGCCCTCGTCCATCAAGCAGCTCCTTCGTTGATTGTCGACGGCGAATTGCAGGCCGACGCTGCCCTAGTTCCCAACGTAGCAAAAAGTAAGGCTCCCGGAAGCGCTGTTAATGGCGAAGCAAACGTGCTTATCTTCCCCTCGCTCGAAACAGGAAATATTTCATACAAACTTGTTCAGCGCTTAGCAGGAGTTCAGGCCGTTGGCCCTATCCTTCAAGGTTTAGCAGCACCCGTAAACGACCTGTCTCGTGGTTGCTTCCCCGAAGATATCTACAAAACAGTTATCATTACCTGTAACCAAGCTATTGGTGCAAAAAAATTAAACTAATACCCGAAAACCAAAATGAATATCCTCGTACTTAACTGCGGCAGCAGCTCTGTAAAATATAAATTAATCGATGTCGACTCAAAGGCAACATTGGCTGAAGGAGGCGTAGAAAAAATCGGATTACCCGATTCATTCATCAAATTCAAGCTCGCCGATGGCAGCAAAAAAGTTATTAACGATCCGCTGCCCGATCATCGTAAAGCAATAACCGACATTCTCAATCTTCTCATAAGCCCCGAATATGGCTGTATCAAGAGCCTCAAGGAAATCGACGCTGTTGGCCACCGTGTTGTGCATGGCGGTGAAAAATTCAACAAAAGCGTGAAAATCGACGAGCAGGTTATTGAAAAAATCAAAGAATGCTACGACGTTGCGCCTCTCCACAATCCCGCCAATATGATTGGTATCGAAGCTATAACCGAGCTTATTCCCGATGTACCTCAAGTAGGTGTGTTCGATACCGCATTCCATCAGACAATGCCCGCCGAAGCCTACATGTATGCTCTTCCCTACGAGTTATATGATAAATATGCAATTCGCCGCTACGGTTTCCACGGAACAAGCCACCGCTACGTTTCGCGCCGCGCCTGCGAATTCCTTAACCTCGACCCAAAGACACAAAAAGTAATCACCTGTCATATAGGAAACGGAGGCTCCATCACTGCTGTCCTCAACGGGAAGAGCGTTGATACATCGATGGGACTTACTCCGGTTGAAGGCTTGATGATGGGCACACGCGTAGGTGATGTCGATCCCGGTGCGCTAACTTTCATCGAGGACAAAGAGCACCTCGATTCAAAGCAACTGAGCAACCTTCTCAACAAGAAGAGTGGTTTGCTGGGCGTCTCAGGAGTGTCGTCCGACATGCGCGATATAGATGCCGCTATAGCTGCCGGAAACGAACGTGCCCGCCTTGCTCTCGACATGTACATCTATCGTATTATAAAATATGTAGGGGCATATGCTGCCGTTCTCAATGGAGTTGATGTAATTGCATTCACAGGTGGTGTTGGCGAAAACCAGGTTCAGCTCCGCAAACGAGTTTGCGATCACTTGACATATCTCGGTGTTGAAATCGACAACAGCGTGAACGAAAGCTCAAGAGGCGAAGAAAAACTCATCTCTAGTGCTACCTCAAAAGTGAAAGTTGTTGTTATCCCCACCGACGAGGAACTGATGATTGCCAAGGACACAGAAGCCATCGTCAACGGACAACAGCCCGAGTAACCCCGCAATTCGAATATCTAACATCTAACATATAAGCCGGCTAATATGTTGGCCGGCTTATTTTTATTGGACTTGTAAAATGGAAACAAAAAAGTTAAAAGCAGCAATAGTGGGCTACGGCAATATTGGCCACTATGTGCTCGATGCCTTGCAAGAAGCTCCCGACTTTGAGGTGGCCGGTGTAATTCGCCGAAACCCTTCTGCACCTCAACCCGCCGAACTAAGCAGCTATAAAGTGGTTGCCGATGTTGATGAGCTCGGCGACGTTGATGTAGCTATATTATGCACTCCTACACGCGAAGTGGAAAAACATGCCAAAGAACTTTTAGCTAAAGGTATAAACACTGTTGATAGCTTTGATATCCACACCAAAATCGTAGATTTACGCAAAAGCCTCAACAAGGTGGCGAGCGAAAACGGAACCGTTGCAATTATCTCGGCCGGTTGGGATCCGGGGAGCGATTCAATTGTACGCGCTCTTATGCAGGTTGCAGCACCTAAGGGCGTTACTTATACCAACTTTGGTCCAGGCATGAGTATGGGTCACACAGTAGCCGTAAAATCAAAACCGGGAGTAAAAAATGCATTGTCGATGACAATTCCTTTGGGTACAGGCATACATCGTCGTATGGTTTATGTCGAACTAGAAACCGGAGTACAGTTAGCCGACGTAGCTGCCGACATTAAAGCTGATCCTTATTTCGCTTCCGACGAAACACATGTGTTTCAAGTGCCTTGCGTCGACGAAATTAAAGACATGGGTCATGGTGTGAATATGGTGCGCAAAGGTGTGTCAGGAAAAACACAGAACCAGCGTTTCGAATTCAACATGTCAATAAACAACCCCGCCCTCACCGCTCAGATTCTCGTTGCTGTAGCGCGCGCTTCGTTCAAACAGGCGTCCGGTGCCTACACCATGATTGAGATTCCTGTCATTGATATGCTTTATGGCGATCGAGAGGAATTGTTACGTCATTTAGTCTAGAAATTATGCTCGATTTTATTACGTGGGCGGCCGATCCCGAAATTATCAGTTCGCCAATTGCTGTGCGCTGGTACGGTTTAATGTTCGCTATCGGTTTCATTGCCGGTTTCGAAATCGTATCTCGCATGTTCAAACATGAAGGTGCTCCCGAAAAATGGCTAGGCACATTGCTAATCTATGTTGTTATAGCAACAATCGTAGGCGCCCGTCTAGGTCATGTTTTCTTTTACGAATGGGATATTTATCGTCTTGAGCCAATACGGATTCTCTATTTTTGGGAAGGTGGTTTAGCCAGCCATGGCGGCACAATTGCCATTATCATAGCCGTTATACTCTTCTCCGTTTTCGTAACAAAACGAAGCCCGCTGTGGACATTCGACCGTCTTGTGATAGCTATTGCTTTAGTTGGAGGACTCATACGAATAGGCAATTTGTTCAATTCTGAAATTTTCGGAACACCAACCGAGTTGCCGTGGGGGTTCATGTTCGTCCGTTCACATCAATGGCACATGCTCTATGAGGGACAAGCCGTTCATCCTACGCAATTGTACGAAGCAGCGGCTTATTTCCTGCTTTTTGCCCTGCTTATGTGGATGTACTGGAAAAAGAATGCAGAAGAGCGTCCCGGGCTAATTCTTGGAGTATTTTTTATCGGAATATTTCTTCCGCGATTCATCATCGAATTTATAAAAAATCCTCAGGTGTCGCGCGAAATCGGCATGTCGCTCAACATAGGTCAGCAATTGAGCCTTCCCTTCATTGTCTTAGGCGTAGGTCTGATTATTTATGCTATGCTACGGCCACGTCAGAAATTATCATTCCCAAACAAGTTTGCCGACGAGGACGATAACAAAAAATAACTACCGTTCAACAACCAAAACACCAGTATAATCCGGAGCGTGGATGTAGATCCATGCTCCTTTTTTATTCAGTTGCTTCACGTTGATGTCGAACTCCGGATGCTCAACGCCGTCGATTCTGATTCTCCCATTGTCCGGCAGGCCTGTCTTTAATTTGCCCAACCAGGTGAATAGTATTTCGCTGCCTGTTTCCATCTCTATCAACGAAACAGTGTCGCCTGCCGTACCTTCCATATAACGCAGCATAACTCCTCCGTTATCGTAAATAATATTATGTGTGGGATCGACATAACGTGTGGCTGAATTTTCCTGCTCCTTGTCGGCATCATCGTCCGGATAGCGACCTCCGGTAACGTTTTGCTCCAATCCATCGCCGCCACCACAGGCCATTAGCGACATGACTGCAATTAACGATATTAAATAAGTCTGTTTCATAGATTAATTGTAATTATCAGTCGACCGCTTTTGTTATTACATTTGAACGAAAGTTCATGTTTGCCGATTCCCAATTCCGAAGCATTCACGCAAGCCGATGTCATCTGTTTGCCATCGACTTTCCATATCGCGCCGTTGCCCGCCAGCGGCGAATTAAGCCAGATCGTTTCATTCAGGTTGTAGCTGCTTTTCAGGTATTTTTCAGGCATAATATCCGGCATATCGGGATCTTCATTGCCCGTTTTTTTGCTGTTGTAAGGAATTGATTTTTTGCTTCCCCATATATGGTCGGCAATATCCGGATAATCAATGAACGGATTCCGGTTTCCCTGAATTTCCGATATCAAATTATTGAGCGCCATTTCTTCCTCTGTCGTTGGATATTCCCGGTTCCATTCCAGATAAACAGCCACAATATTGTCGGCAAACGAAGGATATGGCCTGAAATCTCTGAAAGTAACGGCACCGTTACCTTCCCAAAGATCGGCCGGATACAGCGAAGCCAGATAGAAAAAAGCACGGGCTATGCGTCCTTTATTCTCGTCGGCCGGTTCGAACACTACGTTCCCTTTAAGGTTTAAGCCTTTTCGCCATCCATTGCCTTGATCCTGTATTTTGTTTACGGCCGATATCGGTAATCCACCTCTGTTCGCTAATGCTTTCACGTCAACTACAACATAATTGAATAAATCGCCCGACGACATCTTTTTTAATTCAAAGGGAGATACAATCCATTTCGCAGGCAGAAGTACATCAATCGTTACGTCGGAGACAAGAACAACCGACGTATAGCAACATTTCCTGCCATTGTAAATCCCGGATATTGCTGACGCTGCTTGAGTCGCCGACAGCTCGGTTTGGGGCTTATCCTGAGCAATGCGATTTTTCAGCGCCCGGCCCGACAGGTTGTCATAAACCGTCGAATCGTCGGCTCCATAGCTGATTGAATTGAAACAGACAATCGCAATTACCGATGCAATAGCCTTTACTATATAAGGAAATGTTGATTTCATACGTCGCAAAAGTAGCAAAATATTTTGAGTTCATATGCAAAAAGGCGAAACATCGTATTAATAAACAATGTTTCGCCTCACGGTTAAAATCACTCGTGTCTATATCAAATGTTATGTGATTTACATGAATGCTTTAATAGCTACTTCTGTTATCCACAGCCACAGCGGACAGAATCCCATGAAGAGGATAATACTGATAGCTAACGAAGACGTACCGGTAGCGACATATGTGTCATACTCGCTGGCAATAATGATACCCGAGAATGCCGGTGGAAGTGCACCCGAAATAACCAACATCTTAAGATTCAGTGGCTCCATTTTGAATATGATACCAACTATAAGCAACAGTGCGGGCATTACAATCAGTTTCAATATTGCACCCAGAATACCCTGCCAGTTGATGTTGATCTTAACCGACGACAAAGTCAGACCTGCGGCAAACACGGCCAACGAAGCATTCGCGCCCTTGATAAGGTCGAACGACGGACTAGCCCATGCCGGCCATGGAATACCGACGGCCACCCAAATCACAGCTAATATAGGAGCCCATGCAACAGGTTGAGCCAAAGCGTGCAAAACCGGTCCCCAGGCACTTTGCTTTTTAGCAGTAGGGTTAAGCTTCGCCTGGCTCGCATTAAGCAGCGACAATCCAACAGGAATACCAACTGCGTTAACAACGATACCTACAATCGCTACAACCAGTGCTACATACGGTGTTGTACCGAATATGGGCTCCAGTACCGCAAACCCGAGAAATCCGATTGTTGGTGAACCACTGATAAGAGCCATTACGGCTGCGTCGCCTTTGGTGACATTTTTAAAACAATAGGCGTAAATGTAGTAAACAAGCATGAAGCAGAACATAATCACAACCAATGAGATTAATGTCAGCTTGATGTCCTTAATCAACATCTCGCGGCTTGCATCGACAATCGATACGAACAAGGCTGCCGGCAATGCATAGTCGAGCACCATCTTGTTGAATTTCTTTGCGTCGTCGCCGCTGAATACACCTTTCTTTCCTGAGATATAACCTGCCAGCATCACTACAAATATAGGAACTATGGCATATAAAATTATGTGTAGCATACTTTTGGAATTGAGGTTATACCATATTGCCAAACGTATGTTTGGCAATATGGCGTATAAATAAGTTAGTTGTAGAACGTTCTATACGGTGATCGTTTGCAATGACGCAGGGTTGAGGTAGCCGATATGACCACTTTCTTTACCTGAGTCGGCTGCCAACTGAACGTCGATCAAACATGGTTTCTTCGACGCGATAGCCTCGTTGAGAGCTGAAGTCAGTTCGGCAGGTGTTGTCACGTAGTAGGTTGTCGCACCGAATGCTTCACCAAGTTTGTCGTAGCGCGCGTTGATGTCCAGGGTTGTAGGCGCAGGATCTCCGTTTTTCGACAGGTTAACTCCAATGCCGTTGTAAATACCGCCATTATTAAAAATCACTGTCGTTACAGGAAGTTTGAACGAACAAATTGTGCTGAAATCCATACCAGAGAAACCAAATGCACTGTCGCCCATTACAGCTACAACGCTTTTGCCTGTTGCCATCGCAGCTCCGATACATGAGCCTATGCCCATGCCCATGATTGCCCAAGTTGCGCAGTCAATTCTGTGGCGAGGCAATGACATTTCAATAGTGTCGCGGGTATCGTCCAATGTGTTGGCTCCTTCGTTCACCAATATTACGTCAGGGTTCGACTCGAGTATAGGCTTGATTGCTGCCAGTGCTGTCCAATGGTTCATAGGCTGTGCATTAGAGTTGTTGGCAAGCCGTTGCGCAAACTTAGCGTTCTTAACTTTAGTTTCGGCCTGCAACTGTGCAACCCAGGTTGGATCCATATTCAGTTTATTGTTTGGCAGTGTGTTAAGCATTGCGGTAAGCGTGCTGTCGAGATCACCTATTACAGGTGCCGCAATAGGACGGTTAACATCGATTTCCTCAGGCTGAATATCGAGCTGAACAAATTTTGTTGCAGTGCTCCATTTGCCATGTCCGCGCGAAAGCAGCCAGTTCAAACGTGCGCCTACGAGAACAACAACGTCGGCCTGTTGCATGATTGTCGAGCGGCACGCCAGTGCACTCAATGGATGTTTGTCAGGCAGAACGCCTTTGGCCATCGACATCGGATAGAATGGAATGCCCGTTATTTCAACGAGTTTCTTCACTTTATCCTCAACCTGTGCGTAAGCCGCTCCTTTACCGATAATAATAGCCGGCTTTTTGGCTGAGGCTATCAACTGTACAGCACGATTAACGGCTTCAGGCGCAGGAATGACCGACGGACAAAGGTCAACCGGCTGGAAGAACAATTTGTCGGCATCGGCTTTGTTCATAATAGCGCCCAAACAAGGTGTTGTAACATCCAGATAAACACCGCCGGGACGGCCCGAAATTGCAGCACGGTAGGCGCGTACAACTGCTGTTGGAATATCTTCAGGTTTATTTACACGATAAGCTGCTTTAACCAAAGGTTTTGCGATATTGAACTGATCCAGCCCTTCGTACGGACCCTGGTCGAGGTCGATAGGTTCGCGTTCGCTTGAACCGGAAATCTGAATCATAGGGTAGCAGTTAACGGTTGCGTTGGTTGTAGCTGTCAGACCGTTAAGGAAACCGAGCGATGAAACTGTCAACAGAACGCCCGGCGTCTTTGTCAAGTAACCGTGTGTGGCTGCTGCCATTCCGGCTTGTTGCTCATGACGAAATCCGGCAAAACGAATACCCATTTCCTGTGCTAAATATGCGAAATCGGTAACAGGTATGCCGACAATACCATACATGTTGGTAATACCGACCATACGTAAAGCTTTGGCTAATATATACATACCCGTAACTTGGTCGGGGTATTTAGGGGCTTGTACCGTTGTTGAAGGTGCGGTAGGTGTTGAAGTGGTCATAGTTGAAATTTATGTGGTAGTTTGTAAATTGATATAGTAGAGGCCTCGGAATGCCCGGAATCTCCTCCTGAAGCATCCGAGGCCTTAATTAATTTAGAATTTAGTGAGCCGGTTCGGCAACTTTAGGCAGAGGAGCGGTTGTACCGTTGGTCTTAAACTGAGCTATCTGCTGGTCGTTGAAACCGTAAGCCTTCAAAATCTCGTCGGTGTTGCCACCCAGCGATGGACATGGTCCGTAGTTAGGCGTATAGTTCGACATTGTGAACGGGCAACCTACAGTTACGAACTCGCCGATTTCACCACCCTGATTAATCTTAACCAGCGTATTTCCGTCATACAAACTCTCGTCGTTCATAATTTCCTTGGTACTCAATACCGGCGCGCAAGGAACTCCGAATGGAGCAAGCTTGTTCACAACCTCATACTTATCGTATTGCAACGACCATTGTTCGATACGTGCAATAATTTGGTCTTTATGACGGTCGCGG
Organism: Muribaculaceae bacterium; assembly: GCA_023662835.1. Classification (GTDB taxonomy): domain Bacteria; phylum Bacteroidota; class Bacteroidia; order Bacteroidales; family Muribaculaceae; genus Muribaculum. Next base: position 65,708 of record JAMPII010000003.1, on the reverse strand, counting down.
GCATCAGCGGTGTTGAAATCAGGATTGGTCAGCCAATCGTTAAAGCCAAATGCCTGACATGCCTTTTCGAAGTCCTTGGCTCCACGCTGCAGAATAATGTAGGCGTAATCGTTGGGATCCGTTTGCCAGCCTTTACATTTGTAGGTCCAGCCAAGTACGCCCGATCCTTCGGTATTACCCGAACGTGGAACATAATCGGGGAATTTCTCGTTAGGATACTGTGGGAACTGGGTTAGATAGCCAATCTTATCGAGGGTGAGTTGGTCGCGGGTCTTGATACGGCAGAGGTTAAGACATGCATTATGCATCGACTGATAAACGTATGTTCCTTCGCCAGTAATCTGACGTTGTAGCAGAGCGGCCAACAAACCGATCAGCAAGTGCATACCTGTGTTTGAATCGCCCAACGCCGCACCACTTTGTGTAGGTATGTTGTACGCGCCCGAATACCAGCCTGTTGTTGAGGCAGCACCGGCTGTCACCTGTGCTACAGGCTCGTATGCTTTCAGGTTTTTGTATTTAGAAGTCACAGGGAATCCCTTGATTGTGCCATAAATACATTTAGGGTTCAGCTTGTGAACGGCTTCCCAGCTGAATCCCAGTTTATCCATAGCTCCGGGGTGGAGGTTTTCAACAAAGATATCACAATCCTGGATAAGCTTTGTCAGAATTGCCTTTCCGTCGGCAGTAGCCGCATTCAAAGCGATCGACTTTTTGTCGCTGTTAAGCTGAAGGAAATAATAACTAGGTAGGTTAGGATTAAACTGAAGTTCTTTTCTGGTTGCATCGCCCGTTCCGGGACGTTCAATTTTTATTACGTCGGCGCCAAGCCATGCTAACATTTGCGTACAAGAAGGTCCCGACTGCACACTGGTGAAGTCAACTACTTTAATTCCTTGTAGAGGTGCGGTGTTCATAGTTCTCAATTTTTATAATTAATAATTGTTCTTAATCACAGACAATATCAACTGCTTCCGCAGTATCATTTCTGCCTTTAAAACATCTGTCGGCCGACAAAGTTAGATTTGGATGCGCTTTTACTCCATTTTTAACACTTATTTTGTTATATTTGCCGATATATGGAAAATATAGCAGTCATACTGGCCGGAGGCACGGGTAGCCGATTGGGTGCGCCGGTGCCAAAACAATTTATTCATATAGCCGGAGTTACAATTCTTGAGCATACGCTACACCGTTTCGACAATAACTCGCGCATCGCCCGATTGTGTGTTGTGGTCCATCCCGATTATGTCGACGAAACTAGGCATATAATCGAATCAGCCCGACTGCAGAAGAAATGTGACCTCCTTACTGGTGGTAAGGAACGCTATCATTCCTCGCTGGCTGCTATAAAACACTATAGCGAAATTTACGCAGCTGATGCTTCTGGAGTGAACCTACTTCTCCACGACGCGGCTCGTGCCCTTATTTCCGAAAAGTCAATAACTGAAGTTGTCGAGACTCTTGAACGCCACGAAGCTGTTTGCCTGGCGGTTCCGGCTACTGACACCATTATTATGGCCGACTCCAAAGGTTACATTGATTCCATTCCCCGACGCGCTCTTTTGTGGAATGCACAAACGCCTCAGGGTTTTCGTTTATCTACAATTTCAAAAGCCTTCCAAATTGGTTTGGCCGACCAAAACTTCTTCGCTACCGACGACTGCAGCGTAGTGAAACGCTATATGCCTCATGTACCTATAAAAATTGTTCGCGGTGAGCCAACCAATATCAAGCTCACATATTCTGCCGATATCGAGCAATTCGAACGCTCACTTAAAAAGTAAACTTATATAAAGCCAAACACTTAAATCATGAAAAACCACCTTTTGATTGCGGCCGCGATACTGATTGGGTCTGTCTATGCCGTAGCTGAGGTTATCGACCTAGCCGGCAAATGGAGCATTTGTCATCATGCTGCCGACTCAGCAACCGCAAAGGAGATTACCCTTCCCGGCTCTATGCTCACAAACAATATTGGCAACCCCGTGACGGTCGACACAAAATGGACAGGAAGCTTGTTCGACCTGTCCTATTATCATTCTCCGATTTATGAAAAGTATCGGCAGCCGGGCAACATAAAATTCCCGTTCTTCCTGACTCCTGAAAAGGAATATGTCGGCAAGGCGGTTTATACTAAAACAGTTTATGTCCCCGAAAATTGGAAAGGAAAGTGCATCACCTTGTTTTTGGAACGGCCTCATATCGAAACCCGCGTGTGCGTAAACTCCAGATATGTGGGCACCGATTCAACACTCAGTGTCCCGCATGAATTCGACGTTACCGATTTTATTGTTCCCGGACGCGACAACCTAATCACAATAAATGTATACAATGGGATTGAAAATGTATGCGTAGGTCAGGACTCGCATAGCGTCACCGACCAGACTCAAGGCAACTGGAACGGCATTGCCGGTCGCATCGAATTGCAAGCCCGTCCTAAAACACATATAAAAAAACTTGATATTTATCCGTGTATGGCCGATAAATCGGTCAACGTTAAGTTGAAGCTGGCCAATGCCTCCAAGAAAATCGACGTTACTCTAATTGCAAACAACAAAAAGAAAACATATCCGGTTAAAACCGCAGCTGATGGAACTGTAACCCTAAACTTCCCGATGGGCAACTTCAAGCCTTGGGATGAGTTCACTCCCAACCTATACACAATGACGGCAATTGTAGGGAACGACACCGTTAATCATCAATTCGGTATGCGTAAAATCGAAATACGTGACCGCCAGTTTTATATAAACGATCGTCCTACTTTTATGCGCGGAACAGTGGAAAATTGTAATTTCCCTTTAACCGGTTTCCCTCCAACCGATGTTGAATCATGGATAAAAGTTTTTGATAAATGTAAGGAATATGGTTTGAATCACATGCGTTTCCATTCTTATTGCCCGCCGGAGGCCGCATTCGTTGCGGCCGACAGGGTAGGCTTCTATCTACAGCCTGAAGGCCCCTCCTGGCCCAACCATGGTGTTAAACTGGGTGTAGGAATGTCAATCGACCGTTTCCTGATGCAGGAAACACAGCGCATGGTTGAAGCCTATGGCAACCACCCATCATTCACAATGCTGGCCGCAGGCAACGAGCCGGCCGGCAACTGGGTTGAATGGGTTGGTGATTTTGTTGACACATGGCGCGCCTCGGGCGACAACCGCCGCGTTTACTGTGGAGCATCGGTCGGTGGTGGCTGGGCGTGGGATCCTAAAAGCGAGTATCACGTAAAAGGGGGAGCGCGTGGCCTGACTTGGGATAAAAAGCGTCCCGGCTCGGCCGACGATTTCGCCAACGACATGGAAACAGTTGTTCAAAAGGGTAGAACCCAGACGCTGACATTCCCTGTTAAGGAACCACGCTTGGGGCACGAAACCGGCCAATGGTGTGCCTACCCCGATTTCAACGAAATAAGTCAATACACGGGGGTGTATAAAGCCAAGAACTTCGAGATTTTCCGGGAAACATTGGCCGATAATGGTATGGCTTCACAGTTTGCGAAGTTCCTTAATGCCAGTGGTAAACTTCAACAGCTTGCCTATAAATACGATATCGAAAAGAATTTACGCACACCAAATTATGCCGGATTCCAGATGCTCGGACTTAACGATTATAGCGGGCAGGGAACTGCTTTGGTGGGTGTGCTCAATGTTATGTGGCGCGAAAAAGGCTACACCGATAAGAAAAAATGGCAAGGTTTCTGTGCTCCTATTGTTCCGCTCGCCAGATTTGCGAAATTCGTTTACGAAACAGGCGAACAATTAACCGTTCCTATTGAATTGTACAATTCTTCAGCATCCACGTTAGACAATGTCCCGGTTAAAATTATCATCATCGATCCTGCCGGCCGTATGATCTTAAACACACAATTAACCAAATCATTTGTTGTAGGGAAAAATCAGCCAGTCGACACAGTGAACCTACCATTGGTAGAGAATCTCACAACAGGCAAATATAACTTGTGCGTATCGGTAGGCAGCAACGCTGAAAACAATTGGGATTTATGGGTTTATCCTAATTCTGTCGAAATGCCCGAAGTTGAAAACCTGTACATCACTTCACTATTCGATAAGAAAGCCGAGCAGGTGTTGCGAAATGGGGGTAACGTTCTATTAACGGCTGCAGGAATGATAAAATACGGAAACGATATAAAACAGCACTATTTACCCGTATTTTGGAACACCAGTTGGTTCAAGATGCGCCCTCCACACACAACCGGCGCTACAATCGATACGACTCATCCCGTATTCGATGAATTTCCAACCGACGACTGGACAAACATTAACTGGTGGGAGCTTGTGAATAAGGCTCAAGTTATGAACCTAAGCCGGTTCCCCGCCGGTTATCAATCGCCCATGCAGCCGATCGATACCTGGCATCTGAACCGCAAGCTTGGAATGATTGTCGAAGCAAAGGTATTGAACGGAAAACTTTTCATGACAACATTCGACATCGACCACGATTTAGACAAACGCCCTGTTGCACGTCAGATGCGCAAGTCAATCCTATCATATCTGGGTAGCGACAAATTTAACCCCCGGCTTACTATCGACCCCATGCTTATCCATAATCTGTATGACAATGAGGCAGAACCGATTAAAATGTACTCCAACGACGATCCTGACGAATTAAAACCTGTATTAAAATAACCGTCTCGCCAACTACTTTTAGTTGACTTCTTCCCACAGGGTATGCTTTTAACATTTCTTTTTAGCTTGACTGACAAAAATAGCGTAAATTTGTAAGATTTATGTATCTAAACAATATTGTTACATAACTATCAGATGTCAAGACGATTATAATAGCAAATGTCGCGAATTTATAAAATAATACGGTTTTTCATAGTGACAGCCACTGTGCTGTTGCTCATAATTCCGGTGTTGACATTTGTGTTATTGTCACTTGGGAATGTTGAACAGCGTATTTCCGATGTTGCGGAGAAGGAACTGACAAATCTCATCGGTGCGAAGGTGACAATTGCATCGGCTGAAATTATGCCTTTTAGCCGCGTTGCGCTTAATAATGTTGCGGTTGTGTTGCCTGAATCCGACACTATTTTGAGTGTTAGAAAATTAGGCGCAGGTATCCGTCTTGATAAGTTCCTTTTCAAACGCGAAATTGTTGTGAGCTATGTTGAGTTGCTTTCACCATCGGTAAAACTTTGGCGCGATTCGGTAAGCGCTCCGTTGAATGTCGCGCCTATAATCGAAAAGCTTAAAGGGGACGGAACATACCCTCCAAAAACGTTTAATTTGGCTATAAACTCCGTTGTTGTACGCAAAGGGAGTTTTTCATATGATATATTGGCTGACACGACTGTTTGTGAGTCAGGGCGATTTAATAAAAACCACATTTCCGTTAACAATTTCAAAGCCGATATAAAACTGCCCCACATTTTCGATAAAGGCGCCCATTTAAAAGTAAAACGTCTGGCAATGGGCGAGCGAAGCGGTTTTGAAGTAAAATCCTTATCAACAATAGTTAACATCAACGATTCATCATTAAACGTAACCGATTTGGCAATTGCGACTAACGGTAGCTTGATCCAAATTGCAGAAGCTTCAATATGGAAAAACCTCCAAAGCGGCAAGTTTGATAATGACTCGAAATTTGTGTTCCAATTGTCCGACGAATCAAGGATCAACGTTCACGACCTGTTCTATTTCGTCCCCGTTCCGGAGCAGTATGCAAACATATTGCTAAAGCCTGGACTTGACGCCGATGGTACGCTTGGTGATATCAGCCTTAACCATTTAACTGTTAATTCGGTTAATAACGATTTGCTCAGCTTGGCTATTAAAGGAGCTGAACTGAGAGTTGCTGTTGCCGATTCCTTGGAGATTCTGGTACCCCATTTCACAGCAAATATATCTGGCCACCAGCTGGCCACGCATATTGTCGACAACAAAAAGCTGTCGACAATAATCGATTCTATAGGTAACGTAAGTCTGAAGGCTGCAGCCAACATAAAAAAGAATAGTAACAGTAAGGCGAGCGTTACAATCAACACAGAATGCGGCGGCGCCGGTTTCGACTGCGATTATAAAGGCGATATATTCCCGTTCAGCGGTAGCGGTGAGGCCAATTTTAAAATCGATAAATTCAATTTACAAAAAGCATTACAGCATCCGGATCTTGGCTTTGCCACAGCTTCGTCCTTTCTCAATTACAAGCTGGACGATAATAAGTTAAATGCTGGTAAAATGTTGCTCGAAATAGCCGACTTCACATTCAAAGGCCATAATTATAATGGCGGAAAGCTGAAATGCAATCACAACCGGATAAAAACTGATGCCGATTTGCTCCTGACCGACGAATATGCAAATATTGCCTTCCATGCCGAACTTGAGCATCCGATAAGAGCAAAAAAACAGTTGAAAACTACAGCTAAAATATCGAACCTGAATCCCTGTGCGCTTAACCTTACCGGAAAGTATGAAGGGTATTCAGCCTCAGCATCGGTAAACGCCTCTGCCGAGTTCGATAATATTGATAATGTCGACGGCAAATTTGAGATTTACGATTTTGCTTTCACCGACACCCTGGGGAATGGAGTCGGGCTTAACTATTTGACGATGGCTTTATACAATTCTCATAAGCCTCAATATGGACTCATTCACTCCGATATTTTCGACGGAAATATTTCCGGCAATTATAAGCTGACTAGCCTGAAGGATGCATTTATCCGCTCCGTTTCGCCTGTTATGCCAGTCCTGTTTGCCAGCAATGACGAAGACAAGGAGAAGGCCGATACCGACAGCCAGTACGTGAAGTTGAATCTTGATCTTCGCTCCAACCAAACTATGAGCCGTTGGATGTCGTTCCTGAAGTCGCCTATCGATTTGGTACATCAGGTTAACATCACAGCAAGTCTCGACGGAAACAACAAATCATTCAAAACTCAAATAAAGGCGCCATATTTACTTAAAAAAGATAAGTTTATCGATTCAACATACATAGCAGTAAACATCGAAGGCACACAACGTAAAGGTAACATAGTTGCAACAACAACGATGCCTACTAAACAAGGGCCGACGCTGATAAATCTTGAATTGTCGGCAGAAAATGATTCCGTAAACGTTTTGGCCAATTGGTTAACCGACACCCACCGGCTCTTTGCCGGTACGATAAATACCGATATTAGCGTATCTAAAATAGTTTCAGGTGGTTTGATGGCTAATACACTTATTAATCCAAGCAAAATTGTTGTTAACGACACGGTCTGGAATGTACACCCGGCACGCATCAACATCATTGACAAGTATATCGATGTCAGCAACTTCGATATTAGCGGTAACGGACAGTTCATCAAAATCAATGGCGCCGTATCGGAAAATCCGCTCGACAAGCTCATCCTCGAATTGCTTGATATCGACCTTGATTATATTTTCGAAACTCTTGGAATCAACAACGCAATGTTCGGCGGCCGTGCAACGGGTAAGTTTTATGCCTCGGGGCTGTTCTCAAAAGAGCCGTCGCTTTTAACTCCGGGTCTGCACGTCGATAATTTCAAATACAACTATTCCAAACTGGGCGATGCCGAAATTCAGAGCCACTGGGACGGTGAAACAAAAGGTATTGTTATAAACGCCGACATTACCGGCGACGACGGAAAACACAGTTTTGTCGATGGTGCAATTTTCCCTATGGCCGATTCGCTCGATATCGAGTTTAAGGCCGACAATCTGGATATCGGTTTCCTGAAGCCATTCATGTCGGGATTCACATCGCAAGTAACCGGCAATGCTTCCGGCTATGCCCACCTTTTCGGTACATTCAAGGACATAAATCTTGCCGGTGATATTCTTGCCAAGAACTTTCGTCTGAAACTGGATTTTACCAACACATATTACCACACATCCGATTCCGTTCATATACGCCCCGGCCGCATTGAATTCAACAACATGAAGCTGTTCGACGACTATGGCAACTCGGCTCGGCTTAACGGTTGGCTGACCCACGACTTTTTCCGCCGTCCAAAATTCGAATTCAGGATAACAGATGCTCGTAAATTGCTTTTCTTTGATGTCAATAGCCAGCAAAATCCCGACTGGTTTGGACGCGTGTTCTGCAACGGATCGGCAACAATAAAAGGTGTTCCCGGTTTGATTGATATGAATATTGATATAGCTACGGCTCCTAATTCAATTTTCACATTCGCCCTAAACGACAACATAACAGCCGACGAATACACATTCCTTCAGTTCAACAGCCGACATATTGCCGACACCGATCTGCTTATGGCCGTTGAAAACCCCGACGACGCAAGTGTAAACCGCATAAAAAAACAGTTCTTTCAACAGAAGGCACAGCAGGCCGACGATGCCGGCTCGGTCTACAGAATCAACCTTCAGCTAGCGGCTAACCCCGACGGTGAGATGAATCTGATAATGGATCCGGTAAGTGGTGACAAAATTCGCGCGTGGGGTAATGGCAACATGCGAATGGAATATGTGTCGACCGACGACGAGCTTAAAATTTTTGGAACATACACCCTCACTCAAGGCACCTACAATTTTACGCTTCAAGATATTATAATTAAAGATTTTACAATCACTCCCGGTAGTTCCATAACCTTCCGTGGCGACCCGCTTGCTGCTCAACTCGATATAAAAGCCGCTTTCGGACTTAACGCCAACCTTAGCGACCTTGACGAATCATTCATGCAGGATAAGGAGCTCAATCGCACAAATGTTCCCGTTCAGGCTTTGCTTATGGTGAATGGCGATATGCGCCAGCCTGAAATCACATTCGACCTCGGTTTCCCGACTCTCACACAGGATATATATCGCAAAGTGAAATCGATTGTTTCAACGCCCGAAATGATGAATCGCCAAATCATTTACCTTCTGGCGCTCAACCGTTTCTATACCCCCGATTACATGGCTTCCACAACTCGCGGCAACGAACTGATGTCGGTGGCTTCGTCAACCATATCCTCGCAATTAAGTAATATCCTCGGTCAATTATCCGACAAATGGTCAATATCGCCAAATTTCCGCAGTTCAAAAGGCGACTTCTCCGATATGGAAGTAGACCTTGCCCTTTCAAGCCACTTGTTGAACAATCGCCTACTATTTAACGGAAACTTTGGCTATCGCGATAAATCAATGAACAATAATGCCTTCATTGGCGATTTCGATCTGGAGTATCTATTGAACCGCTCAGGTAACATTCGCTTAAAAGCCTATAACCGTTATAACGACCAAAACTACTTTGTTCGTTCGGCTCTGACAACGCAGGGCGTTGGGGTGGTATTTAAGCGCGATTTCGACAATATGTTCAACTTTCTCCGTCGCAAAAAGAAAACGCAAACTAAGCTTTTGCCCGACTCTGTTATGCCGCTCCCCGCCGATTCTGTCGCCACCGACAATCTTATTGATTTCAAGAAACGCACAGAGATATTACCTGATTAACGTGGCGCTATCATTGCCCGCATAGCATTCAGCACAGCCAGAACCATTACGCCTACATCGGCAAAGATTGCCAGCCACATATTTATAATGCCGAACAAGCCGAGAACCAGACATATACCTTTAATACCCAGAGCAAACAATATGTTTTGCCATACTATAGCCAAACAATTGCGCGATGTGCGTATTGCGTTGCAAACTTTCTCTGGATTGTCGTCCATTAAAACAACGTCGGCAGCTTCAATCGCAGCGTCGCTCCCGATTGCCCCCATCGCGATGCCAACGTCGGCACGAGTGAGCACGGGTGCGTCGTTTATACCGTCGCCGACAAAAGCCAATTTTTCCCCTTTTCCCTCCTGGTTTATAAGCTGTTCAACTTTCTTTACCTTGTAGACAGGCAACATATCGCTGTATACCGCGTCGACGCCAATCGCTTTGGCAACCTGTCGTGCAATGTCCGACGAGTCGCCGGTAAGCATAACTATATTTTTCACGCCTATCCGCCGCAAATCGGTTATAGCCTCGCGTGAGGTGGGTTTTAAAACATCGCCCAGAACAATGTGTCCGCTATATTGATTGTCGATTGCAATATGCACAATAGTGCCGGCACTGCTACATGGAACTGTTGTCACCCCAGTTGAATCCATCAGTTTCTTGTTGCCGATGGCCACAGTCGCGTTTTTATAGTTTGCGACAATCCCTTGTCCACTTATTTCGTGAATGTCGGATATTAGTGAGCGATCAATTCCCTTCCCATAGGCTTTTATTATCGACTGTGCAATCGGGTGGGTCGATGTTGATTCAATGGTCGCGGCCATGCGCAGCATTTCGCCGTCAGCATTGTTGTCGCTTCCGTCGTGAACACCAATAACCTGAAACACACCTTTAGTCAGCGTGCCAGTTTTATCGAAAACAACAGTTTTCACCTTCGACAATGTTTCCAGTATGTTAGCCCCTTTCACTAATATCCCTTGTCGACTCGCACACCCGATTCCGGCAAAAAACGTAAGCGGAATACTGATTACCAGAGCACACGGACAGCTAATTACCAGAAATGTCAGAGCACGGTAAACCCATGTCTCGAATGTTGTAAAATTCATTGGATAGCCATAGGCCGCAATCTGAATCAGCGGCGGAATAATGGCCAGCAACAAAGCCGATGCGCAAACGGACGGTGTGTAAACACGCGCAAAGCGAGTTATGAAGTTTTCAGAACGGGCCTTGTGCATAGCCGAATCCTCGACAAGTTCCAGTATTTTTGATGCTGTTGAGTCGTCGAATTCCTTAATTGTGTGAGCTTTCAGTACGCCTGAAAGATTGATACTTCCACTAAGAATGGTGTCGTCTGGCCCGACGTTCCGAGGCCGTGACTCGCCTGTCAGCGCCGATGTGTCGAGGGTTGATGTGCCTTCATCTATGATGCAGTCGATAGGAATCTTTTCGCCGGGTTGTATTATAATTATGCTCCCCACGGCAACATCGTCGGGTGAAACCTTTTCGATTTTCCCATCGCGCTCAATATTGGCGTAATCAGGGCGGATATCCATCAGCGAGGTGATGCTTTTTCGGCTTTTGCCAACAGCATAGCTCTGGAACAGCTCACCTATTTGGTAAAATAGCATCACGGCTATCGCTTCCAGATAGTCACCGCTACGCTCATACACGGCCAGAACGAATGCTCCAACTGTAGCAATTGCCATTAGGAAATTCTCGTCAAAAACGCTGCCATGTGCTATGCCAAGCACCGCTTTTTTGATTATGTCGTAGCCGATAATCAGATATAGAACAAGATACAATGCCAAATTGGCCATTGCCGGTAAGGATGCAATGTGTAGAGCAACGACCCCTAGAATTGTAATAACAATCCTAGCCACTATTCTTTGTTGGCGTTTATTCATAAGAGGGCAAAACCGGGTTCGATTTTTTTTGCGGTTTTAACAACAGTTGTCGTAATTGATTCGATGTCGGCATCGTCGGCGAACGAGATCTTCATACGTTGCATGACGAACGATACCGATGCATCATTAACACCGGCTATTTTCTTAACAGCTTCTTCTATTTTAAGCGCGCAGTTGGCGCAGTCAACTTCAATCTTATATTTTCGTGTCATATCCTGAATTGTTTTAACCGCAAAATTAGGCTATTCAGGATGCAACCCGTTTGCATTATTAGATGGGCTCTTAGCCTACGAGATCAACAATCTGGTTGGCTGCCTCTTTGGTGTTTACTTTTGTTATGATGTGTGTTATTATATGATCGGCGTCGGTAACGAATGTCGTGCGGACAGTTCCCATATATTCGCGCCCGGCCATTTTCTTTTTCTGCCAAACTCCGAAAGCTTGATTCACCTCCGTGTAGGGATCGCTCAACAGTATGAACGGCAACGAGTACTTCTCTGCAAATTTTACATGGCTTGCCGTCGAGTCCTTGCTGATGCCGATAACAGTGTAACCCATGTCGCGCAATTGAGCGTCACCGTCGCGCAGCGAACATGCTTCGGCCGTACACCCCGGAGTGTTATCTTTTGGATAAAAATATATAACCAGCGCTTGCCCTTTGAAATCGTCGGCTGTCACGCGCTTGCCGTTTGTGTCGTAACCCAGGAAGTCGGGTATTTTGTCTCCTATTTCCATGATATAATTATTTTAAAAGCATAAGAGTAGGCCGTATCGGCCTACTCTTATTTTAACAGAAACAACATGCTATTGTTTATATCGTGATAAATAATGTTTCAAACCAGATAAATATTATACCAGCAATATAGCCTGCGAAGGCCATCCATGAAATGCGTTTCAAGTACCACATAAAAGGTATCTTTTCGATTCCCATTGCAACAACGCCTGCGGCCGAGCCGATAATCAGCATACTGCCGCCAACGCCTGCGCAGAATGTGAGCAGGTGCCAGAACAAACCGTCCTGAACGAAGTAGGCTGCATAACCAACGGCATCTGGTGTTGCAACTGGGTACATATTCATGCATGCCGCTACCAGAGGAACATTGTCGACTATCGACGAAAGCACACCGATTATACCGCTTATAATATACGGTTCGTGGATTGTTTCGTCAAGCCATTGTGCCATATGGGTCAGTATATTAGCTTGCTGAAGTGCGGAAACGGCCATCAGAATGCCTAGGAAGAAAAGAATTGTTGGCATGTCGATCGATTTCAACGCTTGCGATATACGCCCTTCCATTTTGCCGTCGAGTTTATAGTGGCGAACAACCAGCTCGGTGATAAGCCAAAGCACACTCAGTGAAATCAGAATACCCATGTAGGGAGGCAGGCCGGTGCATGCCTTGAAGATTGGAACGAAAAGCAGTCCGCAAACACCGCATATAAGGATTGCACGAGACAATTGGGGCAGATGCTCGTTTAAGTGATAGCCAATGCGTTCGTGGTCGGGTACTATCGATTCCATGGGAGCCGGTTTGATCATTCGGGTTGCGATGAACGTAGGAACAACAACTGACACTATGCAGGGGAGAATCAGGTTCACAATAAGGTCGACCGACGATACGTAGTTCTTCATCCAAAGCATAATTGTTGTGATATCGCCAATTGGCGACCATGCTCCACCACTATTTGCCGCTATTACAATCACACAAGCAAATAACCAGCGTTCCTTTACGTCGCTGAGCATTCGACGCAGCATCATTACCATGATAATAGTTGTTGTCATGTTGTCGAGAATACTCGACATAAAAAATGCAACGAGAGACAGAATCCACATCATTTCGCGTTTGTTCTTTGCGTGAATTCGATTGATAATGAGTCCGAAACCTCCATATTTGTCAATTAGCTCGACAATTGTCATTGCTCCGATTAGGAACACAACAATTTCGCATGTGTCGCCCAGGGCTACTATCAGGCGCTCCGACAGCACTTCGTGCGTCACAACAGGATCGGACACTCCAAGGGCATAGATTGCCCATAATAAACCGCACATCAAAAGCGCGAATGTAGCTTTGTTGATATGCGTCACGTGTTCGAAAGCTATCATCAGATAGCCTAGAACAAACACAATTAGCATTAATGTTACCATGGTGGTTAACTCTCTTAGATTGTTTTGGTTAATAATCGCTGTATACTTTGTGTGGGGAGAGAGGAGAATGGTAACTGTAGATTTAACAACCCGATATTTCGCGAATCACCTGTTTTATCGATTCGGCAAGTTCGTCGGCTTTTTCCATTGTCTGTGCTTCAGAATATATGCGTATAATCGGTTCTGTGTTAGACTTTCGCAGGTGAACCCAACAGTCGGCAAAATCGATTTTCACACCATCGATATCAGTGATTTTCTCGTTCGAAAATTTTTCCTTAACCGCTTTGAGTATGCCGTCAACATCAAGTTCAGGGGTGAGTTGTATCTTGTTCTTGGCAATGGCATATTGAGGGTAGCCGGCTTTAAGTTCTGTCACCTTTTTGCCGCTTTTGGCCAGTAAGGTTAGGAACAGGGCAACGCCAACCAGTGCGTCGCGCCCATAGTGGAGTTCGGGGTAAATTACGCCGCCGTTACCCTCGCCGCCGATAACTGCACCGGTTTCTTTCATCTTTGTAACCACATTAACCTCGCCTACGGCGGCTGCTGAGTAATCGCAACCGTGCTTGCGGGTAACGTCGGCCAACGCCCGCGATGAACTCAGGTTTGATACCGTTGAGCCTGGTGTATGCGATAATACATAGTCGGCAACCGACACTAGTGTGTATTCCTCAACAAACATCTCGCCATTTTCCATTACGATAGCCAGACGGTCAACGTCGGGATCGACAACAAAACCTACATCAGCATTGCTATTGCGCATCAGTTCCGAAATCTGAGTCAGGTTTTCAGGAATAGGTTCGGGCGTGTGAGCGAATTTACCCGTCGCTTCGCAGTTCAGTTCTATAATGTTTTCAACACCTAGAGATTTCAATAGCTGAGGAATTACGATACCTCCAACCGAGTTCACGGCGTCGACAGCAACTGTGAATTTTGCTTTTTTGATAGCTTCGCAATCAACGAGTTCCAATGCGAGCACTGAGTCGATATGTTTGGCAGCATATGTGTTGTTGGTGTAAATTGAACCAAGTTTGTCGATGGGGGCAAAAACAAAATCCTCGGCATCGGCTGCGCGAAGAACCTCCTTGCCTTGCGAGTCGTTGAGGAATTCGCCGTCGCTGTTAAGTAATTTCAGAGCGTTCCATTGTGCGGGATTATGCGATGCTGTGATGATTATGCCTCCGCATGCTTTTTCCATTACTACTGCCAGCTCTGTGGTCGGTGTGGTTGCCAGACCGATGAGAATAACGTCGAATCCCATGCCCACTAGAGTTGAGGCAACCAGATTTTCAACCATCGGTCCTGAAAGTCGGGCATCGCGGCCTACAACTATTTTATTAGTGCTAACTGCAGTTGTCGATTTTATGAATTTTGCATAGGCGGCTGTGAATTTTACAATATCGAGCGGGCTAAGACCTTCGCCCGGCACGCCGCCAATAGTACCTCTAATACCTGAAATTGATTTAACGAGTGACATATCTCTTCGTTTAATTATATTGTGTTTGTGTGTTAGCCAATACGGCTCTTGTAGTAGCGTACATTATATAAGTAAGGAATCACGTTGGCTATATCTTCGTTGCGGCCTGCCTGTGAGCGTATCACGAGATTTACTTCGCAGCCGTAGCCAAGATATTCAAGCGGCACCTGTATGCCGTCGCCCCAAGTGACAGTGCTTTGCGACATACTGTTTTGGTAACGGAACTGTTCGGAGTAGGTTACGTCGTCGGCGTTACCGGTTCCGTCGGGTAGTTCGCCGTTGGAATAATCGGCCAGATTGTAACGGGTGAAACGGATATAAACAAGATCGTTTACCTCGGCCATATCCTCCATGTTGCCCTTTGAAATCACCTGCATATAAACCAGTCCGTCGGCATCCATGCGATAGTAAGGTGCGTCCGGTCCTACGATAAATTGGTTATCTTTTGGTTTGTGACCAATCACCTTCTGGTCGGCCAGATAGCGGTTTATATATTTTGTTTCCTCTTCCAGACGGTCGGCGTAGCTTTTGTTGTCGTCGCACGAAGAAAATGTCAGTGCCTGAGCTAAAGCTATTGCTCCGAGAGCGAAAATGCGAAATGTTAATTTCATTTTAATCGTTATTTACCTTGGGTGGGTTAATTAAATATTCTTTGATAGTTGATTTTGTTGAATTGAAAACTTCAACAGCCTCCTCCAATGAGCAATGTAATTCTCCGCCGGCGGCGTTAACATGGCCTCCGCCGTTATAGAAGTTGTTGCAGAGCAAGTCGGCACGGAAATCGCCGACACTGCGGGTCGATACCTTTATTTGGTGGGAATCCTGACGCAGATAAACCGAATAAACAATGCCTTCAATCGCCAACGGTTGATTAACCAGCGATTCGTCGTCGCCCGGCTGATAATCGAACCGGTTAAGCTCGTCACTGGTAAGAATAATGAGCGCTGTTTGCAGTTCAGGGAATATCTGCATTTTCTCGGCAATAGCGAACGAATGCAGTTTCAACACGTTAGCCGACTTGGTGTTCATCACCTTTTTGTATATTTCATCTTTGTCGATGCCGCGTTTCAGCAGTTCGGCTATTATCAAATATAATTCCGGGTCGTTCGAGTTGAACGAAAAATTACCGGTGTCGGTCATCATTCCCGTGTAAATACATGCTGCGGCTTTCTTGCCAATGTTTTTGCCTAGCCCCATTTGGTTCAGTAGCCGATAAAGGAGCACCGAAGTCGACGATTGTTCGGGTTGCGATATCGTTATGTCGGCAAAATTGCCGGGGTGACGATGATGGTCGATAAGTATCTTTTTTGCCGACGAGTTTTCCAACGCGCCTCTCATACGGTCAACTCTATTGAGGTCGTTAAAATCCAGACAGAAAATCAAATCGGCAGTAGAAAGCAATTCAGCTGCAAGTTCAGGCTGTTGAGAGTAGGGCACCACTGATTTTATGTCGGGTAGCGATTTCAAACTCTTTGGCGGACGGTCGGGGGTCACCACTCGAGCAGTTTTGCCGATTGAATCAAGCGTATGGGCAAGCCCCAGCGACGAACCGATTGCATCACCGTCGGGCGACTTATGGCACGTTATTACAATCTGCTCGCTGTTGTCGATGGATTCAATGATTTGCTTTATAATATTGTTGTCTATAATTCTTTTTAGCATTTTATGCATGCGGTTTAGCGGGAAGGAACTTAATTGAGCGTTTCTTCAGCATAATTGCGCAAATTTAGCAAAAAAACTTTATTAAAAGGCTCACATTATCGATGAAATGGGGTGATTTTTTAATTCAGAGCCTAAATTATTTTTATTTCACAATTAAAGAGTTTGAAGAGAATTTTTTTTTAGCGAAATTTGCACTTGGAAAAGTATATAACCAAATATCATAATAATACTAAGACAAATGGAGAAGAGTGCACTTCAAAAAGCTCGTTCGGCCTATAAGCCCAAATTGCCGATTGTGCTAACCGGCGCTGTGAAAGCTGTTGAGGGTAAGGAAACACATTCTGTTGCTGATCAGGATGAAATTAAAGCCCTGTTCCCAAATACCTATGGTTTGCCAGAAATCAAATTTGAAAAAGATTCCGCTCCGGTTAAAGGAGCAGCGCTTATAAACGTTGGCGTAATATTGTCGGGTGGTCAGGCTCCCGGCGGCCACAATGTGATCAGCGGTCTTTTCGATGGCATCAAAAAAGTTAATCGCGACAGCCGTCTGTATGGTTTTCTTATGGGCCCCGGGGGATTTGTTGACCATAAATATGTTGAACTGACAGCCGATATCATCGATCAGTTCCGCAACACCGGTGGTTTCGACATCATAGGCTCGGGACGCACCAAGCTGGAAACAAAAGCCCAATTCGATAAAGGCCTCGAGATTTTGAAACAACTCAATATTAAAGCTTTAGTTATCATAGGTGGCGACGATTCAAACACCAATGCAGCTATTCTTGCCGAATATTATAAACAAATTAATGCCGGGGTGCAGGTTATCGGTTGTCCGAAAACAATCGACGGCGACCTTAAAAACTCTGTTATCGAAACATCGTTCGGTTTCGACACCGCCACCAAAGTTTACTCCGAAGTTATCGGTAATATTCAGCGCGACTGTAACTCGTCGAAAAAATATTGGCACTTTATCAAACTCATGGGCCGCTCGGCTAGTCATATAGCTCTGGAATGCGCCCTGCAGTGTCAACCAAACGTGTGCATCATTTCCGAAGAAGTTGAAGCAAAAAAACAAACTCTCAACGATATCGTTGAACAAATAGCAGAGGTAGTGGCCGCACGCGCAACCGAAGGAAACAATTTCGGTACAGTGCTTATCCCCGAGGGGCTAATTGAGTTCATTCCCGCAATGAAAGCGCTTATAGCAGAACTTAACGACATGTTGGCTGTTAATGCTGCTGAATTTGCAAAAATTGAGCCGGCAAACCAGCTCGAATGGGTTGCATCGCGATTGAGCGACGCAAATGTCGCAATATTCAACTCACTTCCCGAAGGAGTTGCACATCAGCTGTGTCTCGACCGCGACCCCCACGGTAACGTGCAGGTATCGCTCATCGAAACAGAAAAATTGCTTGGCCATATGGTGGCTCGCCGCTTAAACCAGATGAAAGCAAACGGAAACTATGTCGGCAAGTTCGCAACACTGTTCCATTTCTTTGGCTATGAAGGCCGTTGCGCCGACCCATCGAACTTCGATGCTGACTATTGCTACGCCCTAGGCTTTAATGCAGCCTGTCTTATTAAATCTGGTTTGACCGGTTATATGTCGAGCGTACGCGGCTTGACAAAACCGTCGGTACAATGGACAACCGGTGGTATACCTATAACCATGATGATGAACATGGAACGCCGCCACGGACAAATGAAGCCCGTTATACAAAAAGCACTTGTCGACCTCAATGGAAAACCATTCAAGAAACTCGCTGCCAACCGCGACCGTTGGGCAAAGAACACCGAGTTTGTTTATCCCGGCCCGATTCAATATTTCGGTCCGTCCGAGGTATGCGACCAACCGTCACTTACATTAAAATACGAACACGAATAATTGGTTGTGCGGATAGCACTTCCAGCCATCGTATCGAAAATAATCCCGACTCACAGCTTGCAGGAACCGCCTCGGGGAGCAATTAAGCTCAGGCGGTTCCTTTTTGTGTCTATGTCGGAATGCTTCCTCTTAAACAGAATAAGAGTTATGAAACAGACAAGATGTAAAAGTGAACGAATGTGAAATATTGCTAAATTATTTTGTGGAAAGTGCACATATATGGAAGTCGTGTACGCTATCCAACTGTTGTTATCTGCGTTATGTGTTGATACCTAGCGTGTTAACTCTGAGAAATGGGGGCTACTGTAGTATGAGAAATTTGCTATAAAAATATGTGGTTTTCAATTGGTAACAAATTTGAATTAGTCTAAAAAATGCGTAAATTTGTGACGTCAAAATCTAAATTAATTAATAACCAGTCTTCACATAACAATCATTCAAAATTATGATCAAAAAATTATGCTATTCCCTGGCATTGGTGGTTGCTCTGACCCTGACAGGATGTGGCAAAAAAATGAACCAGTTTAAAGCTGACTACTTCAGCGTTAATCCCAATCCATTGGAAGTGGTAGGCGACAAGGTTCCGGCAAAAGTGACAGGTAATATTCCTGCAAAATTCTTTGTAAAAAATGCCGAAGTAACTGTTACCCCTTATCTTGAATTCAATGGAATGGAAGTTGCTTCAACTCCCTACACATTCCAAGGCGAGAAAGTACGTGGAAACAATACTGTTGTTAATTACGAAAAAGGAGGAACAGTAACTGTTCCTGTTCAGTACAACTATACACCGGATATGCGCAAGAGCGATCTCGTTCTGGCATTCACAGTTAAGCAGGGTAACAAACAATATGTGCTGCCTCGCGTAAAAGTAGCCACAGGCGTAGTGACCACTGCTGCTTTGGCTAATGTAGGTGCTGTAAAACCCGCCATCGCCAACGATAAATTCCAGCGCATTATCAACGAAAAATATGATGCCGATATCCGATTCCTCATCAATCAGGCTAACATCCGCGCCGGCGAACTCAAATCGGACGAAATACTTCGCCTCCACAAGGAACTTATCAGCGCTAACGATGACGGTCGTCGCGAAATCAAAGAAATCAATATTTCTTCCTACGCTTCACCCGAAGGCGGCATCGATCTTAATACCAAACTTGCATCGAACCGTGAAAAAAACACAGTTGACTACATGCGTAAGGAGTTGAAGAAAGACAACATCACCGAATTCGGCGAACTTACAGCAAATTTCACACCTGAGGATTGGGAAGGATTCCAGAAACTTGTTGCTGCCAGCAACATTCAGGATAAGGAGCTTATTCTCAGTGTACTTTCAATGTACAAGGATCCTGAGCAGCGTGAACGCGAAATACGTAATCTATCGTCGGTATTCGATCAGCTCGCTGAACAGATTCTTCCCCAGTTGCGCTACTCACGCATCACAGCTTCGATCGACGTTATCGGTAAGAGTGACGAGGAAATCATGAACGTTTATTTACTCAACCCCAAGGCGCTCAGCGTTGACGAGTTGCTTTATGCCGCAACACTAACCGACGACAACGACAAACGCCTTCAGATTTACGATACAGCCGTAAATTTGTATCCTAACGACTACCGCACATTCAACAACCTGGGTATGTGCCAGTACATCGATCAGGACTATGACGCTGCCGCCGCAAACTTTGCTGAAGCTGCCCGCCTCGCTCCCGACAGCGGCGAAGCCCAGATGAACCTCGGCCTCGTTTCGCTCTTGAATAAGAATTACAAAGACGCTACTTCAAAATTCGGTAACGCTGCCGGTGTTCCTGCTTTGGCCGACGCTCTTGGCGTTTACTACCTGAAACAGGGCGACTATAATTCGGCAATCCGCGCATTCGGCGATTCAAAGACAAACAACGCCGCACTCGCTCAGATACTGAACAAAGATTACAGCAAAGCTAAAAACACATTGGCCGCCATCCGCGTTCCCGACGCAACAACATTCTATCTGACCGCTATACTTGGCGCACGCACAAACAATCAGAACATGGTTTACAACAACCTGCGTCAGGCTGTTAAGCTCGACAAGAATATGGCAGCTCAGGCAAAGAGCGACCTCGAATTTGCTTCGTACAATTTGAGCGCACTTTAATCCATCAATAAATCGCTTAACGGATTCGTCATATACCCATGACGAATCCGTTTTTGTTTTTAAACAGAATGTTGTAAATTTGTAGGCACGCGTATTTACGTGTTCGAATCCAAAATCCGCCCCTTGATATGGAAAAATTCAAGTCGTTTTCACTGAATCTGAAAGGAAGATTATGCCGGTTCTCCCATCCGCAGGTAATGGGTATAATCAACGCCACAAATGACTCGTTTTATGCAAGGTCGCGCTACAACACTTGCGATTCCATTAGAGCTATAGTAAGGACAATGGTGGATCAGGGAGCCACAATGCTTGATGTTGGAGCATATTCATCGCGCCCCGGAGCCGACGACGTTAGTGTTTATGAAGAATTGCGACGCTTGGAAATGGCTCTTTCTGCTGTTAGAAAAGAATGTACGGAAACTATAATCAGTGTTGATACATTCCGTGCAGAGGTTGCCCGCAAGGCTGTTGACGAACTTGGTGCCGATATTATTAATGACATTTCCGGTGGCGATATCGACAGCGATATGTTTCAAACCGTTGCAGAACTGAATGTGCCATATGTTTTGATGCACATGAGAGGTACGCCCGCGACTATGCAGCTGCTTACTGATTATTCTGACGTTACGACAGAAGTGATTGTCGATTTGCAAAAAAAGATTCAGCGACTTCATGATATGGGTGTTGCCGATATAATAGTCGACCCTGGTTTTGGTTTTGCCAAGACACTTGAGCAGAACTATGAGATGCTTCGCAACCTACCTCTGTTTTCAAATCTTGAGTGTCCGCTACTGATAGGAATGTCGCGCAAATCGATGATATCAAAAGCTACCGGAAAACCTTCCGAAGAGTGCTTGAACGGAACAACGGCGGCAAACACCATAGCTCTGCTCGGTGGCGCTTCAATATTACGTGTCCACGACGTTGCGGCAGCAGCCGATGCAATCAGTATAGTAGAAAACACTTATCCCGACAATTTGAATAGATAATTTCAGCTAACATTATAAAGACCCGACAATGATTCATTTTGGAATAAAAGACGCGCTCGATATCCTGTTGGTGGCTCTGATGCTTTATTATCTGTATAAGATAATGAAAGAGTCGGCTACGATTAATATTTTCTTTGGAGTGCTTGCCTTCATAGTTGTTTGGGTATTGGCGTCGGAGGTGTTCGAGATGCGGCTTATCGGTACGATTATGGACAAAGTGATGTCGATAGGTCTTATAATTCTTGTCATCTTATTCCAGGATCAGATTAAACGCTTTCTCGTAGAGTTAGGTAATCATAATCGCTGGTTGTTCCTTAGCAGACTTTTCTCGCACCATCACAATGGAAAGAAGGGTGATCAGGCAGAAGTTAGGAAATCGCTGTTGGCTATTGTCAGAGCCTGTATGTCGATGTCGAAATCGAAAACGGGTGCTCTCATTGTCATTGAGCAATCGATGCCGTTGGAACAGTATGAAATTTCGGGTGATATGATCGATGCAAATATAAATACCCGTTTAATAGAAAATATATTCTTTAAAAATTCACCGCTCCACGACGGCGCGCTCATTATAGCACATGGCCACATTAAAGCTGCCGGATGCATACTTCCTGTCAGTCATGATACAAAAATTCCCCGCTACATGGGCTTGCGCCACCGCTCAGCACTAGGAATATCGCAGGCTTCTGATGCGGCCGCAGTTGTTGTCAGTGAAGAAACGGGTAATATTTCGTTTGCATACAAAGGTAAAATCGAGGCGCGCCTTTCGTCAACCGATCTGGAAAAGAAACTGTCGCAACTCGAATATATTTAGACACCTTATATTATGGAACAGGCTCTATACCTGGCGTTTATCGCAATTTTTTGCGTTGCTGTCGCCGCATGTCTTGTTTCTGCTACAACAATCGCATGGGCTTTTACCGCGGTTTGAAATAAACTTTTTAATAAGGATTGCTATGGCGTATATAACAATTATGCCAACAAAAATCCATTGTAATATATATATAATCATATCCATTAGCTGTTGGTGGGTGTGATTTCTTTTATGAAATTACGCAGGCGGGAATATTCTTGCTCAAAGTTCGGAGTCAGTATGCATTGTCCAATGGCTGCATCGATTTCTTCGAGACTCCAGAAACGCCCTGTCTCAATTTCGTCCGGATCGGGAGTAATTGTAGTGCCGTCGGGAACGAGGCCTATGAAGGTGTTTACCAATTCGCGCTCACGCGACGATTGAAAAACGTAAGGCTCAACGGTGTAGAGTGACACGGTAGAGACGTCAATCCCTAGCTCCTCGCGTGATTCGCGTGCAAGAGCTTGTGCAACCGTCTCTTTGTAATCGATATGTCCTCCTACGGCTGTGTCCCATTTTCCCGGCTGTATATCCTTGTTCATAGCGCGTTTTTGCAGGTAGAGCAAACCGTTGTTGTTGAGCACGTGAAGGTGTACGACAGGGTGTAGCAGCATGCTTCCGCCGTGACATTCGCCGCGGGTGGCGCATCCAGTAACCTCTCCTTTTTCATTTACTATGGGAAATAATTCGTCAGATGCCATTTATTTGAGTTTGAATTTTTTAGATATTGCCGAGTTGAGACGCTGGGGCGAAAGGTCGCTGGAAAACTCTGAAAAGTCGAGACGCAGGGAGCAACCCTCACGATAGCGGCTGCAACCGTAGGCTGTGCGTCCTTTCAGCAGGTGGCCTTGGCCGCATACCGGGCATTTTATCTCCTCAAGATTCTTAATTCGCAGTCGAGGTTGTTGTGGCGTTTTCTGAGTTTTTTGCTTGGACTTTTCTCGTCCGTCAGACTGTTCAACGTTGATGTGGCGGCTTGAATTGTCGTTCAACACATTTATTACGATACTGCCTATCAGTGTTTTCAGCTCAGCAATAAATTCTGAAGCCTGGTAAGTTCCTCGCTCGATTCGCCGCAGTTTATTCTCCCATAGCCCGGTAAGTTTTGCGCTTTTCAATAGTTCTTCCTCGATTATAGCAATCAGGTCGATGCCGGCCTGTGTGGCTATGATGCTTTTGCCCTTACGACTGATGTAGCGGCGACGGAACAGGGTCTCGATTATGGCAGCACGAGTTGATGGACGTCCTATGCCGTTTTCTTTCATGGCTTCACGCAGTTCGTCGTCATCAACCGTTTTTCCGGCACTTTCCATTGCGCGCAGCAACGTTCCTTCCGTGTAGAGTTTGGGCGGTTGGGTCTGCTTTTTCGATAATTCCGGTTTGTGAGGTCCGGATTCTCCTACAACCATTGGTGGCAGCACGCGGCTATCGTTGTTTTCGTCGTCGTTCTCTTTGTTCTGGGGCTCGCTAATGTAAACATCATGCCAGCCACTTTTGGTTATCACCTTACCGATTGCTTTAAATTTTTCTCCCCCGGCATCGGCCAATACGGTTGTTTGCATGAATTCGCAGTCGGGATAAAAAGCGGCTATGAATCGCAGTGCAATCAGATGGTACAGCTGTCGTTCCTGACCAATCAATTGGTTCGGTAGCTGGCCGGTAGGGATTATTGCATGATGGTCGGTTACTTTTGAGTTGTCGAAAATTTTTTTCGATTTAGGGATTTTCCCGGCCAGTACCGGCGATGTCCATTGGGCATAAGGTTTCATGTCGCGCAAAATCTGCGGCACTTTTGTGTAAACGTCGTCGGGCAGATATGTTGTGTCAACACGAGGGTAGGTAGTAACTTTTTTCTCATATAGGCTTTGTATCAGCCTTAGAGTGTCGTCGGCGGTCCAGCCCCATTTTTTGTTACATTCAACTTGGAGTGAGGTGAGGTCGAAAAGTCGTGGTGGGGCTTCTTTCCCCTTCTTTTCGGTTACGTCGGTAATAGTTAAAGGCAGGTTGGAAATCTTTGCCAACGCTTCCATGGCTTTTTCTTCCGACTCGTATTTGCCGGCTGTGGCCGAGAAAAGCACGTCGCGATATGTGGTTTTCAATTCCCAATAGTCTTTGGCAACGAAGTTGGCAATTTCGTGGTGGCGTTGTACAATCAGGGCGAGTGTAGGAGTTTGTACGCGACCTATCGACAGTACGTTTTGCGAAGAGTACTTCAATGAATACAAGCGTGTTGCATTCATTCCTAACAGCCAGTCGCCTATCGCACGCGATAATCCGGCGTAGTACAAATTATCGTAGTCGGCAGCTGGCTTCAGATTGTTGAACCCTTCTTTTATTGCTTCGTTTGTTAATGAACTGATCCACAAACGTTTCACCGGACATTTTATCTCTGCTTTCTGCATTACCCAGCGTTGAATCAGTTCTCCCTCCTGACCGGCATCACCGCAGTTGATAACCTCTGAAGCCGTTTCAATCAGCTGGCGTATGACGTTAAACTGTTTTTCGATACCTTTGTCGGCGATCAACTTAATGCCAAAACGTTCTGGCACCATCGGCAGTTGGCTTAGTGACCAACGTTTCCAATATGGAGTGTAATCGGCCGGCTCTTTTAGAGTGCAAAGGTGGCCGAAAGTCCATGTTACCTGAAAGTTGTTGCCTTCGTAGTAGCCGTCGCGGCGATCGTTTGCTCCAAGTATGGCGGCGATATCCTTGGCTACACTAGGTTTCTCGGTTATGCAAACAATCACTTCGTTATCTGTAATTTTTCGGTTCCGCGAGGTGTTTTAAACTCTAAAGTTGCGTTGTTGAACTTCGACATACTTCTGAAATCCAGCTCAACAGGTATTATTCCATCATCTTCCCACTGGAACCAGCGGTTGAAGTCGACGCCGTCGATATCTAATGCTTGATAGTTCACGTTTCCAACATGAAGTGCGGCCTGATCGATACGCTGCGATGTGTGGGGACGACCTATCAGTTTCAGATAAATACGTGTTACGTCCGGGCGGAAATCAATACTGTCAACTTGAACTCCAATATGCTGTGATGGTGTTGACTTATAAAGGCGTTCCGTTTTGGCTTGAGCGGCAATAGCAGCTACGACGAGCGCCAATACTGCAAGCAGGAATATCCATTTGCGGCTGTTTTTCTTTGTTTTCATAATTTTTTCGCTTCGTTCCAAAGATTATCCATTTCGCTAAGCGGCATATCCTTAAGTTTTTTGCCGGCTTCGTTTGCTTTGCTCTCTACGTAGTTGAAACGCTTTATGAATTTGCGGTTGGTATGTTCAAGTGCGTTCTCCGGATTAACTCCATACAGACGTGCTGCGTTGATAATACTGAATAATAGGTCGCCGAATTCGGCGTCGATATTGTCAGCCGATTTGGCTTTTATCTCTGCCTCTACCTCAGCAACTTCTTCCTTTACCTTGTTCCAAACATCTTCTTTTTTCTCCCAGTCGAAGCCTACGTTTGCTGCTTTTTCTTGTATGCGGTAGGCTTTTATCATGGATGGCAAAGCATCGGGCACTCCGCTGAGAACGGTTTTGTTCCCTCCGCGTTCCTTAAGTTTGATCTGTTCCCAGTTCAGCTCAACTTGGTGAGCATTATCGGCGGTTGCCGACCCGAACACGTGGGGATGGCGAAAAATAAGTTTTTTGTTTAGCGATTCGGCCACATCGGCTATGTCGAACTGCTCATTCTCGGAGGCAATTTTTGCATAAAAAAGCACGTGGAGCAGGACATCGCCCAACTCTTTTTTTGTGTTTTCGCAGTCGCCACTGATGAGTGCATCGCATAATTCATAAACCTCTTCTATTGTGTTTGGCCGAAGCGATTCGTTTGTTTGTTTGCGATCCCATGGGCATTCAACTCGCAAAATGTCGAGTGTCTCTATTACTTTTGCTATAGCTTGAGCTTTTTCTTCAGTGCTGTGGTTCATTTGTCACATATTTATGAAACAAAGTTAAGCAAAAAAAGCGGTTTATCTGAATTTTTGATATGGATTTGAGTGTCGAGGTCTTCGATATTGCTGTTGCCGAATGTTGTGTTTTAGCGCCCGGTCGAACAACTTTGGTTTTTGTGATTGAGTTTTAACAGGAGGTTGCACGATTATTTTGGCCGGCTTGTTTTCGATATGCGGAACCTCTGTTTTCGAGAGCATTTTTTTATCTTTAACAGGTGGTTGATTTGTCGTCGGTTCATACCCGGTTGGGCTTATCTTATAGCTTTGTTGTTGTTTTGCATGTTCGCGGCGGGCGCGTGCTTTTTCGTTGGCTCGACGGCGACGGTCAATTGTTGGTTTCACCAAAAGTAGAATCATTTTAAATTTACAGCTGATGCCTGTAGGCATAATCCCTGATATTTGATAGTTAACGATTAAGTTATAAGCTGTTTGTTTTTCACTTTCTTGTAATAGTGAAAGGGCTTGTTCCCATTCTGGATCGAATTTGTGTTTTCTTGCCATAGATTTGTGTTTTTATAGTTTTGATTAAAATGCATTGCAAATATACATCACCTTTCTTTAAATTCCAAATTTCTTTATTTCTTTCTAACGATTTTCTTACGTTAATTAAGGCTTGTTGCAAAGATTGGAAAAATGACGTCAAAAAGCATAGAAATAGTTGTGTCTGTTTTAAAATTATGTTAAAAAGTCGACTTTTTGTCAAATATATGCTTGTTGTTCCAAATAATTGTTTTACATTTGCAATGTGTTTTTCATGGTATTAGATTTAAGGTTAACTAAGATTGGTTGTCGCGATGACAATCAATCGTTTTTTTTATACCTTTGAAAGAAAATTCGTCAAATGGAAACATTAGTATTGGAACAGCGAATGCAAAATAAGGGCGTAAAGCCTACTGCTAATCGTATCATAGTTATGCGGGCTTTGGCTAATGCGGATAAACCTATGAGCATGTCGGAGTTGGAGACAGTCATTGAGACAGTTGATAAGTCGAGTATATTCAGGACTTTGACTCTGTTTCTTGAACATCATGTTGTTCATGCTATTGAGGATGGCAGTGGGTCGCTTAAGTACGAACTGTGTTCGGGAGTTGACAGTTGCACCCCTGACGATTTACACGCGCATTTTTTTTGTGAAAGATGTCATTCAACCTATTGCCTTGAAAATGTAAAGATTCCTCAAGTAGCTTTACCCGATGGCTTTCGGGCAGAAACAATTAACTATATGATAAAAGGGTTGTGTCCTAAATGTCGGTGATTGTTACTGACTGTAAATTTTCGCCTGGTGTGGTATCAGCTTCGGCCGGGAAGTAAACGGGCATTTTTCCCTGAATAGGTAATATTCGCAGTTCAAGTTATGCAATTCCGGATGGATTTTCTGGCAGGAGGGGCGTGAAAAAACCTCTGATAGGAGTCATTTAATGACTGTCTGTCAGAGGATTGTTGGTTGTCGGGGTGAAAGGATTCGAACCTTCGACCCCCTGCTCCCAAAGCAGGTGCGCTAACCGGACTGCGCTACGCCCCGAAAGATTTTGTCTCAAATCCGGTTGCAAAGTTAAAAATTATTGTTTAATTGTGCAACCTATTTTATCGAATTTTTTATATCAAATTTAGACCGCTGATGAATACAAGGCCAATGCCGGTGGGGGCTACGAATTTTAGGCAGAAGATAACGCTGTTGAGTAGCCATGTCTTGATCGTGCCGCTACCGGCAAGTTGGTTGCGAACAATATGGCGGTCGGCTTTCCAGCCAACGAACACCGATATCAGCATTCCGCCCAGTGGTAGGAATATATTACTGGTAACGTAGTCGAAAAGATTGAATGTCGTTAGTCCGAAGATTGTATAATCGCTCAGCGGGCCGAACGAAAGTGCGCAAATTGTGCCTAGAATCATTGCTACAGTTGTGTTGAGCAGAACGGCCGTGCGGCGTTTAAGGTGTAATTGTTCAATGAAGAAGGCTATGCACATTTCGCTCATCGAGATTGTGCTAGTCAGAGAGGCAATCATTAACAGGAAGAAAAACAGTGTGCTCCAAATGGCGCCGAAAGGAAGGCTGTGGAATATCGAGGGTAAAATCTCGAACACAAGTTTTGGGCCTGCTGCTGGCTCGGCGTGGAATGTGAACACGGCGGGGAATATGATGACACCGGCCATTATCGCAACTATGGTGTCGAGTGTAGCCGTTGTTGTTGCACTTTTCACCAGCGGAGTTTCATTTGAGAAATAGCTGGAGTAGATCATCATTGTGCCTAGTCCGAGCGAAAGCGAGAAGAAAGCCTGGCCGAGAGCGCCAATGAGTACCGATGAATTGATTTTGCTGAAATCGGGGTAGAAGAGAAATTTCAAGCCTTCCGATGCGCCGGGCATAAGCAATGAGTTGATGCAAAATGCTATGAGGATAAGGAGCAGCAACGGCATCAGAATGTTGGATATTTTCTCAATGCCGTTCTGAACTCCGCGGAGTAGTACCATGGCGTTGGCCGACAGGAATATTAATGTCCATAAAACTGGTTGTATGCCTGATGAAAAGCTGTCGAAGCGGGCATGATGTTGTTCCGGGGTCATGTTGCTGAGCGCTCCTGTAAGCGATTGTACGAAGTATTCAACAGTCCATCCGGCAACTACGGAGTAAAACGACAGTATAAGTATGGAAGCCAGAATACCCATATAGCCTATCCAAGCCCATTGGCGTTGATTGCTGAGCGATCGGAAAGCGCCGAAAATATTTTTTCTGGTGCTACGACCCATGATGAATTCGGCGCAA
This sequence comes from Muribaculaceae bacterium, assembly GCA_023662835.1. GTDB lineage: Bacteria > Bacteroidota > Bacteroidia > Bacteroidales > Muribaculaceae > Muribaculum. The sequence goes on along the minus strand of JAMPII010000003.1, from coordinate 36,536 downwards.
ATAACTGGAATACCTATGAGGAAAATAAAGAATATATATAATATAAGGAAGGCACCTCCGCCATGTATTCCGGCTTCGTAGGGGAATCGCCAGATGTTACCGAGACCTACCGCCGAGCCTACAGTTGTTGCAATTACTCCCAAACGGGTTGAGAATTGGGCACGCTTTTCAGGTTGAGACATAGTTACAAGAAATTGGAAATGAGTATTAAAGCTATCAGTATTGGCGCTAAGAAGCTCAAAATGAATCTTACTGATTTATAGGTGAAGCGGCCGGAAGTTCCGCCATTAGTGATTTCGTTTTTGAGAAGATTTTTCGGCGCTTTCCATCCTAGGTATAAGCAAGTGAGGAGGGCTGATATCGGGAGCATATAGTTTGTGGCAACGGTGTCGAGGAAGGTGAACAGATTCATTCCGGCCAGGGTGAAATCCGATAATGAGCCTTGCGAGAGCGAGCAAAGCGTACTTAGCCCGAACAGAGGTAGTATTACGATGAAACAAGCTTTTTTCCGCGATACGTTAAGCTTGTCTTTGATAAATGCGGTAGAGACTTCGGCTAATGATATTGTGCTGGTTAGGGCGGCTACAGTGAGCAGCAGAAAGAAAATTGTTGACCAGAATACACTGAAATTCATTTGCGCAAACACTTCGGGCAAGGTGATAAACACTAGCGTTGCTCCAGCAAGATTATGATCGGCAAGCCCGAACGACATTACTGCCGGGAAAATGATTACGCCCATCAGGATAGCGACAAGCAGATCGAGTAGCGATATGGTGATGGCTGTTCGACCAAGTTTTGTGCTTTTGGGAAAGTAGCTGGAATATGTGATGAGGATACCCATTCCCAGTGAAAGGGAGAAGAATGCCTGGCCTAAAGCATTGATGGCAACATCCGATGTTATTTTGCTGAAATCGGGGCTGAAGAAAAATTCCAGGCCTTCCATGGCATTTGAGAAAGAGAGAGCTTTGCATGCGAAAATCAGAAGAAGGCTGAACAGTACTGGCATCAAAATATTTGACATCCGTTCAATGCCTTTCTGTACGCCACGTAGCAGTATTATCAGATTTATGATCAGCATGCAATAGGTTGCGAGTAACGGACTCAAATCGGTGCCGATATATTGCTTCATCTTGCCGGCAAACAGCGCGTCGAGGGATTGTGTCGAAGCCGAGGTTTTAACATGAGCGTATAAATCGCCTGTTAGCGATTGAATCATGTACTCAAGAGTCCAGCCGGCAACCACCATATAAAATGAAAGGATAAGGTAGGATGCCAGTATAGCTGTGGCACCAACAATCCACCATTTTGAACGAGGCGAAAGTTTAGAGAAGGCATCGGCTGCGTTTTCGCGTGTGCCACGTCCGAGCGAGAATTCACCGATCATCACAGGAATTCCCAATATAAACACACAAGCAACATATAAAAGCAAGAATGCGGCACCTCCATTTTCCTGAGCTTCGGCTGGGAAACGCCATATGTTGCCAAGCCCTACGGCCGATCCTACAGTTGCGGCGATGAGACCTATTTTACTTCCAAATTGATTTTTAGCAGACATATTCTTATATGATATTCAAACAAGAAGCAAATTTCGTAAAAAGATTTGAATATTGGTATGAAAAGTTATAATTATAAGTAATTTTGCCTGAAATTTTATGATATTTATCGTGATGAGAAAATTACTTTCAATGCCGGGCTACACGCTGACGGCAATAGTCACATTGGCAATATTATATTTGACCTTAATTCCTAAACCCTTGCCTGATTTGGAACCTGAGTTGTTTGAAGGAGCCGACAAGGTGGTACACGGGTTGATGTTTCTTGGTTTTGCCGGAGCTGTGGGGCTTGATTATCTGCGCTCTTCGGCCGGTGAGAGATATTTAAGCGCTCCATTCAGTCATATACTTTTGTTTGTTGTGTTGTCGATAGCTTTTGGCGGACTTGTTGAATTGGCACAAGGAGCTATGAAAATAGGACGCGGCGAGGATATCTATGATTTCCTCGCCGACGCGATAGGTGCGGTTTTAGCCGGGATAATAATGATTGCGAGTTGGGCGCCTATTCACCGCTGGTGGTGGCAGGCTCGGTAGACGGCAGTTGGAATGTTGGGTTTGCCATAACGCTGTCGACGGTGTTGATCAGCGTTGTTCCATTGAGGTTGCGGGCAACTACTGTTCCTTGCGGATCGAACAAAATAATATGAGGAATGCCCATGATGCCATATAAATTGGTAGGGATATCCTGTGCATTCATAATTTGCTGCCAGGGCAACTGCAGTTGTTCGACGGCGGTTTTTGTGTCGTCGGGTTTGTCCCAAACGGCTACGCCCAGCACATCCAAACCCTTGCCGTTGTATTTGTTGTAAACTTCCTTTATATTTTTCATCTCTCGACGGCATGGACCGCACCAGCTGGCCCAGAAGTCGACAAGTGTGTATTTTCCTTTTCCGACATAATCGCTGAATTTATAGGTTGAATCGGCGTATTCAATTGAGAAGTCGGCAAATTGTTTGCCAACGTCGGTTGATGCGTAGGCATTTTTTGATTCAACCATGCGCTTAACGTTTTGGAAGTTTGAATAATATGGGTATTTGGCGAGGAATTCTGCAAATTCCGCGGCCGACATTTCATAGCAATAGTCGAGAATTTGTGTGAAACCGACAATGTTTTGTTGTGCGATAGCGCTATCCTGCAATGCGCCGATGACCGCGCGGGCAGAATCGGCAGTAGCTTCAGATACAGAGTCGTTGTATATGATGTTGCCCAATTGATTGATGCGGTTGTTCAGAGCCGATAATTGGTTGTTCAACTCCGAACCGGTAACGTTGCCTTCTTCGTCGACAACGATAGTTCCCGGCTCAAGGATAAGGTTGCAGTGGCGCCTGTCGCCCAAATAGAGACGGGCATAAAATGGAGTTTCTACCATTGATGAGAAGTGGGCTATGGTGTCGTTGGCAACCATTGCTGAATCGAACTTTTCTTTGGTGTCGTAATTAACGATATAAACCATTTTGTTTATGTCGTCGGCCGACATTTTAACGGAAAGATCGAGATTGGGCGTGTTACCCTGTTTGTTGCAGCCCGTTGAAAGCACAGCTATTGTAATGGCTGCAATGGTGAGGTTGAATTTCATTTATTTTATTAATTGGATTATGGGATGTTTTTAACAACCACAGAATTAGGTATTACTGTATTTTGCGTGAGCGTGCCATTTCGATGAGCAGTTTGTTGGGAACGATGAATATTTCCAAACGTCGGTTTCCTGCACGGTTGGCTTGCGAATCGTTTGGAAAAGCCGGGTCGGAAGCGCCCAGAGCGTACGGAATCAGTCGGCCCTCGTTGTCGGAATGTAAGGTTATTAGATTGTATATTTCGTTAACGCGTGCTTCGGAAAGGTTATCGGTGTATTTGTCGGAGCCTGTGTTGTCGGTGTGAAGAGCCAGAATCAGCTTGTAGTAGCTTTGTTGGTTCAGCAAATCCCAGTAGGGACGTAGCAAATCGTCGGCCTCTTTGCGCAGAATGCTGTCGTTGGGGGCGAACAGAAGGTCGGTTCCGATTGTGGCTACAATCACTTCGCCGTTGCGCAAAGTTTCAATTTTTTCCAATTTGCGTTGAGCCAGTTTTTTTGCTGTCGCGTTCATATGACGCGCAATGGCATCGTGCAGTTTATCGTTAACTTCCGGCGTAAGCAGGTTGTCGTCGAGCGAGAGATCGTGCGGGTCTGCGTCGTCCAACGATTTTTTTTTGTCGTTTTTTTTGTCAGTTTTTACATTCTCCGTTTTGTTTTTGCTGGATCCAGTAACGCGATTCCAAAAGTTTTGACTGTGGCAGTCGAGTGTCCCTAAGCCGCATAGCAACAAAATAACTGGCGCAATGAATTTTATGTTAGCCAAACATTTAAACATTTTAAACAACTTATTATTCCAAACCAATTGACTTCTCGTAGGCCAGTTCCCCTTTAATGATGTACTGGACGTCGTTGGTGTCGACAACGGCAAGTTTGTCCTTTGCTAACATTTTTTTTACATAGTCCATAATAGGTTCCAACTGAGGCGAATCATTGTTGCTGTTGACGGGCTGTTCGTTGAATGAGGGAATCTCAAGCATTCCATTATCCTCATAATAGTCCCAAATCATATCGACGATGTTGAGAATCTCGTCGTCGTCGTAGCGTTCACGGATATTTTCCGGCATATAATCGCGGATAAATTTTATTGCTTGCTCTTCGTCGAAAAGCATATCTTCATTCTCTGCCATAATAAAATGAGTGTTATTTAAACAACCTCTAAGTTACTTAAATAACACTCAATGGCCAAACAAAGCCGGATATTTTCACAATATTTAGAAGTTATTTATCCGGTTTATGGACAATGGCACTTGAGTTGGAGGATGTGAATACTTGAGAGTTGTATGCGGTGACTTCTATTTTGGAAACCGATGAGGCATTGACTGTTGCGGTTGTACAAACCAATTTTTTTGCTTTTATCGACGATGTTGACGAGGTAGTGAAAATTCCCTTGTCGGCTTTACCTTGAATGTCCAGTTTAGAGGCTGACGAAGCGTTAACGTTGATTGTTGTCATTGTTGCCTCATCGATATCGCAGCGTGAGCCCGAAGAAATATTTATTTTCAGATTGTTGGATTGGAGTTCATTCAAGTTGGCAGAAGACCCTGACGAAACAAAGAGGATTATATTCTCGGAGGTTATTCTGCCGCAATCGAACGATGAACCGGACGATATCGTGAAATCGGAACTAGCGTTGTCGATTCCTGTTGACGAAATTTTGGAGCCTGAAGATACATTGGCAGTTAAGTTCGGGCACTTAAAATCTTTCAAGAATATGCCCGAACCGGACGATGCTGTCAGTACTATATTGTCATCTTTTGTAACAATATTGCCGGTTAGATGCACTTGTGCTCCGCTTGATGTGTTGATATTGTTTACTTGTAAGGCTGAGAGGTTCAGCAAAGCGTGATTGTTGATCGGAGTTTGCAGTTTGCTATTGTCAATCGATATTTCCAACTGACCATTATTGATTTTAAATACGAAATAGTCGGAGAGACGTTTGTCGATTGTAAGTTGTGCCGACTGAGCTTCTTTGTCGGTTACAATTGTGTATTTAACCTTAACTCCGGTTGAAACGCACAGTGATTTGTAGTTGCCTTCGGGGAATTTAATATCGGTTGTTATTAATTTTGCATTTTCTGCATACGCCAGACTGATTGTCAGGCAAAGAATGAGTGATGAAATAAATCGTTTCATATTCTAGAACTTGTTTAATTCTTTAACATTTATATTGGATACTCCGTTGTTGATTATTTTTGTGCTGTCGGCTACGCCCTCGATTGTTACTGAGCCGAAACCGGAATTGTTTACGAATAGGTTCTCGCAGTTGACAGTCATATTGGCAGTCGCCGTTCCGCTATTTATGAGGTTAACATTTTTGCCTTGTTGCTTAATATTTATTTCTCCGAATCCGGAGCAATCGAGCATCAAATTATCGGCAGCTATTGTGCCGTTTAATGATGTTGTGCCTTCCGATTTGAGTTTGATTGATTTGCATTTCATATCAGCCAAGATTGTGCAAAATCCTTTCATATCGACAAAAACGGAATCGGCCACAAGATTAAGGTTTTTTATGTTTCCGGTGCCGGAGTTTTTCAAAATGACCTTTTTTGCAGTTATTGTGCCAGACGATGTATAGGTTGTAAAGCCGCCGCAGTCTATGGTAATGCTTTTTGCTTTTATGTCGCCGGTTTTCAAGCCGGAGTTGGCTGTGTTTTGTATAGTCAGGTCGTCGGTGTCGAGCGCGCCAATTGTCAGTGAGCCAAACCCACCGACGGTTATTCGTTCCAGCCGGGGCGCTTCGATGAATATCGTGTCGGAGTGTACTAAATTTGCAGATATTTTAAGAATTCCGTTTCCCACTTTTGCCGACGGCATCATCTGTGGATTTCTGTTTGCCGATGCGAGATATACGCGACATTTCTTTCCTTGCGTAAATTTTATTTTGGCATTGTTTGCATCAATTTTTTTGAAGTTGGCAACCTTGATTTCTGTGCAGGAATTGTTATCAGTAGTTATTTCGGCGGAACTTGCCGTAGCGGTGGATACAAACAACAGCAGGGCAAATATGCAGTTGGTTATTTTAATTAGCATGATGTCAGTTGTTTTTGAATTTAGTAATAGCTGAAACTTTAAATGGGATTTTATGTGTGATATAGCTTTCACGATTGTTGTGGCCGTTGGGATGTTGCAGCATATAGATACGTGTGGCCTTATTTTCGTCGGTTGTCATTATTGTGGTAACGTTGATGCTGTCGATTGTTTGTTTATATGATGAACAATTGTTCTTTTCTGCTTCGAAGGCTTTGTAAAACTTAATAACATAGTCATTTTCAACTTCCAGCACTTTCACTATTCGTTGAATTTTGTTTGTTTTCTTATTGCGGTCGACGACTGATGTGAACGTGGTTTTTCCCATGGTGTCATAGGTGTCGATCAGATTGTCGATACTATTCTGTGCACGTAGCGGCATGCTGAAAATTGCGAGCGTTATTAGTAATGTAATAAATCGGTATCTCATATAGGGTTATTTAAGTTCAAGCAATTCTTTTAGTTCGTTCCTTAGTCGGGTATCACTGACTTTGTTAATAATATCGGCTTCTGTTTCATCAATTGTGAGTATAGCGTCGGCTTCACGTTCAATTATATCGGCTATAATATAGGCTTCGACAATTTTTTCCTCAACAATTTTTTTGTCGGTCACGATATGGTTGTTGATCATGACATAGTTTTCACTGTCGGGCAAATGTGAACTGCCGGTTTTGAATGTGATGAGCATGAAAACAATAGCAATTGTTGCCGCAATCGATGAGGCTATATAAATAAGTTTACGATAGCGTTGTTTTCGTTTGCTCGGAACAGAATGTTTCGGCATGTCAAAATCGGAAGGTGAGAAAACGGATAATGCCGTAAAAATATCTTTGAATGAACGAAGATTTGACGAAACTTCGGGGCTGCTGAAATATTGGTAGAGCATGGCTTCCTCTTCGAGGTTGGTTTCTCCGTTGTAGAATTTTCCGATCAGCTGTTGAATTATATGTTCGTTAAAGTCGGTCATTGTTGATTCGTTTCTTTAAAAAGTTTTCTCTAATAGATATACGGGCGCGGCTAAGAGCTTTTCTGACGGCTTCTTGACTGCTGCCGGTAATAATAGCGATTTCTGCTATTTCTTTTCCTTCGATGTGGCGGAGCCGGAAAACATTCTGCAGTAATGGCGACAGGGTGTTGATGGAGTCCATAATGCCATCGATCATGGCGATGTTTGAAGTAGGCTCTGGTGGAATGTCAGTTAATGCCTCGGCCTCGCGTTTCTCTTTTCGAAGTTGGTCGATGCATAAGTTTTTTACCATTACTATAGCTAGTGACGCAACCGGCACGGCAATTCTCTCATGCATGTTCCAGATCTTAATACACACATCCTGTACAACGTCGTCGGCAGTTGTAGTGCTATTTCCCAGATAGCTTCTGGCAATAGTTATCAGCCGGTTACGGATCATATGGATTTGGTATGTGTATTCCGATTCTGTCATCGATGATTGAATATCTTCGCTAATAATACGAAAAGAATAGTGAATTGTGACACTGAAAACAAAATTTTTTTCATCAAAACGGGAAAATGCGATATCTTTACATTAACTAATTAATATGATATGGAAAAGTGGAGAACATTAAGCAGTCGTTATCTTATAAAGCGCCCATGGCTGACTGCCCGTTGCGATACCGTTCAATTGCCTAACGGTGTTGTGAATGATGAATATTATGTTTTGGAGTATCCAAAATGGGTGAATGTGATAGCAATAGCCGACGATGGGCGATTCGTTATGGTTGAACAGTACCGACATGGGCTGGAAGATATATTCACTGAACTGGTTGCCGGTGTTGTTGAGGAGGGCGAGGAACCGCTTGATGCTGCCAAGCGCGAACTGCTTGAAGAGACTGGTTTCGGCGGAGGCCGATGGGAACTCAATACGATTGTTTCTGCCAATCCCGGGAGCCAGAATAATCTTTCGTACTCATATATAGCCAGGGGCGTTAAGCCTTTAGGGACTCAGCATCTCGACCGAACGGAGGATGTTGCTGTGAAGCTACTCACGGAGGGGGAGGTTCTACAGATGCTAAAGGAGGATAAAGTTAAGCAAGCGTTAATGGCCACGCCGCTTTGGAAATACTTCTTTATGAAGGATAGAGGACGTTATTGACCGACACGGCCGATATCGTAGGGCGTTTGCTGATACACAAAATAGTTTAGCCAATTGCTGAAAAGTAGATTTGCATGGCTGCGCCAACGCACTATAGGACCTTTGTCGGGATTGTTGTCAATGTAGTAGTTTTCCGGAATTGCTGGGTTCATACCACGGCCAATGTCGCGACGGTATTCTTGATCGAGAGTGAGGGGAGAATATTCAGAATGGCCGGTAATGAAGAATTCGCGGCCGTTGCGCGCCATGATCATGTATATGCCGCTTGAGTCGGATTCGGACAGAATAGTTAAATTTTTATTGGCTTTAACTTCGTTTCGGTCGAGTTGGCAGAATCGGCTGTGGGGAACAAAGAATTCGTCGTCGAATCCCCGGAATATAGGATTCTCTTTTTCGATCACTTTATGGCGGAAAACACCGGATATTTTTTTTTTCAGAATATGTTTGTTTATGCCGTGATGATAGTATAATCCGGCAAAAGCAGCCCAGCAGATATAGAGTGTTGAGGTTACATGTTTTTTTGCCCACTCGAAGATATGACAGAGCTCGGGCCAATAGTCGACTTGCTCATAATCGATTAGTTCGACAGGCGCACCAGTGATGATGAAGCCGTCGTAGTTCTGATTCTCAATTTCGGAAAAGGTTTTGTAGAAGGCATCGATATGCTCTTTGGGTGTGTTTCGCGACCGGTGTGTAGCTGTGTCGATCAAGTCGAGATGAATCTGCAACGGGGTATTTGAAATTAATCGTAACAAATCGGTTTCTGTTATGATTTTAAGAGGCATAAGATTCAGAATTCCTATGCGCAACGGGCGTATGTCCTGCTGCGTGGCGCGATTCTCATCAATCACAAAAATATTTTCTTTTCTTAGTAACTCCACTGCCGGGAGTGAGTTTGGAACATTTACTGGCATATAAGTGAGTTGATGTAATGTATTTTTTCGTTTCGAAGCAGGTTCACGTTTTCAGGTGTATGGGCATCGCTGTTTACGGGTATCACCACGTTAGCTTCGACCAATTTTGTGATAACTTGAGGGGATGGTCGCTGTGCTTTTGTGTTGTATTCAACGGCAACTCCCGATTCGATGGCGGCTTGAACAAGATTGTTACGCATGGTTATGTACCATTGTTCTTCTTCGATGCCGGGATGGAAGGCCGAGGCATTGTTTCCTATTTTGTCGATGTGGCCTGTTATGTCGAAGCCACCTAGCTGTAGCATCATAATTGATTGGGCGAAGTACTCTTCAACAACACGACGGATGTCGCCGTCGAAGAAGGTGACCATTTTTTTACAGAATGATTCGGGCTTGCCGTCGATGTCGACCCAAGTTCCGTTTTTTGTTTGAATGAAATGAACGGAACTTATAAGGTAGTCGAGGTTCAAATCTTGAAAGTAGCTGCTATGCGCACCCCATTGCGAGCCGAGGAAATCGACTTCCATAGCTGCGTACAGGTTGATTTGCTGCCCGAATTTTTGGCGCAGGCGCTCTATCTCGTTTAAATATGAAGTAACAGATTCGGTTGTCATATTACAGCTGGAACTGAACGGGATAGGGGAGTGAGGCGAAAATCCCCAGTGCTCGAATCCTTCCTCAATAGCTGCCGTAACGATCTGTTCCATAGAAGCGCGGCCGTCGCAAAATTGGGTGTGGCTGTGGAAGTTGTAACGATCGGTAGAGGAAATAATTGATTTCAGGTCGATTTTTGCCATAAATATTACATTTCAGCCGGCTCGATATGGCGATTCCATACGAACTTGCGAACGAACAATGCTGAGAAAAGTAGCGCGACAATGCATCCGCACAAAAGCGAGAAGTTCCAATCGAGCTTGAATCCTTCGGGGGCGAAGAGAATGTATGATGTGCAAACGCAAGTCATGAACATGGCCGGAATCATTGCAATGTAGAAAAATTTGCCATGGCGGGCGAGATAAGCTGAACCGGCCCAAAGCATGAACACCGACAATGTCTGGTTGGTCCAAGCGAAATAGCGCCAGAGCACATTGAAGTCGGTTAGCATCACAGCATATGTTATGATGAAAATAGGCAACGATACTAAAATTCGTTTCAAGATTTTGCTCTGGTCAATTTTTATGATGTCGGTTATTATTAAACGAGCGCTACGCAGAGCTGTGTCGCCGCTGGTGATTGGCGCGGCAATTACACCTGCAATAGCCAGGATGCCCCCGACGAGGCCGAACCAGTTCCACGATATGTCGGATACGAGGTCGGCCGGGCCATCGTGTGAACTGAGATAGCCGGCAAGGTCGCTGTAGCCGCCGGTGAATGCAATAGCAGCTGCCGCCCAAATCAGAGCCACTATGCCTTCGGCAACCATTGCTCCGTAGAATACGGGGCGCGCCAGTTTTTCGTTTTTAAGGCATCGAGCCATCATGGGCGACTGTGTGGCATGGAATCCCGATATAGCACCGCATGCGATTGACACAAACATCATCGGGAATATGGGGTAAGTGTCGGCATTGGCGCTACGATTGTGGAAACCCTCGGCTACAGCGTCGGGTATGGTGACATCACTAAATATCAGAACAGACATTATCCCTATTGCCATGAATAGCAAGGATGCTCCGAAAATGGGGTAGAACTGACCGATTAGTTTGTCGATTGGGAGCAGCGTTGCAAGTACATAATAAATGAATATTGTAATGACCCAGAATTGGGTGTTCATCCAATCCGGGGTGAGTTTGGATAGCAGCGATGCGGGGGTGAGGACAAATACGGCACCAATAAGAATTAGCATAACCAATGAAACTGGCCGTACAAATTGTCGGGCGGTTGAACCTAGCTCGTTTCCTACAATTTCGGGCATTGATATGCCGCCGCTGCGCTCGGAGATTATTCCGGTCATAAAGTCGTGAACCCCACCTGCAAATATTGTTCCCAGAACAATCCACAAAAATGCCGCCGGACCGAACATGATGCCCATTATTGCACCGAAAATCGGCCCCATGCCTGCTATGTTAAGGAATTGAATCAAAAACACTTTCCATGTTGGCATCGGAATGAAGTCGATGTTGTCGCGGCGTGTGTAGCAAGGCATGGCACGTTTTTCGTCAACGCTAAAAATGCGTTCAACCAGCGTGCCGTAAATGAAGTAGCCAACGATTAAAAGAGCGAAAGCAACAAGAAATGTAATCATTTGGAGTTTGGTTTGAAGTAGTCGCAGATACTGCTAATAAAATGAAAATTTTTATTCAGCTAGTATGACTTCGTTCGACAGACGTTTAATTTCAGAACGATCTTTTTCTATATCCTTTTCAAGTTCGAGAATGTCGGATGTGACACGTGTATCGCCTGAGGCGTATTTTTTACGTAGTGTTGCCAAACGGCGTTTGTCGATTTTGAGTTTACCAACGGCATCGAGATAGTTTTCCATCAGGTTGCGCGCTTTTGCGGAATTGAAGTCATCCCAATAACGATAGATTTTGCCTCCCGGCATTGCAAAGTAAAAGTCGTTTGCCTTTATTGTTGACTCGCCACCGGCTTCTTCAATCCGGCTAAGCAACGACGAATAGTCGGCACCGGGTTCCCAGGTGTCGCGGAAGTTGTCGATGCGGGCTTTGGATGCGAGCTCCGGGTCGTCGCTGGGGTAGTTTACGCGCAGTTCGGATGGGATGAATTTGTAGATAGTAATACTGTCTTCGATGCAGTTGCGGTCGGTTGCCCACCATCCTACATTGTTAATCTCATCGATAGCAAACATATAGTCGTCGTAGGGTGAGTTGAAAGGCATACCGATGTTCTGTGGTTTCAGGAAGCCTTGGTCGTCGTCGCGGCGGGTCATGTAAATGTCGTAGCCGCCAATAGAACTGTCGCCATTGTTTGCGAAATATAATGTTACACCGTCGGTCATCAGAAACGGGAAGTTGCTGTCGCCTCCTCCAAAACTGAGAGCCTGACCCATTGAATGGGGCGTTTCCCATTTACCACCAATCATCTTTGCTGATTGAACCAGTTCGTAGTTGTTGGCTGTGTCGGTAACTGCCCAAATCATGAGTTCTTTCGATTCCGGCATGTAGACAACCGTTTCGTCGGCGGCTTCGAATGTTGAGGGTAGAATGGATGTAGCGTTAAGTGAGCCGCTTTCGGGCGACAGTTTGTAGGCTTTGAAAAAATCGTCACGAGCTACAGTAACGGAATCGATAATTACTATTTTTTCTACTCCGTCGAACATAGGTTTGGCAATGGCGATTTTACGTTGCAGTTCGGCGGCATCGTTGGTCATTTTCGATTTCGCTTTTACAAGAGCCTTTTCGTATGATTCCATGTAGTCGGCGGCTTCTTCAAACTGATACTTGTCGAATGCTATTTCTGCCAGATAGCGTGGCGCTTCCGTTACACCTCTCGATTCAGCCTTGGTTAGATACTTCACAGCTTCGTCGGGACGGCCGGTACGCAGCAGGCAAACGCCAACCCACTGATTTAACGAACCGTCGCGAGGCTTGGCTGCAAGTGCTTTTTCGAACACAGGTAGTGCTGACTCGAAATCGCCATCAAGGTAAAGTTGTTTGGCTTCGTTCAATGTTATAGCTTGTGCGCAGCCTGCGATGATGGCTATAGCTAATATTAAAAATGAGAATCTTCTCATGTTTTATTTCGATTTATTATTAAATACATTCTAAATCAAACTCAAAGGTACTTATTATTATTTTAACGGCAAATAGTGATAAGTTGTTTTAACTCACTATTAAAGGAACGAGATCAGGGAGTAGAGCATGTGGGCGACTATTGCTGCGCATATACCACCGACTGTATGGGCCATGATTGCTTTCGATGTGAGGTCGCGGTAGCCGAGAGAGTCGAGCATTGCGGTGTGTGTTGACAGGAATCCGCTCCAGCACATGCCTATTGCTGTGAACACGGCAATGGCGTTGCCGTCGACCCATCCTTGTGAGATGAAGTTCGGTACGAGGCTCAACGCAGCGCCGACAGCACCGAGCGATGTGATTGGAAATGCAATCAAGTGGGGGTCGGCGAATCCGAACAGGAATTCGAAAACAACGTTTATTTTCTGTGCGATCCAGGGGAGAAATTCTATTCCTTCGTAGGCTGCACCGGTGTAGGTTCCGGCTGCGGAAGGACCGAATGTGAGAATCATGACAAAGGTTGATATGATAAGTACGCCGGGAATGATTGCGATGCCGATTTCAACACCCGATTTGCCCCCGTCGAGGAGTGCGTTGAGAATTCGGGTGAACATTGATTTATTTTCATCGGCTTTAATTTCTTCTTCAAGTTCCTTATTTTCAATAACAACCTGTTCCTCGGAATAGTTAGGATAGGCTTTAATTACGAACCTCTGCATCAGACGGGTCGATACCAAGCATCCGCAGAATGCTCCGAAAAAGCCAACCAGCGGCTCCCATGTGTAGCCTTGTCCGAGCATGAATACTATGACCAGCAGGCCCATACCGAATGCTGTGCCGAAATTGGTTAGCGAAATCAACTGGAACTTCTTGAAATAGCTGCCAAAGCGTTTGTCGGAAGCTAGGGATATTATTGCCGGATTATCGCTGAGAAATGTCATTACAGCTCCTAATGATGCAACGCCTGGGAGATTGAATAATGGTTTCATGAGCGGGCGCAGCAGTTTTTCGAGCAGGCCGACAACTCCGAATTCAACAAAAATCCGACCAAGCGCCCCGGTCAGTACGCATATCCCCATGAGGTAGAATACGGTGTTTATCAGTAGGTCGTGGGCTGTTTTCATGATTGTGTTCAGCATGTTGGCCATTCCCATAACGTGACCTAAACCGTAGAATATGGAGAATACTATTGCAAGGCAGATTATGCCGGAGTAGCGTGAGAGCACCGACTTTTTTGTTTTGTCGGATGTTATAGTTTTTTCAATTGCTGGCATTTTGAATGTAATTGTCTAGTTAAAATTTTCCTTTAAGCGCGAAGAGATTAATATCCCATGTAACTCCGATTGAAGCAAATATTGAATTTTTTTGCATTAAGTCGTTGTAGTTGGCATTTTTGCCCCATGAATAGTATGCGTTTGCATGGAATCGGAGCGATGTCAGTTTTTTACGTAGTGGGTAAAATTCAACTCCTGCGCCTGCCATAGTCAACTCTGTGCCGTTGAGAACGGTGTAGTCGCTGGTACTGCCGGTTTTGTTTACGTCGTATGTCACTTTGGCGTGGATTCGCCAGCTATCGGTGGGCGCGAATGATAGCTCTCCAATAAGTGTACAGTCGCGGAAAAGGAATTTCTGGTGGGATGTGGCACGGTTCATTATGTCAACATCCAGGCGCCAACGGTTTAGGTTGAATCGGTTGCCTAAGGAGATGTAGTTGATAAAGCGGCCTTTTGTGTATTCAATCAAGTTGACCGACCATAATGCGCTGTATATGCCGTGGTTACCGCTCCAGAAAAGGTTGTAGGCATATAGGTTGCGGTTGTCTGGCGCAAAAAACGGACTTTGTGTCACTTGCGCTGTCAGACGGTTGTTATTGTTGAAATCGTATCCGACCGATACTCCCAAATCGTAGCAAGGAATGTTGTTCCAGAAAACAGAGCAGCCGTACAGATCGATTGGTGCGCGGTCGTACTCCCATCCACCGATAGCAACTACTTGTTTGCCAACCTGAAAGTTCCATTTGCTATAGGCATAGTTTAGGTAAATCCAGTCGGTTGCGTCGAAGAACGATTGGTCGGAGTGCTGTTTGTTGAGCCGTTGACGCCATGAATAGGTGAGTCCGTCGTAAATTTTGCCGTCGGCGCGGATAACGAGATAGCGTCCTTTGAATCCGGTTTGGCTGTCGTTTTTGTGACCGTCCTGATTGTCGATTTGCCAATCGACGCGTGTGTCGAGATTCAACTTTATCAAGTCGCTAGTTATCGGCGGTGTATGATTTGAAGTGGAGATTGAATTTGCTGAATTATCATTTGCAAAAGAGGTGCCCGAAATTATTAGGGAGGCAAGTATAATGGTAGCTTTTTTCATGCTGTGATAGTGGTTGGGTCTGTTAAGGTTGACATTATGTCACAAAAGTACGTAAAAATCTTGGTATTTTTGTTTAACTTTGTGTTTTAATGAAAATAGATTGTGGAATTACTTCGTAATACGATATTATATAGTTTGTTGTCGCTGTCGGTGTTGGCAAATGCTCAGTCCGATTCTGTTGAAGTGAGTCTTCTTATATGTTCGCCGGGGCAGGAAGTATATGAGCTTGAGGGACATGCCGGAATAAGGCTGCGCAATAAGAGTGCTGGCTATGATGTTGTAGTAAATTATGGATTGTTCGACTTTCAGAGTCCCAATTTTATATATCGTTTTGTAAAGGGTGAAACTGATTATATGGTCGGAGCTACCGACTTTTCCAATTTTTGTCCGCTCTATCTGGCTGAGAACCGTAGCGTGACAGAATGGCCTTTGGATTTGACGGCCGAAGAGGCCAACAGGCTGGTGGCGCTTGTGGCTACGAATTTGCGGCCTGAGAATAGAACATATCGGTACAACTATGTGTTAGACAATTGTTCGACACGTCCGTTGGAAATGATTGAGAGGGCTGTTGGCAGGAAAGTTGACTTTGTTGACCCCGGCGTTAGCGACGGTTGGTCGTTCCGCCGTGCTATGGAGTATTATCACCGTAACTATCCGTGGTATCAGTTTGGTATAGATCTGGCTTTAGGCTCCGGTATCGACTATACGATCTCGGCACGAGAGAAAGCGTTTGCGCCGGTGCTTCTTAATGAAATGATGGCTGACGCTAAATTTGAAGGTGGCGATCGCCGGCTGGCTAAGGGTGATGCAATAGTTCATTTGCCCGACAAGTTATTTAAGCCTGAGGAGTCGCGTCCTTTAGCCGTGACACCGTTGCGACTGGGAATAGCGATATTTGTTTTATCTGTGGCGGTTGCCTGTGTGGACATAAGACGGCGAAAGGTTAGCTGTTGGGTTGATGCCGTGCTTATGGGTATATATGGTCTGACGGGGTGCGTGCTTGCATTTTTGGTGTTTGTTTCGACCCATGAAGCTACTTCGCCTAATATGCTTTTGCTTTGGTTAAACCCTTTTTGCTTGATTGTTCCGGCACTAATCTATATAAAAAGGTATTCGTCCTTTGTATTAAAATACGAAATTGTTAACTTTGTACTCTTGTTGACAATGGCTATTGCATGGCCGCTTTTCGGGCAGCGGGGCAACATAGCATTTGTCCCTATGATAGCTGCTGATGCAGTTTTATCAGCAAGATATATATTTATAGCGTTATGCGACAAAAGAAGGATCGTTTTCTGACGGCTAAGATAACATCAATACTGATAGCTTCGATGGTGACATTCACTGTCGTTGCGCAATCGCCTTCGCCGCGGCCAAAGCTCGTGGTTGGTATTGTTGTTGATGGGCTGAGGGAAGATTATATTGATCTTCTTAAAGGCTATTTTGGACCAGACGGATTTAATCGCCTCATAACAAACGGGGTGATGATGGATAATGTTGATTTCGGTACGCAGCTGGATGCAACGGCAGCAACGGCGTTGCTGTATACCGGATCGGAACCGGCAGTGAATGGTATTCCGTCGGGAAGCATATATGAACCGGCAACCAAGCGCCACGAATCGGTGCTTAACGATCCCTCTGCGACAGGCAATTATACCGAATCAACTTTGTCGCCAAAAGCATTGCGCGTCAGCACGTTGTCGGACGAAGTGCGCATAGACGGCGGTGGTATCGGCAGCGTGTACTCCGTGTCGCCCGATGCCGCTCAATCGATAATAATGGCCGGACATGCCGGAAATAGTGCATTCTGGATTGATGATACCAACGGCAAATGGGCGACGACGACATATTATAAAGATGTACCGCCGCCAATGTCGGCCCGCAATTTCTCAAGGCCGCTGGCTTCGCGCCTCGATACACTGACATGGCGTCCGACTATGGCTCCGGAAAAATACCCTGATCTCCCGGCATATAAAAAATATTATCCGTTCCGCCATATGTTCCAGCGAAACGATCTTGACCGTTTTGCGAACTATAAAACCTCGGCACCGGTAAACACTGAAGTGACCGACATAGCATCGGACTACATAAAAGGATTGCAGCTTGGCACACATCAGGCAACGGATATGCTGAATGTGGCATATACGTTAGCGCCATTTTCGAAGGCAAAGGATGCTGACAGCCGACTGGAAACGCTTGATAGCTATCTCAAACTAGATGTCGATTTGGCCCGGTTGTTCAGCGTTATCGATAAGAATGTCGGGCTTGACAATACATTTATTTTCCTTTCCGGAACACCTGCCGCACCTAATACGAAGCGTGACGACGACAAGTGGGGGATTCCCAACGGTGAGTTTAACCCGCGTCATGCCGTGTCGTTGCTGAATATGTACCTGATGGCCAAACATGGGCAGGGCGAGTGGGTGACAGGTATCGATCGAGGCCAGTTGTATCTCAATCACGAATTGATAAAAGAAAAGGGTGTCGATTTGAAAGATATGCGTGAAGAGTCGGCCGAATTTCTGGTTAGGATGACCGGTGTCAGCGGTGCGTGGACAATAGAGGATATTGTTGCCGGACGTGCCGGAGCTAATTCCGAAGCGTTGAAGCGCAACACAACAGTGGATTTGGCCGGCGACATCTTGTTGGATGTAAATCCCGGCTGGGAAATTGTTGAAGTGGATGCTGCATCACATAAAGAGACGCGCACAACGGTGCGCGCCGGATTGATGGCAGCGCCTGTATTCATTATGCATCCGTCGCTTGTGGCTCAGCGAATCAGTGATGCTGTTGATGCGCGATCGATAGCTCCAACGGTAGCTCGGATATTGCGTATACGCTCGCCCAATGCGGCTAAACTGCCGCCAATGCGATTGCAAACGGCTCAAAAACACTAACAAATCGAATAAACTAATAAGCTAACAATTAATTCATTAAAATATGTCAATTTTATCAATCCTCAATAAACTGTTCGGAAATAAGTCGCAACGCGACCTGAAAGAGATACAGCCGATTGTGGATCAAATCAATGCCCTGGGTCCTCAACTTAAAGCACTGACAAACGACGAGCTTCGTAAAACGATTGCCGACATAAAAGCTGAATTGGCCGAGGCCGTCAAGGAGGATACAGATGCTATTGCTGAAATGAAGTCCAAAATCGAGGATTTGCCTTTTGAACAACGTCAGCCCCTTTGGGACGAGATAGACAAACGCGAAAAAAATATTCTCGACACATATGAAAAAGAGCTTAACCGCGTTCTGCCAACAGTGTTTGCTGTAATGCGAGAAACAGCAGCGCGATTTGCCCAGAACGAGACTATAGAAGTTACTGCAACCCAGATGGACCGAGATTTGGCTGCCGCAGGTAAGGACTTTGTAACAATAGATGGCGACAAGGCAATATATAAAAACCATTGGGTTGCCGGAGGTAATGAAATCACCTGGGATATGGTTCACTATGACGTTCAGATGATTGGCGGTATAGTGCTCCATCAGGGTAAGATAGCTGAAATGGCAACTGGTGAAGGAAAAACGCTTGTTGCCACATTGCCTGTATTCCTGCGCTCACTCACTGGTCGCGGCGTACACGTGGTTACAGTGAACGACTATCTGTCGAAGCGCGACTCGGAATGGATGGGGCCGTTGTACATGTTCCATGGCCAGAGTGTTGACTGTATCGATAAGCATCAGCCCAACTCTTCACAACGCCGCGCAGCATATGCCTGCGACATCACTTTCGGTACGAACAACGAATTCGGCTTCGATTATTTGCGCGATAATATGGCTATGTCGCCATCGGATATGGTTCAGCGCAAACATTATTATGCAATTGTCGACGAGGTTGACTCGGTGCTCATCGATGATGCGCGTACGCCGCTTATCATATCAGGCCCCGTTCCGAAAGGCGAGGATCAACTGTTTAACGAGTTTAAATCGAATGTAGAGCGCGTTTATGAAGCGCAACGCCGGTTGGCCGGCAAGCTTCTGATGGAGGCTAAGGAAAAGATAGCGTCTGATGACAAGGAAGTGCGCAAAGAAGGTGCGTTGGCTTTGTTCCGTGCATACAAGGGCTTGCCCAAGAATGGTGCGCTCATCAAATATCTGTCGCAAGAGGGTATCAAACCCCTGTTGTTAGAAACCGAGGGCTATTATCTGCAGGACAACTCGCGTGAGATGCCCAAGGCTACTGAGCCGCTCTATTTCGTAATTGACGAGAAAAACCGTTCGGTGGAACTCACCGATAAGGGTATCGACGAGTTGACAGGGCGCACTACCGACCCACAATTCTTTGTATTGCCCGACATTGCATCGCAACTGTCGGAAGTAGAGGGTGACGAGTCGCTCACTGCCGAAGAACGCCAAGAGAAAAAAGATGCCCTCCTCGACAACTATTCGGTAAAAGCCGAGCGCGTTCATACAGTAACTCAACTTTTGAAAGCCTACACCCTTTTTGAAAAGGACGTTGAATATGTTATCGACGATAATAAAATCAAGATTGTCGACGAACAAACTGGCCGTATCATGGAGGGACGCCGCTATTCCGACGGACTTCATCAGGCTATAGAGGCCAAGGAGGGAGTGAAAGTTGAGGCTGCGACACAAACATTTGCCACCATCACATTGCAGAACTACTTCCGTATGTATCACAAGTTGGCCGGTATGACCGGTACGGCCGAGACAGAAGCAGGAGAGTTCTGGGATATATATAAACTTGACGTAGTTACCATTCCGACCAATCGTCCGGTTGCACGTGTCGATATGGACGACCGCCTGTTCAAAACCAAGAAGGAGAAATATGCGGCCGTTATCGAACATATTGTAGAACTTGTTAATCAAGGACGCCCGGTGCTCGTAGGTACAACGTCGGTTGAGATTTCCGAGTTGCTGTCGAAGATGCTAACGCTTCGTCATATTCCCCACAATGTGCTTAACGCAAAGCTCCACCAGAAAGAGGCCGATATCGTTGCCCAGGCAGGTAAGAAAAGTACAGTTACTATCGCAACAAATATGGCCGGTCGAGGAACTGACATCAAGTTGTCGCCTGAGGTTAAAGCTGCCGGCGGTTTGGCAATCATCGGTACGGAGCGTCATGAATCGCGCCGCGTCGACCGACAGCTGCGTGGACGTTCCGGTCGTCAGGGCGACCCCGGTTCATCTGTGTTCTACTTGTCGTTCGAGGATCAGCTGATGCGTTTGTTCGCCTCAGACAAAGTGGCCAAGATGCTCGACCGCCTCGGGGTTAAAGAAGGGGAGATGATTGAGTCGAAGATGCTGAATCACTCGATTGAAACAGCTCAGAAGCGCGTTGAGGAGAACAACTTCGGTATCCGTAAGCGTTTGCTGGAGTATGACGACGTTATGAACAAACAGCGCCAGTATATTTATTCGCGCCGTCATCATGCATTGGTTGGCGAACGTATTGGAATTGACATAAACAATATGCTTTACGACACGGTGGAGAATATTGTTAACGTTTACGATTCGCCTACCGATTATGCCGACTTGAAAATGGAGGTTCTTAAGGTGTTTGCCGTTGAGATGCCTTTTACCGAAGAAGAGTTCCCGAAAATGTCGCATCAGGAAGTGCTCGATTCGTTGGTGAAAGCTGTCAACAGCGCGTTCGAGCGTAAGAGCGAACGCATAATCGAAATAACATTGCCAGTTATCAAGGATGCGGTTGAAAACCACGGCGCCAAAGGCCGCATAGCTGTTCCAATTACCGACGGCAAGCGTGTATTCAATCTGCCCGCCGATATTCAGGAAGCTTATGATACAAATTGCAAATCAATCGTTAAAGAATGGCATAAGGCAATTATGCTAGTAACGATCGATGAGGTTTGGAAAGAACACCTGCGCGAGCTTGATCAGTTGCGCCAGTCGGTTCAGAACGCATCTTACGAACAGAAGGATCCTCTGGTTATTTACAAGGTTGAATCGTTCCATATGTTCGAGAACGCTATGAACACGCTTAATGTGAAAGCGGCGTCGGCATTGATGCGCGGACAGATTTATATACCAGCAGCGCCTCCGGTTCAGCCTTCAGCACAGCGCGCATCGGATGCACAGCTCGAATCGGAGCGGCAACCGACACCTCGTCGTCCGATGCCTGAAATGAAAAAGGCAATGCCGGAGCGCCCTAACGACTACAGTCGCTACCGTACCAGCCGCGAGGCTGCCGGTTTGCCAGGCGAAGCAGAACAGCGCGCGGCAATGGCCGGTTCACAACCACGTCCGGCAGTTTCCCAGCCAATAATCAGCGGTCCTAAAGTGGGTAGAAACGACCCCTGTCCCTGCGGTTCAGGTAAGAAATATAAAAACTGCCATGGCAAGGGATTATAATTAATTGAAAACAATGGCAAACCTGGCGAAAATTCATCGGGTTTGCCTTCTATAATAACCAAAATCGCTTTTGCAATGAAAACATTTCCGTTAACATGCATCGCCGCATTAACACTGACGGCATGCAGCCAAAAACAAGAGACTTTGAAGTACCCTCAGGCACCGGTCGACAGTACAGTAGTTGACACATATTTCGGGACAGAGGTTCGCGACATTTATCGACCCCTCGAAAATGATACTACAGCCCAGACAGCAAAATGGGTTGAAGAAGAAAATAAGGTTACAAGAGCTTATCTTGATAAAATCCCCTTCCGCCAATCGATACATGACCGTTTGACTGCGCTGAACAACTATCCCAAGAAGGGTCTCCCATCGAAGCATAGCGACGGTTACTATTATTACTACGAGAACAACGGTTTGCAAAACCAGTCGGTTCTGTATCGCACTAAGGATATGAATTCCGACTCGATTGAGGTTTTTCTTGACCCTAATAAACTCAGCGAAGACGGTACTGTTGCTCTGACTGGCATCAGTATGTCGAATGATGATAAATATACAGCATATACAATTTCTCGTTCAGGCTCTGACTGGACTGAAATCTATGTTATGGATACAGCTACTGGCGAACTGCTCCCCGACCATATTGAATGGGCTAAATTCTCTGGCGCTCAGTGGAAAGGCGACGGTTTCTATTACAGCGCATATCCACGTCCAGAAGAGGGTAAGGAATTTTCCAATGCTAACGAAAATCATCGTATATATTATCACAAATTGGGCACACCTCAATCGGATGATGTTCTCGTTTATGAGGATGCAGCCAATCCTTTCCACTTCCACAAAGCCGTTGTGCCCGACGACGAATCGGCATTGTTCGTTTATGGCTCGGGTGAGGGGCTGGGAAACTCGGTTATAGTTAAGAATCTGAAAAATCCCGGAGCAGCATGGACTGTTATCGAGCCTTCGCAGGATTATGAAATATCAGTTCTCGACGTCATCGACGGTAAAGTTTATTTCTTCACAAATTACGGTGCTCCCAAATACCGCATTATGTCGGCACCCCTTTCGGCTCCTCAGATTAAAAACTGGAAGGAGGTTGTTCCCGAAGCAGAAGGTGTGCTGGTTGGAGTTAATTTCGTTGGCAAGGACAAAATGATTCTTACCTACGAAACCGATGCTTACAATCAGGCTTATCTCCACAATCTCGACGGTTCTTTAATCAGCAAGATAGAACTCCCGTCGATAGGCTCGGTAGGTTTTTCCAGCTCACGCAAGCACGACGAGGTTTATTATAAACACACATCGTTCATCAATCCAGGAAGCGTTTATTCGTTTAATCCGGCCAAAGGCGAGTCGCAATTGCTGAGAACTGTAGAACTCAATGGCTTCAATCCTGACGATTATGTGACCGAACAAGTGTTCTACACGTCGGCTGATTCAACCAAAGTTCCAATGTTCATCACATACAAAAAAGGTTTGGAACGTAATGGCAAAAATCCTGTTTACCTGTATGGCTACGGAGGCTTCAACATATCGTTGAATCCCAGCTTCTCGGCTAACCGTCTGTTGTGGCTTGAAAATGGAGGTATCTATGCTCAGACAAACCTTCGCGGAGGCTCGGAATATGGTGACGAATGGCACCTGGCCGGCACAAAGATGAATAAGCTCAATGTTTTCAACGACTTCATCGCAGCAGCTGAATACATGATTGACCAGAATTGGACATCTCCCGACTATCTGGTTATCGAAGGTGGTTCAAACGGCGGTTTGCTCGTAGGTGCGACAGTAAATATGCGTCCCGACCTGTTTAAGGTGGCAATTCCCCGCGTTGGTGTAATGGATATGATGCGTTACCATCTGTTCACAATCGGCTGGAACTGGGCATCCGACTACGGAACAAGTGCCGATTCTAAAGAAATGGCCGACTATCTGCTCGCTTATTCTCCGATCCATAATATCAAGAACGACGGAACTCCTTATCCGGCGATTATGGTTACAACCGCCGATCATGACGACCGTGTTGTTCCCGCCCATTCGTTCAAATATGCCGCTACACTTCAGGCCAGCAACACAGGCGATGCACCCAAACTGATACGCATAGATAGCAAGGCCGGTCACGGAGCAGGCAAGCCTATCTCGAAAGTCCTGGATGAATATGCCGATATTTACTCGTTCATATTCTACAATATGGGTATCGAACCGGAATCCGTTAAATAAACCTTTACGGTTTTGACATGTCAAACAGGGGAATGTGACTGTCTCACATTTCCCTGTTTGTTCTAACTCAGCCAACCGATTAATGTTAAATTGCAATAAAATAAAGCTTCTGTTGTCGACATTATTTTTGTCGATGTTTTTTAGCTCATGTTTTACAGGCATTGAAAGCACACCCAAAATCACGGCCAAACACGTGAGCCGCGAGGGAGTTGAATCAACATTGCTGCCCGAGGAAACTTTTCTACATAATGTTACGGGCGACTCGCTTGGAATGTGGCAAGCGGGAAAACAATTTTTCGTTACCGACAGCCGTATCAGCATAGCCTTCGAACCGGCAAAGCACGAAATGCCCAAGCAAGGCGAAACCATCAGGTTCTCGCATTTTAATGAGGTGCCATCAATGACAGGAATAAACGAGACTGAAATCGTTTTTCTGAGTAATGACACACTTACTTGTGTGTATAGGGTTAACGCCCCATTGAATGAATTGAAAGCGCGCCGCAACGGGGTTGAGATTCCGTTCACTATTGAGATGAGCGTTGTTGAAAAAGCGAGAAAAATGCTTGTCGACAGTGTTATGTATATACGTACGCCGGTTTGGTATAATTCCGACGGAAAGTATACGATAAACGGACGGAAATTTATACCGGTAAAAATCGTGGCTGTTGAACCGGGCAATTTAGTGTATCCGCTCCGTGTTTGTTTTCAGCCTGTCGGATATGAGGATCATGAACCAGCATGTGTTTATATGTCAGTTAGTGATAATTCGAAATCAGGTCGAAATTTCGCGATGCTGTTTTCGCTGAACGATCCCAGATTGCGATATCCCGAAATAACGGACGAGGTTTGGGGGAATATTCAGAACTCGCGCGTAGCCAAATATATGACGCGCGATGAATGTAGAATCGCTTTGGGTGCACCGAAGTCGGTTCAGCGACGTAACGCTATAACATCGCTTCAAGAGTTGTGGACTTACGAGAACGGCATATATCTGATGTTTGAAGATGGAATACTTCAAAGTTTTAGACAGTAATTTATTATGTACAAGGTTAAGCATAACGTAGATCTATCACCTTACACAACTTTTGGCATATCGGCTGACGCCGACACATTTGTAGAATACTCATCAATAGAGTCGTTGATAGAGCTATTGACCGAGTTTGATAAGTGCCCATTACTATGTCTAGGCCAAGGGAGTAATATGTTCTTTACCTGCGACTTCCACGGCGCTGTACTTCATTCACGTATAGAGGGTATTTGCTTGATTGGCGAATCAGAAACGGAGGTGAAGGTGAAAGTTGGTTCCGGTGTGGTATGGGACGATTTTGTAGCATGGTGTGTCGAGAACTCATACTATGGAGCCGAAAATCTGTCGGCCATACCAGGCACCGTTGGAGCTTCATGCGTGCAGAATATCGGAGCTTATGGCGTAGAAGCCAAAGATTTGATAGCGGAGGTGGAAGCGGTTGATGTCGTAACCCGCTCCGTTTGTGTTTTTTCGGCTGAAGAATGCAAATTTGGTTATCGCGACAGTGTGTTTAAGCATACCGATCCGGAAATGCGTTATGTTGTTACAGGTGTGACATATAAACTAAAAAAGAACGCGGATTTCAATCTGGAATACGGCGCTTTGTTGCAGCTGAGGCGTAATCCGGTTCTTTCGCTGCAGGACGTAAGAAGTTTTATTACGCAATTGCGGAATGCAAAACTTCCAGATCCGTCAGAGATTGGAAGTGCCGGCTCGTTCTTCAAGAATCCTGTTGTGAACGAGGAAATATTCAAAGAGCTACGGACTGTTTATCCACAAATGCCCCATTACTCGGTTGCAGAAAAAGGTAAAGTAAAGTTGTCGGCCGGTTGGCTTATAGAACAGTCAGGACTTAAAGGTGTGAGTATTGGTGGAGCACAGGTATGGCCTAAACAATGTTTGGTAATAGCAAATACAGGCGGCGCCACCTCGGACAACGTTATGGAGTTAATGCATCTGATTCAGCAAACTATTATGGCGAAATTTAACGTAGAGTTGACGCCGGAGGTTCTGCTGGTTGGTAGTAGCGAAATCATAAAAGGTTAAGAGGCAGCCCAACTTTAAAATTATCTAAAGTAATGCGATTACGATTTCTGGGAACAGGTACATCGACCGGGGTTCCGGCTATAGGTTGCAAATGCGAAGTTTGTGTGTCGACCGATATACACGACAAACGGCTACGAGCATCTGCCATTCTGACAACTGACGAAGGCGAAAATCTGCTGATTGATTGCGGCCCTGATTTCAGGCAACAAATAATAGAAGCAGGAGCGCCGAGGCTTGATGCATGTTTGATTACACATAGCCATTACGACCATGTTGGCGGAGTAGACGACTTACGACCCTATTGCAACGCCAAGCATCATTTCCCGATGTATTGTCAGGCAAATGTAGCGTCCGATTTGCGCTCTCGTGTGCCTTATTGCTTTAAGGATCATCCATATCCGGGGGTGCCGGTGTTTGATCTTAATATTGTAAAGGAATATGAACCGTTTGTAGTGGGCAAAACTGAGGTTTTACCATTGTCGATAAAGCATTACATGCTCGATATTCTGGGATTCAGAATCGGAAATTTTGCATACGTAACAGACGCCAAAATTGTACCTGATAGGACCGTTGAACTGCTGAAAGGAGTGGATACATTGGTGATTAACGCATTACGCCATGAAGAACATATATCGCATATGACTCTTGAGGAATCGGTTGAGATAGCAAGGCGGGTTGACCCACGCGTAACATATTTCACCCACATGGCCGATAGAATTGGGCTTCACGAGCAAGTTGAAAACTCGCTTCCTGGCGGTATGCATCTAGCATATGATAATCTGATTGTTGAGATTCAATAAACTTTTTTTTGAATGAAATGTAAATATTATTAAAACATATCGATCATGAAAAAAATATTACCATATCTGATAGCTTCTTCGCTCTGTATAACTGTTGCATCATGCAGTGTATTCTCACCGAAAGGTAAAGCTAATAAGCCGGTTGTGTCGAATACAATAGAGCAAACTGATTTGTATGATGAAGAGAATCCTAACGGATCGGCATCGGCACAGCCATCGTCGATAGCAAACGAAAACCAGATAGAGGGGGAATGGAAACTCTTCGCTATAAAAGGTAAGAAGGTTGAAGGCGAAAACCGGCCTGTGCTCATTTTTAATCTGGCCGACCACCGTCTTTATGGTAATAACGGTTGCAACGTTATAAATGCTGATTTTGCTGTGGAAAAAGGAAACACACTGACAATTAGTAATTTGATAACATCTATGGCCTTATGTCATGATGCTCCATATGAACAAGCCGTTAACGAGGGACTTACGAAGGTCCGGAACTTCGGGGTGAGCCGTCGTGGCCATGAATATTATCTGGAACTAACAGATTCACATAACAAAAGTATATTCACATGGCGTAAACACAATATGGAATTTATAAACGGTTCATGGAGCGTTAAGGAAGCCGAGGGTGAGCAATGGCCCGACAACGAAGAGTCGAAAATGGTTATCGACATTCAAGAAAAGTCGATACATGGCAACACCGGATGCAATTTGTTGAACGGCGATTTGCTGATCGATCCTGATAAGAGCTATTCAATTCAATTTCAAAATATTGCAACAACCCGAAAAATGTGTACGCCCGAGGCAATGAAGCGTGAAATGGCTTTCCTCGTTGCGTTGGAAAAAGTTGAATATGCGCGTAAAGGTAAAAATAACACTATAGTGATGACCGATAAGGAAAATAAGCCTGTTTTGATACTAAAGCGATTGGAGTTGAAACAGGATGACGAATAATTGATATGTAATTGTATTATAAATACAAAAAAGTCGGCCGGGCTATTAGAGCTCGGCCGATTTTAATAAGTAGGGTTTGTTATGAACCCTTTTTTGTTAGCGTTAACAGCTGTTCCCGTGTCGGATTTTTCGCCACAATTTTACCTTGTGGATCGATTAAGAATGCACCGAAGCCATCTTGATTGATGTGGTAGGCCTCTTTGAGCCTTTCAGCACGGTTTCCATCAGCATAAAATTGTGTGTTGCTTGCAATGCCGTCGCGACGAACGATTTCTTTAAAAAGCGATTCGTTGCTATCGAGATTAACCCCGACATGGCGGAAATTGCATTTCTCGCTGCTGTTTATGTGTGATTCAATAGCTGCATATCTTTGCATATCGATGCGCGATTTCGCGTCGGTCGAAGCCCAGAACTGCAATAGCACCCATTCGCCTTTCATTTTGTCGATAAAAACGACTGTGTCGTTGTTTTCAAATTTGAAAACCGGCGCGCTGCTTCCTTTTTTACCGTCGACGGCTAAGTTTGTTGCAGCAGTGAAAATAGCGAAAAGCATTGAGAAGAACACAACAGTTATTACTGCTTTTCTCATAAATTAAAATTTAAATTACTAATTACCAAATGGTTGGGTTCAACATGAATTCGACCATCCGGTTGCCGAGTTTCGGCTGAATCAACCTCTGTTGATTCTACGGATACTATTCCGCGGACACAAAAGTACGAAAACATGTTTAAAAACACAATTTTTCAACCCCAAATTATTTGTTATTTTCATTTATTAACAGTTTGTGGCTAGCTTTTGTTCAAAACAAATACTTGGTTATAATCAAAATGTTGCGTTTTTCACGTCGTAAAACAATCGTTTTAAGTATATTTGCAAACAAATAAACGAATTAACCTCGAATATAAACCATGGTAGAACCTATTTACTCCGCGTCTGAGACGCGTTACGACAACGTGAAGCTGGAACGTTGTGGAAAGAGCGGAATACTGTTGCCAAAAATTTCGCTAGGTTTTTGGCATAATTTCGGTGCGACTTCGGTATTAGCAAATTGCAAAAACATAGTAAGAACAGCATTTGATAACGGTATTGTATCGCTGGATTTGGCAAATAATTATGGTCCGCCTTACGGGACTGCAGAGGAAACTTTTGGTAAAATTTTGCGAGACGACTTTCGCCCTTACCGCGACGAATTGTTTATCGCGACAAAGGCTGGATATGATATGTGGCCCGGACCTTATGGCAACTGGGGCTCAAGAAAATATTTAATGGCATCTATAGATCAGTCGCTCAAACGAATGGGGCTGGAGTATGTTGACGTTTTTTATAGTCATAGGTACGATCCGGCAACTCCACTTGACGAAACATTGATGGCGTTGGTCGATATTGTTCGCAGCGGCAAAGCTTTGTATGTTGGTTTGTCGCGTTGGCCTCGTGAAGCGGAGGTATACGGATTTGATTTTTTGGAGAAGCATGGATGTCATTGTCTGCTGTTTCAAGATAGATTGAATATTTTCGATCGCGAAGCTGTTGAATCTGGTAAATTACAAGCAGCTGTTGACAATGGAGTAGGTTTTGTCGCTTTTTCGCCTTTGGCACAAGGGTTATTGACTAATAGATATATTAATGGCATACCCGAAGGATCGCGCGCAACTAAGAGCAGGTTCCTTCAGGCCGAAAACATTACACCGGAAATGGTTGAACGCATAAAACGACTGTCAAAAATAGCTGCGAATCGCGGACAAAGCCTTGCACAGATGGCCGTGGCGTGGGTGCTTGCTCATCCGGGAGTGACATCGGCAATAGTAGGCGCAAGTTCGCCCGAGCAATTGCTCGACACTATTGCTTCTTCCAATAATATGACATTTACTTCAGAAGAACTAAACCTTATAGATACCTTGCAAAAATGAGAACTAAAAGTGCAATTTTAACTATGTCTCTTTCAGCCTTTACGATGATGGCAGTTGAGACATCAACAGTTAAAGCATACGATTTTACTATCGATGTTGCTCATCCGCAAGCTACGATAAATCCAGATATGTACGGAATATTTTTCGAAGATATCAATTTCGCAGCCGATGGTGGGTTGTATGCTGAACTAATTAAGAACCGTTCTTTCGAATTCCCTAACGGTTTTACTGGTTGGGTGCCATTTGGATTGGTAACAATCGAAAAAGAAAATCCATGCTTCAACAGGAACCCCAATTATGTAAGAATTACAAATGACGGTCGGTTATTACGTGCAGGCATAGACAATGAGGGTTTCCGTGGAATTGGCTTGGAGAAGGGGGAAAATTACGATATGTCGTTTTATGCACGTACAAACTCTGAAAAGCCGATAAAGGTTTCGGTACAGATAGTGCGCCCCGATGGTTCAAACCCGTTGGTAAAATCTCTTAACGTTGAAGGAGATAAATGGCAAAAGTATTCATTAGTGCTTTCGCCGACGTTCACCGATGCACACAACCGTTTGCGTATTGTAGTTGAAGGTCGAGGTACCGTTGACTTCGATCATATTTCTCTATTCCCACAAAACACATGGAAAGGTCGCCCCGGAGGTTTACGCCGCGATTTGGCACAAGCATTATATGATTTGAACCCCGGAGTGTTCCGTTTTCCGGGCGGATGTATTATAGAAGGAAACTCGTTGGCAACACGTTATCAATGGAAAAACTCTGTCGGACCGGTCGAAAATCGCCCATTAAACGAAAACCGGTGGAATTACACTTTCAAGCATAAGGCTTTCCCTGATTATTTTCAGTCATATGGACTTGGATTTTTTGAGTATTTCCAGTTGGCTGAAGATTTGGGCGCTGAACCGCTTCCTGTTATCAGCTGCGGATTGTCGTGCCAATATGAGAGCAAAGAAGTGGTGCCATTGGATTCGTTGCAACCATATGTGCAGGATGCACTCGACTTGATAGAGTTCGCCAACGGCGACACAACTACAACTTGGGGAAAGCTTCGTGCTGAAATGGGTCATCCCGCGCCATTCAATATGAAGTACCTAGCTGTAGGTAACGAGCAATGGGGTAAGGTTTATCCCGAACGTCTGGAGGTGTTTTCGAAAGCTATACGCGCTAAATATCCTAACATACAATTAGTCGGGTCGTCGGGTCCATCGGCCTCAGGTAAGGATTTTGACTATCTGTGGCCTGAGATGAAACGATTGGGTGTTGACCTTGTCGATGAACATTATTATATGTCGCCCGAATGGTTTTTCTCGAATGCATCGCGTTACGACAATTACGACCGTAAAGGACCGAAAGTGTTTGCGGGCGAATATGCATCTCACCACAAACAGTCGAAGAAAGCCAATAATTTCATTGCGGCGTTGTCGGAGGCGGCATTTATGACCGGATTGGAACGCAATGCTGATGTTGTTCGTCTGGCAACATATGCGCCATTGTTCGCGCATATTGATGCATGGCAGTGGAATCCAGATATGATTTGGTATGACAATTTGCGCTCAATGCGTACACCAAACTATTATGTACAACAACTTTATTCGATGAATCCCGGCACTGATGTTGTCCCTCTTACCCTCGAGGGCAAACCTGTTGCTGGTCAGGATAGCATCTATGCATCGTCAACTACCGATAGTGCAACAGGAGAAATAATCGTGAAAATCGTGAATGCGAACGATAACGAATGTAACGCAACATTCCATATAAATGGTTTGAAAAAACGTCAGCTATGCGATGGAGTTGCCTATGTGATGCAGAACGACGATTTGTTGGCGGAGAATTCGCTTGATGTTGAAATGGTAGTGCCCAAGATGTCTCAATTGCCTGTTGCAGGCCAGACACTAGAACTTAATCTTTCCCCGCGATCTTTTACTGTAGCGCGTATAAAGACAAAAGGGAATTAATAGTTTATTTTTATGCGTTTAAAAAATTTATTCACAGCTGCTTTATGTGCCATGGCTATTTCGTCCATGGCACATGGCCAGGCTAAGTATGTGTTCTATTTTATCGGAGATGGGATGGGACTAGGCCATGTTGCCGCTACAGAGTATTATAACAAAGTGATTGCAGGGAATGGTACGCCGCTGTTAATGACAACGTTTCCGGTTGCTACATTCAGCTATACTTATTCGTTATCGTCGCCGATAACCGATTCGGCAGCAGCCGGCACGGCATTGGCAACGGGCAACAAAACTTTGAATGGGCATGTCGGATTGTCGGCCGACAGTTTAGAGAATTACATCTCGATTGCTACGAAATTGAAAGATGCAGGGTGGGGTGTTGGAGTGCTGACATCGGTTTCGATCGACGATGCTACGCCTTCGGCGTTCTACGCTCATCAGCCGAGCCGTAAAATGTACAAGGAGATTACTACCGACGCAACCAAAAGTGGATTCAATTATCTGGCAGGTTCCGGTTTCCACTCGGGCGGAAAAGGTTATTACTCGGACGACGTTAAGAAGCAGTTTGAAGCTGCCGGTTATGGCTTTTTCCAAAACGGCGACAGTGCGTTGAATTCCGACAAAAAGAACGTAGTGCTAGTAGCCAAGTATCCCGATTATCATATAGGTCACGCTATCGACACACTGAAAAATCTAAGTTTGGCTGAGATGACACAAATCGGCATTGAGCGTTTGAAAAAGCAATCGCCCGACAAATTCTTTATGATGATTGAAGGAGGAAACATCGACTACGCTGGTCACGCAACCGACGGCTCTACAATAATAAAGGAGATTATCAATTTCCAAGATGCTATTAAGATGGCATATGATTTTTATCTTCAGCATCCCGACGAAACACTTATCATCATTACCGCCGACCATGATACCAGCGGATTTACTCTTGGTCACCGTAGAGGCACCACAAAATATATCGATGCCCAGAAAATCAGCAAGTACAAATTTGGCGTGTATAGTCAGCAATTACACAATTCTGGAACATATCCAACGTGGGAGGAAATGAAAAAACAGCTTTCAGAAAAGTTAGGGTTCTGGTCGATAATCCCGCTGAAAGAGAAGGACACACTGCTGTTGGAGGAGTCGTATGCGCAGGTGTTCAAGATGAAGAATTCGCAGGAAAAGAAAGGTTTGTATCAGACATTCGACAAGTTTGCTGCAACAGTTTTTGATATGTTCGCTAAATATGCGGGATATGGTTATATATCCGACTACCATATCGGTAGCCCTGTGCCGGTTTATGCAATTGGCGCCGGATCAGAGCAATTTAAAAAAGTTCTTGACAACACCGATATTCCAAAACTTATCTATAAGTCAACACAAAAGTAACAAGATATTATTATCTGAAATAAAAATGAGACGCGGCTGAATGTTTACAGCCGCGCCTTTTTATACAAATGAAAATATTTTCAGCACCCATTCAAGGCCACACCGATTTGGCTTGGCGCCGCTTTCATCATGACACTTTCGGCGACAGCGTTGACCGTTATTTCATCCCGTTTATAAGATTGGAAGCGGGGGAGGTAAGACATAAAGATATGCGCGAATTGTTGTCGGACATGAATACCGGTCTACCTTTAACGCCACAAATTATATTCAGGAATTGCGATGAGTTCAGACGCTTGACCGATAGTGTGATCGCAGCCGGCTACGATAGTCTGGATTTGAATATGGGGTGTCCTTTTGTTCCTCAGGTTAAACATGGAAGAGGAAGCGCGATAATCCGGCAAAAGGAAGTTCTAATACAAATTGCGAACGCTATGATGCGCGATTATTCCGGGCTTGAGTTCTCGGTTAAAATGCGGTTGGGCGTGGACTCGGCAGATGAATGGCGTGGTATAATCAGCATAATCAACGATATGCCTCTTTGCCATTTAACTGTTCATCCTCGAACAGCCACGCAGCAATATAATGGGGAGCTACATTTAGATGAATTCGATAGGCTTATTTCTGCGGTGAGGCATCCGGTTGTTTTTAACGGTGATATTGAAAATGTAGACGACATAGATCGAATTGAATCACGCTGGCCAGATATCTTTGGCGTTATGGTTGGGCGTGGATTGCTCACGAAACCGTCGTTACCAATGGAATGTAAAACAAGGAAATGCTTAAGTGAACAAGAAAGAAAGGTTTGTATGGTTGAACTACATGATAAAGTGTGCAAATTTTATTGTGAAGTTCTTGCTGGTGAGACTCAAATATTATCAAAAATAAAACCCTATTGGGAGTTTTCTGAGCCATTAATAGGCCACAAAAATTTTAAAAGCATAAAAAAGGCAACTAATATGGCAAAATATAAATCGATAATTTCGAATTTGGTGTAAATTTGTGTTATGAGATTGGTCATACAAAGAGTTGAACGAGCATCGGTAAGTGTTGATGCAAAAATTATAAGTGAGATTACGGCCGGATTGTTGATTCTGGTGGGTATTGAGAATGGTGATACGGAGGATGATGCCGATTGGCTGGCGCAGAAGGTGGCTAACATGCGCATCTTTGCTGACGAAAACGGAGTGATGAATCTTTCTGTGGTTGATGTACATGGTCGGGTTTTAGCTGTCAGTCAGTTCACATTAACGGCTTCGACAAAGAAGGGCAACAGGCCTAGTTATATCAGAGCGCTGCACGGCGATGAGGCAAAAGTACTGTATGACTATTTTTGCGTCAGGCTGGGCTGTACTTTCGGTTTACAGGTACAGAAGGGCGTTTTTGGCGCCGATATGAAAGTAGAGCTTGTAAATGACGGACCCGTAACAATTATTATCGACTCAAGACTAAAGGAATAATGGATATGGTAAAGTGTATAACGCGGAGGTTCATGTTGATGTCAATAGTTTTGTTTCTGGCTAACCTATGCGGCGCTAAAACAATATACGTTGCAACAAACGGAAGTGATAAAAACGACGGGACGTGTGCGTATCCAGTGGCAACAATTGAACATGCATTTCAATTGGCGAAGACTTTTATTGCTGATAACGATGTGACAATCAAAATATCGGAGGGGCGATTCCCGTTACGCCGGACTCTGTCGATCGACAGCACATGGGCATTGAGAGGGGGCAGAACGTTCAGAATTGCTGGAAGCGGAATTGGGAAAACCATAATATCAGGCGGTATAGAATTGCCCGGTTTTGTTGCGTTATCCGATAGTTTGTGGTGTGTAGATTTGGCTGGTACACCATTTGCAACGTCCGAGTTCAAACAGCTTTACGTAAACGGTCGGCGTTCACAATTGGCGCGTACACCAAAACGCACCGAAATGTTTCGGCGTTGCAAAGCCAAACAGATAATGATTGATTCTGTGCCAGTGAGAGGCGCAACGAGAAATGGCTTGTTCGTGCATGAAGTGAAGCTGCGTGAGGATGCATACAATGTGATTTCAAATCTAAATGATAATGTGTCCGACACATATGTGTCGTTTCTTCATGCATGGGACATGACTCGACGTCGTATCGAAACATTCAATGCTGAAGATTCCGCAATATATGTTATAGGTAATCCAATGAAACCATGGAATCCGATCGATCGCAAAGCACAATTTTTCTTCGAAAATAATTTTGCTTTTTTAGATGAACAAGGCGAATGGTTTTATGATAAGGCTGATCCTCGGCTATTTTATATTCCCAGGGATGCAGAGAATGTTGATAGTTCAGTGGCAGTTGTCCCCCTGCTAAAGAATCTTCTGACGGTTTGTGGCTCGGAAGATAGTTCTCTTGAGAACATCCAAATTTCAGACGTAACTTTTTCTGACACGGCTTATCCTTATTCCAGAAGAGGTGATGATCCGGTTCAGGCCGCCGCGAAAATTGATGCGGCTATCAGCGTTACCAATGCTGCGAATTTCTCTATTGACAATAGCGAGGTGCGTCTTACAGGGAATACGGCGCTGTGGTTCGACAATGGGTGCAGGGAAAGCAGAGTGAGCACCTGTTATTTTCATGATTTAGGCGCTGGAGCCATTAAAATGGGTAGAATAAAAATGCCTGAAAATGAGTCGCACGATTTAATTAGGAATATCACAATAGATAATAACATATTTCATAGTGGAGGTCGTATTTTCCCATCGGCTGTAGCTGTGCTTCTGATGCATGCCTCCGACGTGGAGATTACCCATAACGATATTGCCGATTTTTATTACTCAGGGGTCTCGGTCGGCTGGGTTTGGGGCTATGCACACTCTCCTTCGAAACATAACAAAATCAGTTATAATCATATTCATCATATCGGACGAGGAGTGCTCAGCGATATGGGCGGAATTTATACGTTAGGAAAATCGGAAGGCACTGTAATTGAAAATAACGTTGTACATCATGTGTATTCTTATTCGTATGGAGGGTGGGGAATATATACCGATGAAGGTTCTTCTGGTATACTAATTCGTAATAATCTGGTTTATAGCTGTAAGAGCTCGGGATTTCATCAACATTATGGAAAGGACAATCTTGTTATAAATAATATTTTTGTTAATCAGATGCACGCTCAGTTGGAGGCTACGGAGATAGAACCGCACAACTCTTTTAGCTTCACCCGTAATATAGTATATTACAAAACTGGCGATATGTATGGTATAAAGTGGGATAGCGTTAACGCAATTGTCGACAACAATGCCTACTGGTGTGCATCGGGAAATACAAATTTCAACAACTATAATTTTGAACAGTGGAAAAAGCATTCAAATAAAGACTTACATTCAATAATTGCCAACCCTCAGTTTTCCACTTTGAAAGGTAACAGCGTTTTCGTGAACAATAAAAATTTGATATCGAAATTAGGTTTCTCCCAGCTCAAGCCTGAATTGGCTGGCGTTTATGGGTCGGAACTTTGGATTCAAATGGCGCAACTTCCCCATTCACTCATCAAAGAGTTTGATGAAATAGTTTCAAATTATGAATCAGCTCCCGATAAAGAAAAGCCCAATAAAATGCAAATTGATTAGTGAAAGTGAGAATTTGATGTTAATGAAAGTTAAATATTTAATTTGATAGATGCGTATAACATGTTGTAAAACATATTTTTGGG
>JAMPII010000039.1 GCA_023662835.1 Muribaculaceae bacterium | reverse complement strand
AAATATTAACATTTCTAACCCCGCCATTGAGTAAAGGTTTTTCAGGACGGGACATCTCGTGCTTTTAAATCAACTTCATATTTATTACTGGATATTATTTTCGCTGTACTAGTGCTTTCTGCATCGTTCGAATTTGGTAAAGTATAATCAGAGTAAGAATTATCCTCATTTACACTTACTTCAACGATGCTATTGCAGTTAACAACAATTGTATTAAAATCAGGCAATTCCCCTATTGGAATAGTTGTTTCTTTTATTCCATTTAAATATAAGTCCATACCATTCGAGTGGCTAATACATACAGGAATTGCAGAGTCAGAACAGTCCATACTTTCGACTGTAATATCAAACATTGGCATTTCTGGAATAAAAATATTAAGTTCTGGTATAGAACGTTCTATTTTGGAAATTGTGTCCAATGAGGATTCGGAAATTAGAATATCGCGAAACGAAACTCCTCCGATTTCAGAATTTTTTATCTCGCCATATAATATATCAGTGTTCCCATCGAAGCGTTTTAATGCCTCATTTTTAATGAACTCTCGAACATCCTGTCTATTGTAAATGGTTCTAGACAGAATTTCTGCAAATTTTTTCATGGCAAAACCAGGCTCCATCGCTGCTGTCGATTCTATGCCAGTCGAACTTCTTGAAATGTTCATAGCAATTTCTGACACTGTGTCTTCAGATGTACATGAGGATACGTTCAACATTAACGGCATTAAAAAAAATGCTAATAGATTAGTTTTTCATGTTAATAAAAAAATTAAATGTGTATTATTAGGTTGGATTTAACGCAAAGATAAAGAAAAATAAATTTTATTAATATATTTTACTTGAAATTTTTTAGCATATATGCTATTCAGAGACTGAAATAAAATGTAACGTATATTCTCACAGTAATTTAAATACATTATAATTTTTCAATTCTTAGTACTCTGGGGCTTTGTAAAAGTTTATTATAATGTATGCGTTGTTTGGGGTGTCAAATACGTTGTGATAATTAAAAAGTTTTAAGAGAATTATCTTAAATTTTAGAAAGGGTGGAAATGGCTTGGCGTAGGGCTTGCGTGAAAAAGTAGCCTTGCTGAAGGCGGGCGGCAGTGAGGCAGGCGTTGGCTTTGAGCTTGGAATACTGCTGCGGCGTCATCGACTGAAGTTTGTCGGCGGCTTCGGCTATGGTTTCTGCTACGACTCCAACGCCAAGTTGTTTAACTATAGGAGCTATTGCTGATTGTTGCCAAACAATTAGCGGGATTCCGGCGCGCAGGTAAAACGACGCTTTGTGGGGCGAGTTCCAGCGAAGATATTCGCCGAAATTACCTGAGCAGCAGTCAAGACTGTCGCCGTCCCAAACGAGCCCGAAATTGCCGGGCGACTGGGCTATGAACTCCTCTTGGGGAAGAAAGCCGCGAACGTCGGCGCCGGCGGTGTCGGTCAGTCCAGGCAATCCTTCGGCGTTACCGTACACGCGCAGGGTGAACCTCTCGGCCAGATGCGGCATTTTCAGCAGGAACGAATTTTTGCGCATCCCCAGTGCGCCGGCATAAACGAGTACGGGTTTGTGAGGCGCTTCGTCAGATGAGCCTGCTTTCGGAAGGCCGGCTGCTGATATGAAATCGAACAGTCCCAATGAGCCTGTCGGGCGCTTCATGCCGTGATCCAGAAGCCATTGGCGCATAACTTCGTTCGAAGCAATGATATAGTCGGCGTTCGACAGGCGCGCTATCTCCTTGGCAGGCGTCAGTCGGCGTCGGCGCATCGAACCGAGGTCGTGGATAATGGCAACTGTTTTTGCTCCGCGGCCCCGGGCCACGCGGCAAAGAAACGTGAAGTACTTTTTTAACGGGTACTGGAGCAGAAGCACGTCGCCCTTGCGAAGTGAGGCCGCCGCCTTGAGCACGGATGCCAACCCAACTGCAAAATGCGCTGCCTTGTTGGAGTAGCTTGTTTGCGGCAGTCCTAGATTTACTGCACTCAGGTTGTGAAGTGTTATTTCATTGTCCGATTTGGCTTTACTGCCTGAGTAGTTCTTGTTGGGATAGTTGTGCGACACGTAGCACAGGCGCGTGCCGTTATCGTCGATAAGGTTGTCGATTAGTTGCTGCATATTTATTTGCGGTGAGATGCGTAGTAAGCGTCGAGCACATCGCGGGCTGCTGTGAACGACGACTGGAGGTTGGCAAGCACCCGGGTTTCCTTGTCGTGAAGCATGCGTTCAACATCCTTGTCGTTGTAGAAGTTGCGGCGCAGTTGCTCGTCGATGGTTTCGTACATCCAGTAGCGCGCTTGTTGCTGGCGTTTGGCTTCGAAGTAGCCATTTTCCTTAGCGAAGGCGAAGTAGCGGTCGATCATTTCCCAAACTTCGTCGATTCCAAGGTCGTAATATCCCGAATAGCAAAGTACTTCGGGAATCCATCCCGACTGTGTTGGTGGAAACAGATGCAGAGCGCTGCGGAACTGAGCCTGAGCCAGACGAGCGCGGTCAATGTTGTCGCCGTCGGCTTTGTTTATCACAATTCCGTCGGCCATTTCCATAATGCCGCGCTTAATGCCTTGCAGCTCGTCGCCGGTGCCTGCAAGCTGTATCAGCAGGAAGAAGTCGACCATGGAGTGGACGGCTGTCTCGCTTTGCCCGACACCTACGGTTTCAACGAAAATATTGTTGTAGCCGGCAGCTTCGCAAAGTACTATGGTCTCGCGTGTTTTTCGCGCGACGCCGCCCAGACTGCCTGCCGACGGGCTGGGACGCACAAATGCCGACGGGTGTACGGCGAGCCGTTCCATACGCGTCTTGTCGCCTAATATAGAGCCTTTGGTGCGTTCGCTCGAAGGGTCGATAGCCAGCACGGCCAATTTCCCACCCTGTTTGAGCACGTGAAGCCCGAAGGAGTCGATCGATGTTGATTTTCCGGCTCCCGGCACGCCGGTGATTCCTATGCGGCGCGAATTGCCGGAGTAGGGGAGGCATTTTTCGATAACTTCCTGGGCAAGAGCTTGATGGTCGGGAGCTACGCTCTCAACAAGCGTCACCGCGCGCGACAATTTCGTGACATCGCCCTGCAGGATGCCTTCAACAAGTTCGCCAACCGAGGGCAGCGAGCGGCGTTTGCGCGGCTTCAGGTAGGGGTTTACCGACGGCGGCTGTTTCACACCGGCGTTAACTGTCAGTCCGGCAAACTGTTCGTCGTTCTCAATATGGCAGTGCTGCGATGTATGTGTATGGCATTTAGGATCGTTGTTTTCCAAGGCTGTAATATTTTATTGTTCACAAAAATACAGAAAATCCCCCACATTCCAAACAGAGCCATCTTTTTCTTCATTTCATCAGTTTGAGCCATTTGCGGTAGCCGAATATTGCTATAACAGTGTATGCCGCATACAGTATGGGATAGAAAATCAGCCCCTTGTAGGCATACAGGCCAACGCACACAAAATCGACAACTATCCAAATAAGCCATTGCTCAACATATTTGCGGGCGAGCATCCACGTGCCAACTATCGACAACGATGTTGTGAATGCGTCGGTTACGGGAACCGTCGAATCGGTGAAACGGTCGAGAAACCATGCCATAGCTATCCATAGCAACGCCGTCGCCGGCACAAGCACGCACCATACCTTCAGTGGTGTGTGCGCTATCGGCTGAGGTTTATTCTCCTTTCGGTCGCCACCCTTGCGCCATACGGCATAGCCATAAACGGCCATTATCAAGTAATATATATTTATGCCGAAGTCGGCGTAAATACCCTTGGAAAAATAAATCCACATGGATATTGCTGGCATTATCATCGATGCAAGCCAAACACGGGCATCGGCATGATACTCCCACCAAAGGTAGAGCAGCCCGATGAGAAACCCGAAAATTTCAAGTGTCAAACTCCAGTCCATCGTTATCTTAGAATCGGACAGATATGTTTGCCATTACGTGGATCGGAGCCTGGGCGGCATAGCCTGCGTAACGGTATATCTCGGCTTTGCCGTCAACCATTGTATACCCGGCTCCGCAGTACCCGTTGTTGAAATATTTCTCGTTCAGCAGATTGTAGACCGAGAATCCAAGGTGGAGACTTTTGCAGCTCCGGAGCTGTTTGAATGTATAGCCAAGGTGCAGGTCGGTAACAAAATATGAATCGAGAGTGGTTTCCTTGGTTCCGGCGTTGTTCATATATTGTTTGCCTACGTAGTGGCTGGCTAGCTGGGCATCGAATCTGGCCACTGTGAAATTAAAGGCATTGTTGAGTATGAAGTCGGGCGAGAAGGCTATTGGAGTGTCGCCGCGGTCGATAGCGATAGGGTTGGTCCATTCGTCCTCATATATGTACTCAACGAAATTCTTTATCCGGTTGCGCGATAGCGTAGCATTGATATCCCAGCGGAACCAGGAGCATGGTTTGAGCGAACCTTGCAGCTCAATACCGGCTCGATATGAATCGGGGGTGTTAACACTCAGCGGATTACCTGTGTCCGACAACTGACCGGTGACAACGAGCTGATCCTTATAGTCCATATAGTACAGGTTCACCCCGATGCTCAGCAGACTTGTGTTGAACGAATATCCAAGCTCGTAATCGAAAAGCCGCTCCGATTGGGGGCGGTGGTTGGGGTCGCCGTCGGTGAAATTGTCGCGTACAGGCTCTTTGTTAGCCACGCTCCACGACGCGAATGCTTTATGCCGGCCATTTATGTAGTTAATGCCTGCTTTTGGATTGAAGAAATTCCAGTGGCGGTTTATATCGAGCGCCATAGGTGACTCTGTGTTCCAATCGAAATTGTCGCTCTGGCCATCAATTGTGTAATGTATATGGCGGTACTGCAGGTCGGCAAACGCCGAAAAATGGCTGTTTATGTCGTAATTGGCGCGGGCGTAAATGTTGGAGTCGAATTTTTTTCCGATGTTGAGGTAATACTCTTGAAGCGGATTGATAGGTCCTACATAGTTGCGAACCCATGCTATGCGGCCAAAGTGCCTGCCATGGAAATAGTTGGCGCCCCCGCCCAGAATCACATTCCAGCCTGCGTGGTTGTAGTTGAACGATGCTACGCCACCGCCGAAACCATTGTCGTTGAATTTGAGTCGAATCAGGTCCGATTTCGTAACAGTCGCCCCGTCGGCGGTAACAAAATTATCAAGGCCATATTCCTGTAGCGTGCGCTTCGTTTTGTATTGGTTATAATAGCCATAATCGTCGGTGTAGTGCAGGGCGGCGCTCATGCGCCATTTGTCGCTGATTACCTGCGACAGATGCAGCTGGAAATGATGTTGCGTAAAATAGTCCTTCTGGTCGCGGTAGTATGCCGTTTTTCCATCGCTGTCGGTGTACTGGCCGCAAGGGTTATACCGTCGTCCATATCGCTTCATATCCTCCTTTGAGGCATAATCCCACGCCATGTAGGTTTCCTCTTTTCCACCGAAAATAATCAGGCGCACCAATGTGCCCCTGTTCTGGTAGGCTGCCTGAGTGAAATAGCTCCACAATTTCGATGACGCGCGGTCGATGTATCCGTCGGAACCCATATGGCTCAGGCGGCCGTCGAAGCTCCAATGGTCGCCAAGCATTCCGGAACCGATACGAATTGTTTCGCGGTTGGTGTTATACATTCCGTATGAACCAGAAATCTCGGCATACTGCTCGAGCGACGGCGCGTCGGTGATCATATTCACACTTGCCCCGAAAGCGCCCGCTCCGTTAACGCTTGTGCCGGCTCCGCGCTGTATTTGTACGTCGCGCAACGACGATGCCAAATCAGGCATGTTTACCCAATAAACGTTATGGCTCTCGGAGTTGTTGATGGGCACACCGTTGGCTGTTACGTTGATACGCGAACCGTCCGTTCCGCGCACACGCATCGATGTGTAGCCCATACCGGCTCCCGCATCCGACGTCGTTATTACCGACGGAGTTGCCTGAAGCAGATACGTCAGGTCGCGCCCGTCGTTATATCTGACCAGCTCTTCCTTTGTGACATTGGTGAATGCTACAGGGGTTTTAACAGTGGCTCGGTTGGCCACAACTTCGATTTGTTTAAGCACCACTGTGGTGTCGTCCTGCACATCGGCAGTCGCCGCAGCGTTGAGTGACATCGCCACTACGCCGCAGGCAAGAAGTGATTTCTTCATTGCTTTTTTTTCTCTACGCCGGTATTATCCGGATCAGGTTCAAAGGGTATGATCTCAGCTTAGGCATGAGCCTCCGCACCCCTAAAAATGTTAATTGTTGCTAGCGGCGCAAAAATACAAAATAATTTGGATATGTTTCTTAACTTTGCGGCCAATTTAGAGCTTGGTTAAAAACAGATGTTAAACAACCGCTTAAGACCAAAAAACTTTAAACGGATTCTGGAATAGCTATTTAAAGATTCGGAAAATGAAAACAGCAATTCTCACAGTTGTTTTGCTTATAGTGGCAAATGTGTTCATGACCTTTGCCTGGTATGGCCACCTGAAGTTGCAAAGCGCCGGCATTTCTACAAACTGGCCCCTTTATGCCGTTATTTTTTTCAGCTGGGGCATTGCTCTGATTGAGTATTTTTGTCAAGTCCCGGCCAACCGTATGGGCTTCGAAGGGAACGGAGGCCCATATTCTTTAATACAGTTAAAGGTGATGCAGGAGGTTATCTCGCTGGTAGTGTTCACGCTGCTGAGCATGATGATGTTTCAGGGCATAAGCATGCGCTGGAATCATATTTTGGCATTCCTGTTGCTCGTCGGGGCGGTTTATCTGGTATTTATGGATTAAAAAAAACTTAAATTAGCCGGAAACAGTTTGTAATTTCGTAAATTAGCGCCGATGAAGATTGGACCGCATATCGACCTTGGCCCGCGCCCCGTTGTGCTGGCTCCCATGGAGGACGTTACCGACCTCTCGTTCCGCCTTATTTGTAAAGAGCAGGGGGCCGATATGGTGTACACCGAATTTGTATCGGCCGAAGCTCTGGTGAGGAACATAAGTTCTACAACCCGCAAACTTCAGATTTCCGACAGTGAACGGCCAACTGCAATCCAGATCTACGGACGCGACGTTGAGCCGATGGTCGAGGCTGCAAAGATTGTGGAGCAAGCCGGTCCCGACCTGATAGATATCAACTTTGGCTGTCCGGTAAAAAAAGTTGCCGGCAAAGGCGCCGGTGCCGGAATGTTGCGCGACGTGCCAAAAATGTTGGAAATAACACGTGAGGTTGTCAAGGCTGTCAATCTGCCCGTAACGGTGAAAACGCGTCTAGGCTGGGACCACAATAGCCGGATCATTGTGGATTTGGCCGAAGCGTTGCAGGATTGTGGCATAGCGGCGCTGAGCGTACACGGACGCACACGCTCGCAGATGTATACCGGACAGGCCGATTGGGAAATGATAGCCCGGGTGAAGGAAAATCCACGCTTTAAAATACCCCTCATCGGCAACGGCGACATTACCTCGCCCGAACTTGCCGCCGAGGCATTCGCCCGATACGGCGTCGACGCAGTGATGGTAGGCCGTGCCTCGATTGGCGCCCCTTGGATATTCGCCGACATAAAACGCCACATGAACCCTCAAGAAGGCCGCAAACCGCTGTCGCTTGCCGAAAAATTTGCGCTGTTGCGCCGCCAAATAAGGGAGAGTGTCGACCGCATCGATGAGTACCGGGGCATACTCCATATTCGCCGTCATCTGGCAGCGTCGCCCCTGTTCAAAGGTATTCCAAACTTCCGAAACACCCGCATTGCGATGCTCCGCGCCGACACAATGGCCGAGCTCAACTCCGTGCTAACCCAAATCGAAAACTTACTCAACGAAACAAATTACGATAATGAAATCACTAATTAAGAGCATCGTAGCCATTATGCTGATTACCGGCAACATGTTGGCCAGCGCAGCCGATGTAAAGAAATATGAGATTAACGTTGGCGAATTCACCGAATTGAAGGTTGCAAACTCTCTGCGTGTCGACTATCGGGTGAGCGAAGATTCATGCGGCCTTGTTGTGTTCAATGCGACGCCCGATCAAGCTTCCGCGATAATTGCCTCTGTAAACAACAATTGCCTCACTATGCGAAGCTCAACCGACGATGTTGCAGTTGCCACGCTCCCTGCAGTCACCGTGTATTCCCGTTTCCTGCAAAAACTCGAAAACAGCGGCGACTCGCTTGTGAAAGCCGTGAATCCTGCCGGCGTTCCCGTATTCAAGGCCACTGTTATCGGCAACGGCCAGATTGCCATTCACGGATTAAACGCCAATATCGTCAGTGCATCCCTCTCAACAGGTAATGGAACCATACTAATAACAGGTACAACCACACAAGCCAAATACAACCTGGTGGGTACTGGCTCAATACAGTGTGTCGACCTGAAAGCCACCGACATACGATGTAAACTTATGGGAACCGGTTACATCGAATGCTGGC
Source organism: Muribaculaceae bacterium (assembly GCA_023662835.1). Lineage (GTDB taxonomy): Bacteria > Bacteroidota > Bacteroidia > Bacteroidales > Muribaculaceae > Muribaculum. The sequence continues at coordinate 3,500 of JAMPII010000039.1, read as the reverse complement.
CAACACAAAAACTGACAGTAATAGGAGCCAGCTCCGGCAAGGTGTACTACCGCGGCAACACTCCCGAAATAAAAAACAAATCGATAGGTGTAAAAACGATTAAAATAGAAGAATAAATTATGGACCAGAAAAAAACTCAGCAAGGCGAAATAAAAATAGAGCTTACTCCCGAAGTGGCCCGCGGCAACTACGCAAACCTCACCATGATAGCCCATTCGCCAACTGAATTCATTATGGACTTCATTTCAATGTCGCCCCAACCTCCGCAAGCAAGGGTTCAAACCCGCGTGATAATGACTCCCGAAAACGCTAAACAGCTGCTTTTCGCCCTGCGCGAAAATATCGACCGCTACGAAAAAACTTTCGGAGTCATCGAACCAAAACGCCCCATAGGCGGACCAAACGGAAGCGATATCCCCAACCCATTCAAAGCATAAACCAATGGAACAACCAACCCATCAGTTATATATCTACAATACCCTGAGCCGCCGTAAGGAGCCCTTCAAACCTCTCCACCCCGAACGGGTAGGAATGTATGTGTGCGGCCCAACAGTTTATGGCGACGGCCACCTCGGCCACGCCCGTCCGGCAATCACATTCGATGTCCTCTACCGCTATCTGCAGCATCTGGGCTACAAAGTGCGCTATGTACGTAACATAACCGACGTTGGCCATCTCGAACACGATGCCGACGAAGGCGAGGACAAGATCGCAAAAAAAGCGCGTCTGGAACAACTTGAACCTATGGAAGTGGTGCAACACTATCTTAACCGTTACCATCAGGCTATGGAAAAACTGAATGTGCTTCCACCATCGATCGAACCTCACGCCTCAGGCCATATCATCGAACAAATCGAGTACATAAAAGAAATACTAAAAAGCGGCTACGCCTACGAAAGCGAAGGGTCGGTCTACTTCGATGTGCCGAAGTACAACCGCGATTACCACTACGGCAAACTCTCCGGTCGCAACATCGAGGAACTGCTGTCAACAACCCGCGCCCTCGACGGCCAGCAGGAAAAACACAACCCGGCCGACTTCGCGCTATGGAAAAAAGCAGCTCCCGAACATATCATGCACTGGCCATCACCCTGGAGCGAAGGATTCCCAGGCTGGCACCTCGAATGCTCGACAATGGGCCAGAAATATCTGGGCGAGCAGTTCGACATTCACGGAGGCGGAATGGACCTCATGTTCCCTCACCACGAATGCGAGATTGCCCAATCCGTAGCCCACAACCATGGCCACGAAACCGTGCGCTACTGGATGCATAACAACATGATTACAATCAATGGTCAAAAAATGGGAAAGTCGCTAGGCAACTTCATCACCCTCGACGAGTTCTTCAACGGAAGCCACGAGAAACTAGAACAACCATATTCGCCCATGACCATACGCTTCTTCATCCTTCAGGCACAATACCGTTCAACTGTCGACTTCAGCAACGAGGCCCTGCAAGGCGCCGAAAAAGCGCTCAACCGTATGCTCGAAGGCTATCGCCGTATCGCCGAATTAAAGCCTTCCGACAAATCGACCGTGAATATCAGCGAAATTGCCGACAAGTGCTACGAAGCTCTCGACGACGACCTCAACACCCCGATTGTAATTGCACACCTTTTCGATGCATGCCGAATCATTAACCTGATTAACGACGGTAAGGAGCAGGCAACGCAAGCCGACATCGATTCTCTCAAGGCCTTGTTCAAGACATTCCTGATCGACATTCTCGGAATACGCTGCGAAATGGCCGCCGACTCGGCTCAGCAATCGACCAAACCTTTCGAAGGCGCCGTAAACATGTTGCTCGACCTGCGTCTGAAAGCCAAAGCCAACAAAGATTGGGCAACCAGCGACCAGATTCGCGACCAGCTAACAGCCCTCGGTTTCAACATCAAGGACACACGCGACGGCTACGAATGGAGTGTTAAAAGCTAACACACTCTAACGAATGACTACACGCGAGTTCGCACACACCATTCTGAGCCAGCTCCCCTATGAACCCACCTCGCAACAGGTGGAAGTGATAGCGGCGCTGGCTCGTTTCTGTTCGCAGCATACGCCTCAGGAATCGGTATTCCTGCTCAACGGATATGCCGGGACAGGAAAAACATCGCTGTGTGCGGCCTTGGTGAAAGCGCTTGGCGGAGTCGGAATCGGGACTGTTCTTCTTGCCCCAACCGGTCGGGCCGCCAAGGTGTTCGCCGCATTTGCCCAGCATCCGGCCTACACCATTCACCGCCGCATTTACTCATCGGCAGGTAACGGATTCACATCGTCGCGCACCTTGAAAATGGCCGAGAACCGCTCCCATAATTGCGTGTTTATCGTCGATGAGGCCTCAATGATTGGGGGCGACTCATCTTCGGGCAATTTGCTTGAGGACCTCGTTCACTATGTCTACTCAGGGATAAATTGCCGAATGATACTGCTTGGCGACACAGCCCAGCTCCCCCCCGTCGGATGCGACAGCTCGCCCGCTATGAATCCAACCGTGCTCCATTCAATGGGGCTTCGAGTAACGCGCGCTACAATGACCGCAACCGTCCGACAGGCTTCCGACAGCGGCATCCTATATAACGCTACATGGCTGCGCAGGGCAATGCGCCACAGCCCGCTCCCCGAACCGCTTCTCCGTGTAAGCCCTTTCCGCGACATCGACGTCCTGGAAAGCGAAACCCTGGCCGACAGCATCGAAAAAGCCTATTCAAGCCAGGGAATACTAAATACAATAATCATAACTCGCTCAAACGCCCGCGCTGCCGATTTCAACCGGGCCGTGCGCTCCGTCATATTGAACGCCGAGGAGGAGCTGATTCCCGGCGAAGTGTTGCTCATCGGCAAAAACAACTATTTCTGGGCGCGCCAACAAAAGCAAATCGACTTCCTGGCCAATGGCGATATGGCAGTTATCGACTGTGTTTACGGAACGGAATTCCGCTACGACCACCGCTTTGCCGACGTGCGCCTGACTCTTCCCGACCGCGAAATTTCATTCGACTGCAAGATACTGCTCTCAACACTGCTCTCCGACATGCCGGCCATGACAAACTCTGAAACCATTGCAATGTTCGACGCTATTGTCGCCGACCCCGAACTGGCCGACCCCGACGATGCTGACCCCAAGCAACTTTCTTTGGCCAAACGGTCCTCGCTTGCCATCAATAGCCCGTACCTCAACGCTTTACAAGTTAAATACGGCTACGCCGTAACATGCCACAAAGCCCAGGGCGGACAATGGACCGACGTATACGTTGATCTGAGCTATATCCCAGCCGAAGCCATGGGTATCGAATTCTACCGCTGGCTCTACACATCGGTAACCCGCGCCACAACCCGCCTGCACCTAATCAGCCCAACTGTTGAAGTGCGTTAGCATTGGCTAAGGGCCCATATCATAAAATTTCAGGGCCGCCCCAGCGGCCCTTGAAATTTTATGATATGGGCCCTAAATCTGCTTCCGGAACAGTCCGGAACCTTTAGATTCCTTAATAAATGCTACA
>JAMPII010000038.1 GCA_023662835.1 Muribaculaceae bacterium | reverse complement strand
GCGGCTGGCTGCATAGTAGGCGTTATCGGTAAGCTGACGCTGCCATGCTGTGTTACTGGGTGACCATTTGAAGCCACAGCGTTTAAGCAGGGCTATGGTGTCGCTGCTGGGTTTGCCGTCATAGCACAGGCGCAGCCGTTCCTCGCTGTTGCATACCTGCACCGTTACACCGTTGACCTCTAACTCGCGGTCGCTGCTTTCGGCTATACGTGTAAGGCGTGCAATGCGTGCCTGTGCGTCCTTAATTTTGGCAAGGTTGTTTGTTAGCTGGTATGGTGCGAAGCCTACCACCTGCCAGCTCTCCACAGGGGCTATAAGCATATTAGCCTGCTTTTCGCTGAAGCCCAGTGCTACCAGCTCATCCACTTTTTCCACTTCGGCCAGCTTTTTGGAGCGGCATATTTTGTTGGCGGCTTTCATCATGTCCTGTACGCTTTGCAGGCGTTCCACTTTGTCCTGTAGGCGTTCAATTTCAGCCCAGCCAGTAAGCCTTTGCTGGCGGTTGGCACGCTTAATGAACTTTTCAGCCCACTGGGTCATGCGCTGTAGCGCGTTGTCGGCATAGCCATTAAGTTTGTTGGCACGCTTTGTGGGGAACTTTGCAGGACCCGTAATCATGGGGCTTATGCAGCGGCTCATGGCGGCAAGCCACTGGCTATACAGCTCTATGTAACGCTGCTCAAAGGTAGCGTGCAGCTCGGCTGGTATTTGGGCAAGGTAGTTTTGCAGGCTGCTTTCGCAGTCGTTCAGCCATTGCTCCCCTCGCTTTTCGGGGCTAAAGCTAATACCCTGTGAAGCCCTGTATGCAATGGGCTTAAGTGCCATAACGCTGGCACGGCGATTGTTGTTACTTTCCATATTGCTTTGGTTTGGTTATTCAACATCAATGTTATACTCGGCTTTGCCGTGGTAGTGGCAGGCAAAATTGAAAGTTTTGCACAGGCGTTCAAACAACTTTCGCTGTATGAAACCAACATGGCGCAGTGTTATGGTTTGGCAGGTGGGGTCGTAGTCGTACCCGATACCCTCGTGGTACAGCTTTTGTATAAGCTCCAGCGGCATTTTGCCGTTATATTCGTAGTAGAAATTCATAGCTTACTGGTTGTTTAATTTGGTTAGCCACAGGTCGCGCTTTGCGCGGCATTGTTCCAGTGTGGGTGCTACGCAGCTGAACAGCTGGCCAGCTTCGGTACGGTAGTCGTACTGGTAGTATTTTTTGCGATTGCAGGCTGTGTAACGCACGTAGTTTTCACTGCCCTTTGCGCAGGTGCTACAGCCGTTGTGGTTGATTGTTTGGGAGTTCATATTGCTTAAATTTTAATAGTACCTGTTTACAAGTTCTGCACCATTGCTAAACCAGCCGTCCAGCAAGGATTTTGCCTGTGTGGGTTTGAAAACGAATTGCCCAGTGGGTGTGTGGGTGCTGGCGATGTACGATGTAACTTTTACGTTACCATTGTAAATGCGCTCAACCTGCCATTCGCTTGCACCGTTGCGAATTGTGGCTACGTAGTTATGTGCTACAATGTTGTTAAGCAGCCTTTCGGTGTTGATGTACTGTTCCATGTTGCTTAAATATTTAAGGGTTAATATGTAATTTCCACTGCATCGCGCATAACGTCCTCGGTATCGCCCTCCATGTGCCACAGGGTGTTTAAGGCTTTGCGTGCTGCTTCCAGCTGAGCTTTCATTTCGTCCCACTCGGCTACTCGCATATCCATGCTTTCTACAGCGTTGTGCTGGTATTCGTTTTCCAGCAGGTCTATTTGCTGCTGTATTGTGCGCATGGCGTTGCGTATGTCGTAGCGGTTGTCGGCTATGTCGTTTACTGTTCTCATTGTGGTTGTTTGTTTAGTGGGTTAAACTTATGTGCGAGTGTCTATGTTGCACGCTTAATGTGTTGCAAATCTACTCCCATATTTTTAACCCACCAAACATTTTCGCAAAAAAATTAAAAAATCAGTGCATTTTTAATCCTTTTTAATCGTTTATCGCCCAAAGGATTAAAAAGTGATTAGTCCATACAGTAGCGAACAGTGGCATGGTAGCCTGCTGCCTGTAGGTATTTTGCGGCTGCTTCCTGCTGGCGCGTATTGCGATTGCCACAGCCGTTACTGGGTATGTCCTGCAAATGCCAGTAACCTTTGTATAAGCCCCAGCCAGCAAACAGGCGCAGGCCGCTGGCTTCGCGCAGGCGTTTGGGTATATTTATTTTTACTACGCAGCTATCCATATTGCATGTGCCTCCGTCCTCGGTGTCGGCAAGCTCGCTGGCCTTTGCAGCGGCTGCTTTTACAGCGGCCACAAAGTCGGCCAGCTGTGCTTTGGTTGTAATGTTGTCAATCATATTTCTTATTCTTGTTGTAAGTGGCCAAATTTCGCGTTTAGCCATGTGGGTTGATAACTTTATTGATTTTGCCGTTAAAGTGGCTGTATGGGCTTAATTTTGGCCATTGCGCAGCGCGTATGCTTTTTCCAGCAGGTTGTCGGCACACTGGCACAGGCTTAATACGTCCTGCCTGTAGTATTGCAACGGCAACCAGCACTCCCCTTTGTGGTGGGCAACCAGCTCGCCCTGCTCGTTTTCGCGTATTACGGTGCAGTGGCTGCTTATGCAGTTTTTCCATTGTACCTGTTTGCCGTTATCGCCAGTGGCAGTGTACCAGTGAAACTCGCCCAGCTGCCTGTATATGTTGTAGGCTTCGCGCAGCTGCTTTTCGGCACGCTCAATAAGCTGGTACAGCAGGTCGCTGCATTTAGGCTGTAGTTTTGTTGTTTTCATAAGCGTTGTAAATATTTGTGGGTTAATTGTTTGCAAAGGTGCGACACATTTAATGTGGTGCTACGTGTGATGCGCGGTGTGATGCACCATGTGTTACTAAATCTTTAATGCGCTAATTTACAGCAAATTAACAAAGCGCAAATTTTGAAAAATTGCCATAGTATATATTTATATATTTAATTAAATAAATTATTATAAATAATATAATATATACATACATAATAGATTGGTCACATGTGGCGTCACACGTGGCAACACATGGCACGACACATTAAAAGTGATGCAGGCTCGCAGCTGCCTGTAAAGCAGCTGCTTAAAGCCTACAATTTTATCGCCTGTTTTTGCCATTTTTACGCGATTTTGTTTTTGGCGTTGGAGTGCATAAGGCGTTCAACCTCTTTCATCGTTATGCACTGCTGGTCGTACAGCTGCCAAAAGTATTCGTTAGCTGGCATTACGGTTAAGGTTATGCTTTCGCCAATTCCGTTTTGGTAGTGCTGCTGGGTGGCTATTACTACAGCAGCAGCATTGCTTTTGAACAGCACGGCATTTTTGTTGGCTGGGCATACACATGCCCCTTTGTAGCCTATGCCCTCGCCACAGTAGCAGTAAAACTTACTGGGTCTGGTTGTTTTGCCAGCATAGCCAGCGATTACGTATTTGCCTACGCTGGCCACTGCCAGCTGTTCCAGTTCGCGGCCATAGCTGGCCATATCGTTGAGGTATTGCTCCTGTTCGGGCGTTAATTTTGTTACTGTTAGTGCCATGTTTTATGCTTTTTTGTTTCGGGCTGCACATTCAGCCATTACTACGCTGTTAATGTAATCAATTGCCTGCTCAATGCTGGCTACGGCCTGTTTTAGGTCGGCTGCTGACGCTTTGTCAACATCGGCAAGCTCGCACATGCCCTGTAACGAGCCTGCCTGTTTGTTAAGGCTCATAGCCATTGTTATAAGCCTGTTGTAAGTTAGTTTATTCATCTCGGTAATACTTTGGTCATTGCTATGGCTTCCGCACGCTGTGTGGCTACCTGTGCAGCCGTGGGCGTGATAAGATTGTGAGCAAGGTTGTAGGCTATGGCGCGTTTTACGGTGTCAAGGGCGTTTGCACATTTGGTTTCGCCCAGCCAGCCCAAAAGGTCTGAAATATTGTACATAGTTGCTGTTATTGGGTGTTGTGCAGGGGCTACAGGAGCAGCCCCTGCTGGTTAATATTTAGGCTGCTTTAATATAGGCTTCCATGTTTTCCATAAACATGTACAGGCTGCAATTATAGTTAATGCCTGCATTATCCAGCATTTCTACGTCTGCTTCGGGCAGCAGGGCAGGATACCAGCGGCGGCTGGTGTAGTAAAAGTGGTCGCAGGTGTACTGGTATATTTGCTCTACGCAGCGCAGCATATGCGCCTTTTCCTCGGCCTGTGCCTTTGCGGCCTTAAGCTGGGCGATGTGCGTTTTGTTTATGCGAACCCACATTTTGCAGAACTGGTCTTTGTCAAGGTCGCTGTTCATGTACACCTGCTCAATTGCGGCATACTCCTGTGCGCTTACCTGTACTTTTACGCGGCTTTCAAATTCGTGCTGTAACATATTGCTTAAAATTTTTAGTTTGTTAATCGGTTTGTTTTGGTGGCGTGTCTATCATTAACGCCTTAACTACGCTGCAAATCTAATCCTATATTTTTAACTGGGAAAACAAAACCGCAGAAAAAGTGCAAAATTTAACATTTATTGACAAAACGATTAAAAAGTGATTAGCAGTTACTTTCAAAAATTTGCACCGTCTATTTTGCACGTACTATTGTTTTTGTACTAACTTTGTAGCGATAAACCAACCGAATAACTTTATGCACAAGAAACTACTTGAAGTATTGACGGCCAAATGCAAAGACATGGGGCTGTCAGCGGAATCAATCCAGCAAATTGCCGAAGTTGCAAGCAATGGGCTGGCCGATGACGCAAAGGACGCTGATGTTGAAGCGCGTGCAAATCAGTTTGAGCCTGTATTAAAAACAATGCAGGGCGAAGCAACGCGATGGGTAAACGCTCGCAACAAAGGCAACCAGCAACAGCAGCAGCAACAGCAGCAAACCAACCCACAGCCGAAACCGAATGAAGCCGACAGTGTGGTGGAGCAGGCTATTGCAGCTATTGAAGCCAAGTATGGCGCAACGTTGCAAACCCAAACCGACACTATCAACAAGCTACAGCAGCAGCTGGCCGAAACCGAGCGCAAAGGCTCAATCGCAGCGGCCATGAAACAGCTGGGGCTTACTGACCGTGATATGGAGTTTGTAACCGTGCCTGCCGATGCAAATGTTGCCGAATGGCTGGGCAAATACAAGCAAAGCCTTGTAGACCGTGGCCTAAAGCCTGCCGACAGCAATGTGTCAAAGGAAGCAAAGAACAAAGCCGAAAGCGACTTTGCCGATGCCATGCTAAAGCAGTTCGGTGTGGAATAAGTATAACCCCCAATATTAACAAACCAAAGCGATGAAGCGTAATTTCAAAAACTATGGTGGTGACCGTCCGTGTTACACCATGCCCCCTGTAAAGGTTACAGGCGGCTTTACGCTCAACCCCGAGCAGACCAATTTGGCGGCTGGTGCTGTTGTGCCTTTTGGCACGCTGGTACATGCTGATGAAGCAACGCGGCTCGCTACACTCATAAAGAGTGCGCGTGTCGTTGCAATCGGCACTGACGCTAAACAGGTAACGCTGGAGGGCGATGAGTTCTCCAAGCCCCTTTTCGTGGTGGGCGATACCGTGGCCAAAGACCTTTCGGCCGCACTGGCTGACTGCCCCAAAATTACCGCTGTATCGGCTACCGACACAGGCGTAACCGTAACGCTGGCCAAAGCCATTACTGGGCTGGCCGTGGGCGATGCGCTGTTTGAGGTCGTAGCTGACGGCACAAACGTTAAGCTGGTGGCCGAACCCAACTGCCTTTGCATTAACGAGGGCTTAAATGCCGAAATCAAAGCCGAGCTGGCCGACACTGGCATTGACGTTACACGCGACAGCGGTAATGGCGAAATCTATGCTCGCAGAGTTCCCCCTGTGCCTGCTACGCTCCTTGAGGGCGCAATGCTCAAAGGCACAAAAGTTGTTTACACCCAAAGCCTTTAATAAGAAATGGAAAGTATTTTTAGCAAAGTAAATTTGCCCAGCATTCCAGTGGATTTGCTGGCTACCCTGCGCATTTTCTTTGAAAAAGGCACGCTGCAAAACAAAACCCTGTTTGAGCAGCTGTATGTTGACCGCTGGTTTGACTACAACCTGCCCCAAATGGGTCTTACTGCCGAAGCCATTATGGCCAGCTATAAAGTGCGCTTTATGGCCAGCGTAATCGGCAACGATGCAGCTACGCCTTTGCGGCCGACTGACGGCTTTAAGACCTTTACCGAGGAAATCCCTCGCATGGGTCACCGTTTCACTATGTCGGCTGACAAGCTGCGCAAAATGCTCACCGTGCTGGAAGCAAGTAACAACCGTTACAGCGACCAGCAAAAGTTTAACGAAATCTACAAAATACTCATGGGCGATGTGCGCGAAGCCTACCTCGGCTGTAAGGACACTGCCGACCATGTGATTTTGCAGGCGTTGTCAAACAATGGTGTAGCCCAGTTTACACCCCAGCTTAACAACCCCGATGGCCGTAGGTTCTTGATTGACTACGGTATGCCCGAGCGCAATAAGCGCAAAGCGGCCAAGGAATGGACTAAGGAAAACGCGGCCAGCGTAAACCCCTTTGAGGAGCTGGCCGAGCTTAAGTACGAATTTGATGCCTACGGCATTGAGTTTGGCGAAATCCTTATGGCTCCTGCCCTGTATGCGTGGTTTATCAACAACCCGAATGTTCGCCGTGCCATTAAGGGCAACGACAAGTCCGCACAGGCCGTAACGCCTGCCGAGCTTAACGCCATGCTCCAGCAGTTTGAGCTGCCTACCATTACCAAGATTAACAAGCGCAACGCTGTGGCCAGTGACGGCAAGCGTAAGCCCGAACTTGTAAATCCGTTCAACGACAACATGATTGTCCTTAAGCCTGCTGGCAAAATCGGTGAGGTGCAGCCTGCCTTTGAGGACAATGCCATTATCCCCGAAAAGGATGTGGAATATGTGGACGCTGGCAATGGTATCCGCGTGGCCAAATGGCAGGTGGGCGAAAGCACAGGCCAAAAGGCTGGCGAGTACACACAGGCCAGCTGGCGTGCGCTGCCTATCATCACCGAGATTGACGGCATTGTCAACTACCAAGTTCGCGGCCTAAACGACTAAACCACAACCAAGCAGTTAAACAGTTGCAGCCATGACCAATTTAGAAGCGGTTTATTGCGAGTGCAAACCCTACTGTTCAGCCGACAACCAGCTGGAGCTTGAAAAAGCCCTGCTGGTGGCTGGCAGCAGGCTTTCGGCAGAGCTACCTGCCACAGGCGAGTACAGCCCCCAAAGCGAGCGGATAATCGCTTTGGCTGCTGTGCTGGTGCTGGTAAAGTATATTTCACTGGGCAGCGAAAACGAAAGCCAGTGGTCGCAAAGCTATAATGACAAGCTGGAAAAGCGTATCAAACAGCTGTGCAGGGCTAACGACCTGCCTGTACAGGAATTTCTGCCCAGCAGCACCATAACCCTTTCGCACGCTTCAAACCGATTTTAACATGGCAGCACTCGGCACTAAATACACAGACACTTTGCAGGTGGAGCAGCAACCAACCCAGCAGATGAACGCGTTGGGAGACCTTGTAAGCTCCCCTGCCCAGTGGCTGTCTTTGGGCTGTTGCAGGTGCGAACCCAGCAGCACAGGTACGGTGTCGGGTGTAGGCGCAACGGCATATAAGCACCAGTGCGACATATTTATGCCCCCAACCATTGCGGCTATTGCTGACAACACCCTTGTCCGCGTGGTAAACCAAGCTGGCGAGGTGGTGGCCACAGGGCGTGCTTATGGCTATTACAAGTATAAACGCTATGCCAAGTTCAGCCTTTAAGCCAAATTTCAGCATGGGCGATGTGCATAACCACATGGCCGACTTCGCAGGCCGAGTACACCGTGCGACAGTAGCTCGTATGCAGTACATAGGCGAAGAATGCGTAAAGGTGGCGCGTGAGAAAGGCACGTACAACGACATTACTGGCAATTTGCGCAACAGCATAGGCTATGTGCTGGTAAAGAATGGCGCGGTAATAAGCAAAAACTTTGAAGCCAAAGTACAAAGTAAGGTTGAGAGCAGCGCAAACGGCAAAGGTGTGTTAGAGGGCGAAGCACTGGCTATGGAGCTGGCCAGTCGCGTGGGTAAGGGCTATGCCCTTATCGTGGTGGCTGGTATGCACTATGCCCACTATGTGGAAACCCTTGACAAAGACGTGCTGGATAGCGCGGAACGCTGGGCAGAGCAAAATGTGCCACGAATACTGCAAAAGTTGAAAAGCCAAATTTACAAACAATTCAGCTAACCCCACATGGCAATGGATGTAAACGACATAAAGTTGCGACCCAACACTGACCTGCAATTTAACACGCTACAGGATGATATTGTGTACGTGGTGTTAAGTGGCAGCAAGCTGGCGCAGGAGCTACAGGGCTGCATATACAAAACCAGTAACCCTGTACTGACCATGCCCCCAACGAGCGAGGTGTGCTACATAAGCAGCTTAAGCAATGAAGCTGACAGTGCGCAGCTGGGTACAACAAACGTAAACATCTATGTCCCCGACATAACCGACTGCACAAAACAGGCTGGAGTGCCTGCCATTAGTGCCAACACCAGCAGGCTGAAACACCTTGCAGAATTAGCCTACGAAGCGTTGAAGCAGCACTACTGCGAAAATGGCTGGTGCTTCACCTGTATTGCGCAGGACGTGCTGGAGGAAAGGCAGCTGCAATGCCACAGGCTATGGCTGAAACTAAGGTTTGTATTTCACAACGTTTAATAACCATTAACACCCAACGATATGAGCTTAATTTCTTTAGGTTTATCTGAAATCCAAGTGGGTCAGATACCTGCTGACGGCGGCGAAGCTACCAGCTACTCCAAAATCGGCAAAACGTACCAAAACACGTGCAAGCTCCAGCAGGAAGCTGCCGAGGTAACGGAACACTACGAGGAAGGCCAAGCTGCCCCCGAAGTGCGCAAGAAAAAGAAAAAAGTGCCTGTGCTGACTTTCAGCATTATGGACCCCGATGTAACATTCCTCAAGGAATACCTCGGTGGTACTGTTACAGGCTCAGGCGATGATGCGGAGTGGAGCTGGAGCGACACTGATGAGGACATTATCGCCAGTGTGCGTGCTATTCCCGAGGTCGGCCTTGTGTACACAATACCGTGCGCTGACATTGAGGCCGTGCTTAACGCTGATATGTCCTCACAGGGCATTAACCTTGTGGACTTTACCGTTACCCCGATGAAGCCTGCAAAGGCTGGTGTTCCCAGCTTCAAAGCACGCAAAAAAACTGCCACATTCCCTGCTGCTGGCAAGTAAGTGGGCAGTTACCCTTAAAACCACAAAGCCCACTATGCACCACCGTTACAGCGTGCGTGGTGGGCTTTTATCAACCAACAATGGCAATGGAAGAAAGCGAAAAAATAGATTTGCAAAAGTTAGAGCAGGAGCGCAACGAGTTACGCCTGCTTATTAACGAGGGTGTGGCCTTTACCGTGCCTTACATGGAACAGGTGCGCAAGCGTGGCCTGTGGCAGCGTATAAAGCGGCTGTTTGGCCGTGGTGGGCATGTGCAGCTGGTGGAAAAGCAGCGCAACTTTGTGCTGAAAGAGCCTACGGCCTTTACGCTTGACAGGCTTTCGGCTGAGTACATTGAGCTGGTGCTTGATGAAGCCAAAGTAAAGGAAGCCCCCCGACAGGAAGCACGCAGGCTGTATGCCAAGCACAGCAGGCGCATGGCGCGTATAGTGGCCATAGCTGTACTGGGCAACCAGTGGGAGGACAAAAAGCTGCTGGCCGAGCATACCGAATTTTTCTCGCGCTGGCTCAAAAACAGTCAACTGTGGGAGCTGGTGCAGGCCATTGACCTAACCAACAATTTAGCGGATTTTATCAACTCTATGCGATTGATGTCCAGCGCACGGACAACAATGCCGAATCGCATAGAAAGCCAACAGGACTAAACAGCCTGTATGGCCAGCGTGGGGCTATTTGCGCATACTTTCACTGGACGTGGGAGTACCTCACAAAAGGCATTCCGTGGGCTGTGGTGCAGCGTATGCTGGCCGACCAGCAGCGTTACGACCTTGATGAGGACGGCACAGGTGCAAGCGGCACTGGCGGCACGTTTGAGCAGGGCGATGTAACCCTTACTGAAGATAATGTTGACGATTTTGTAAACTATATAAACTCACTTAACAATGGAAAATAACGGTGGCGCATTGTCGTTTGATGTGCTTATACGCGATAACAACCTTGAAGCCATGCTGGCAAAGGATGAGCAGCGCATACGCGAATTTACCGAAACGGTAGAGGGCACAGGCCAAAGCGTTGAAAGCGCGTGGGGCAATATAGGCAAAGTTATAGGCGGTGTGGCCATAGGTGCTATGCTGCAAAGCTGGATAAGCGACATCGTTAAAACACGTGGCGAGTTCCAGCAGCTGGAAATTGCCTTTAATACCATGCTGGGCAGTGTGGAGCGCGGCTCGGCACTTATGCAGCAGCTAACCCAAACAGCGGCCAGCACGCCTTTTGACTTGCAGGGCATAGCTGGCAGCGCAAAGCAACTGCTGGCATACGGCACAGCAGCCGAGGACGTAAACGACACACTGGTAATGCTGGGCAATATTGCCAGTGGCTTAAGTTTGCCGTTAAATGATTTGGTGTACCTATACGGTACTACAATGGTGCAGGGGCGGCTGTTTACGCAGGACGTGCGGCAATTTATGGGTCGCGGTATTCCGCTGGTACAGGAGCTATCCAAGCAGCTGGGCAAAACTACCGATGAAATAAACAACATGGTAACTGCTGGACAAATAGGCTTTGCCGAGGTGCAGCAGGTGCTACAGGGCTTGACCAGCGAGGGCGGTATGTTTTACGGCCTTATGGAAGAACAGTCAAAATCCCTTACTGGCCAAATTTCCAATTTGGGCGATAGCTGGGATATGATGCTTAACGAAATAGGCCAAAGCTCACAGGGGCTGCTTTCGGGTGCAATCGGGCTGGCTGCTACGCTGGTGGATAATTACAAAACGGTGCTGGGTGTGCTGGCTGGCCTTATTACCATGTATGGCACATATAAGGTGGCTATGGCCACAATAGCCATACAGCAGGGCAAGCTCACTGGCATGTCAAAAATTGATAATATAGTGCTGGCTGCTCGCGGTGGCCTGTTTAAGGCTAATACAGGCTTCCTACAGGCATACGCAGCGCAGCACGGAGCAATGACGCAGGCACAGCAGGCTTACAATATGCAGCTGGAGCGTGCGCTGACACTGGAGCAGCAGGAGCAAGTATTACGCAGCGTGCGCATAGCGGCCATACAGGGGCTGCTTACAGCCGAGCAGGCGCAGTTCTTAAGCCAAACCAACCTTAATACGCAAAGTGCCGAATACATGGCACTGGCCGAAAGCGTGCTTACTGCCGACCAGCGTATGGAGCTGGCCAAGCAAAACCTAACCAAAACCAGCATGGCCTATGGTGCAGCACTGGCAAAGGCTGTGGCCAGCCAGCAGGCCGAAAATGCAGCAGCGCAGGAGTCGCTTATAATACAGGCTCGCGCATTAAAGGCAAAGGAAGCGGCACTGCTTACCGAGTACAGGTTAAGCCAAAACAAAATCCAGCAAACGCGAGTGCAAATTGCGCTGGCACAGGCCGAGGGCAACACCGAAGCTGTGGCGGCATTAAAGCAGCAGCAACACAACCAGCTTAAGCAGCACGCTATAATTATAAGCGACCTTAAGGCGGCACGCACGCAAAAGGAAGCACTGACCCAGCAGATAGCCAACACGGCTACCAACCAAGCAGCACTGGCAGGCACAAAAAAAGCTGCCAGCGACACATTGCAGGCTACTACAACAGGCATATTAAGTAAGGCCACATCGTTTCTTACAGGCAAGCTAAAGGCGTTATTCGCTACCATGCTGGCTAACCCCTTTACGGCTATACTTTCGGTGGTGGGCATGGTGGCCAGCGCATTTATGATGTTCAGCAAAGATGAGGAAGAAGCAACGGACGCAATGGCCGAGTTCAACAAGGAAATGGCCAGTACGTATGCTAACCTAAATGCTTTCTTTGCCATACTTAAGCAGGGCGATACCAGTACAAAAAGCTATCAAAATGCGCTGAGTGAGCTTAACAAAATGTGCAGGGAGCATGGCCTTGAACTGCTTGATGAGAACAGCTCGCTGGAAAAGCAGGTGCAAATACATGACCAGCTTATTGAAAAAATTGAGGGGCTTACAGCGGCCAAAATACGGCAAAAGTGTGCTGATGACATAATCCAGCAGGGCGTAGAGCGGCAGACACAGGCTTACAAAGACCTTAAGGCTGCTGCTGAAGCTGCTGCTGTGGTTGAGGAACGCAGGGAAACGCGCACAACACGTGTAGGCAGCGATATTGTGGACGGTGAATATGTGGTGCAGGCGCAAGTGGCCAGCGAAAACATACGTGCTGCCAGTGATGCGCTGTGGCAAAGTGTTATAACCGATACCCAGCAGAAAATATCCCAAATGGGTGAGTTAAGCGGTGCAGCATTTGAGCGCGAGTTTGCACGCATTTATACCGATATGCTGGCACGCATTAAGGATGCTACACATGCCACAGATGATGAGGTGGCAGCGTTTGCCCCCAGCGTTAAGGCTGCTATGGAAGCAGTGGTGGCCAACGAGCGCACGGTACGCGAAGAAACAGGGCT
>JAMPII010000037.1 GCA_023662835.1 Muribaculaceae bacterium | reverse complement strand
CTAATATCGAGTGCTGACTCGGTGTGCCTCCCTTGGCTGAATAGTTACCTTGTTGTGTTGCTTCATAATCGAGAGCATCGGCGAGTATGGATATTGGATTTTCGACGGGTAGGCCGGTCGACATTTCGATTTGCCACTTGCAGGTTTCGCAATCGGTAGCTACGCAATCGACATGTTCGTTGAGAATTTGGTGGAAGAGCGGCTGTCCGATCTGCTGCGAGTAGTTGTAATATTCTTTTTTGAAGCCATAGGTACCGGCTATGCCACAGCAATTTGAGTCGAGCATGACGAAGTCGAGTCCGGGAATCATACGTAGTAACTGTGTGGAATAAACTGTCCAGCCCAGTTTTGCCATGTGGCATGGTGTGTGATAAGCCACGCGTCGGTGATAGTTGTTCCGGAAAACGAGCTTAAGTCCTTTCTCGTCGATGAGTCGGAAAATGAAGCGGGTTGCCAGCATAATATGCTCACGGACGTCGGAGTTGTCGATTTCAAGCACGTGGGGGTATTCGTCGCGCATTGTAAAAATGCAGGTTGAACTGGTGCCGACTACGTCGTTGCCCTTTCCAACTGCCTTGCGTATTGATTCAATGTTCAACTGCGCATCGCGCCGCGCCGCTTTTACAAGGCGGTTGGAGAGTTTTGCCACTCCACAACATTTTTCTTTTTCAAGTAGTTGCACGCCATAGCCTAGCGCATTAAGCACTTTCACAAGGTCTTTGCCTAGCTGTGGAAAATTGTATTGCACATAGCAGCCGTGGAAATAGGTGACTTGTTTTTCGTACTTTGTTTGCTCTTGCCGGGCTTCGTGGTTAAACCATGTAGTGAACGGGCGGCCCGAATATGTTGGGAATTGGCGGTGCCTGTCAATACCTATTACTCCATCCATAAGATATTTCACTGGCTTCAGTCGCAGCATTCCATTTACAATTGGGGCGAATGTGCCTGCCACCGTTCCCATTAAATCGGTACTGGCCAGCACTGTGTCGCGTAATGACGGTTTTGAGCGAGTGTACTTAATACGGGCATTTAAAATCAAATCGCCGATTTTCACTTCCGACGGACAGGCCACCTCGCATCGTTTGCAATTGAGGCAATATTTCAGTCCTTCGTCGTAGAACAACGGTTTTTTCAGTCTATATCGTTCCCCGTCGGGCCCCGATTGTTTCGGTCCGGGATAATCAGGGTTGACAACTGTCACCGGACAATACACGGTGCATATCGTACACTTTATGCATTCCTCGAAGTTGCCGTTACTTATGTTTTCATGCTGGATACTCATACACTCATCAAAACTTTTTGGGTTTTCACTTCCTGTCCGTTACAAATGGCAGACGCGACCTTGAGGGCCGTCAATAATGCGATACCGGCTCCTGATTCTTCTTTAACGGGATTGCTTGCCGACAATATGCTTCCTACGGCAAAGAGGTTATCAACTTTGTTGCCTTGGCGGCTCACACGGAAGCTGTTGTCGGTATGCACGCCATATGTCATGTAATTCTGGCTATTGAAAATTGTTTTGTCGCTCCACTGGCTGCGTTCAGGGTCGGCATCAACATCGAGGTCGAATATCGGTTCATATATCCGCTGTGGATCGGCCATCAGACCATGACTTACAAATGAACCGGAGGCCAGGACAAACGTATCGGCCTCAAGCGGCATATCGCCTAAATTGTCGGTGTATATGCGGAGCAAACGATTCGAGTCGAAATCGCCTTTACGCACCGTATCGCCAAGGAAATATGTACCGCCAAGATGTTCAAACAGCCGTCGGAGACTCATCTGAACGCGCATCCCGCCAACCGACATAGGCATTGTGCTCACCATCTTTAAATTACATTGAGCCGAAGAGAGCAATCTGTTGAGGGGTTGCTGGCTGAACAAGCCTACAACCGAGGGCATAAGGACTGTGTCGGCACCAGATTCGCGCGCCATACCGTTGACCAACGTGGCTATCTGGTCGATAACATCATCCTTAATCACGCGCGCGATGTTGGTTGCCCTCATTTCTGTTGAGCTGCTACGCAGTTTTTCTATCGCGGGGTGCGACAAGTCACGTACAATGCAGTCCAGTCCAACATCAGCCAGGCCTGAAGCCAAAAACTGAGGGTAGAAGTCGATGAATCCGGCAATATTGATTATCAGACAGCGACCCCAGCCTGTATCGTTTGGATTTGCTGTAGTTGCCATTCCTTTCATTGAAAGCCACGCTGGTTTGAATTTTCCTAGCGGAGTCAGCCGATAATGATTTGTATCGGCTGAGCCGAGCAGTTCAATGCCTGCTTCGTCGAAAAGGGGTTTCACGCGTGGCAGCAAGCGTTGTATGTCGGGAAATCCGAGTTTGCCATAGGGGTGATGTTCGTCGACGGCCATTATTCCTTGCAGCGGATTAATAACATCACGCCCCGATTCCGACTGACCCATAAGTCCGAACGAGCCGGAATTGAAATGCAACGCGCTTTGTCCGGTCGACACAGCGGCCACACGTTGTCCGCGTTTCAACAGTTCAATGCCGGCAACCAGTCCGGCCATTCCACCACCTATTATAACTGTATCGTATCTCATAATCAAGATTGTTTAAAGTTTTTGTCGATGCCGCAAACGCCTTCGTAAATCCACGACATGAACTGACCTTCGACCAGCGATTCGCCCCAAGCGACCGGGTACATTCCTTTCCACCGTTCGGCAACAAATGAAGCCAAATCGGCCAACTCACGCTTGGCACAATTGTTGGCCTTTGCCAACAATCCGGCCGCACGACAGGCGCACAGTTCCCCTTGGCATGTTCCCATGCCGAGGCGTGTTCGCCTACGCAGATTTATCAGCGAGTCGACATGTAATTCGTCGATTGCATAATTCACTTCTCCAACCGACACCTGCTCGCATTCGCAAACCAACGTCTCGTCGTCGGGGGTAGAGAAACTTATGTCGGAACTCATTGTGCCGTGGCGTTGTTCGGCTGCCAGTTGCTCTATTCCTATCGCGATTGTGTGGCTAAGTTTTTTCTCGGCCTTTGCTTTATCTTCGTCAGTGACCTCGGAGCCTGGCAGCGGCACTTCAGCGGTGACACATTTAGCGTCGTGGTCGAGTTTGCGGCAAACCAGATCAGTTACCCATTCGGCCATAAGTCGGTAAGTCATAAGCTTTCCGCCGGTAATTGTGACAAACCCTTCGAGTCCGTCGCGTTCGGCATGGTCGAGGCAGACTATGCCACGACTGATGCTTCGACCCGACGGGTCGTTGTCGTCGGCTACCAGCGGGCGCACCCCGGCGTATGCCCTGAGTATTCTTGTCGAAGCCATTTCCGGCGCCAATTTCGAACCCTCACGCATCAGGATATCAACCTCTTCCGGCGTAATTTCCAGGTTATCAATATCGTCATATGGGATATGGCTCGACGTTGTTCCGATGACCGAAATTGTATCGCCGGGAACCAGAATATCGGCATCGCCCGGCTTGCGGCAACGGTTAATAACCATATGGTTTATTCTGTGGCCAAATATAAGCAGCGAGCCTTTAGCCGGGAACATATGTAATTTAACTCCGGCCAAGGCGGCAATGTGCTGGCCCCATATTCCGCCGGCGTTAACAATAATCCGTCCAAAGCGACGCGACAATTCGCCTGTGCGCGAGTTACGCAGCTCCACGCCTTCAAGCCTGTTACCCGTGCGCACGAAGCCAACGACTTCGTGATATGTCAGCATGTCGGCTCCGTGCCGTCGCGCATCAATCACGTTAGCTACCGTAAGCCGGAAAGGGTCGACGGCTCCATCGGGAACACGCACCGCGCCAATTAGCGTTGGATTCACCGATGGCTCCAGCAGCCGAGCCTCGCCGGGTTCGATTGCGTACGCATTGATGCCGGCAGAGAGACATGCGGCAATGAATTTTTCCTGGTAGTCGATGGAGTCCTCCGGAAGGGTTATAAATAGTCCACCTGTATCTTCAATACAATGTCGGGCGATGCGCCGGAGAATAGCATTTTCTTTTATGCATTCCGAAGCCGACTCAGGGTCGGTAACGGCATAGCGCGCTCCGCTGTGAAGCAAACCATGGTTTCTTCCTGTGGCACCGGCCGTAAAGTCGAACCGTTCAACTAAAAGTGTTTTCAACCCACGCAATGAGCAATCGCGCGCAGCGCCGGCACCAGTTGCGCCCCCACCAATTATAATAACATCGTAAATTTTCGAACCGGGTGATTTTTCCATTTCTAAACGGGTGTAATTTATATTAAATAATGTTTAAACCACCCTTTTGGTTCAATCTCTAAATGCGCGATGTCATGGCAAGGGAGAGAGCAGATATTTGTATATGAGGATAGGCATCGTGTATTGCTTTACAGCAGGCAAGCATCGTGGCTCCGGTTGTTATAACGTCGTCAACAATCAGCAGGTGGGTTACATGTCGGGGCATGCATCCGCTGCAATAGTATGACGATGTTGCGTTTTGCCAGCGCTGGCTGCGGCTGTGGCGAGTTTGGCTGCTATGGCTTCCTGCCATTAGAACGTTGGATATCACGTTTATGGATGCGACATCGGCTATACCGCGGGCAATGACTTCGCTCTGATTGTAGCCGCGGCGTATCCGTTTCCACCAGTGCATCGGCACGGGCAATATGGCATCGATAGAGTCGAAAAAGTGCTGGCGGCTGAGTTTGGAAGCAAATTCGCGACCCAGCTGACGAGCGAGTTTGGGGCGTGAGTTATATTTAGCCTGATGAATCAGCCTAACGTAAACATCGCCTCGCTTGTAGGTGAACATTGTTGCAGCCAAATCGATCGGCACTGACGATGCGAGATGCTGATGCACTGAATTGTTGTCGTATGGTACACATGAAACCGTAGGCAATGAACAACGGCAATGGAGACACATCGTTGTTTCTCCCTCAACTAACGTGCGTCCGCACACAGGACATACGTTTGGGAAGACTATGTTGATGAGGACGTGTCCCAGGCGTCGCAATATCCGGCTAATCATTGGCTGGCCGTAATTGGGCAATGGCCTTGAAGAGCACGTCGGTTTCAAACCCGCGTTGCACTCCGAAGCGCACCATTTTCATCACTTCCTCACTACTCTCCGGCAATCTCCCGCGGCACCGGGTTTTCATCACCTTCACTGCCATGGCCAGATAATCGTCGTCGGCTATTAGGCCGAGGGCTTCCGATATGTATGCGGCAGGTATATGCTTGGCACGAAGCATGACAGCAATCTTGCGACGCCCCCATCCGGAAAAACGGAATTTATCGGTGACGTAAGCTGCAGCATAGCGAGAGTCGTCGACAAACTGATTGTCGCATAACGTGGCCAATATTTTCGCGCGGTCGGGAGCCGGTAATCCCCATTTTATCAGTTTTTCATTAACCTCGAATGAGCATTGTTCGGAGCGGGCACAGAGGTCGGCCATGCGTGTGAGCGCATTCTGCATCGATATCGACTTCCTAATCATTGGGCTTAAAGGCTATTATGAACCGTTTGCGGGAGTGGATATCGTTTACGGCCAGTACATCGACAAAACCTTTACCTGACAGCATTCTCACAATGTCGTCGCAATAGAGCGGATTTATCTCGAAATAGAGCGCGCCTGCTGGGGCAAGAGCTTCTGCAGCAAAGCTGGCTATCGGATTATAAAACTCCAGAGGATCGGCATCAGGAACAAACAAGGCTAGGTGGGGCTCATAATCAAGGACAACAGGCTCCATATCTTTAGCCTCGCTACGACATATGTAAGGCGGATTGCTAACAATAATATCATATTTCGGTTCCGGGATAAGCTTTGTGTGCAAGGCGTCGTCGCATGTGAATTCAACTTTCACATGCCAGGCTTCAGCATTTTGGCGCGCTACTTCAATGGCTTTCTGCGAAATGTCGGTAGCCTCGACGCGGGCGAATGGGAGCACGGAAGCTAAAGCGACAGCTATGCATCCCGAGCCGGTACAGATATCCAAAACATGCAAATCGGATTTTCGGCGCCAGCGGTCGGCGATTATGTCGACCAATTGTTCCGTTTCGGGCCGCGGAATCAGCACATCGGGCGTCACTTTTATACGCCCGCCGAAGAACAGAGTTGAACCCAGCACATACTGAACAGGTTCACCCTCGCAGATGCGTTCCACCATTTTTCTGGTTTTTTCAACCAACGATGGCGGAATTTCCGTATCTTTGTGCAGAGCGACATCAACAGGCGTATAGTGTGCCAGATCCTCGAGCACAATACGAGTCAGAGCCGACGCCTCAGCTTTGGGGAAGCGGCTTTGCAAGCGGTTCAACGTTTCGTCACGATATTCTTTCAATGTGATCATATCGCAAATTTAAAAAATTAATATGAGTATGACAACCGACGAACATTATATGTCGTACGCTATAGAACTGGCGCGTCACGGACTTGGCTATGCCAGTCCTAACCCGATGGTAGGGTGCGTGATTGTTTGCGACGGCAAGATAATAGGCCGAGGGTGGCATCGTCATTGGGGCGAAGGCCATGCTGAGGTGAATGCCGTAGCATCGGTTCCACCAGAAAAACAGAACTTGCTACAGCGCGCAACAGCGTACGTAACGCTAGAGCCGTGCAGCCACTATGGGAAAACACCGCCATGCGCTCGGCTTCTGATTGACAAAGGTTTGAAACGTGTTGTCGTTGGGTCGGCAGATCCTTTCGACAAAGTTTCCGGGCGAGGCACACAAATGTTGCGCGAGGCCGGTATTGACGTAACCGTAGGGGTTTTGGAGAGCGAATGCCGCAATATAAACCCCACCTTTATGCTGGCCCACAAGTTTAAACGGCCGTGGATAACACTGAAATGGGCACAGTCGGCCGATTGTTATATTGACTCGTTGCGAAGTCCTGATGAACAGGCAGTCAGATTCTCGACACAGCAAACGACCATGCTAGTACACAGGCTCCGCTCGCTCCATGATGCAATTCTTGTTGGGAGCGGTACGATGATTGCCGACAACCCTCAACTCAATGTGCGTGCATGGCCAGGAAGAAGCCCCAAACGTTTTGTGGCCGACCGCAGCGGTAGGTTGCTGACCGAGCGTGCCGAAAAATTCACTGTGCTCGGCATCGAGGGGGGTTCTCCGCAGCAATATGCCCGGCAGTTGTACCAGGCCGGATGCACATCTGTTTTGATTGAAGGGGGAGCCAAATTGCTCCAATCATTTATTGATGCCGGCATTTACGACACAATACGTATTGAAACAGCACCATTTTCGCTCAGCGGCGGCATTAAGGCCCCGAGGTTCCGCGGCGTTCCTGTCAGTACAGAATTTATTGATGGGCGCCGAATCGACTATTTCGGATCAAAACCATGGTATTTTTAAACATTCTTTAAACTATACGCGTTGTTATGTTAAAAGATAATTGGTCAATGGTTTTATTCAAAGATAAGAAAGTGCTAAGTGCTGTAGCTATGATTGTTGTATTGCTCATGGCGTGCAGCGATTCATTGTGGGACGATCTTCCTTCGCCTATATCGAAGTTCATAACAACCTATTATCCCAATACCGCTATTTCACAGTACAGCGATGAGAACAATCAGTACCGCGTTGTTGTGAAAAATGGGCCTACTATGACTTTCGATTCCCAATTCCACTGGACAATGGTTGACGGAAACGGCGTGGCTCTCCCTTCAATATTCGCCTACAATGAGATGCCGGGCGTATATGAATTTCTTCAGGCCCGCGATGAAACAAACAATGTTTTCAAAGCGGTGAACAATGCCCGCACCTACGTCGTCACTCTTTCCGATCGGATTATCGAGTATATAAAGGAGTCGGGCGAAATACGACCCTATATTCCTGACGAGGGCAAATAGCATATGCCTGTTTTTGCAGGTTTTCAACTATTTATTTTAGAATAATATTGCTATGGGATTAAAGAAATTTAGTGACAAGAGAATTGTCATTGGCATATCTATATTTATACTGCTGGTCGTTATTTTGTGCGTATTGGTTTTTAAAAAGAAGACGCCTGAGAATGAGCAGCCGCCGGTAGTTACAGTAGAAGCCGTTCAGAGCGACGATGTTGAAATTTACGGCGAATATGTAGGTAGAGTCAGAGCCGCACAATTTGTTGAGGTACGCGCCCGTGTTGAGGGGTATCTGGAGAAGATGCTTTTCAAAGAAGGTTCGCACGTAAGCAAAGGTCAGGTTCTGTTTATTATCAATCCCGATACTTACCGCGCCAAAGTTGACAAGGCACGTGCCCAACTGAAAAAGGACATAGCCGTTGAGCAAAAAAGCTTGCGCGATTTGCAGCGTATCCGTCCGCTATATGAGCAAAACGCCGCTTCCCGTCTGGACTTGGATAACGCAACCGCTGCCTACGAAACAGCGGTAGCTCAAGTTGGAATGAGCAAAGCCGATCTGGCTCAGGCCGAATTGGAGTTGAGCTATACAACAGTGCGCGCCCCTATCTCGGGTCAGATTTCGGAGCGCAACGTCGATTTGGGCACTCTTGTAGGTCCCGGCTCTAAATCGTTGCTGGCAACTGTTGTAAAGAGCGATACCGTATTGATCGATTTTTCTATGACATCGCTTGATTATCTTAAATGCCGTGAACGTAACGTTGATCTTGGCCAGCGCGACGAATCGCGCCGTTGGCAACCATACGTGACAATCACCTTGGCCGACAACACCGTGTATCTTCACAAAGGTTTGGTTGATTTTGCAGAACCGCAGGTCGACCCTAAAACCGGCACATTCTCCGTACGAGCCACGATGCCAAATCCGGAGCGTGCCGTCCTGCCCGGGCAGTTCACGAAGGTTAAGGTGCTACTCGATGTAAGAGCTGACGCAACGGTTGTGCCGCTTAAAGCTGTAATTATAGAAAAAGGCGGAGCCTACATTTATGTGGTGCGACAGAACGGAACTGTTGAGAAACGTTTTATTGAGTTAGGCCCTGAGTTCGACAACAATGTTGTTGTTGAGCGCGGTCTGGTTCCGGGCGAAACCATCGTGACGGAAGGGCGCAATAAACTGTCGCCCGGCATAAAGGTTACGATAGCTGATGACAAAACCGTAGCGGAGGATAAGCCATGAAAGTAAGCTTTTTCATCGACAGGCCGGTATTCTCCATTGTACTGTCAATTCTTATAGTGATTGTGGGGCTGATAGGGCTTATGATGCTTCCCGTCGACCAATATCCGCAAATCACGCCTCCTGTCGTGAAAATATCGGCATCTTATCCGGGAGCCAGCGCGCTAACTGTGTCGCAAGCGGTTGCCACGCCTATCGAGCAGGAGCTGAACGGCACTCCCGGAATGCTTTACATGGAATCGTCGAGCACAAATACGGGTAGTTTTTCCGCAACAGTTACATTCGACATTTCAGCCTCGCCCGAGCTATCGGCCGTTGAGGTTCAGAACCGAATCAAGCTGGCCGAGTCGCGTTTGCCGGCCGAGGTTGTGCAAAACGGCATCTCGGTAGAGAAGCAGTCGCCCAGCCAGCTGATGACAATATGCATCCAGTCATCGGATCCGAAATTTGACGAGATATATTTGTCGAATTTTGCCACATTGAACATAATCGACCTGCTCAGGCGTTTGCCCGGCGTAGGTCGGGTTTCGAACATTGGTGGACGCTACTACGCCATGCAAATATGGGTGCAGCCTGACAAACTGGCAAATCTCGGCATTACGGTTGCCGACCTGCAGAAAGCGCTTAAGGATCAGAACCGGGAGTCGGCAGCCGGAGTACTGGGGCAACAACCCGTTACGGGGCTTGATGTAACCATACCTATCACAACTCAAGGCCGATTGTCGTCGGTTACCGAATTTGAGGATATAGTTGTACGCGCCAATCCCGACGGTTCGCTGATCAGATTGCGCGACGTTGCCCGCATTTCGCTTGAGGCACAGTCGTACAACACTGAATCGGGCATCAATGGCGAGAATGCTGCCGTTCTGGCTATATACATGCTTCCCGGAGCAAACGCCATGGAAGTGGCCGAGGAGGTGAAGAAAGCAATGGCCGAAATCAGCGCTAACTTCCCCGATGGCCTCACTTATGAGATTCCTTTCGACATGACTTCCTACATATCGGAGTCGATACACGAAGTTTACAAAACGCTGTTCGAGGCTCTGATACTGGTTATTTTTGTCGTTTATCTGTCGCTGCAAAGCTGGCGGGCAACTCTGATTCCTCTTATTGCCGTTCCTATTTCGCTTATAGGAACATTCGGGTTCATGCTACTGTTCGGCTATTCGCTGAATATGCTGACGCTGCTTGGTCTGGTTCTCGCAATCGGCATAGTTGTCGACGACGCTATCGTTGTTGTCGAGAATGTTGAGCATGTCATGGAGCATGAGGGACTCTCACCATATGAGGCAACAAAGAAGGCAATGCGTGGGCTAACCAGCCCTATTATAGCAACATCGCTGGTGCTGGCCGCAGTGTTTGTCCCGGTAAGTTTTCTACCGGGAATCACGGGACTGCTTTTCCGTCAGTTCACAATCACAATTGTTGTAAGCGTTCTGTTATCGGCTATTGTCGCGCTAACACTGTCGCCGGTGATGTGCTCGCTCATACTGCGGTCGGAGAAACCCGGCGAGAAGAAAAACGTTGTATTCCGCACAATAAACCGCTGGATAGCAAAGGGCAACGACGTTTTCATCGTCATTATTTCTTCGTCGCTGAAGAAAAAAGTTAAGATTCTTGCCGGGTTTGTTGCAATGATCGGAGCCATACTGCTGCTGAATCATCTTATGCCGACAAGTTTTTTGCCTGCCGAGGATCAGGGCTACTTCAAGATTGAGCTTGAACTTCCCGAAGGGAGCACATTGGAACGCACCCGCATAGTGACTGAACGTGCCGTTGAATATCTGATGGCAAACCCGGCAGTCGACTATGTTCAGTCGGTTGGCGGAACTAGCACCCGTGTCGGAAGCACACAATCGCGGAGCGAACTCACTGTAATTCTAAAACCCTGGGGCGAGCGTAACGGCCAAACGATCGATAAGGTGATGGCTCAGGTTAGAGCCGATTTGTCGACCTATCCTGAATGTAGGGTTTTCCTGAGCAAGCCTCCTGTAATTCCCGGTCTCGGAACGGCCGGAGGTTTTGAAATGCAATTGGAAGCTCGCTCCGATGCCACCCTCGACGATTTGCAGAAAGCAGTAGACACGTTGATGTATTATGCTGCTAAACGTCCGGAGGTTAGTGGTTTGTCATCTTCACTACAAAACGATATACCTCAGCTTTACTTCGATGTTGACCGTGACAAAGTGAAATTTGCAGGTGTTCCTTTGGCCGATGTTTTCTCAACAATGAAGGCCTATACGGGTTCGGTGTATGTAAACGATTTCAACATGTTTAACCGTATTTACCGCGTATATCTTCAAGCCGAGGCTCCATATCGCGAACATCGCGAGAATATTAACCTGTTTTTTGTACGGGGCAATGGCGACACGATGATTCCGTTAACAGCCCTTGGCTCGAGCCATTACACGACAGGTCCGGGCAACATCCGTCGTTTCAATATGTTCAACACGGCTCTAATTATGGGTGATGCGGCTCATGGCTATTCGTCGGGAGAGGCAATGGCCGCGATGGAGCAGATTGCCAGCCGCCATTTGCCCGATAACATCGGTGTTGAATGGAGCGGTTTGTCGTTCCAGCAAAAGCGGCAAGGGGGGCAGACGGGTCTGGTGCTGTCGCTGGTGTTCCTGTTCGTATTTCTGTTTCTGGCAGCTTTGTACGAGAGCTGGACCGTACCGCTGGCGGTGCTTTTGTCGCTGCCTGTGGCTGCACTGGGGGCTTATCTTGGCGAATGGCTTTTCGGTTTGGAAAATGATGTTTACTTCCAGATTGGATTGGTGATGCTGATGGGTATGGCCGCAAAGAACGCGATTCTTATTGTTGAGTTTGCCAAGGAGCAAACGGATAAAGGAGTGTCGGCCTACGAGGCGGCTATATACGCTGCGCGATTGCGCTTCCGTCCTATTCTGATGACCTCGCTGGCATTTATTCTAGGGATGCTTCCTATGGTTATGGCTTCCGGACCCGGTTCGGTGAGCCGACGGGCTATCGGCACCGGTGTTTTTTTCGGCATGATTTTCGCTGTTGCCATTGGTATAATTCTTGTTCCGTTTTTCTTTATTCTTATTTATAACGGCGTGAAAAAGTTACAACATAAAAGTCTGTTCCACAAAGGGGTCATCGTATTGGCTTTACCTCTGATATTCGGTTTGAACTCTTGTAAACTGGGACAGGCATACACTCGTCCGACGGTAGAGGGAATGCCTGTATCGATTACAGCAGATTCTATAGCTCCCGACACACTGTCGGTTGGCGATGTGGCTTGGTGGAACATATATCCCGACCCGGCTCTGCAAGCCCTTATCCGCAAAACCCTCGACAACAATAACGACCTTCTGGCAGCAAAAGCCCGAATAAAGGAACTGGCAGCATTGCATCGAATCGACAAGTCGCAATTGCTGCCTCAACTCACCGCACGGGGCTACACCGAGAAGGAAGCCCAGAACTACGGGGGCGACAATTATAACAACGACCCGGAAATAGGCTTAAAAGCTACAGTGGCATGGGAAGCTGATTTATGGGGTAATCTGCGCTGGGCCACCGACAAAAGCACAGCCGAGTATCTTGCTGCTATTGAGCAGGAACGCGCACTGCAAATCTCGCTCATTGCCGACGTTGCGTCGGCCTACTTCGAACTGGTTGCGCTCGACAACGAGCTGCGTATTGTTCGGCGTACGCTTCAGTCGCGCACCGAAGCCGCTCGCATTGCAAAGTTGCGCTATGAGGGGGGGCTTACATCGGAAACAACCTTCCAGCAGGCCCAGGTTGAGCTTGCCCGAACGGCTACATACATTCCGTCACTGGAACGTAAGATCACTCTTAAAGAGAACGAAATAAGCCTTATATGCGGCGATTTCCCGACCGATATAGTCCGCACCGGCACGCTGGCATGGTACACCGACGCTCCCGACTCTATTCCTGTTGGGTTGCCGTCGTCGCTGATGCAGCGACGAGCAGATGTTAGAGCGGCCGAGCAGAAGTTGAAAGCAGCAAACGCGGCAGTTGGCATTGCCTACACCAATCGCTTTCCACAGCTAACGCTAACGGCACAAGGTGGATTAGAAAGTGACGAATTTGCCGGTTTCTTCAGTTCACCGATGTACTTTTTTGGAGCCGGACTTCTCGGACCTATTTTCGATGGAGGCCGGCGTCAGGCTCAGTACCGCGCCAAACAGGCCGCATACGAACAGCAGTTATGCGCTTATCGTCAAACAGTTATCTCGGCATTCACCGAGGCCCGCAATGCAATTACGGGCTACCACCAGACTGCGGCAACCGCACTGTCGTGGCAGCATCTTGAAAGCTCGGCTAAATCGGCGCTCGACCTGGCGCAGTTGCAGTATATAAACGGCGTCATTGCCTACCTGAATGTGCTTGATGCGCAACGAACCTACTTCGATGCGCAAATAGGTTTAAGCAACGCCATACGCGACCGTCATTTGAGCCTTATACAGCTTTACAAAGCCCTTGGAGGAGGTTGGTCAACCGCCACCAACACGAACGAAGGCCGTTAAAGTCGAGAAGCTTTAGGGCCCATATCATAAAATTTCAGGGCCGCTGGGGCAGTCCGGTGCGGACGCTCTGGCTGTCAATGACCGCCACCGTTGGGGTGCGTGCCTGTCCACACTGCATCCTCCTCATGTTCA
>JAMPII010000036.1 GCA_023662835.1 Muribaculaceae bacterium | reverse complement strand
GCTCTCTTGTACTACTTCCTTGTCTATGGCAATTGTGTCAATGTCCTTCTCGCTTTGTTCCAAAACCTTCGTTTCAGAACAGCCTTGCAAAGTTATGTGGTTTTACCGTAACCTCCAAACTTTTTATTAAAAAATTTTGTTAAACCTTTTCAGGCTTGGGCTTCACTCCGCCGCTGCGATAGTGCCTTTCCCAAAAGCGAGTGCAAAGTTACAAACTTTATAGTTCCCCACCAAATAATTTTATAAATATTTTTCAATAAAAATCGCAACACCCTAGTAATCTGCGGATTCAAGCCCTACGGTACAGCACTAGCCCCACACACATCAGCCCAGAAACTTTCAATTCGTAGCCCACTAACATATTCACATAAACGCGCCGTCCTACACATGCGCGCGTGCGCTATTTGCCAATGACAAAAAAAAATTGTACCTTTGTTTGCCCATTAGGCGCGCACATGATTTTCATCAGAAACATGAAACAAACCAGCAACCCCAAGGGCACAAACAATCGAAACGATACAGAAGAAAAATTAAACAATATGTCTGAAAAAGCAGAAGAGTACAGCGCCAGTAACATTCAGGTGCTGGAAGGACTTGAGGCGGTGCGCAAACGCCCTGCCATGTATATCGGTGATATTAGTGTGAAAGGTCTACACCATCTGGTGTACGAAGTTGTCGACAACTCGATCGACGAGGCACTGGCCGGTTATGCGTCGCACATCGAAGTAACTATCAACGAAAACAACTCTATCACAGTTGTAGACAACGGACGAGGCATCCCGGTCGACATGCACGAGAAAGAGCACAAAAGCGCCCTCGAAGTAGTGCTTACAGTGCTCCACGCCGGAGGTAAGTTCGACAAAGGTTCCTACAAGGTATCCGGCGGTTTGCACGGCGTTGGTGTCAGTTGCGTCAACGCCCTGTCAACCTACTTGCGCGCCGAAGTGCGCCGCCAAGGCAAAATTTTCATGCAAGAATATTCGTGCGGCAAGCCCACAACCGAACTTCAGGTGATTGGCGAAAGCGACACCACAGGAACCTCGATAACCTTCTTGCCCGACGACAGCATATTCACCGTAACCGTTTACGACTACAACACATTGGCCAACCGCCTGCGCGACCTGGCATTCCTCAACGCCGGAATCACACTCACATTAACCGATATGCGAGTGAAAAACGACGACGGCAGCTACAAAAGCGAGGTATTCCACTCCGACACCGGCCTGGAAGATTTTGTCCGCTACATCGATTCAAGCAAAGAGACACTCATCGACGATGTTATCCACCTCAACACAGAACGTCAGGGAATTCCCGTTGAAGTCGCACTAACCTACAACAACACCTACAACGAGAACGTTTATTCATTCGTCAACAACATCAACACAATAGAAGGCGGAACCCACCTTACCGGATTCCGTCGCGGACTCACCTCAACTCTCAAAAAATACGCCGAAGACTCGAAGATGCTCGAAAAACTGAAAATCGACATCTCCTCCGACGACTTCCGCGAAGGATTAACCGCCGTTGTCTCAGTAAAAGTCATGGAACCTCAGTTCGAAGGCCAGACAAAAACCAAGCTAGGCAACAACGAGGTTATAGGAGCCGTACAAACAGCCGTTGCCGATGCCCTGCGCGACTATCTCGAAGAACATCCCCGCCAGGCAAAACTGATTGTCGACAAAGTGATACTGGCAGCAACAGCCCGTCACGCTGCATACAACGCCCGCAAAAACGTTCAACGCAAATCGCCCCTGTGCGGCGGCGGACTCCCCGGCAAACTAGCCGACTGCTCAAGCCGCACCGCCGAAGACTGCGAACTATTCATAGTCGAGGGAGACTCCGCAGGCGGCACAGCCAAACAGGGCCGCGACCGCACATATCAGGCTATTTTACCTCTGCGAGGAAAGATTCTGAACGTCGAAAAAGCAATGGACCACAAAATTTTTGACAATCAAGAAATCACAAACCTCTTCCGCGCAATGCGCGTCACAATCGGAACCGACGAGGACTCAAAAGCCGTAAACCTCGACAAGCTCGCATATCATAAAATCATAATCATGACCGATGCCGATGTCGACGGCAGCCACATCGCAACCCTGCTGATGACATTCTTCTTCCGCCGTATGCGACCAATCATCGAAAACGGATTCCTTTACCTGGCAACTCCGCCGTTATACAAATGCACAATGGGCAAAACCGAAGAATACTGCTGGACCGACCAGCAGGTTCAATCATTCATTGCCCGCTACGGCGAAAAAACAAAAGTGATGCGCTACAAAGGTCTTGGCGAAATGAGTGCCCAGGAACTCCGCGACACAACAATGTCGCGCGACCACCGATTACTAAAACAAGTGAACATTAACGACGCCGCCGAAGCCGACCGCATTTTCTCAATGCTGATGGGCGAAGACGTTGGTCCACGCCGCGATTTCATCGAACAAAACGCCAACTACGCCAACATCGACGCGTAACAAAGCGTTAAAAGTTTGTCAAAACCCAAACACATTTTACTACAACAGTTCATTATGGCCAAAAGCAAAAAAACATCAGCCAAACTGTCGTCGCAACAACTTTTCGCGCTTATCGACCAATACATCAACTCGCAAGGCAACAAGACATTCAACTACAAACAAGTGTCGCACGCCCTGAACGTTGAAACCGAGCAAGCCGTCAAAGCCGTTGCCATGCGCCTGGCCGAGCTGGAATACGACGGCAACATCATTGAAGTTTCACCCGGAAAATACAAAGCGCCTAGCCGCGGAACTGTAGCAACAGGAATATTCACCCGACGCTCCAATGGAAAAACAGGCGTTATTATCGACGGCGACGAAGACACAATATTCGTTGCCGAACGCAATTCGATGCACGCCCTCAACGGTGACAAAGTGAAAGTTCTCGTAGCCGCCCATCGCAAAGGTGTGGAGCCCGAATGCAAAGTAATTGAAATTATCGAGCCAAATGAACAAACATTCATCGGCACGCTCACAGTCAATCGCCAATATGCCACACTGTCGACCGACTCCAAATTCATAGACAACGACATCTTCATACCAACGAAGAAACTTCACGGCGGCAAAACAGGCGACAAAGCCGTTGTACGGATAATCGACTGGCCCGCCGACGCACAGAACCCCACCGGCGAAGTGCTCGACATTCTGGGCAAAACAGGCGAAAACACCACCGAGATGCATGCCATCCTGGCCGAGTTTGGCCTACCCTACGCCTACCCCAAAGCCGTCGAAGACGCCGCCCACAAGATTAACGCAGGAATCACCCACGACGAAATCGCACGCCGACGCGACATGCGCCAAGCCGTAACATTCACAATCGACCCGCGCGACGCAAAAGACTTCGACGACGCCCTGTCAATAACCACCCTGCCAAACGGCAACTACGAAGTAGGCGTACACATTGCCGACGTAACCCACTACGTGCGCCCCGACACAATCATCGACAAAGAAGCGCAGAAACGCGCAACATCAGTCTATCTTGTCGACCGTGTTGTACCAATGCTCCCCGAACATCTGTCGAACGGCATATGCTCGCTACGGCCGAACGAAGAAAAACTCACATTCTCCTGCGTGTTCGAAATGGACAACAACGCCAATGTGATCAATCACAGCATTTGCCGTACAGTCACCCTCTCGAACCGACGCTTCACATATGAAGAAGCCCAGGAAATAATCGAAACCGGCAAAGGCGACTTCTGCAACGAAATCCTCACCCTCGACCGTCTGGCCAAAATTTTACGCAAAAAACGCTACGAAAACGGCTCGGTCGACTTCGACCGCGAGGAAGTGCGATTCGACATCGACGAAAACGGCCACCCCATCAGCGTGTTCTTCAAAGAATCGAAAGATGCCAACAAACTCATCGAAGAATTCATGCTGCTGGCCAACCGTACTGTCGCCGCCGAAATCGGCGCGCCAAAACCCCGCAAAAAGCCCAAAGCTTTCGTATACCGCATACACGACCAGCCCGACGTTACCCGCCTGTCCGACCTGGCTACAATAGCACGCACATTCGGCTACAAGCTCAAAACCACCGGCACACCCCGCGAAATCAACCGCTCGCTCAACAAAATGCTCCAGGATGTGAAGGGCAAAGGTGAAGAAAACCTACTGTCGGTGCTTGCTATCCGCTCAATGGCAAAAGCCATTTATTCAACCGACAACATTGGTCACTACGGCCTGGGCTTCGAATATTACACCCACTTCACATCGCCCATCCGCCGATATCCCGACATGATGGTGCATCGCCTGCTCGAGCGCTATCTTTCCGGCGGACGTTCCGCGGTGAAAGAGCGCCTCGAAGAGCAATGTAAACACTCCTCACAGATGGAGCAGCTGGCAGCAAACGCCGAACGAGCTTCAATCAAGTACAAACAAGTTGAGTACATGGCCGACCGCCTGGGCGAAGTGTTTGACGGCATAATATCAGGCGTAACCGAATGGGGGCTCTACGTCGAACTGAACGACAACAAATGTGAAGGACTCGTACCTATACGCGACCTAGCCGACGACTACTACGACTTCGACGAACGTAACTATTGTCTGGTAGGCCGACACACCAAAACCCGCTACCGCTTGGGCGACGAGGTTCGCATACAAGTAGCCCGCGCCAACGTTGAGCGAAAAATGCTTGATTTCGCCCTGCTCGACGACAAGGGACGCCCACTGACACAGCCCGACAAGGAACCATCGGCAAAAGAAGCGCTAAGAGGCTCATCACCCAAGCGCAACAAACGCCAGCGCTATAAAAACAGACGACGCTAAAAGTCGCTAAACAACAACGCATATATGGACAACAACCAACGTAGCCAACTAATTGCACGAATACGCCACCTGATGCAAACAAGCCATTTGTCGCAGGCAGCATTCTCGCGTCGTATCGGCCTCGACCCCTCGAATATCTCGAAATACCTCACCGGCCGCCTTCCCATCAACGACACCCTTGTAAACCGGATAATTGTGAACATGGGCATCTCAGCCAACTGGCTCAAGAACGGCGTAGGTATGCCCTACGAAAAACGGCCATCGCTACATCCAATGCCCGTCGACGACCGGCAACCGGATTGCGGTACAATTCCTCTATACGATATCGACGTCGCAGCCGGCCCCACCGGACGCGACCGAATGTTCACAAAAGAGCATATTATTGAACGTATATCACTGCCCGATTTCCGCGCCAACTGGGTTGCAGTCAAGGCCCAAGGCGATTCAATGCAACCGGTAATCAACAACGGAGCCTACATATGCCTGCTCCCCGACAACGAAAAGGAGAACATCGTATGGGGCGATATTTACGTCATCGTCACCGAAAACCGACGTGTTGTTAAATATGTTCGCCGAAATGCCAATCCAGCAATGGTAACCCTAAAAAGCGCCAACCCCGACTACGACCCCATTGAAGTGGCGCTCGACGACATCGTTGCGCTTTACCCCGTAAAAGCTATAGTAAACGTAAACGTCTGTATATGAGTAAAACGTATCTGACAATACTTCTTTGTTTACTGTTGGGCGGAGCCAAAAACGCGTCCGCCACAATTGTAAATCTGGAGCCGGGTAGCGATATCTGCTCGGTGTTGTCGGATAACATCGACGAAACAACCGTCGAACTCACCCTGTCGGGATGCGCTCCCGCTCTGGCTCTGAAACTGATTCCACAGCTCACGCCCCACCTTCAAAAGCTGGATATCAGCGATTTGAACCTCACGCCGGCCGAAATTCCAGCATTCACGTTCGTTGGTGCGGAATTAACCGCCATTCGCCTCCCTAAAACTTTGCGCACCGTAGCAGAAGCCGCGTTCGCAGGCTCATCACTAACCACTGTAAACTTCGAAGGACCGGTTACCGAAATAGCAAACCATGCCTTCGCCAACTGCCAGAAGCTTGAAAACATCACTCTACCTCAAGAAATTTCGCGCATAGGTAGAAAAGCGTTCACCGCATGTTCCGCACTAAGATGCATCTCCTTCCCCCCCGCATTAAAAACAATCGGAGAAGAAGCCTTCAGCCTGTCGGCTATCCGACAGGCCGACCTTTCGGGCTGCGGAAAGTTAGACAGCATCGGCAACTATGCCTTCGCCTCGTGCCCCGAATTGACAAACGTAGCCCTACCCCCACACATTATATATATAGGGGAAGGAGTGCTAATGGCTTGCCCTGAATTGAAAAAAGTCGAAGGCTCCTTCGACACAGTGCCCAACCTTATGCTTGCAGATTCGCCCGCCGTTGAATCGTTCGATTTTATCGGTTCATCAGCAATAAAATCGATTGGCGCCTACGCCTTCTACAACAATGCCTCGGCCGCTACAATCACCCTCCCTTCCTCCCTATCCTACATCGGCGACAAAGCCATGGCCTACGCATCTGCTCTGCGCTCAATCAACGCTACCACCCTGAGCAATGTGCCTTCGTTAGGTTACGACGTATGGCAAGGCATTGACCAGTCTGACGTTACATTAACCGCCGCACCCGATATGGCCAACCGTTTTCGTAGCGCCACGCAATGGCAACACTTCAATATTACCGACGATTCAACATCGTCGCTACCGTCAAACGTCGAAAGTAACATTACTTTAGCTATCGACGGCAGCAACCTGATAATCAACTCCGACCGAGCCATCAAGCATGTAACCGCCTACGACCTTGCCGGTCGACAATACGAAAGCCACAATATTGAATCGCTGAATCACATTCAATTACAATGGAGCCACCACGGCGCATACATCATTCACATAAAAACCACCGACGGCCTCACAACAAGCCACTCTGTAATCACTCGATAACAAAAAGCAATGGGAAAAAACAAACTGAAAAAGTTCAGCGACATAGCGCAAATGGATTGCGTGGTGGAGTGTCCCTTCGCCATGTTGAACAGCGACGGCTTCCACTTGCGCGGAAAATGGAACACCGACTTTTTCAAAAACAAAGGCAATATAATTCTTGAACTTGGCTGCGGCAAAGGCGAATACACCGTAGGCCTCGCCCGACAACACCCTGAATGCAATT
Source organism: Muribaculaceae bacterium (assembly GCA_023662835.1). GTDB lineage: Bacteria > Bacteroidota > Bacteroidia > Bacteroidales > Muribaculaceae > Muribaculum. The sequence goes on along the minus strand of JAMPII010000036.1, from coordinate 6,785 downwards.
TCATCGGAATCGACATTAAAGGCGCCCGCCTGTGGACCGGGGCAAAAGATATTACCCAAAACAACATAACCAACGCCGCCTTTCTGCGCACCACTATCGACCTGCTTCCTAAATTTTTCTCCCCGGGCGAAGTAAGTGAAATATGGATAACATTCCCCGATCCGCAGATGAAGAAAGAAAACAAGCGGCTTACAGGCGCTCGATTCATGCAGATGTACCGTCAGGTTCTGGCCCCGGGAGCGAAAATCAAGCTCAAAACCGACAGTCCGTTCCTGTTCAACTACACTCTGGCTATGGCCCGCCACAACAATCTAACCGTCAACGAATCGTGCGCCGACCTCCACAACGACTCCTCAACCCCCGACGAGCTTCGGCTGATACGAACATTCTACGAGCAGCAATGGCTCGACCGAGGGCTGACAATCAAATACATAAACATGACCGTCCCCGACGAATCGGCGCCCGTGCTCGCCGAGCCCGATATTGACATACCTTTCGACACCTATCGCAGTTATTCCCGCGGCGAAATCCCAGGGCAAGAACCAAAATAAATTATGCAGAAATTATACCCCAATCTCATACTCGAAGCACTGAAAAACGTGCGTTATCCAGGCAATGGAAAAAACATTGTTGAGCTGGAAATGGTTGAAGACGACATACGAATCGACGGCAACCAGGTAAGCTTTTCCCTAGTCTTCGAAAAGCCTACCGACCCATTCATAAAATCGCTCGTGAAGGCTGCCGAAACAGCCATTACAACATACATCTCGCCCGAGGTGGACGTAAAAGGCCGTATTGCCACAAAATTCCGTCACCAAACAGCGCCAAAGCCTGAAAATCCGCTGCCCGGAGTAAAAAATATAATCGGCGTTTCCTCGGGCAAAGGAGGCGTTGGCAAGTCAACCGTAGCCTCCAATCTGGCTGTGGCCTTGGCTCGTATGGGCTATCGAGTAGGGCTGCTCGACGCCGACATATTCGGCCCCTCCATTCCAAAAATGTTTGGCGTGGAGGATGAGCCAATCTACATGGAAAACATTAACGGTCAGGACTGTATCGTCCCAATCGAACGCCATGGCGTCAAGCTCCTCTCCATCGGATTCCTCGTTGACCGCAACAGCCCCGTACTGTGGCGCGGCGCAATGGCGTCGCGCGCCCTCAACCAGCTCATCACCCAAGTGAACTGGGGCGAGCTCGACTATTTCCTTATCGACATGCCGCCCGGAACATCCGACATTCATCTAACCTTAGTTCAAACACTCGCCATTACCGGAGCCGTAATTGTCAGCACCCCCCAACAAGTAGCCCTTGCCGATGCCCGCAAAGGAATAGCCATGTTCACCGACCCAAAAGTGAACGTTCCCGTGCTGGGCATCGTGGAAAACATGGCATGGTTCACCCCCGCCCCTCACCCCGACGAAAAATACTTCATTTTCGGCCACGAAGGAGCCAAAGACCTCGCTGCCGAACTTGGTGTTAAATTGCTGGCACAGATTCCATTGGTTGGTTCCATATGCGATGGTGGCGACCAAGGCCAGCCAATCGCTCTGGCCGACAGCATAACCGGCGAAGCATTCCGCAACCTGGCCGATTCTGTCGTAACAGCCATCGACGAGCGCAACTCCACCCTTCCCCCTTCAGCAAAAGTAGTAACACATTCATAAACTACCGTTTCTTTTAATAACCTCAAATATGAAACGTTATTCCGTTTTGAACAACTCGCTGGGTTGGCTAATGTTTATAATTGCAGCCGCAACCTACCTGCTCACGCTCGAGCCAACCGCCAGCTTCTGGGATTGCCCCGAATTCATTTCCCAAGGCTACAAACTTGAAATCGGACACCCCCCGGGCAACCCAATCTTCATGCTTGCCGCCAGGTTCTTTGTCAATTTTGCCCCCGGACCTGAGTATATAGCAATAGCCGTCAACTCAATGTCAGCTCTGCTAAGTGCCGCCACTATACTATTGTTATTCTGGACAATAACCCACCTTGTACGCCGATTATTGGTCGACGACAACGCAACAACCGTAACCCCGCTGCAAATGCTAATCATTTTCGCCAGCGGTGTTTGCGGCTCGTTGATGTACACCTGGAGCGACACCTTCTGGTTCTCGGCTGTCGAAGGCGAAGTTTACGCTTTCTCCTCGTTCTGCACGGCACTGGTATTCTGGCTTATACTCAAATGGGAGGACCGCGCCGACCAGCCCCACTCCGACCGCTACCTCGTGCTGATTGCCTATATAATCGGCATCTCCATCGCCGTCCACCTGCTCAATCTGCTTTGCATACCAGCCATCGTGCTCGTGTTCTACTACCGCAAATTCAAGAACACAAACGCCAAAGGCTCATTCGCGGCACTTCTTGTATCATTCCTCATCGTAGGCTTGATTCTCTACGGCCTTGTGCCAGGATTCATCGAAATGGCTCAATACTGCGAACTACTGTGCGTCAACGTGTTCCACATGAATTACAACAGCGGCGCACTCATCTACGCTATCGTCACATTAGGCGTTATGATTTGGGCTATCGTCGAACTCTATCGTCAGAGCAATGCCCGCCGAATAAAACTGGCATTCTTCCTGTCGGTATTCCTCTCGGGCATTCCCTTTATAGGCGACAACCTTTTTGTACCCGTTGTCCTGTCGTGTGCCCTACTCTACTACCTCTTCGTACGACTCAAAAAAGTACCCATACGCATTTTCAACGTAATAATCCTCTCAATCCTCTTCATATTCATAGGCTACTCATCCTACGCCCTGTTGCTAATCCGCTCATCGGCCAACACGCCTATGAACCAGAACGCGCCAAACAATGTGTTTTCGCTCGGCTCCTACCTCAACCGCGAGCAATACGGCGACCGTCCTCTTTTCTACGGAAACACATTCAACTCAGGCATCGTATACAAAGTTGATGCATCAGGCGTGCCCCACGCAATTCGTCACGACGGCAAAAACATATATGGCAAAGCCGTTAAACAATCGCCCGACGAACCCGACCGCTACATCGTAACCGGCCAGAAATACAGTTATGAGATGAGTCCCGAGCTCAACATGCTATTCCCACGAATGTACGAGGGACGCTACGCTCAAGAATATCGCGATTGGACCGGAATGACCGGCGTCCCCGTCCAGGTCACAACCTACGTCGACGCCGACGGCAACCCACTTCCCACCGACAAACAAACAAAAATCAAGCCCACAATGCTTGAAAACCTACGCTTCTTCTTCAACTACCAGCTCAACCACATGTACTGGCGCTACTTCCTGTGGAACTTTGCAGGACGCCAGAACGACATTGCCGGCAACGGCGAGCTAACTCACGGCAACTGGATTTCAGGCATTCCTTTCATCGACAATCCACGCCTTGGCCCGCAGGAACTACTCCCCGACGACCTGGGAAAAGGGAACAAGGGGCATAACGTTTTCTTCATGCTCCCACTGATTATGGGCATACTCGGCATTGGTTGGCAGGCATTCACCTCAAAACGAGGCATCGAACAATTCTGGGTCGTAGCCTTCCTGTTCTTCATGACCGGTATAGCAATCGTAATCTACCTCAACCAAACGCCCAATCAGCCTCGCGAACGCGACTATGCATTTGCCGGGTCATTCTATGCCTACGCAATTTGGGTCGGCATGGGCGTAGCGGCTATATGGCGAGCCCTGCTGGCTATGTCGGCCAAAAAGAAAATCGACGACAATTCGCCTGCCTCAAAAGCTTATGCAGCCGTGGCTGCTGTTATCGGATTGCTGGTTCCCCTGCAGGTTGTTTCACAAACCTGGGACGACCATGACCGTTCAGGCCGCTACGCCGCACGCGACTTCGGCATGAACTATCTGACAAGCCTCGACGAAAACGCAATCGTGTTCACAAACGGCGACAACGACACCTTCCCCCTATGGTACGCCCAGGAAGTTGAAGGCTACCGAACCGACGTGCGCGTAGTCAATCTCAGCTACCTGACTACCGACTGGTACAACGACCAGATGCGTGTGCCCTCCTACAACGCCGACGCGATCGACGTGCTGGCCTCGCCCGCCGACTACGCCAACGACGCTCTTCAGTTTGCCTACATAATCAATCCCGACACAACCGCCGTCAACGCCCTTAGCGCTCTCAAAGCGCTGTATCGCCCCGATTCGAAGAATACCACATTCAACCTGCGTGAAATGCGCTATCCAAACATGTACATTCCTCTCAGCAGCGACGATATGGTTGCGCAAGGCCGCATCACACAGCAGCAAGTGCCTCAACTGGCTCCCGCTCTGCCTCTTAACATGACCGACGACCCAGAAGGAGGATTGCGTTTAAGCAAAACCGCAGCAATCGATATGATGGCGACTAATGCCGCAAACGGTTGGAAACGTCCATTCTACTTCGCAATGACCGTTCCCGACGACTTCTACCTCGGACTGTCGCCCTACATGCAACTGACCGGTATGACCTACGAGGTGACCGGCCTGCGAAACGGAAGCGACAACCCGGGCGTCAACACCGACAAAGCCTACGAAAACATCAAAAAATTCCGCTGGGGCGGAATCGACAAGAACCCCGAGAATATTTATCTCGACGAAACCGTGCGCCGAATGGTAACCTCAACCCGCTCCGCAATGCTCGATGTTGCCACAGAACTCTACAACGAAGGCATCACCGCCAACATCTACTACCTGCAGGATTCCGCTTCGCTAACGCCCCAGCAGCGCGCCGACGTTGAGAAAATGATCAACACAAAATACGACCGCTCCAAAGAGATTCTCGACCTGATTGTTGAAAAACTTCCCGCATCGGCTGCCCCCTACGGGGTTGCTATCGGACTCCCCATGGCCGACCTTTATAGCCGTCTGGCCGAAGTGACCGGTTCAGAGCAAACTCGCCAGCAGGCACTCAACCTGATCAACGACGAGATAAACCTATACAAAGGGTATCTGCTTTACATCCAGTCGCTCACGCCTCAGCAATTTAACATGCTGACCCGCACCGACCGCTATATCTACGACACCTTCTTCCTGCAACTGCTCCAGATGTATGGTGCAATCGCCGGCGAAGCCGATTTCAACAAACTCGTTGCCGACCTTCAGGCCCAAGGCGTAAACCTGGCGCGCTACACCAAATCGGCCGAAAAATAATCAACCTCATATGGCTATGCGGCTCAACGGCGCCGCATAGCCATATTTCTTAAAGAAATCCCATGTTCATCGAGCAACCTCCGCTTCTCTACCGCATACTTTTCCCTGAAGCCTTGTGGCGCATCAAGCGCAAAAAACGTAAGGTGGTATACCTCACATTCGACGACGGCCCCATACCCGAAGTAACGCCATGGGTTCTCGACCTGCTCGACTACTACGGTGTCAAAGCAACTTTCTTCCTTGTAGGCGACAATGTTGCCCGATCGCCCCATTTGCTCGAGGAGATAAAGAAACGAGGCCACTCATGGGGCAACCACACCATGAACCACCTCCAGGGCTTCAAAGTAACCTCGCGCCGCTATCTGCGCAACATTCAGCAAGCCCACGAGCTCATCGACAGCACCCTCTACCGGCCGCCCCACGGCATTATGCGCTGGGGACAGGCAGCCATAATCAAGGACCACTTCAACATCGTGATGTACGACCTGGTTACACGCGACTATTCAAAAAAAATGACCGGCGAGAAAGTGCTCAAAAATGTGAAACGCTACGCCCGCAACGGCTCCATAATCGTGTTCCACGACTCCCTAAAGGCCGAAGCCAACTTGCGCTACGCCCTGCCCCGAGCTATCGAATGGCTCAAAGAACAAGGCTATGAGTTCCTCACTATCGAACAATAGCGACACTGTTCGCCTTGCTGCCCTGACCCAAGGAGCTTCGCGCGTAGGCATTGCCGAAACCCATATTGTGCCCGACGTGATTATCAACTCCTACCGGCGTTGGATTTCTGAAGGCAAACACGCCTCGATGAGCTATTTGGAGCGTTACGACTACATCCGCCGCAACCCTTCGCTGCTGCTCCAAGGCGCCAAATCAATTATCGTTTGCGCCTTCAACTATTATCCGGCCGTTAAACGCGCTGCCTCATTGCCCTACATTGCCTACTATGCCTACGGCCGCGACTATCACGACGTGCTTCGCCAACGTCTACAACCTGTCGTGTCTGAAATCGAGCATTTGTTCCCGGGCGAAAAATGCCGTATCTGCATCGACACAGCTCCGCTACTCGAGCGATATTGGGCCGTACAAGCCGGTGTCGGATTCATCGGACGCCACTCCCAGCTAATCGTCCCCGGGATAGGATCCTACGTACTGCTGGCCTCAATAATCACCACGGCTACCCTGCTGCCCGACCCACCGTGCTACATGTCATGCCCCGATGCTTGCCGCCGCTGTATCGATGCCTGTCCGGGAAAAGCTATATGTAGTGATTTCCATATCGATGCCAACCGCTGCCTGTCGTACCTCACCATCGAACATCGAGGCCCATTCCCAACCGGCACCAACACCTACGCCCACCTTTACGGCTGCGACTCATGCCAAATGGCATGCCCATTCAACAATGACGCTACTCCTACCGCAATAGCCGAATTCACCCCCTCCGAATCACTCTTCAACCTTACGGCCACCGAAGTCGCCAACCTCACGCAGCAACAGTTCTCCTCACTGTTCGCCCACTCACCCATTAAACGCGCCAAACTAGCTGGGCTTGTTCGCAACGCCCTAAACGCCAACCAATAAACGCAGTATCCTGGCCTTTTATGACTAAGGGCCCATATCATAAAATTTCAGAGCCGCTGGGGCGGCTCCGGGCGAGTGAT
>JAMPII010000035.1 GCA_023662835.1 Muribaculaceae bacterium | reverse complement strand
TCCCTCCAAACCAGCGACCCCAGCGGCCCTGAAATTTTATGATATGGGCCCTTAACGGCCCATATAACTACCTGTAATAGGGTTAATTGACTAGTAAAATTTCCTGATTCCCATTATTTCGCGCACTTCGGCAAGGGTTTTTGACGCATTTTCGCGTGCTCGTTCAGCGCCTTGACGCAGTATGCGACCCATGTAAGCTTCATCACCTTTAATTTCGTTGATGCGTTGGCGAATTGGGGTTGTGATTTTTAACAGGTCTTCAGCCAATTGTTTTTTGAGGTCGCCATAGCGTATCGAGCAGTCGGCGTAGGCGTCGCGGAAGTGCTGCAATGTATCGGGAGTCGAAGCCAATTCCATCAGCATTAAAAGATTTTTGATGGGTTCGCTGACGGGCGAGTTTGGCTCTTTGGGACCCTCGTCGGTAACTGCGCGCATCACTTTTTTGCGCAGAGTTTTTTCATCGTCGATAAGGTAAATGCAGTTTCCCTCGCTCTTGCCCATTTTGCCTGAGCCGTCTAATCCAGGCACTTTTATCGATTCGCCGGTGAAATTGAAGTTGACCGGTTCGGGGAACAGGTCGACACCATAGAACGAGTTGAAACGGCGCGCGAAGCGGCGAGTTAGTTCGAGATGCTGCTCCTGATCCTTACCTACGGGGACTTTACTTGCTTTTTGAATCAGAATGTCGACAGCCATAAGTGTTGGATATGTGAGCAAACCGGCGTTTACGCGTTTGTTTGTTTCGGCACCAATAATCTGATGTTCGAAGTCGGCATCCGATTCGTTTTCGTCGCGATTGATTCCGAGGGCTTTGCGTGCTTTATCCTTGAACGAGGTGGTGCGCATAAGCTCTCCGATACCAACATGCATGTTCAATAGCAGATACAGTTCACTCACCTCGGGCACATCGCTCTGCACAAACAATGTGACCTTTTCAGGGTCGAGTCCGGCTGCGAGATATTCGGCCATAATATTGCGCACGTTTTCATGCAGCATTTTCGGATCGGGGTGAGTTGTTAGAGCGTGGAGGTCGGCCAAAAAATACATGCAATTGTAATCGTCCTGCATGCGGATAAATTTCGACAGCGCACCGAAATAATTACCCAGATGAAGATTTCCGGTTGGGCGAATGCCACTTAGAACTGTTTCTTTCATTATTATCTAATATATCATGTTTTCGTTGAGAATGTGCAAAGTTACAAAAAATAATGATTTCCGGCTATTGCTACAAAAAAAAGCGCGTCGGGCAGTTACCCGGCGCGCTTCTTATTATAAAGTCAGTAATTATTCAGCTTTGAGGTTCCATACAGGACATTCAACAAATTTGAACTGACCTTTTCCGGTTACGAGATACTTGATCGAAACGCTCTGTTTGGGGCTGTACTGTACGAGAGTGATTTCGTAGTACTGGTCGAATGACGAGCCTGGCATTACGTCGGGATAGATAGCCTCGAGGGCACCGCGCGCAACTTCTTCGCAGAATCGTTTTTCGGTAAGTTCTAGTACTTCGTCGTCGTCGAGCGAGCCATAGTTTTCGTTGTAGAAGTCGTCTCCGAGGTAAGATTTGAGTGTATAGACACGATTGTCGTAGTTGCAATAGTAGGCAGAAGCGCCCCCATATCCTTCCTGAGTCGGCCCATTGCTACCCCAGCACCAACCGAAGGTTGCCACTTTGCCAGTCTGAGGCCAATCGGCGAGTGTTTGGTCGCTGATTCCGGGCACTTTAAGATTGATGTTGTTCCATACCCACGATACGCAGGCGTTATAGAATGCGAGCGAGGCGGCATCTGTCTTGCTGTCGGGATAGTTGATGTAGATTGTGGGGTCGAACATCCATTTGCCGTTCGATTTCACAAACTGTGCCATTTTGGTTTCCTGAGTGTCCATTACCCAAGCTGTGCCGTCGAATGTCAAGCGGTCGCAGTGCTGATTGTAGGTCTTCTTGTCGGTTGCGTCGTAGTACTTGTAAACGACATACTTGGTGTCGCCTTTAGCAGCATATGGGTAATTATTTTTCAGGTAGATAGGCAGGAATTCTGCAGCCTTGCTTGCGTTGAGATCCTTAACGCCCATAGCGGTGTAGTCGCTGCTTTGAAGAACTATAACATCGGCTGCGGGAGCCCACTTGCTGCCATTGTATTTGTAAACAGCGTTGACAGCCTGTGAAGGAACATAGGCAACTGCGCGTGATTGTGGTGCGTAGGCCGGAGCGGGAGTCAGAGGTGTGCCATTGATAGCTGTGGGAATCAGGTTAACGTATGTCTTACCAGTGCTGACAGCGTAGCCGGTGAGAGTATATGTTTGTCCGTCGGCAACGGCAGCTTTCTGTGCGTTGGTTGGCTGATAGAATGCGATCTGATTTGTTGCGCCATCGACGTTGAAGTTATAGTAGTTGCCGCTGACTTTAAGTGTGGCTACTACCTCAACATAAACTGGGCCCATTGGATAAGTGCTCTTGTGGTTGGCGACTTCGGTCATGTGTTTATCGACGTCGGCTCCGGTCCATTTAACGGGAGTGGGATATTGAGCGGCCTCGTTACCTGTAACTTTAACCGTCAGATTCTGAAGTTGTAGAGCGCCATAGTAGTTGTTGGCTGCGCCTTCAACAGTTGCTTTGTCGCCTACTTTCATATCGCTCCACGCAATATTTTTGTCGTACAGGAGTGTTGAACCGGTAGTAGTTGTAAGGACAGCGCCTTGGTTGCAGATTGCCATGAGCTGACCGTGAATTTCGTAGGTTTCGCCCATAGTCAAGTCGCCGAGATTTGGTTCTTCGGGAACGTCGGGGTTAACACCGCCATTGCCGCCGAAATTAGGATCGACACTTGAATTTTCGTAGGTGACATATACGAAGTCGTCGGCTTTTGCATCGGGATAAGCTGTGGCCAAGAAGCCGGGTACGTATTTCTCGGGCAGATATGAAGGGGCGAACGACATGGCGTAGTTTTCGTCGGAGCCGTAAACAGCTTTGTAGTCAGCCTCTGTCACCTCATATTGGGGTGCGTTTTCGATGCTCAACAATTCAGCGGGCTGGTTCTCTGCAACTTTGTAATAGAGCTGGATAGTTGCACGGTTGTTGAGCATATAGAAGGGATATTTTGTGTTCGATTGAACGGTGTTCAACCATGGGGTAACATACTCACGCGGCTGAATTGATTCGCTGAAGTAGCCGTGAGTGCCAACGGCTTGAAGCAGGTCGAGGACGCCGGTTTCGGTTGCCATAGCAACGTTATCGGAGTTTTTTGCTATGGCCGAATAGTCGGACGATGTTAGTGTGTATTGGATAACTTGCGAAGCTCCGCCCCCGTTTAGGTTGGGCACTTCGAAGCCGTCCAGATTATCTTCGTTCCAGGTGTTCTCGCTGCAAGCTGCAAGAGACAAGATAGCGCCGCATGCAAGGATACCTTTGAAAATGTTTAATTTCATAATTGTAATTTCCTGTTTTTATGATTAGAAATTAATACGCATACGGATTGAGTAGGTACGACCGAACGTGTAGAACACACCGTAGGCGTTCTCCCATGTGCCATTAGTGTTGATGTTGGTCATGGCATCGGTGATGTAATAGTTGTTGAATACATTGTAGACGTTTCCGTACAGAGTTGCGTTTACACCACCAATCTTGAAGCGATATGAAGCGAACATATCGAACTGTTGTCCCCATGGAATACGCCAGGGATCAGAAACATTTATTGTTGACGCTGACAGATTTGAGCCTGAAAGTGAGAAGTCGGAGTATGTGCGACCTTCAGCAACCCAGTCGGCACCTATTCGGAAGCCCTGGAATGGCTTGAATGTAAGCGAGATTGAGCCTTGTGTTTGTGGGGAGTCGCCAACTTTTACGCCTTTCTGGTTCACAGTGGCTTTTGCTTGGTCGGCAGCACCTACGCCAGAGGCGAGTTCGCCGGTTGAGATATTTTTCAGAGGCTGGCCAAGTTCGTTGTAGAAATATCCGGAAGCGTTCGAGCTCCATTCCCATTTGCCGAGCGAGAACATACCTTCGACATCCAACCACTGCAGCGGCTTCCATGTGAGATCCATTTCAATACCCATGTGGGTTGCGTTAACGCCCTGCAGGTTGATTGAGTAGCGCAAACCATCCTGCATTGTACCGCCTTTGGTCATGGTTTTGTCGATCCATTTGGTGTAATATCCATTGAGAGTAAGGGCGAAAGTGCGTGACTGATAGCCATAGCCGAGTTCGAATGAAGCTACTTTTTCGTTAACGGCATCTTTGTTGATTGCGTTCGAAATCTGGTACTGCAGGAATGCGCCATACTGGAAGAATGGGGCACGCGAAATGTAGCCAAGGTTTGCGAACACGTTGTTGTGGTCGTCGATATTGTAGTTTGCACCACCTTTAATAGTACCACCCCAGAAGTCGCGTGTAGCAGAACGGCGGTGGTCTTTGTCGGCGTAAAGGAATTCACGGCGCCAGTAGGCTGTGTTGTTAACAGAACCGGCAAGGACGATGTTCAGTTTGCCGTCGAACATTGTGTATTCGCCTTGTGCGTAGATACCGCCCTGACGGGTGTAGCCTTTGTAGTTTTTGTAAACTACATCGCCCATTCCGAGGTGCTCGTATTTCCACATTGGGTCGGCTGCGGCTGCGTTTAGTTCGGCCGATACGCCTTTACGTGAAGAATAGTCGATGAAGTAGTCGCCGTTGTACAGGTCGACAATCTTATTTTTATGTGTACCTACGTAGTAGCGAAGGTCGATACCGGCTGTAAGGTTGAGTTTGTTGTCGTTAGGCATTTTGAACTCTTTCTTGTAAGAAGAGATGAGTCCGTACCATACGTGGGAGTTTATACCGTTCGACATAACAAGTTTCGAACCGTTGTCGGAGTTTTCGTTGAGTGTCTGGATTGCTCCGTAGTCGAAAGTGCCGTCGGCGCGACGGAATTTTGTGCTTAGCACGCCGTCGGTTGCGCCATACCAGTCGCTATATGAATAGTCGATACCGTTACCTTGGCCGGAATAACCGCTTGCGTTGCAGAACGAAACGTAGAGTGCGGATGAGAGCGAGGAAGTTTCGTCGATTTTCCAGATGTGGTTTAGCTGAATCTGTGGTTTGTGCGATTCGCTACGGTTCTGAGTTTTCATTTGGCCTGTATTGTCATAACCGAATGTTGGGTTGTAGCGATACATGTCGTTCGGACCCATGTACTGGCGACCATATTCCTGATAGCCCATGATGCTCAAACCTGAGCGCTGGTTCGGACGGCGAATGTGGTTTTGATAGCCGCCGAAAGCGGTTAAGCTCAACTGGTGGTTTTCGTTGATACGTTTTGAAACGTTCAGGAAGTAGTTGTAGTTGTTGAAGGGTGTGCCTTGGACGTAACCATCTCCCCATTTGCGCGAGCCGAGCAATGTAACAGCCCAGCCGTTTTTCATCAAACCGGTCGACACTTTTGCACCGTAGTTATTTAAACCGTCGTTGCCCATTCCGTACCATACGGAACCGCCTTTTTCAACATCGATAGTGCGGGTTGTAATGTTTATTGAACCACCGACTGTGGGCGACGATATGATTGTAGCGCCTAAGCCTCGCTGTACCTGGATGTTAGATGTTACGTCGGACAAACCGGACCAGTTGCTCCAGTATGTCCCGCCCCATTCCATGTCGTTGACGGGAATACCGTTAATCATAACGGCTACGTTTGCGCTGGTAAAACCGCGAACATTTGTTTTGGCGTCGCCAAAACCGCCACCTTGTTTTGTTGTCCAAACGCCGGGAGTGGTTTTCAGTACCTCAGGCAGATCCTGATTACCAAGTTTTAAATCGATGGTTTGAGCACCTACTGTCGAAACTGCAACAGGGGTAAGGCGTGTGCGGGCAGCAGATTGCTCGACAACAACGTCATTGAGCATAGTGGCTGATATCGCCATTGTCATGCGGCCCATATTGGGGGCTGCTTTAGCCTCGATTGGTTTATAACCTATGTAAGTAACTTTAATTGTCTTGCCCTGAGGCACTACGAGAGTGAAACGACCGTCAACATCTGTTGCTGTTGCAATGCGTGTTCCGGGAACCGCAACTGTTGCTCCGATAATTGGCTCGTCCTGCTCGTCGACAATGAAACCGCTACACTTGATGTCAGATGCAGCCATCAGTGCAGTACATGTCAGCCAGACCATGCTGGCCAAGAGAAGAAGTCTCTTCATCATAAATAGCAATGAATGGTTTGTAAATAATTGTTATAATATTATTATTTTCTGGTTTGAAATTTCAGTCTGTAACCATTGATCCGCCTCACATAATAGAGTGTAAAACAACTAAATATATAATCTAACAATTTTTCACAAAAGTATTAATAAGTCTTGAAATAGGACGAATTGTAATTGTTAATAAATTGTTAAAATATTTATTTTACCGTTTCAGAGTTTACCTTGAATTATCATAACACTCGTGAATTACTGAGGATAAGTTTTGTAAGACAGCCTCTAATTGTTTAACTTTGTGGTGGAATAGTATTTTTTGCTGAAGTATGACACAATTTTCCCAAATATTTGCTGCCTTTTCATTATTTTCGTTAGTTATATTTTCTGCCGGGGCGCAAAATCCTGACAAATCGTTGTTAAACCTGCTGTCTGGCACCAGTGAGGAAAGTCCTGAATCAGTTTATATTACCGATGATGATGAGGACGAGGAAGAGCCGATAGTACTGCTCGATTTGCTGTCTGACTCGATTGTCGCTACCGATACAATACCCTCGCATATTCCTCTTAATTTTATGGAGGCCGGTGAGTTGCCGGAGATAGCTTTCATGCCGGTTGTATTCGATGGATTTTTCGACTTGGACACGGTGCGTATCGACGATCCTACGCCGTTTGTACATAGTGACATACCTGAACTTGACTGGATTAAGAAGCTTAACCGCCAGATGCGTCAGTACAGGATGCTGAAGCAGGAATATGTGTTGCGCAACATGGACGATGTGAAACTAAACGTCAACTCCATGCCAAAGCCACCGACAAAATACAAGGCCGAAGTGGAACTCGATCCTGAGAAGCTTCAATTGGCAAACACTGAGGTTGTTGTTGACAAAACTACAGCTGTTGCAGGAAACGGCTTGCCTGAAATAAAAACGCGTAACTGGCTTCACACATTCAACTCCTCGGTGCAGTTTTCGCAGGCTTATATCAGCCCCAACTGGTACCAGGGTGGCAATAACGCCGTTAATATTCTTGGCAACGCTATATGGAATGTGAAGCTGAATCAGAAGCTCCACCCTAACTATCTTGTAGAATCGAATATCGCCTATAAGGTAGGTGTCACTTCCGCGCCTCAGGACACCGAGCACGATTATCTGATTTCGGAGGACTTGTTCCAGTTTAACGGTACGCTTGGTATGCATGCGTTCCGCCGTTGGTATTATTCAATGAACTCGACGTTCAAAACCCAGTTGTTCAACAACTACCCTCCGAATTCACGGACAAAGCGCGCGGCATTCATGTCGCCCGGCGAACTTAATATCGGTCTCGGTATGACTTATAATTTGGTCGATAATGTGCGTCGGTTCCGGCTCGATGCTTCTATATCGCCTCTGTCCTACAACTTGAAAGTGTCAACAAATCCGGGAGTTAACAAAGCTTCGTTCGGCATAAAGGAAGGACATCACTCGGTTAGCGAAATCGGTAGTAATGCTGAGGTGAAAATATCGTGGACAATTATGTGGAATATTTCATATAATTCCCGTTTCTTCGTCTTCACCGACTATGAATACATCATGGGTGATTGGGAAAACACTCTGAACCTCAGTATAAACCGCTACCTATCTACACAGCTCTATTTCCATGTGCGCTACGACTCAAGCAAGCCTTCGCCCAAGAATTCGAACTGGGGAAAATGGCAGTTGAAAGAGATTCTTAGCTTCGGGCTACAATATCAATTTAAAACGGCTTAACGCCAACGGCCATGCGTTTTTTGTGGGCTATAATGCTCGTGCTTCTTACCATGCCGTGTAACGCCAAGCGTTTGGTTGAGAAGCTGCCGTCATTTTCTCGCTATTACGAAGGCTATGTTTCGGTAAACGATGTTAGACAAAGGCTTTCGACGACGGCAATGCATCCTATCGAAGGTGTTTGGCAATTTCCTTCGACGGCGACGGTCGTTGCCATTGAAAAAGATTCAGAACTTAGCCGTGGCGATTTAGCCGTTCGCTACCGTATGGTTGTTGTTCGCTGCGACGAACGCACGCTACGTCCAGGCACACTAATGGGGATAATAGCGCCAACGTCGAAAAAGAATATTTACGCTGCCGAAATTTATACAGGCTCAGACGGCGGTTCCAGACTTCATTCTCCGCGCGCATTCACACTCACACTAACCGACGATGCCCGTTTGTCGTTTGCCCAAAATTCAAAATTCAAGATTTACACCAACTTATACCGGATAATTCCATATTTATCGCGCATAAGTTTTCGTGTATATAAACAACAAAACGCGCCAAACGATCTTGACGGCTGTTTGCGGATATTCCGAATGCCGGCATCGGGTCCGATTAATCCCATTTACTTATGAAAGTTACTTTTGTAATACTTTTGCTACTGTTCACATCGCAGCTGACAATGGCGCAGTCAGTTAGCACCATACGTCCGGGCAATCTCAAGCCGATAAGCCATAAACCGGAATTGAACATCGTCGACTCTATAATCACGGACATCGTTTGCGACTCAATACAGATTCATTCCTACGATAAGCCTTTGCGCTCGTTGCGTGAAACATTTTTCGTGGCCAATAAAATGTCGGGCGACACAATCAGTTCGGTGCAGCTCACCCTCACATACACGGCCGTTGCCGACTCAACCATGCTCCACAGCCGTACGGCTACAATTCCCTGCAACATACCGCCGCAACAAACGCGCCAGCTTTACCTCATTGCATGGGATCGTCAATACACATACTTCAGCGAAAATACGCGTATAAAGCCTCAGAATACCAAAGCTATAGAGTACCGAACCGCGATAGAACTGAATGGAGCCACAATAAAAAAGAGACTCAGATGATAAAGACACTTATTTACATCGGCCTGGGGAGTTTTGCCGGAGGGATAGCCCGCTACTGCATGACGCGCTTTGTTTCGGGTGCGTTCGAATACAATCTACCACTGGGCACACTGGCTGTGAACATAGCCGGTTGCTTCTTGCTTGGGTTATTAACCCAACTGCTAACCTCGTGGCAAACTGTCTCGCCCGAACTGAAGCTCATGCTCACTGTTGGATTTTGCGGTGGATTCACCACTTTCAGCACTTTTGTTGCCGAATGGTACGCAATGCTTAGCGCTACCCGCTACATGATAGGAGTTGGCTACGCCGCTCTATCGCTTGTTCTGGGTTTGATGGCGCTGTGGTTAGGCACTCGTTTAGCCCACCTAATTTAGCCTACTTATACCGAGTGCCGTGGCAAATAAAAGAGACTGCCTAACTTTGTTTGTTGGACAGCCTCTTGGTACATGCCTTGAAGGCAGTATGGGTTGGTGCTTATGCCAGCGACACTATCAAATCTTTCCCATCTTCGCTTTCGGCGATGAGAATTTTGTTTTCACGTGCCAGCCAGCCGAGTGCCAGATATAATTCTTTATCTTTCAGTTTTGTTACTTTTTTGATTTGTTTTAAGCCGAGTGCATCAGCTTCGTTAAGTGCATTCCACACAAGACCTGCATTGTAACCGATTGTGTCGATGTTCATAGTTCAAATTTTATTTAGTTTGACATTTTGATCGAAAATTGCATATTCAAAAGCAACCATTCTGCTGCAAATTTACAATTTTTTTTGATTTTTTAGTATATCTCATTAACAATTTAGCGGGGCAAAATGTTCGCTCTAGGATAAAATTGCTCAGCTATAGTTAAATATATAACTAATAATCAAAGCAATAACTGCGCATCGCCATAACTTAAAAATCTATACTTTTTATCGAGTGCATAGTTGTACATTTGGCGCCATTCGTCGTTTTTGCCCCCGATGAACGCCGAAACGAGCAATAGAAGAGTTGATTGAGGCTGGTGGAAATTGGTGACCATGCCTTTTACTATACGGAATTTGTAGCTCGGGGCAATGATGATTTTTGTTGATGCTATGAAACGGCTGGTGCCGACTGTGTCGAGATGCTCTAGCAGTGCATCTAGCGCTTCTTCGCGCGATAATTGCGGGTGGCCGGGCGAATAGGGGTACCACTGTGGTACTTCTCCAGTCCAGCTGCCTTCGTGTAACAGACAACCGGCATGATATAAACTTTCGAGGGTGCGCACAGAAGTGGTGCCAACGGCTATCACTTTGCGCGGGGTCGATGCCAATTCTTCAATCAGTTGTCGGTCAACGCTGATAAATTCGCTGTGCATCGGATGGTCGCCTATACTTTCCGATTTTACGGGCTGGAATGTGCCGGCTCCTACGTGTAGGGTTAGCTCGCGGCATTGTATTCCACGGGCTGTTATTGCCTCGAATAGTTCGGGGGTGAAGTGTAGTCCGGCTGTCGGGGCCGCCACTGAGCCTTCGATGCGCGAATACACCGTTTGATAGTCAGTTGAGTCGGTAGCTTCTGTTGAGCGGTTAAGATAGGGAGGGATTGGAATCTCGCCTACGGCGCTGATTATTCGCGAAAAGGATATGTCGGAACAGTCCCACTTAAACTGGACCAGCGACGTGCTATCCATTTTGTTTAGTCGGATGGCCGATAAGGTGAGTTGTTTTCCGTCGATAGTTAATGGCATTTTCAGAGGTTCAGATTTCCAACGTTTTGAGTTGCCTACGAAACATGTCCAGCAACATGAATCGGTGGAGGCAAAATTCCGATCGTAGTCGGCCGGGGTGTCGGGTTCGAGACAAAACACCTCGATTGTTGCGCCATTTCCTGCCGACTTTTTGAACCTTAGGCGTGCGTTTATGACGCGTGTGTTGTTTCGCACAAGCATCGCGTCGGCCGGTAGTTCGTCGATAATTTGCGAGAACACGGTGTCGATCAACGAGCCATCGCTGCGGCGTACGAGAAGTTTGCAACCGTCGCGTTGTTGCAGCGGGTGTTTGGCAATGCGCCCGTCGGGCAATGGATAGTCGAAATCTTCAATTCGGATGTTGCGTACGTCAAATGCCATTATAGTACAGTTGTTTTAGTAGAAACACCTTGGCGACTGCAGTCGCCAAGGTGTAAGTTGAGTTTTGTTGTTATGTATGCGTTAAATAGCTTCTTCCTCAACGTTATCGATGGGGTCGATAGCGGGGACATCGGAGGTTGCGGCTTCGAGCTTTTTCATCATTGAGAAAATGAAAGCAGCCGAAAGCAGACACAGTGCGATCAGTATAGTCCAGATTGTCCATACAGGGATTTTTCCCCACAGAAGCATTGGAATTGATACCAGATAGTTACCAACAGCTGTAGCTGCGAACCAACCACCCATCATTGCGCCTTTCAATTTTGGAGGAGCAACCTTGCTTACGAAAGAAATTCCCATGGGCGAGAGCAATAACTCGGCCAAAGTGAGCAGCAGGTAGGTTGAAATAAGCCAGTTGGTTGAAACGTCGCCGTTTGTGCCAACAAGCGAGAGCGAACCCATTACCATTACTAGATATGCAACGCCGGCCATAATCATACCGTATCCGATTTTGCGCGGGGCTGAAGGTTCTTTTCCGCGTTTTGCGAGCCAGCCAAAGAATGCCAACGAGAATGGGGTAAGGGCAACCACGAAGAAGGGGTTGAACTGCTGGTAGGCGGCGGGGTCGATACCTTCAACTTGCTCGGGAGTCTGACAAATGAACAGCCATGATACAACAGCTATTGCGAGAGCGAGAACGACGCCACTGATTGCGCGTCCTTTGGTTGTTGTGCTTTGGAATGCGCTAAACAAGGCATATACGCCGACAGCGATTGCTGTGAGTGCCCACAGATTGAATCCGATACGGGTCCACGAATCGGATACCGACGATGTGCAGCTCTTGGCAAATTCAGTAAGTGTCTGACCATTCTGATGGAACACCATCCAGAAGAAGATTACAACGGCGAATACCAGGAACAGAGCAACAACGCGCTGCTTTGTTTGCTCCGGGGTAAGTTCCGGGCCGTTGTTTACAACAGCTTTTTTGTCGACTTTTCCGTTCTTCGACGAATCGGTGATGATATGCGAATAGGTTTTGCGGCCTAGGGTGTAGATGAGGAAGCTAACAATCAGCGAACCGCAGGCAAGAGCGAATGCGTAGGAGCAACCTGTTGAGAATGCGGTGATGTAGCCTTGTGCAAATTCTGTGAGCGAAGTGAATGTCACCTGACAACCGGCTGCGAACTCCGACAAGTAGTTTGAAAGGAATGCGGCCAGGTCGCCTCCGGCTTGCATGCCGTTTTTGGCGGCGAACTCAGTCATTGTTTTTAGTTGCTCGGCATCGGTTGGCATGTTTGTGAAGCCGTTTGTGTCGAGACACCAGTTGCTTACCGTTGCTGCCATGGGATTGTTGCTGAGATAGCCGGCTTTCGTCAGCGCGCTGTTTTTAAGGGCAATAGCGGCGCCAGGAGCATACATAGAGCCAAGGTTGATAGCCATGTAGAATAGAGAGAAAGCCGAGTCGCGACGATCGCTGTAGCGAGGGTCGTTATATAGGTCGCCAACCATTACCTGGAGGTTCCCTTTGAAAAGACCCGTACCGGTAGCGATGAGAAGCAATGATGCCAACAGTATCATGAGCGAAGTGTCGCTGCGAACAGGGGTGGGAGCCGACATCAGGGCGTAGCCGATAAACATTACTGCGATACCCGTGAGCACACACTTGTTGAAACTCCAGCGGTCGGCGAGCCATCCGCCGAGCACGGGCATGAAGTAAACTAAAGCCAGGAAGATAGAAAAAATCTGGCCTGTCCATGTGGCATCGAAGCCAAACTTAGCCTGCAGGAAGAACAGGAAGATTGCCAACATTGTGTAGTAGCCGAAGCGTTCACCTGTGTTGGCCAGAGCTAGTACGTATAGCCCCGTAGGTTGGTTTTTAAACATAATGTGATGTTATGAAAATGTTAAGAAATTTTGTTTTACAATGAACCGATCATTTAGCTGATTCCTGTTTTGCCTTGTAGGCCACGGCGTAGAGTTTCATCTGCTTCAGCAGAGCGGCCAGGCCGTTAGAGCGTGTGGGCGACAGGTTTTCGGCCAGGCCTATTTTGTCGATGAAATAGAGGTCGGCATCGGCTATTTCGGCCGGGGTGTGGTTGGAGAGCACTTTCAAAAGCATGCTGATAATTCCCTTCACAATGATTGCATCGCTGTCGGCTGTGTAAATTATGCGTCCTTCGTTGTTGAGTTCGGCATGGAGCCACGCACGGCTTTGGCAACCTTCGATCAGGAACTCCGGCGTTTTGTATTTTTCGGGCATTTCGTCGAGCTGGTTTCCCATGTCGATGATGTATGCGTAGCGATCCATCCAATCGTCAATCTCTGAGAATTCATCAACTATTTCGTTTTGTAGTTCGTTTATTGTCATCTTTTTATGGTTTTTCCAAGGTTATCGTGTTGAGCACCGTTTGGCCTACGGCTTTCAGTGTCTGCTTCGAAATTTGATTCATGTCGTCGTTAACTGTGTGCCAATTGGCGGGAAATGAGCCTGTTTGAGGGTTAACGCAATCGACAATATCGATGCATGGTATTCCTGCGCGGTTAATGAATGTATGGTCATCGGTTACGGCTCCTCCGCGGCCATCCACAAACCTGTCGCCGAATCCTGAGGCTTTCGCTACTGCCCATACCCGGTTGTTTACGTTTCTGGCATACATCTCCGACACATATTCGCGACGAAACATTGCGTCGGGGTTTCCAACCATGTCGAGCAGGATTCCGTAGGCAGGTCGGGAGGAAACGGCGTAAGGCATGTGTTCCACCCAATATTGTGTGCCAAGACACCAGGAACTTTCGTCGTCAGCTCCGGAAACGCCCATATCTTCGGCATCGGTAAATATGAAGTCAACGCCGATTTGCAAGTCGCTCTGCCCGAGTTGTCGCGCTATCTCCATCAGTACACCGACGCCGCTGGCGCCATCATTAGCTCCGGGCACGGGTTTGCTCCGATTTGCTTCTTCGGGGTCGGCATCAGCCCAAGGTCGGGTGTCGTAATGAGCCAGCAACAATATTCGTTTTTCAGCCTGAGGGTTATATTGTGCGAAAATATTAGCAATAGCTACCGGCTTGCCTGTGGCATCAGTCATTTGTCCTCGTTCCACCATTACCGTGTCGACACCGAAAGCTTCAAGTTTCGCTTTTATATATTCGCCACATTGGGCATGAGGTTTTGTTCCGGGTATGCGCGGGCCGAAATCTACTTGCCTGGCTGTAAATGCGTATGCGCTGTCGGCGTTAAATTGCAGTTCGGCAACAACCTTAGGCTCAGCGGCCGGAATCGGCTTGCGCGATGACTCGCTACCACCTCCGGCACAAGAACCGAAAGCAGCTGCCAAAAGGAATGCCGCTTGAAAGTATTTGAATCGTATCGACATGATTCGACATATTTTTGTAAAATTACAAAAAAGCAATAAAAAGCATTCATATCAAAGCCCTCCGCCAGGCTGTTTATCTTATTTTTTAACATATTTTTGCGGACTGTAGTCCCATTATCATTCTTGCATTTTGGAAATTACTTCATTGCTCTTTAATAATTCAAGTTTATCTTTTCCTTGATAAACTTGAGGGTTAAAGGGTTATGTGGTTAGATGATTAAGGGCCCATATCATAAAATTTCAGGGCCGCTGGGGCGGCTCCGGGCGAGTG
>JAMPII010000034.1 GCA_023662835.1 Muribaculaceae bacterium | reverse complement strand
ATGCTCCTGAGCCTGCAGGCCAAAAATCCCTCCAAACCAGCGACCCCAGCGGCCCCAGCGGCCCTGAAATTTTATGATATGGGCCCTAAGAACCCATATCAGAAAAAACTCACACGTAGTAGCTATTAAAACTTCGGTAAACCGCTTCGGATTCTCGTGTGGCAGCACTGCAAAAAACTGCATAATTTTACAAACATTAACATAGGTGTGCCCAAATATAGCCCATTAGACGCCTTATCTTTGCCGCGTAAGCCACTGAAAAGGGCCGGAACCCACTGTAGTTATAGGCTTGATTGGTTCGCATGGAGCTCGAGACGCATAAAAGCATATGTTGAAGGGCGATAGAGCAGATAGGTCTATAATATATATGGTTTCAGTTTGAAACATATGCTGTTGCTTCTAGGCATATGGCTTTGATCGTCGACGAAAACAGTGGCCCTACAACAAGAACTTTGACATTTTTACTTTACCAACCGATAGCACAACTTCTAGTAGCTACACTATCCAAGAAACTTTCCCGCTATATTTTATTGTTTATAGTTTTTCGAAATAGGTTTGGAATTTTTATTATATCTTTGCAAAAGTTTCTCACACAATCATCATCAAGCAAATGAATTATTCATTTCTCGACTTTATGGCTCTGATTGGATCCGTGGGCTTATTCCTTTATGGAATGAAGGTTATGAGCGAGGGTCTTCAGAAAGCCGCAGGCGACAGGTTGCGTAATATTCTATCGGCGATGACGCGCAACCGCTTCACAGGCCTGCTGACAGGTATCGCCATCACCGCGCTCATACAAAGTTCATCAGCATCAACCGTGATGGTAGTCAGCTTCGTGAATGCCGGTTTGATGACCCTGGCTCAGTCAATGGCCGTCATTTTCGGTGCAAACGTAGGTACGACATTCACAGCCTGGATCATTGCCTTGTTCGGCTTCAAAATGGACACCTCAATTTTCATTCTGCCGATTATTGCCTGCGCTGTCCCGCTACTATTCTGCAAATCAAGCAAGAAAAAGTCGATTGGCGAATTTTTAATAGGATTCTCGTTCCTGTTCATGGGCTTGAACATGATCAGTGAATACGTTCCCGACCTGCAGAGCAACCCCGAAATGTTTGCATTCCTCGAGCATTACGCCTCAATGGGCTATGCATCGGTTCTGCTCTTCCTGCTGGTAGGCGTTATCGTAACTGCAATAATACAATCGTCTGCCGCTACATTTGCCATTGTATTGATAATGTGCACAAAAGGCTGGATCACATTCGATTTGGCATGCGCCGTTGTGCTTGGTAGTAATATCGGTACAACAATCACCCCTCTGCTTGCATCGTTAAGCGGTAATGTAGCTGCAAAACGCACAGCAATGAGCCACCTGTTGTTCAACTTATTCGGCCTTATATGGACGCTTCTTGTTTTCTATCCGTTTGTTCGCCTTAACGTTAACATAACCGAAGCCCTTGGCCAAGGCAATCCCGACGAAATGTTCTCGTTCGTAAACAACCTGGAAGCCACCGATCCGCAAACCTACGATGCCTATGTTGGCAACGCGCTACCGGCCAACCATCCAATACTTGCCCAAGTGGCCAGGATGCAGTTCAGCGTTTCGTTCGGTTTGTCAATGTTCCACACCGTCTTTAACCTCGTTAACGTATTCATTATGATTTGGCTGACAGGATTCTACGTCCGGGTTGTAGAGAAGCTAATTCCCGCCAAGCACAACGAGGACAAAGAATTCCAACTGCGGTTCATCTCAGCCGGTCTGCTCAGTGCATCTGAACTGAATATTGCCCAAGCCGAAAAAGAGATGGTTGTATACGCCCAGCGCGTAAACCGAATGATAACAATACTCGAAACATTCGCTCACACCGATCCAAAAACCGAAGAATACTCCCGTCTGTTCTCCCGTCTAGAAAAATACGAAGACATTTCCGACCGCATGCAGCTTGAAATCAGCAACTACCTACGTCGTTGTTCCGAGGGCAGGCTTTCTAACGAAGCCAAGGGCCAAGTTGTTGCCATGCTCAATATCGCCAGCGAAATCGAAAGCATTGCCGACTGCTGCTACCGTAGCGCAAAAATACTCATGCGCAAAACCGATCAAGGCATAGAATTCACCAAAGGAATTGTCGACAACATCGACGCTATGTTCAAGGACGTGAAAGAAGCAATGAACAACACTATCAAGCTGCTGGCAAATGTACAGCATCTACGAGAGCAGGACATTGTTGTTTCATACAACAAAGAGCGCGAAATCAACAACTTGCGCAACCAGTTGAGAACAGGCAACGTCAAGAACATCAACGACCATGTTTACGAGTTCCAGGCCGGAAACTTCTACATGGATCTCATAAACGACCTCGAAAAAATTGGCGATTACATTATAAACGTCGTAGGAACCGTACGCGACACCTATCTCCGCCATATCAATTAGCCGCCGATAAGTAACAACCTTTTAAAAGTGATGTGCCGCAACCGACACATCGCTTTTTTTATCAGATAGTTCGAAACAATTATTAACTTTGTAACGTTAATAATTAAGATTGTTTAAAAACATTTCAACTATTACCATATTCAGCAAAAGAACATTGTTGAAACGCAAATAATTCATCATGGATCAGCTAAAACAAGTTGCAAAGCGGCTTCACGGCCTTCGCGATGCCCTCGAACTAAGCATCGAGAATATGGCAAAAGGGTGTGGCATTTCGCCCCAACGGCTCGAACAATACGAAAGCGGAACCGTCGACATACCGGTTAGCTTTCTCCACCAATTGGCATGCGCCTACGGTGTTGAACTCACCGCGCTCCTATTCGACGAAGAACCCAAAATGAGCTCTTATTATATAACCCGGAATGGCAAGGGAGTGAAAGTTGAACGTACAGCCGCCTACTCCTATCAGGATCTCGCCGCGGGCTTCCGCGACAGAAACATAGCGCCGTTTTTGGTCACAATCACGCCTAACACCTCGGCCGGCACACGCCTAACCCCAAATGCCCATTCCGGCCAGGAATTCAACTATATTGTAGAAGGCAATGTGGAAATCACGGTCGCCGACAAACAAACAATTCTGCATCAGGGCGACAGCATCATGTTCGACTCTTCGCTCCCCCACTCGCTTCGCGCTATCGGCGACAAACCCGCCCGTATGATTGCCATAATATGCTAATGATATGCTAGAAAAATTCCTCGATAAAACCGAATTCTCCTCATATCAGGATTTCATGCAGAATTTCAAAGTGCATGTGCCTGAAAACTTCAACTTTGCCTATGATGTTGTTGACCGTTGGGCCGAAATCGAACCCAACAAACCAGCTCTGCTATGGACCAACGACCGCGGCGATTGTCATCAGTTCACTTTCGGCGAAATGAAACATTACTCCGACCGTACTGCTTCGTTTTTTCAAAGCATCGGTATCGGCAAAGGCGACATGGTGATGCTCATTCTGAAACGCCACTACCAGTTCTGGTTCTCCATTCTTGCCCTGCACAAATTGGGAGCAACCGTAATCCCCGCCACCCATCTGCTTACCGACAAGGATATTACCTACCGATGCAAAATGGCCAGGATAAAGGCTATCGTATGCTCTGGCGACCAAATTATTATCGACCATATCGAAGCAGCAATGCCAAAATGCGACAGCGTAAAAGCACTGATTTCAACCGGGCCGATTATTCCGCAGGGATGGTACGATTTCAACAAATCGGTTGAAGGGGCAGCACCATTCAAACGGCCACAGTTGCCCAACAGCAACTCCGATGTAAGTCTGCTTTACTTCACATCCGGCACCACAGGCGAGCCCAAAATGGTTGCCCACGACTTCACATATCCCCTGGGACATATTATAACCGGTAGCTATTGGCACAACCTACACCCCGGTAGCCTACATTTAACTCTAGCCGACACAGGCTGGGGAAAAGCCGTATGGGGAAAACTATATGGTCAATGGATAGCCGGAGCTAACGTTTTTGTCTACGACTACGAGAAGTTTGAGCCGGTCGACGTGCTTCACATGATTCAGAAATATGGCATAACATCGTTTTGCGCACCTCCAACCGTATTCCGTTTCCTTATTCGTGAGGACCTGAGTAAATTCGATCTCTCTACGCTTAAATACTGTACAATAGCCGGCGAAGCACTCAACCCAAGTGTGTTCGAACAATGGTATAAACTGACAGGGCTAAAGCTCATGGAAGGTTTCGGGCAAACGGAAACGACATTGACTGTGGCCACATACCCATGGCTTGAACCCAAGCCGGGTTCGATGGGTAAAAAAGGGCCAGTGTACGACATTGATCTTGTTGACGACAGTGGCGAACCGGTCGAAGATGGCGCGCATGGCGAGATAGTTGTGAGGCTTCATCCGGGCCAACGTCCTCTGGGATTGTTCAAAGAATATCTCAACGACCCGGAACTCACTGCCGAAGCAATTCACGACGGGCTATATCACACTGGCGATGTTGCCTGGCGCGACGAGGACGGTTACTACTGGTTCGTCGGTCGCAAGGATGACGTAATTAAATCGTCGGGCTATCGTATAGGCCCGTTCGAAGTGGAAAGTGCGCTGATGACACATCCTGCTGTGGTTGAATGCGCGATAACAGGTGTGCCCGACGAGGTAAGGGGCCAGGTTGTTAAAGCAACAATAGTACTTGCGGCCGACTATCGCGACCGTGCCGGCGATGCCCTCGTAAAAGAGATCCAAAACCACGTGAAGCGCATCACGGCGCCCTACAAATACCCGCGCGTAATCGAATTTGTTGACGAACTTCCAAAAACTATTTCCGGAAAAATTCGACGAGTGGCAATCCGCGATGAAAAATAAAATGAAATATTATGACTACATTCTCTAACTGTTTGCGACACTATCTTACCATAGTTCTGTTGTTTGTTCTTACTCTCCCCGCGACTGCCGCAAAGCTGCCCAAACTCGACGGAGCCAATGGTTTGCGTTTCGGATGGTCGCTCGAAAAATGCGTTGAGGCAATCGGCGACGTACCCCGCAAAATGACTAAAGGCGCACCCGACGACCAACAGCGCCAGTTCTCCTATGCACCATCACGCTGGGGCGGAACCGACTGGGACGGCAGTGTGCTCGACTTCAGCAAAAACAAGCTGGCGCAAATAGGTTTTTACAAAACTACTACCGACGACTCGCGCGAAACCTTCAACGCAGCCAAGTCACATCTGTCCGATCTTTATGGCACGCCCGTCGAAGTGCAGGGCACCGACAACAACCTTCTATGGACAGGCAACAAAGGAAACATGGCTCTGCTGCAATACGTGCGCGAAAACAGCAAGGAGGGCAAACCGGTATACTCAACCTACTTGATGTTTATCGACAATCAGCGCGTTATACGCAAAGCAGCCCGGGCAGAAGCCTTTCTCCAGGAACTGATGAAAGAATAGCGTAACTCATGGATAGCAAATTTTTCCGTAATCGCGACCGCTGGTGGGCGGTTCGCATCTATCGTTTCTATCGCGACGGCTTCCGGCAGATGACTGTCGGGCGCCAGTTGTGGGTTATGATTTTACTGAAAGTTGCCATTCTACTGTTTATTTTCAAAATATTTTTCTTTCCAAACCTGCTTCAGCGCGACTACGATAACGATCGTGAACGGTCGCAAGCCGTACGCAACGCGCTGGTTGGACAACATTAACCCACTAACTCCTATGTATTTATGAACGATTTAATGAGCGTCGTCGACTGGTCGAGGGCTCAATTTGCCCTAACTGCCATGTACCACTGGCTGTTTGTTCCACTCACCTTGGGAATATCAGTCATTGTTGCCATTATGGAAACAATCTACGTGCGAACAAAGAGTCAGAAATGGCTCGACATCACAAAATTCTGGATGTTGCTTTTCGGAATTAACTTTGCAGTAGGCGTTGCTACGGGTATCATTCTGGAATTCGAGTTCGGTACCAACTGGAGCAACTATTCCTGGTTTGTTGGCGACATATTCGGCGCTCCATTGGCAATAGAAGGTATCGTGGCGTTCTTCATGGAGTCGACCTTTATTGCCGTGATGTTTTTCGGATGGAAAAAAGTTAGTCCGAAATTTCACTTGACAGCCACATGGCTAACCGCAATCGGCGCAACATTGTCGGCTCTGTGGATTCTGATAGCAAACGCCTGGATGCAATACCCCGTTGGCATGCGTTTCGATCCGGAGCAGATGCGCAATGTAATGGATTCATTCACAGCTGTTGTATTCTCGCCCGTTGCAATGCATAAATTTGCCCACGCCGTTGCCGACGGCTGGGTAGTAGGTGCTGTGTTTGTAATCGGCGTAAGCTGCTGGTTCCTTTGGAAAAAGCGTCGTCGCAATTTTGCTTTCAGCTCAATAAAGGTTGCAGGCTGGGTTGGGCTGGTCGGCATACTTGTCACCCTCTGGACAGGCGACGGAAGCGCAGTTGATGTAGCCCGCGTGCAACCGATGAAACTTGCAGCCATGGAGGGCCTTTATCGTGGTGAATGCGGCCAGAGCATCGTTGCTGCCGGCATTCTAAACCCAGGCTACGCTCCTGAAAAAGGTAATGATGAGTTTATTTGCGCCATACGCATACCCAAAATGCTTTCCCTACTGGCCACACACTCGACAAACGGATTTGTTGCCGGTATCGACGACCTTATCGATGGTATTGAATTAACGCCCGATGGCGACACAATAAACACAGTGTCGTATGCCGAGCGCATAGCTATAGGGAAACAGGCTCATGAATGCCTGCGAGCCTACGACAAGGCATATGCGGCCGGCGATACAGCAGCAATGGTCCTAGCGGCCAAAGAGTTGGAGGGGAAATTCCAATTCTTCGGCTATGGCTACCTCGACTCTCCAAAGGATGCAGTTCCGCCAATTGCTCTTACATTCTATTCATTTCACATAATGGTTATTTGCGGCGGATATCTGCTGGCGCTGTTTGTGCTCGTTCTTCTTCTGGTTTACAAACAGCCCGGCTGGCTCAACAAACCATGGGTGCAATGGATTGGCATGATATCTATACCTATTGTGTGGGTATGCTCCGAATGTGGCTGGATAACAGCAGAAGTTGGGCGTCAGCCATGGATAATCGAGGGTTTGATGCCTACAAAAGCGGCGATATCAAACATCACTTCGGCTACAGTAATGACTACCTTCTGGATGTTTGCCGTTGTATTCACAGCCTTTCTGGCTGCCGAGGTATGCATCATGCTCAAACAAATTTCTATCGGTTCAAGAAAGGCCGATGTAGCTGAATAATCGGTTGTTAAGAACAATCACTAAAAGTTTGTTTCACATTTAAAGAATAAAATAATGTCAGAACTGGAATTTCTTCAATCATATTGGTGGATAATTGTTTCGGTGCTTGGCGCAGTGCTCGTGTTCCTGTTGTTCGTTCAAGGAGGTCAATCGATGTTGCTCAACAGGCTCGGCGCGCAGGAGCGCTCGATGATGGTAAACGCACTGGGACGCAAATGGGAGTTGACGTTCACCACACTGGTAGTGTTCGGCGGAGCATTCTTCGCTTCTTTTCCGCTGTTTTATTCAACAAGCTTTGGAGGCGCCTACTGGCTATGGATGCTCATTTTGTTCAGTTTCGTTCTGCAAGCCGTGAGCTACGAGTTCCGGACAAAGCCATGCAACATTTTCGGGACACGTGTCTACGATACATTTCTCTTTATTAACGGCTGCGTGGGGTGCTTCCTGCTGGGCGTGGCTGTTTCGATGTTCTTTTTTGGCGGCTCTTTTACCGTCGGCATGGGTAATATACTTGATTCGGGTAGCCCGGTGATTTCACAATGGACTTCAACGCATGGTTTTGAAGCTATATTATACTGGAAAAACTGGATTCTCGGATTGGCCGTATTCTTTCTGGCACGCTCTTTGGCCGGGATGTATTTCGTTAACACAATCGGTGAATCGCCTGAGACAGTGAAGTTCGCGCGCAGGCAAGTGCTCATAAACGGTTTTATATTCGTTGTTGTATTCCTCATCTTCCTTGGCTTGCTGCTCACCGCATCGGGCTATCGCGAAGCCGGGGGTCTGCATAGTTTTGAAACTGTTGAATATATTTACCTTAAAAACCTCATTTCAATGTGGTGGGTAGCTGTGATGACTATCGTAGGGGTTGTTGCCGTGCTGTATGCGTTAGGCCACTGCGCGTTCAGCACAACCAGCCGGCGCGACATCTGGATTGCGGCCATAGGCGTAGTTCTTGTCGTATTGTCGCTCTTTTTCATTGCGGGCTTTAATGGCACGGCTTACTATCCGTCGCTTATCGATGCTTCAAGTTCGCTTACAATACGCAACAGTTCATCGACTCTGTTCACCTTGAAGGTTATGGCCTATGTGTCGCTGCTTGTTCCTTTCGTTGCAGCTTATATCATTTATGTGTGGCACATGATGGGTCGTAAGCAAATCACTCCGGCCGAAATCACGTCGACCGACGAGAAGTACTAATCTTTAGCATCAGGGACAAAAAAAAACGATGTATCGCATGCGATACATCGTTTTTTTCTTTTGGTTGTTCCTGATTTAAGCCTGAGCAGTAGGTTCAACGCTGATGAAGCGACGACCGTTTTTGCCTTCAGTGAACATAACAACTCCATCAACTAGAGCATAGATGGTATGATCCTTACCCATGCCTACGTTCAAACCGGGATGGTGAACTGTTCCACGCTGACGTTTGATAATGTTACCGGCTTTAGCCTTTTGACCGCCAAAAATCTTAACGCCAAGTCGTTTGCTTTCTGACTCACGGCCGTTCTTAGAACTACCAACACCTTTCTTATGTGCCATTTCTGTAAGATTTTAAGGGGTTAAGCAACTAATTCTTTAATCACAACTTTTGTAAAGTACTGACGATGACCGTTTTTACGGCGATAGCCTTTGCGACGTTTTTTCTTGAAAACGATTACTTTGTCGCCCTTTACAAGGGGTACTGCTACTTCGCATACCACTTTTGCACCTTCGACGGTAGGCGCACCAACTTTTACGTTACCGTCGGCGTCAACGAGAAGAACGCGGTCGAATTCAACGGCATCGCCTTCTTTTTTCTCGTCGCCGAGATAGTGAACATACAAGAACTTGCCGGCTTCTGCCTTGAACTGCTGTCCTTGAATTTCTACAATTGCGTACATCTGTTAATTTATTGAATTACAGGATTAAACTCCGTCAGGCGGCGCTTCTCCAAACATTGGAGCGGCACTCTTAATCGAGCCTGCGCGAAAAAATGCCTACAAAATTAGGCATTTCGCTCGAAACGAGCAACTTTTATTTAAATTTTATTTCCAAAATTTTTACGGAATACTGTGAAATCAGTAAATTAGAAGACAAAAAAATATATAATGTCTCCTAGCTAATTATAACACCATGAAAAAATATTTGCTACAACTTATGATTTTATCTGAGGCTGTCGCTTTTGCAGCCCGTCCGGCTTTTGATGGCGCATACCCCGACGTTCACGACCCCGTAATAGCGTTTGAGGATAGCACATACTACATGTTCTCGACCGGCATAGGCATTCAGTTGTTATCATCGCACGATATGAAGCAATGGAAATGTGAGGAATCGCCGCTAACGCCAATTCCCACATGGCTCGCAACACTTGTTCCTGCATACAAAGGGCACACATGGGCGCCGGATATAATAAACGTCGATGGCACTTGGTATCTATATTACAGTTGCTCAACCTTTGGTAAAAATATATCGGCTATCGGACTAGCCACTAACAAGACACTCGACCCCAACTCACCGGACTACAGATGGCTGGACAAAGGTAGCGTAATTGTATCGCAACCGGGTCGCGACAATTGGAACGCTATCGACCCTAATGTCATTATCGACGAGAAGGGCACACCATGGCTTACATTCGGATCTTTCTGGGACGGCATACAGCTGGTACCACTAGAGAAAGATATGAAAACACCTGTCGGAACTCCCACAACTATAGCCCGTCGGTACAATCAGGATTCAATCCAAAACAAAGCCAACGCTATCGAGGCGCCTTTTATTGTACGTCACAATGGCTATTACTATCTTTTCGCCAGTATCGATTATTGTTGCAAAGGACTGAACAGCAACTATAAAACCATCGTTGGCCGTAGTAAAAGCATCACAGGCCCGTATGTTGACAAAACGGGAACTGACATGAAAACGGGCGGAGGAACAATCCTGCTGCAGGCCGACAGCCGATACGCAGGCATTGGTCATTGCGGCGTACACAGGTTCGACGGCAAATGGTATATTGTAGCTCACGCGTACGACAAACGCCACCGCGGTACCAGCAAGCTATTCCTCCGCGAAATTCAGTGGAGCAACGATTGGCCTGGAATCATTGAAATGCGTCCATAAATATTGATTAATGCTAAGTTTTTCATCCGTCAGGCCGTGATTGAGCGGAATTTTTTGTACTTTTGTTAGAAAGAGATAATAGACCATGACCGATCACACAGACAACGACGATATAGACGAATTGCTGTCGGGCGAGGGGGAGGAGCTAACCCCGGTTGAAAGCGCGGGACGAACAATTCGCGAGACATTGGATACATCCGACATTGTGGTGCGACATCAGCTTCGCGGCATGTTCCAGAACTGGTTTCTGGATTATGCTTCGTATGTTATTCTGGAGCGTGCTGTTCCACATATCGACGATGGGCTGAAGCCGGTTCAGCGACGGATTTTGTATTCGATGAAGACCCTCGACGACGGCCGGTTCAACAAGGTTGCCAACATTGTAGGCAACACAATGCAATACCACCCACACGGCGATGCTTCGATAAACGATGCACTTGTTCAGCTGGGTCAGAAAGAATTGCTGGTTGAGACGCAGGGTAACTGGGGTAACGTACTGACAGGAGCCTCTGCGGCAGCCGGACGTTATATTGAGGCTCGACTTTCGCCTTTTGCGCTGGAGGTTCTTTACAATTCGAAAACTACGGATTGGACAATGTCATACGACGGCAGAAAGCCGGAGCCTGTAACGCTGCCGGCAAAATTCCCGTTGCTGCTGGTGCAAGGCGTTGAGGGTATCGCGGTCGGGCTGTCGTCGAAAATTTTACCCCACAATTTCAATGAGCTCATCGACGCGGCTGTAGCCTACCTGCGCGACGAGGATTTTGTTTTATACCCCGACTTTCCCACCGGTGGTTTTCTCGACATAAGCCGCTACAACGACGGACAGCGCGGTGGCGCAGTTAGAATACGTGCAAAAATTGAAAAGGTTGACAATCGCACGCTGGCTATCACCGAAATCCCGTTCGGTAAAACCACGGGTACACTGAGTGAGAGCATATTGCGCGCCGGAGAAAAGGGTAAAATTAAACTTCGGAAGGTTGAGGATATGACAGCGGCCGAAGCTAGAATACTTGTTCATCTGCTTCCGGGGACATCGTCGGACAAAGCCATAGATGCGCTTTACGCCTTCACAGACTGCGAGTTGAGTGTATCACCAAACTGTTGTGTCATCTCCGACCGCAAGCCACAGTTTCTGGGGGTAAGCGACGTTCTGCGCCACAGCGTTGACACCACCCGAAGCCTACTCAAACGCGAGCTTGAGATTCAACGCGACGAGCTTCTGGAATCGCTGTTATTTGCCTCGTTGGAGCGAATTTTCATTCAGGAACGGATTTACAAGGATAAGCAATTCGAACAGGGCGAATCGATGGACGCAGTGGTTGAGCATGTTGCCCGACGGTTGGAACCTTTCGTGTCTGATTTTTGGCGTCAGGTTACTCGCGACGATATTTTGCGCTTAATGGAGATTCGTATGAAGCGCATACTTAAGTTTAATGCAGATGAAGCTGACAGGCTGATACGCTCATATCAAGAGCGTGTTGAGGAAATAAACCGCAATCTGGCCAATCTCACAGAGTTCACAATCGACTGGTACATAAAGTTAAAAGAGAAATATGGAGCTCATTATCCGCGAAGAACCGTAATACGCGGTTTCGACAATATACAGGCAGCCACAGTTGCCGAAGCCAATGAGCGTCTCTACATTAACCGTGAAGAAGGTTTTATCGGTACAGCGCTGAAAAAAGATGAATTTTTATGTAATTGCTCTGATATCGACGATATCATAATATTCTATAAGGATGGTCGCTATAAGGTTGTGCGGGTCCAGGACAAGATGTTTGTAGGTAAAGGCGTGCTTTATGTAAATGTATTCAAACGTGGCGACGAGCGTACGGTTTATAACGCAATATATCAGAACGGCAAGGCCGGCATATACTACATGAAACGCTTCTTTGTTAAGGGTGTGACGCGCGACAAGGAGTACGACCTCACTCAAGGGCTACCGGGGTCGAAGGTAGTTTGGTTCTCGGCCAATCCAAACGGCGAGGCAGAAGTTGTTCGCGTAACGCTTAAGCCAAAGCTACGGCTCAAGACATTGCAATTCGATGTTGATTTCAGCGAGATAGCAATAAAAGGGAAGGCATCGCAAGGAAATATTGTGACTAAGAACGAGGTTCATCGATTCTCGCTTAAGGAAAAGGGTGTGTCGACGCTTGGGGGACGGCAAGTTTGGTTCGACCCCGACGTTCTACGGCTTAATTACGAACAACGAGGCGACTATATGGGCGAGTTCTCTGGCAACGATCAGATACTGGTAATACTAAAGAGCGGCGAGTACTACATGACAAATTTCGACGCTACAAACCATTACGACGAAAATATACTTCGCATCGAGAAATACAGGCCTGGGCATGTATGGACAGCTGTAGTGGACGATGCCGATCAAAAATTTCCTTACCTGAAGCGTTTCGAATTTGAGCCTTCGGCCAAGCGTACGCGCTTCATCGGCGAAAACGGGGCATCAAGTCTGATATTGCTCTCTGACACTGCAGGATGTCGCTTGAAAGTAACCTTCGGTGGAAGCGACTCATTCCGTGAGCCGCAAATTGTTGATGCGGCCGAATTTATTGCTGTTAAAAGCAGCAAAGCAAGAGGCAAGCGACTCACAACATTCATCATCGAATCGGTTGAGGAGATAGAACCCAACCCGGAACAATCCGTCGAGGAGGAGGCGAGCGAGATTATCAATCCTGAAACTACAGAAACTGATACCGGCGAAACTGCTGTTGAACAGTCTGACGACGAGGTGCGCGATGAAATCAACGGCCAACAACGTATATTTTAAATGAATAGTTTCTATAGAACAGTAATTTTGTGTTTGGCGGTCATATTGCCAGCGGTTGCAGCATTGGCAAACGATTCTATTATCGAGCCCAAGCCATTGCGTCCGGTTGCAGCAGCCTACACGTTCGAGATCGGTTCGTCGCGTATAGTGAACACCTATTTGACGCCTTTGCGCTACACGGGGCTGGAAGGGGCATTCCGTTATGAGCGTATGCAGGCCATGCGGTTCAATCCTGACAGGTGGATTATGCGGCTTAACACCATAGTAAAGTTCGACCACGCTGATAATCCGGCTCACAATGCCGAAATGTGGCGCATAAATGGTGACGTATCGTGGGGTATGACTTATCGTTGGCGCTTACCTTACAAGATAACTGTAGCTGCGGGTGGCTCAGCCGAATTAAATCTGGGCGCGCTCTATAATCCCCGTAACGGCAACAATCCCGTAGCAGTGGAAGCAGCATTGACTGTCAACGCTACGGGCTATGTTGCATGGCAAACACGCATCGGGAAATTTCCACTGACGCTACGTTATTTACCAACAATCCCTCTGACGGGAGTGTTTTTCTCGCCCGACTATGGCGAGCTATTTTATGAAATATACCTTGGCAACGACAAAGGGTTGGCTCATGCTGCGTGGTGGGGCAACTATTTCCGGATGGATAATCTGCTGACCGCCGACGTTCATTTTGGTAAAACGGCGTTACGAATCGGTTTGGCTGCCGACATATTGTCGACGAAAGTAAATAATATCACTACAGAATTGGTTTCGTGGCGTGTGTCGGTTGGTGTTGCCGGCGAATGGCTCAGCATCAGCCCGTACAGAGGCATTGATCATCAAGCACGGATAATTTCAGCTTTATATTGATTTGCTAATGAAGAATTACATACATGTTCCCCTTTGGGTTTCAATAATAATTATGGCGGTCACACTCGGCGCATGCCATAGCATTGAGGAGTGGGACGACAATCCTCGTGGCAATTTCGAAGCGTTATGGACTATTCTCGACGAACATTATTGCTTCTTTACCGAGAAAGACATTGACTGGGACGAAGTTCATGAGCGTTACAGCGCGAAAGTTGATAATAAAATGACGTCGAAGGATCTGTTTTATGTGTGCGCTGACATGCTTAACGAACTTCGCGACGGGCACACAAACCTGATGTCGTCGTTCAATACGTCGTACTATCGGAAATGGTGGTCGGACTATCCGGACGATTATTCGCAGCGCCTTGTTGAACAATACTATCTGAACTTCAACTTTCTCAGCACTTCAGGAATCGATTACGCGATATTGCCACAGAACGTGGGCTATATGCGCTATTCGTCGTTCTCCTACCCTATTGGGCAAGGCAATCTCGATCAGGTGCTGTTTTATCTGGCATCGTGCGACGCCCTTATTATCGACATACGCAACAACGGCGGTGGGGCGCTTACAAACGTAGAAACCTTAGTGGCTCGTTTTATTACTGAGCGTACTTTAGCCGGCTATATTTCACACAAGACAGGGCCAGGCCACAACGACTTTTCGAAGCCTTACGCGTTTTATTACGAACCGGCTCAGAAAGGGCGCATCATGTGGGGGAAGCCGGTTGCCATTTTAGCCGGCCGCGGAACTTTTTCCGCAGCAAACAATTTTGTGTCGATAATGCAATATCTGCCTCAGGTAACAGTTGTCGGGACGACAACGGGCGGCGGCTCCGGAATGCCTTTCAGCTCAGAGCTTCCGAACGGCTGGGGAGTGCGGTTCTCGGCTTGTTCGGTACTGGATCCCAAAGGTAAAACTACAGAATTTGGCATTGAACCTAGCGAGGGCTGCAACGTCGGTCTTGATCCGCAGGCCGCTCTCGACGGCCACGATACAGTTATTGATTTCGCAATCGGGTTGCTCACCAAAAATTTAGGGCCCATATCATAAAATTTCAGGGCCGCTGGGGTCGCTGGCTTGGAGGGA
>JAMPII010000033.1 GCA_023662835.1 Muribaculaceae bacterium | reverse complement strand
CGCGAAAATCACTCGCCCGGAGCCGCCCCAGCGGCCCTGAAATTTTATGATATGGTCCCTAATAATTATAACTTTAATAATATGATTCTTTCCCTCTTTTTAATAGCATTGCTATGGAAATATCAGATTCTGCGAAGTCGGAGCGCAGAATTATCGCAAAACAGGTTGCACAGCCGTTATTTATTAGCTAATTTTGCTTTCTATGGCGAATATAACAAAGACTAATGCTGCCCGGCTGCTCGACAGGGCAAAGATTACTTATGAGCTGGTGCCATACCAAGTTGACGAAAACAACCTGGCGGCCGACCATGTTGCCCACGAACTTGGCGAAGATATAAATCAGGTGTTTAAGACACTGGTGCTCCACGGCGACAAATGCGGACACTTCGTTTGCGTGATTCCTGGCAATATGGAGGTCGACCTTAAAGCGGCGGCCAAAGCGGCCGGGGCGAAGAAGGCCGAGATGATCCACGTCAAGGAGCTTCTACCGCTAACCGGTTACATCCGCGGCGGTTGTTCGCCTATCGGCATGAAAAAGCCACTACCAACCTATTATCACTCAACAATTACCAACTTCGACTACGTGTTTGTCAGCGCCGGAATGCGAGGCCTGCAACTGAAGCTTAACCCTGTATCACTGGTCGAATTCACCAATGGCACAATTGCCGACGTTGCCATACCTATGAAACAATCATGAACAATACTTATGGAAATATATTCCGCCTCGCCTCGTTCGGCGAATCGCACGGCCCAGCGGTTGGAGGCGTTATCGACGGTATGCCGGCCGGTGTGAAAATCGATGTCGATTTCATTCAGCGGCAACTCGACCGCCGTCGGCCGGGGCAATCGAAAATAGTCACAGCACGTAATGAAAGCGACTGCGTTGAGCTATTGAGCGGTGTGTTCAACGGTGTTTCAACTGGCACCCCCATCGGTTTCATTGTCAGGAACTCCGACCAACACTCGAGCGACTACTCCGACATTGAGCATACATTCCGTCCGTCGCACGCCGACTTCACATATACATCCAAATATGGCCTACGCGACTATCGTGGAGGCGGTCGTTCATCGGCTCGTGAAACAATTTCGCGAGTTGTCGGCGGCGCCATCGCATCGCAAGCCTTGTCAACGATGGGCATAAGCATATATGCCTACACATCGCAGGTTGGCCCGATTGCCCTGGATTTCGACTACAGGAAATACTCGCCCGATTTAATCGACAGCAATGCCGTGCGCTGCCCCGACGCAGCGAAAGCCGATTTGATGTACAATCTGATAAAGCAGATAAAAGCCGAAGGCGATTCAATCGGAGGCGTTATCACAGGGGTAATCAAAGGATGCCCTGTTGGAATTGGCCAACCAGTTTTCGGCAAATTACATGCCATGCTTGGGGCGGCAATGCTGGGGATAAATGCCGCCAAGGGATTCGACTACGGAATGGGATTCGACGGTATTGGAATGAAAGGCTCCGAAGCTATCGACGAATTCTACACCGACAGCGACGACCACACCCGCACGCGCACAAACAATTCCGGAGGAATTCAGGGTGGGATATCCAACGGCGAGGACATATACTTCAGGGTAGCCTTCAAACCGGTTGCTACTCTGCTGCGCGACGTTGCTACAATCGACGACAAAGGCAACCTTACAGTTCTGCATGCCAAAGGTCGCCACGACCCCTGTGTGCTTCCGCGCGCTGTGCCTGTTGTTGAAGCTATGGCAGCGATGACTCTGCTCGATGCCATACTGATGAACCGCGCATCACGCATATGAAACTTTACAAGGACTATTCCGAATTCCTAAGCGAACACTTTTCGGGCAAAATCCAGAAAATATCGGTCGATGCCGGATTATCGTGTCCAAACCGCGACGGCACAATCTCGACAGGCGGTTGCGCATACTGCAACAACGCAACCTTCAGCCCCGCCTACACAAAAGACGACCAACCTGTCGCCGCCCAACTTGCCCGCGGGGTGCAGTTCTTCGCCCACAAATATCCCCACATGCGATATCTGGCTTATTTCCAATCATTCACCAGCACCCACGGCGACCCTGACATATTATTGCGTAACTTCAAGCTCGCTCTGGATTTCGATGGTGTTGAAGGACTCATCATAGGAACCCGTCCCGATTGTATCCCCGACAATTTACTACAAGAAATAGCCTCGCTAAAAAAACTCACCGGCAAATTCATAATGTTCGAGTTCGGCGCCGAATCGTGTCACAACCGCACATTAAAGGCCGTTAACCGCGGACACACATGGGAACAGACTGTGGATGCCGTTGCGCGGACACGCAAATCGGGCTTTCCAGTCGGGTTGCATTTCATAAACGGCCTCCCGGGCGAGAGCACCGGCATGATGCTGGAAACTGTCGAGGCTTTGAACAAGCTTGATATAGACACGGTGAAGTTTCATCAGCTACAAGTGGTGAGCGGAACCCGGTTGGCCGTACTATGGGAACGTGGTGATGCAGTGCTACACGATTTCACTCTCGAGAGCTATATCGATCATTGCTGCGACATTGTTGGCCGATTGCGGAAAGGCATTGCCATCGACCGCTTCACAAGCCAATCGCCCGACAATCTGCTTTTATCGCCACGTTGGGGTATAAAGAATTATGAGTTTGTCGATAAATTGAACAAACGTTTAGTTGAGCGCGGTATCACTCAAGGTTGTTTTGTCACGTCAAGCACATAAACCGGCTGAGGAGCCATAGAGGTAGTGCGTTCGCCGTCGCCTTGGCCTGTTTTTTGAACATACACGCTCAAGCGGTGCTTGTTGCGCCACAGCTGCGTATCGAACGAAGGCTCCCATGCATCAACGCTGAAGAGGGTCATGTCGGTAAGAGTCCATTTGTCGCTACCCGCCTCACGATGGGCAATAGTGACCTTACTGCCACGTTCCTGATCGCGGAAAATATAGTACACTTCGTTGCCATTAACGGCGATGCGCGGTCGCGAAATCGGTATCATCTTTGTGCCGCCACCCGACAGGGAGAAAGGCGTTTTGCGATTGCTGACCTGCTGCATCGACCACTTGTTGCCGTCGAATTCAACAAGGCGGTACTGCGGAATTGAGTCGCCCTGCTCGCGCCAATATGTTGCTATCACCGGGTTACCGGCCGCATTGGCAGCCATCGATGTCTGGTTAATAAGTTCCGATTTCTGCGGTATTTTCCATGCCACCTCAGCAGTCGACTCTGTGATAGGGAGCTGATAGGTTGTGCCGTCGCTGCGCTGCCATGTAAGACCGTTATCGGTCGAGCGGGCGTAGCAAAGGTCGTGGTTTGTTTCAACCATCCATGTCTCGCGCCAAACCCACGACAAATGGAGCGCACCGTCGTCGCCCATACACATTTGCCAGTAGGCATTTCGTTTGCCTTCGCCGTCGAGCAGCACGTCATGAACGCGGCTCCACTTACCAGTTTTCGTATCATAGCGGTTTATAACCATATCGCCGCCGCCCGACACTCCCGAGCGGAAAACAAACAGCATATCGCCCCAGGGAAGAGTATAGAATTCGGGATATGTAACCTTATGCTCGTTTTTGCCGGTCATCTCCTCCAGAGGACCCAATTCGATTGAACCGGGTTTCACACTGCGGCAGTAGCGCAACGGATTGCCATGATGATCGAACGACGCATGTAGCACGCCTTTGCCGTCGACTCCTATCGAGATTATATTGTGGCCGTCGCGAACGTTACCTTTGTGCTGCGAGCGTTTAACCTCCCACTTTTGTGAATTGTGACGTCGGCGACCTATCGTAACGTAACCGTCGGGATCGTAGAACGCCACATACTGCCAATCGCCATGGCTCACAACCGAGTTGGCGCGGAACACAGCCGTATTGACCGACGTCGCGCTATAGCCGGGCGCTACCTGCGAAAGATTCCCTTTCAACGTTGTCTCAGCCTCAATGCCACCTACCGATACCATTGCCAACAGGCCCGACAAAAGTATATTCTTGAATTTCATTTCAGTATTTTACTATTAAAGGTTTTTCAATTGAATTGTTATACGAAATCAGAGTCGACACCCACTTGTCGAGGTCGGTTACGTCGGCGCGGCTCCAGGCGAAGCCCCAGTAGTACTCGAATACGCCAGTTGAGTCATAATCGTTCTGTCCGATGATATGACCCGCCGAGCGGCGTACATCCTTGAATTTGCCGGGAGCAACTATACCCAGCAGTGCCTTACCGTTATCCTTACCTTGCGTAGGATCGGCGTAGGCCAAAATCCCTTGCTGAGCTATCCCTACCGCCGGCGAATTGTCGCGCAATGGGAAGCCGCAAGCCAATGTAAATGGCGCGGAAGCGTTCTCATAACGGACACGGCAGCGGTTGAGATGCGAGTCGCGGTCGAGCGAAATAATGCGCGTTTCAACAACGTTGGGTTGAGCGCCTATCGTGCGTGGAGCAAAAGTAAGTCTCACTGTGAACCTTACCGGACCCTTATCGAGAATCTCAGCCCTGTCGTAGCACCAGGCAAAACCTATTGAGTCGCACCATATCGGCGCTGCCCCACCAGCCCCTAGCGTCGCGCCCACAGCGTAGCAATCCATTCCCTTTCCATGATCGAGATGATAGGTGAATGAGTTTTCGAATTCCTTGGCCTTGCGCGCGTCGATGCGGCGGAGCGAATCAACCTTCGCCCAATTGGCCGGCGAACACTGTGCGTTATAAAGCGACTCCACTACCGGCTGCTCCGACGGGTACTTAAAAAACAGGTCGTAGCCGAAAGCCTTTTCGCCGCGGCGCTGCGTGGCCGGGCCATAAGCGCGAAAACCAACTAGATTGTTTTCCCATGCTACATCGTCGGCCCGTTCCGGATAGATACGGCCCGTACACACAACCGGATACTGGTGTGGTTCAGCCGATGAATTCACTGTGTAAACCACCTTGGCGCCGGGTGCTATATCGGTTTTGAAAATAAGCAGCGAGTCGTAGGTGATTTGCGAGGCTACTTCCTTTCCGTCGGGCGAGGTCACGTACAAATAGCCGTTGCCTACAGCTTTGCGGATATCAGCAATCGGAATCTCAACCGTTTCGGCCACCCGCTCCGTTAACGTAGGGTTGGACACAGCAACGTCAAGGCTGCGTGCAACCGCTAAGGCAGGCACAACCAGCGCTATCGACAAGATGATTGCATTCACTTTCATAATCTAATAAATCACTAGCAATCAACCGCATTAGAATAAGTCTCTGATTTTAACGCTTTCCTGCCAATGATGATCCTTGGGAAAAGGTTTGCTGTCCCATGCCTTTTGCGCAGTCCATGGCAGTGCCGCATCCGACCAGAATGGATGTGTGGCAGGCAAACCCAGAGGAAGAAACGACAACGAGGTCATATAAAGCGACCCATTGTTCGTGTACCAATCGGCGACGTTGGGCTGGCGACCGCAAAATCCGATTGTAAGGAACCCACCCTCATTGAAATTCTCCTTGTTGTCGTACATACGGTGCATAACTGCGGTAAGCGCCGCACGAACTTGGCCGTTGGTAAGTCCTTGAGGCAACTTCTCCTGCCATGCC
This sequence comes from Muribaculaceae bacterium, assembly GCA_023662835.1. Lineage (GTDB taxonomy): Bacteria > Bacteroidota > Bacteroidia > Bacteroidales > Muribaculaceae > Muribaculum. The sequence continues at coordinate 9,573 of JAMPII010000033.1, read as the reverse complement.
ATCATGGCCAGAGGCTGCATTGTTGCCATACGGTAGGGTATCGAACGGCCGAAAACGGGGAATGTTCCCTCGGGAGAGATAAGTCGTTCGAGAACTATAGCAAATTTTTGAGTGCGTTTGAGTGCGCGGTCGTAATACTTGCCGTAGTGAATTCGGGTACGACGGCCGCTATCTTTCATATTCTGTAATGTTTCCAGATACATCGGGTGGAAAACATAGCTCGAATAATAGTCGAACGCGAATTCCGGGCCGTCGGCATACCAGCCGTCGCCCGTGTACCATTCTTCGGTTTTGCGTATGGCTGAGTTGATACGGTATTCGTCGCATTCAAAGCCCGCTTTGGCAAGAAAACTCTCGATTGTCGACGAGAAAAGAACCCAGTTTGTGTAGGGGGGATCAACGCGGCGCAGTTGCGTGAACTCCTCAGCATATCGTTTCTTTGTCAACGAGTCGAGCGGCTCCCAAAGGGCCTGGTAGCCGCGGATAAACGATTCTGCTATATAGGCTGCATCGACGAGAGCTTGTCCATGGCCGCGCCAAAGCAGATAGTCGGGATTAGCGGGGTCGACGGCATTTTTATAACTCGCCAAAGCCCACTGACGCAACTTCTTACGCATTTGACCTTCATCGGTGTCGTCGTCGGGCAGAGCCAGCCAGGGTGCAATTCCGGCCATCAAGCGGCCGAATGTTTCCATGTAAGTAACTCCCTTGTTACGGCCGTCCCAGTTGGGGCTAACCTCGACTTGCATATTCTCTTTCAGCCTACCCTCACTCATGTTGCTAAGCACGGGAGCAGCTATCTTGTAAGCCATGTCGACCCAATAGGCGCGATCGGGATTGGCACCCTTTTCGAGGAAACGTACATACTCGCAGGCGGCAAGTAGCCAAGCTCCTGTTCCGAAATTGGAGGTCGACATTTTGTCAACAACCTGGCCGGGGATAGCCTTCTCGCCGATTGGCTGAACGTAGCCTATCGACCCATCCTTCTGCAATGCCGTTTTATAAAGATAATTCCAACCTTTTTTGGCTGCGTCGAGGTATTTGGCATCGGCCAGATAGCCGCTGTTCACACCCCATAGCAACCCGTAAGTGAAGAATGCTGTTCCTGAGGTTTCACAGCCCGGAGCGTGGTCCGCATCAAGCATCGAGCGGGTCCAATACCCTTCGGCCTGCTGTGAGGCTACAACAGCATCGGCTAGCTTAACATATTTGTCAACGAAAAATTGACGGTGTTTCCACCCCTGAGGAACGTCGGCAAGCACTTTTGCCAGACCGGCAAGCACCCAGCCGTCGCCGCGCGCCCAGAAGTCCTTCTTTCCGTTGGCGCTTTTATGTTTGGGATATACATATTTCCCATCTCGGAAGTAAAGACCGGTTTCTCGGTCGAGCATTATGCTGTCGCTGACCAGAATGTAATCATACAGTTTGTCGAGGTACTTCTCGTTGCCGGTGATTTTGTGGAGCTTGGTCATTACGGGCATAACCATATACAAACCGTCGGCCCACCACCAGTAATCGCTCTGCGGTGTCGACATCTCATACTCCATCACTTCTCGCGCGCGTTTAATGCGCCTGTCGTCGGGGAGAATATTGTAAAGGTCGGCATATGTCTGGAAGCAAATCTGCCAGTCGCCGAACAGGACATGCTGGTCGGTTTCGCCGTAGTTGTATTTCCAGCTACTGCGATCGTCGCTCTTGGCGCCTTTCCACTGATTGTGTTCGGCCCAGCGGAGCGAATAGTCGAGATAGTCGGGATTGCCTGTGAGTTTATAAACTTCCATATTGCCCGTGTGGTAGGCGGCATTGTCCCAGAATGGACGAACCTCAGCTTTGTTATTTGCCTGCCAGTAGGTGTTAACCTTGTCGATTGCTTTTCTAACCGTTTGGGCTTCGGTTGGTTGCGCTGCCTGTATTGAGATCGCCAAACATGATGCAGCTAAGACAAGTAAAATAGATTTAAGATTCATATCTGTTTATTTGGAAATTATTAAATACGGTATATTATTGTTGTCGAATTTCACCGGAAGCCATAGATGGCGGCTGTCGCACAGATTTTCGGGGTTCCACATGTCGGCCATGAATGTGTAGTCGCCATCTTCAACAAACATGTATGTTCCTTGCGAGCCGAATGTTTTGTCGGCACCTTCGCCTCGACAGGGGTTGGGTAGTTGCTCCCAGTTGCCCATAATATCGCTGGCTCTAAACAGGCGGGCCTCGTTAGGTGCCCAGCCTGTACACCCCGAGGTTATCATCCAATATGTGCCGTCATGTTTGAACAAAACCGGAGCTTCATTGTGTCCGCCGGGCATAATGCGGATGTATCGCCCTGTATGGCGTGTGAATGTGGAATCAAGTTCGGCTATCTGAAGTGTCAGATTATCTTCCGACGAATAAACATGGTAAGCTTTATCATCTTCAACGAATATGGTCATATCGCGCGACATCTGTCCGCCGAACAAGTCGCGTATGCAGAACATTCCGTCGCGAATGTCGTCGTACCATTCCGGAGTCCACCACTTCTGATCCAAATTCCACTTCGTTGTAGCCATGTTGCTGGGGAGATTCATTGGCAGCACACCGGGATTCACGCGATGGGTGTCCAAAAGTTTAAATGGGCCTAACGGATTGTCGGCGGTGGCCACTCCGGCATAAGCCGCACCGTAGCCAAATCCACGCAACTCGTGATGGAACCACAACACCCAACGCCCTGTAGCCGGGCAATAAACTACCTTTGGCCGCTCTATCAGACTACCCCTCTGCAACGGCGTGCCGTCGCGGCCGTCGATTGGAAGTACTATGCCGCGGTTGGTCCAGTTTCTCAAGTCGGTTGATGAATAACACCCCACACCCAGCTGAGGAGTCCCGGCGATATTGCTCCCGCGATGTTCGCCATACCAATAATAAATGCCGTTTGCAGAATCCTTTACTATCGACCCCCCATGAACGTTTACATGAACGCCATCGTCGGCCGGCATCGCCTCGCCCAGAACCGTAGGCAACTCAACCGCCATCAAATTCAGCGCCATTGTAATGTTTAATGCTAATATCAATAGTCGACTTCTCATTTTGAATTTAGAAATTCTGTTGGCGTGACACCATATTCTTTTTTGAAAACTTTACCGAACGAACTGTGGCTTCCGAAACCTGTTTTATAAGCGATTTCGGTTATCGACCATTGCCGCGAACGCAGCAACTCAACAGCCTTTGTCAACCGCAACCGCCTTATATAGTCGTTGGGACTAAGACCTAGCAACGAGGTTATCTTACGATAGAGCGTTGAGTTGCTCATACACATTTTGTCAGCAAGGAACACAACCGAAAGATCCTCGTTTTCAATATTGAGATTGATTATTTCCTGCAATTTATCAAGGAATTGCCTATCGAGAGGTGTAATCATCTGGCGTTCGGCGGCCTCGTCTTGAGTCGGCGGCTCGGCCGTCGTACTGCCGTCAGTGGCAAGCATCCGCTTTGAGAACTGACGGCGAGCCATCATCAGATTATGTATGCGTATTTTCAGCAATTTTGCGCTAAATGGCTTTGTCAGGTAAGAATCGGCTCCCGACATGTAGCCTTCCTCCTTGTCGGCCATTGAATCCTTGGCTGTCAGCAATATTATGGGTATATGGCTAGTGATAACATCCTCCTTGAGTGTTCGGCACATTGTAATACCGTCCATTTCAGGCATCATTATGTCGGAGATAATTATATCGGGCTGCAACTCTTGAGCCATTTTCAAACCTTCAAGCCCGTTCACCGCCGTGTGCACTTCTGCTTCGTCGGAGAGAATCTGCCTGATATACTCGCGTATATCGGCGTTGTCCTCAACCACAAGAACCTTTCGCGGCGAGTTGCCATCATCTTCGTTTGTCTCTTCAGCTGCCGATGCCGGGGAAGGAGCCGCCTGCTGCTCGGAACGAAGGGCATTGGGGTAAATTTCGTCGGTCAGCAAAGTAAGGGTAAATTCCGTACCTTTGTTCTCCTCCGACTTCACTGTCAGTTCTGCGTTGTGCAAATCGGCAAGCGATTTCACCAGCGCCAGCCCAATTCCGGTGCCGGAAGCCTGATGCCGCCCGTTTTCCTGATAATAGCGCTCGAAAATATGCTCCAATGCTTTTGGCGATATACCATAGCCGGTGTCGGATACAGAAATCCGCGAAGTGCGGATTCCTTGTGGCGAAGTCGAGGTGTGAAATCCCAGCCTGATTTCGCCCGAACCGGTGTATTTAACGGCATTGCTCATCAGGTTGTTGATAATAACAGTTATCATTTCTGCATCGAAGTACATTTCGGGCGAATCCGCTTCTATGTCGATCACAATATCGACATCGGGATTTTGGTTCAACTCCTTGAAACGCAATCCGATTTCACGAACAAGATTGGCCAGATTGGCTTTACGCACTAACATACGGCGGTTATGAGTCTCCGTTTTACGGAACTCCAGAATGCCATTTATCAGGTTGAGCAACGAGGTTGAACTGTTGCGGATCATCTGCATCTTGTAGGAAAATTTTCCCGGCAGTTCCGGATCGCTCACTATATCCTCAAGCGGGCCCAAAATCAAGGTCAGCGGCGTGCGTAACTCATGAGTTACGTTAGTATAAAAGCGAATACGCTCTTCATTAAGCGCCTGACTGTTGCGGCTCCGTTCCCTTTCTATTTCGAGCCTACGTTTCATCTTGTAGCGGTGGCGGAACAAGGCGACAAACATTGCGGCCATTGCCACAATCAAAATGGCATATATAAGTTTGGCCCACCATGTAGCCCACAACGGATGCTCTACAACGATTGTGAGAATATGCTTCGGCTCATCCCAGACTCCTCCATTCTGGCGCGTACTCACCAAAAACTTGTAAGTTCCCGGTGGAACCTCGCGGAATGTGGCCTTGTTTTCGCCGTGGGTCATTGTCCACAAATCGTTCAGACCGCTCAATCGGTAAATAAACTCGGCATGCTCCATCTGCGCATAGTCGGGGATGCTGAATATTATAGTGAAAGTGTTTTCGTTGTGTGGAACAACCACTCGCGATTTGTGTATAGCAACATTACGGCTATTGTCCAGACCTTGATTGTCACGTTTCAACGCTATGAAATCGGTAACCGTCACCGGCGCCGGATCGACCGGTGCGGATGCGCGCTGAGGATCAACCTTCACCATACCGTTCATTGATGCGAAAAATATATCGCCATGTTCGTCACGCATCGCCGAGCCTTCAACAAACGAATGAAGCGGCGTTGTCTTACTGCCGATATAAAGTGACGATATTTGGGTTTTCGGATTATAACGGACTATCCCTTTGTTTGTCGACAGCCAAATATTCCGGTCGTTATCTGTAGCAACTGACATTACATGACTTACACCCAAACTATCAACGCTCTCGATTTTATTATAAAGCGACGTGTTTCCCGGAGCGAAACATACCAATCCGTTGCGCGTTCCCACCCACATAGTGCTGTCGGCGGCAAGCATCACAGAGTTTATGGCATTTGAAGGAAAGCCATTATCGACAAGATGATTTTCAACCAAATTCAGCCGGCGGTCGAACACATGAAGCCCCTTGCCGAGAGTTCCAACCCAGATGCGATGGTCGTTGTCGACCGTTATACTGTTTATAACCAAATCGATCAGTTGGGAATTAATACGATTAACGTAGTGAGCGTTCCTCGTTACTTTATCAATCGACATCACACCATAGTCGGTACCGACAAGCACACTATCGCCTTGCATCGTTACTACACGAATTGTATGCGGCACACCATGAACCGTTGTCCAGCTATTTGATTTCGGATTATATACAAACAATCCACGCTCCTGCGTCCCCACCCATATGTTGCCTGTAGCCGGATCCATCGCCATCGACCGGACATAAGTGGTGTTGTCGCTGTGTACATCTGGCAGCAGTACATGCTGCTTCACCATAGCGAAGTAGCCGATACGTACAATCTCATTTTCTGCGCCAATCCAGCGGCTTCCGTTTTCGCCTTGAGTAGAGCACCATACAGGATTGTAACCCATATTTCCTATCAGGTTCACACGAGTGAACAGCTCCGGCAAGCGACTAATGAAATCAACACCATTGCGATAATTGCCAAGCCAAATATTACCGTACGAATCCTGCATGATCGCCTTTACATAAGGGCACGACGTGCTAACCGCCGAACCGTTGATTGGCAACGAGCGGAATTTTGCATCCGCAATGTCGGTATAGGCATAGCTTTTCAGATCAAGCAAACTCAAACCGCCTTGCGAGGTGGCAAAAAGCATTTCACCGTTCCGTATCTGATAAATCGCCCTTACGGCTCCGCGCTGAATCGACAACGGATTGGCCGGATCATTCTCAAATTTTGTAATCTTTTGCGTGTGCGGATTAAATACGGCCGCGCCGTCGTTGGTTCCCAGCCATACATTATCATTGTTGTCGATATAAACAGCAAAAACCTGATTTCCGGGTAAGTCCGGATAAGTATACGTATGGCTGACTTTCGAAACTGTGTCGACAACGCTGAACCCTGCATCAACATGCCCTACGTAAATTTTACCATCGTTACCCTCTACGGCTGTCCAGCTTTTAACCGGAATCGCATTCAGCTGTTCGTAAACCGGACGCATCAGTTCATCTGTTGCCGGATTATAAAACTGAGGGCCAAAATAATAATGACACAACCACATTCCTCCGCTTCGACCCGGAGTTATCGCAGTAATATCCTTTGAACAAAACTCCGGTTCGGTAAGACTGGTTATTTCGCCCGATTCAATATCGACACAGCAAACACCGTCGCGCTGCGAGCCAACCCATATATGGCCGTCATCGTCGGGAAGACGCACAACACAATTCAGCTCCGAGGCCGACAGCCCCGAGTTTGAGGGACGAAACACATGGAACTGCTTGCCGTCCCAACGGTTCAACCCATCTTCTGTAGCCACCCATACATTACCTCTGGCATCCTCTGCTATTGAATTGACAAAACCGTTCGACAACCCTTCGGAAACACCCAGCGTAATCGCACCCTGAGCCGGACCCGCCGCGGCTATAGCAGCAACGGCCGCACAGAGTATTTTCGTCAGACAGTTTGCCATTGGTAATAGTTACAGGTTAATTCATATGGCACAAAGATAGCAAATTAATCATATAATATATTGTCGACACGGTGCAATCAGTAGTCGGAATCAATCACATGGTATAGAGCCAGCCACAAAAAGCAAATGTGTCGTAGTTGGCCAATTCCAATTACGACACATTTATTTTATATAATATTGTAAACTGTTATTCGCTGTAGAACTTCAGCATATTGTTCTGAACGGTTGATTTGTCAACCATAATATCCATAATGTTCTGCATCACGGCGCTAGTTCCGTATTGTTGATTAAAGCGGGCAGCATTTTCGTCGTACGAGTATGGGCGACCCTGAGTATCGTCGGAAATAACCTGATAGTAGTAAACAGCTTGATTTCCAACATAAGGCTTCATCTCGCCGCCTGCGGGTGTCACTGAAATCTGGCCAACCAAGCCTTGTTCCGATGGGCCGATACCGGCAACGAACATCTGGCCGAAGGTTACGTCGGTTGTGTCGATACGCGATTTGTTGGCTGCAGCAATCTGCTCCATTGTCTGACCTTTGGTATTGGCCAGAATATCGTCGGCGATTTTCTTATTTTTTGCGCGCAGCTCAACGTTAGGATAAACCGCCTCGTTGTTCAGAGGCACATAACCTTTCTTGAAAATATCCTTCAAGGCTACGAGCACAAGCTGATCCTGCTGCTGGGTTTCCATTACGGGTGACACATCGCCCGGTTTGGCTTCCATTACCCATTTAACGACATTGCGCGAGTAAGGAACGTTGCCAATCATATAAGAGTTCTCTGTAACGCGGAACGGTTCGTAGGAATATCCGTGGTCGAAAGCCGAAGCCATTGTCAGCGAATCGGCGCTGGTCATTTTAGCAGCGAATTCGTTGAGCTGGATATTCAAGTCGTCGATTGTCTTATCGGAAGGATAAACCTTATAGGTGATTGTTGCATAGTCGTAAACTTGAACGGGAGCTTTCTTGCTGTTCACGCGGGCTATGCGAGCACCGGTTTCAGCGCTGTCGAGATAAAAATAACCTGAGCCTGCATTCAGCACACGATCCTTGATTTCGCCTTCGGGAGCCGATGCGAATTGCTGCCACAAATCGGCACGTGCATCAACGACGCCATTCATTTGGGCAACTTCCTCGAGCGATGAACCGCCCTGAAGAGCAGCCATTACTGAATCGCGGCCGGCAGCGTCACCTTCATAGATAACAAAGTCCATGTTCACCGAATCAACAGCCATTTTTTTGCCCAGCAATTTGGCAACTGTGAATTCTTCGTCGATGTAAGAGATATTTTTAACTGAGCCTACAACCGAGTCGGTAACAAACTGGCGGATGTAGTTGTTGGTGATATCATTGGCGGTTGCTGTGCGACGGTCAACGCCGAAATTGGCATCGTTGCTAACAGCTTCCAGCTCGGGAGTTGTCTTAAGCAGATTCATCATCGAATCAACAAGCAGATGGGCTTCCTGCAAATCGGCCGACGAGGGTTTTATTGCAACGGCAACATATCCGCCGCGACGGGTTTCCTCGGTTATAGGATAAAGATGTTTGTCGCTCTCGTACTGTGCCTGTATTTCCGATTTTGTTACTTCATATTTGCTAACCGGGTATGCGTCGCTACCGTAAACGACCGGTGTATAAACAACATGCTTTGTTGTTGCATTGTTGTCGTAATAAGCTTTGGCATCAAGTTCGTTTGCTACAATCGAACCGGCCAGAAGATTCTGGAACTTGGTTATTTTCAGCATCTGCTCCATCTGGCGCTCCTGTTCGAGCCACATATTCTGGATTTGCTGGGCTGTTTCGGCCGGTACGTTATATTTAACTGGGTTGAACGCAAAATCATAAACCTGATCGGGCGATTGCGCGCCAAGCTGCTGAGCGAACTGATACATAGCCGGATGGGCGGTGGCGCCGAGCATGGCTTTTGAAAGTTCGTTGTCGGTTACTGTGATTCCGAGAGCATCAAGTTCGTCGGCCAGAAGCTGTTCCTGAATCATAGATTCGAGTACTTCGCTCTGCAAACGAGCCGGGTCAATCTTATTGGCGTTCTGCTGTTGCTGCATACGCTGATTAACCTGTTCGTAACGGCGCTGGAATTCCTGTACATCAATTTTATTACCACCTACCTTTGCGATAGTTGTACCGGTGCCAAACAGGGTACGGCCCGATGTGAAGAAGTCGCCGACGATGAAGGCCAGCAATGCCAGACCTACAACAATCAGCAGCAGAGTGGATCTCTTGCGGATTTTTTCAAGTGTTGCCATTTATTGTACTATATTTTTTGTTTCTTTCTTATGATTGGTTCGGATAAGCATGGCCTTTGAATCGGCTTAATTGCTTACTCCGAGGGGAAAATCGCACAAAGGTAGTAAATTATCAGTATAAAACACAAAAAATCCCGTTCATTTACGGTTTTTTTTCAAATTGGTCAAATTCAGGGTCCATATCATAAATTTTCAGGGCCGCTGGGGCGGCTCCGGGCGAGTGATTTTCGCG
>JAMPII010000032.1 GCA_023662835.1 Muribaculaceae bacterium | reverse complement strand
CACTCGCCCGGAGCCGCCCCAGCGGCCCTGAAATTTTATGATATGGGCCCTAAAACAGCAACCACTATTCCGGTTGAAACCTGCGTAACAAATGTATCGACTGCCGATTTGGCTGTTTCGACACAAAAAATCAGCTACACCCTGAAGCCATCGAAGGCTATCCGTCGCGGCGGTGAGAAAAACTGCATCCGTACAGCTGTATCGGAAGCTCTTAAGGCTAATGGCAATGCCGACGTTCTTGTTGCCATGCAATATGAAATCAAAAAGACCAAAAATCTTTTTGGCAAAACTACAATCAAGTATGTGATTGTTGAAGGATATCCTGCAACATATAAGAATTTCCAAACAGCAAAATAACGACCTATGAAGTTACAGACAATATTGATGTCGGGGTTGCTGGCTGTGGTTGCATGCTCGTGCTCAACGGTGCGCCATACGGCTTCATATACCGATGTCACTAATAAAGTGGTATCCTTCACGGTTGCCGACCTTGAGGTTCAGAAGGAGAAAGCCTCGAAGACCTACTCATGGAGCTATGATCCTTTCCGTCGTGTGAGCATTGCTAACGTAAAGGAAAATGTTACGGCCGAAATTCTGGAAGAGAAGAATGCGGACGTTCTTCTTGAGCCGCAATACATTGTTCACAAACGTGGATTTTTGCGTGGCGGTTCAGTGACCGTTATTGGCATACCGGCCAAATACACCGATTTCCACAAAATGACCGCAGAAGAAGCAGCTATTGTGCGCGACGCTCTCAAGAACGATGGGAAGAAGGCCAAGAAACGCTGGTTCTTGTTCTAACCGATAATTCGGAATAACTATAAGGGCTGATTCCTGCAAATTGCAAACGGAATCAGCCCTTGCTGTATCAGGAGCCGGGTGAAACGGGCATTTATCAGCGGCGGCGACGCACTGAGCGGGTGGCCGACGATGAGTTGTTAGTTTTCACTTTTGCTTGTTTGACCTTGGTTGTTTTTGTTTTGGTTGCACGTTTGGCGCGGGAGGTTCGTTTTTCAGTTGGTTCTTTTGCCACTGCAGGGCGCTCGGCAATAGTGTCGCCGTTGGCAGCTTTTTCCTTAGCTTCGCGCGCGGCAGCGAGTTCCTCGCGCGAAGGAACCCACATTTTTTTCTCGTAGTTGACGAGGTAGTTCTGGATTGAATCCTGAGCTTTTTTCATGTCGTCGGGGTCGGGATAGAGCTGCATCATTGAGCGGTTGCGCAAGTTGCGGGTCTTGTATATGTCGCCTTCGTAGAGCGCGAGCTGGAAGAAGTCGTCGTAGTTGTACTGGGCGAGATTGTTGTCGTCGTCGACGAATATTGACTGTTGTGTCAGATATGGGCGCAGGGCATCCATTTTGATCCAGAACATAGGATACTTGACGGCGTCGCCGCCGAAGTCGCCTGAACGGTGAAGTACTGGGCAAATGGCCTCGACTGTTGTACGCATACGGTTTGTGCGTTTGTCGAGTTCCCAGCGTTCGAGCAGATAGTAGGTGAGCACCTCATTGGTTGGCACATCGGACTCTTCGATTACGAAGCGTGGATTTTTTTCGGTTGAGCCTTTTGCGGGTGAGTGGAGAATGTGGAAGCGGTCGAGCATGTCGGCTACTTTAATCTGATACTGGTCGGTGAAAATTTCACGTCCGTCGAGGTATTCGTAGGCCTTCATTTCGCCGTTTGCGAGCAGTCGCATGATTATACGGAACAGGTTTTCTTGCCCTTCGATAGCCTCTTCTGGATAGTATAGGGGGGCGTTTTTCACATTTTCGAGGTCGAGCTGGCGATAGACCACCTTCATCCATTGTGCGTCGGCTTCGGAACGTGCGGGTTCCTCATAGAATTTCTGCATGCGTTCGGTAACTGAAGCGCCGGCAGGTTTTACTTCGGTGCGGTTTGCGCGGGCGTTTTTGCGGACAACCGACGATGATGAGGATCGGCTGTCGCTCTGGGCTATAGCCGATGTTGCCAACAGGGCTGATGCGGCCAGCGCGGTTATATATCGTAATGCATTCATATTCGGATTGTTGTATATGATATTAGTTCACAATTACTTCCAGAGGAGCCAGATCGCGTTCGATTCCGTCGGGGCCGATTGCTTTTACGCGCGATATGTAGAAGCGTTTTCCGCGCTGGAGGCGTCGGAACGAATCTTTTTGACGCTGGGAAAACTGGCTTCCGTTTGACACTTCTGGGATTGCGTTGCCCATTGAATCGAAGAATACGGTTTCGAAGCTGAGCACACGGTAGGATACGTTGAGCAGGTCGTCGTCGATTGCGGCTTCGATTCCGGGTGTTTGCATGAGGAGCGTTTTTGCGAATGGTTTGCCACCTTTGTAGCGCTCGGGGTTGCCTTTTGCGTCGTTGAATGGGATGTAGGGGGTCGGGTCGGGCAGTTTGCGCACGCGGAATTCGGTTGTTGCAACTGTTTGCGGGCGTCCGTCGATTGTTGCTGTTACGGTTACGACGGCCGGCGTGCCTACTTTTGCGGGTCGGGCAACCCAACTGTTGCCTTGGCGCGTGAGCGTTCCGTTGGTCATCGATGCTGAGATGGCGGTTGGGGCTATGCCGGGCACGGAGATGCTCATCGGGTTGTCGATTCCGGCATACAGCACGTTCATCATTGTTGCCGAGATGGTTGCCGTAGGCTCAATGACGGTGTAGGATGATTCGAAGTCGTGGCGTGTGACAGTTCCGTCGCCGTGGGGCACTTCAAGATATCCTTTGTAGTCGAATGTTCCGGTTGCTCCGGCAACAGTTTCGAAAAGGCCGTTGTCGTTTTGGAGGCGGTTGCCGTTAATATATACGACGGGGCGCTGTGTTGTGTCGACAGCAGCCAGGACAATGTTGGCCGAATAGCGGGAGCCTCGCATAACGTTTCGCGATTGCGGGATAACGAATGCGTTGAGTTTGTTCACGCGCACGTCGCCGGCATCGACATTGTTCAGCAGTGTTGAGAGGGTTTCGCCTTCGGCGTAGCGCACGTCGCTTTGCAGTTTTGTCAGCAGTGTGATTGCAGCTACCACGGGTTTGCCTTCGAACAGAGCTTCTTCCCAGGGGGTTGGGATGGCTGTTCCGCTTTTGGCAACGGGGTCGGTTGACAGTACGGTTGCTATATTATGCCGGCGCACGGAATCGTCGACCAGTGTTGAAATGAATTCGCGGTAAACGTCGATTGTTGAACGCAGGTGGGCGCCGCCGCGTTTGTTGCCGGGCTTGAGCATTACGAGTGAGGCTGACTCGAGGTCGTCCTTGTTATCGAGGTTTTTCGGGTCGGCGTTTTTGCCGTCGGCTTCGATGGCGATTGCTATTTTCAGGGAGTCGATAAGATTGTAGAGTTTATCGGTTCGCTGGCGCACTTGTGTTGCTTTGTCGAACCAAATCTGTCCTTTCGAGGGGTTTTGTTGGGCGAATTCTTCGAGGCGATCGTAGATTGAGTTGTTGCGGGCGGCGATATTGAGGTTTGAACGCGACAAACCTTCCTCAACTTGCGCAAAACCTTCGAGTACATCGCTCGAAACGTTGAGCGCAAGCATAGCCGTCAGAACGATATACATAAGGTTTATCATTTTCTGACGTGGCGACATGCCGCGTGTGTTGTTGCTACCCATTAGTTTGCTGGTTTATTGTTGATGTGGCTGCAGGCTGAGCTGCAGCCATGGGGTTGTACATGTTTATTGTCATGGCGTGGAGCATTTTTTCGTAAACGGCGTTTAGCTGTTTCATATTGCGTGCCATTTTTTCAGTTTCTTCGCAGTAGAGCTGGCTCATGGCCGAGGATTTTTCGTACATGTCGCGTATATCTTTCATTCCTTGGTTGACGCGGTCGATTGAGTCGAGTTGTGAGCTTACGCTTTTGAGCTGGATTGAATAGATTGTGTTCAGGCCGGCAATGTTACGGTTGAGGTTCTGCATCTCTTCGACGTAGCCGGCTGAGTTGCGGGTTATGTTTTCGGAGTTTTCGGTTATTGAGCGGTAGCTTGACAGGAGTACTTCGGAAACTGCGTTGAGTGCTTGTGTTGTTTCGCTGAGTTGCTGCATTTGCTGCGAGAGGGTTTGCATCTGGGCTGTGTATTGCTCGGTTGGGGTTGCGTCGGGCGGGAGCTGGGTTATTGGCTCTGCGACAGCTGTGGCTGTTATTGTTGAAATGCCGCCGGCGCCGAACTCGGGACGGTCGTCGGGATTTTTTGATGTCAGCACGGGGAATACCTCTTCCCAATGGTATTCGCGTGGGGGGCGGTCGAAGGCTGTGAGGATGAACATCAGTACCTCTGTACCCATACCGATGCATAGTAGTGTTGAGCCACCGGGGAGGTGGAGAATCTTGAATAAGGCACCCCAGATAACGATTGCGGCTCCGATAGAGTAGGCGAAGTTGAAAAACCTTTGACCACTTTCGCTGGAGAGGAAGCGTTCTACACTGTTTTTATATCTTTTGTATTTTCCCATTGGTTTGAGTCGGGTGATTTTTTGTGAATGGCAAGCTGATTATTTGTTTTTTTGGCCCTGACCTTTTGCAAAGCCGATTTGTGTGCGTACGTTTCGGAATCCGATGTAGGAGCGTTGTTCGTTCTGGTATTCCCACATGCGTAGGTCGGAGCGAACGTTGTGGGCAACGTCTTTCCAGGAGCCTCCTCGAACGATTTTGCGCTTCATTCGGTAGGGGTCGTCGGGGGCGGCGTCGTAGCGGTACTCGGGGTTGATGTCGGATGTCAGTTTGCCTACGCTTTCTGTGTAGGCAGTTGATGTCCATTCGCTTACATTTCCGGCCATGTCGTAAAGGCCGAAGTCGTTTGGCGAATATGTACCGACGCGCGAAGTGATTATGTGGCCGTCGCGAACGTAGTTGCCTTCGTCGGGTTTGAAGTTTGCGTAGAAGCATCCTTTGTCTTCGGTGAGAGGTAGCTCGCCTTCCCAAGGATACATATTGTCGTTGTTGCCGGCGCGTGCGGCATATTCCCATTCGGCTTCTGTGGGGAGACGGTAGGGCTCGATGTATACGCCTTCTTTTCCGAGGGAGCGGCGTAGGAATTCGGTTCGCCAGTTTGAGAATGCGTTGGCTTGTTCCCAGCTGACTCCGACAACGGGATAGTCGTTGTAGCCGCCATGGGAGAAGTACATGCGTACGTAGGGCTCGTTGTAGGCGTTTTCGAAGTCGTTGATCCAGGCAGTTGTGTCGGGATATACGTTAACGATGTATGTGTTGAGGAAGTCGTAGTCGCCGGTTAGGGCGCGTGTTATTGTTTGCCGAACGATTTCGCCGTCGTCGTTGATGAAGGCTGTGTCCTTGCTGATGACGGGCAGTTCGGTTGGGATGGGAAGGTCGGTGTTGTACTGACGTCGCACGGGATTCATGCGGTTTTTGCGCTTTGCCGCTTCGGTATGGTTGTAAATTTCGTAGCGGTAGGTTAGCTGTTCGGGATCGAGTTCCTTGACGCCGGTTATTGGATTAACGCGGTACATGCTTTCGATTGCGCGTGCTTCGTCTTCGCTGGGGTTGCGCCATGGGATTGGCTTTTTCCAGTTGAGATAGGGTTTGATTGGATTTCCTTCGCGGTCTTCCTCGATTTTGAATTCTTCGTTGCCGCCGTAGGCTGGGTCGGCGAGGCGTTCGCGGATAATGGAGTCGCGCACCCAGAATACGAACTGTTTGTATTTTGAGTTAGTCACTTCGGTTTCGTCCATCCAGAATCCGTCGACAGAAATTCCTCGGGCATCGGCTTTAAGATTCCAGGCGCTGTCGGCTTTTGCGGGTCCAACTTTCATAGAACCGCGATCGACGAGCACCATTCCGTAGGGAGTAGGCTCGGCCCATGCAGTACCGCCTACGCCAGTTACTTCGCCGCCGGCGGAGCTGGCTCGGCCACCGAAGCATGAGGATAGAGAAGCGACGGCAATGGCTGCTAATATCAGGTTTCCGGTTAGTTTTTTCATATTTCAGGTTTACATTATTCTTATACTTTTATGTCGGTTGCGGTTTTTTTCGCCGAGGTTTAGCTTTAGCGAGTAACCGGCCCATATTTCGTGGCTACCACTTGAGGCTTTTGCAATTTGGGAAGTTGGGTAATCGAAGCTGTAGCCTAGGTAGAAATTGCGGTAGTCGGCCGCGATTGTGAGCGAAATTGCATCGCTGCCGCGGTAGGCTATACCGCCTGTAAGGAATTTGTTGTAGCGCAGTCGAACGCCGGCCTCCCATTGCGTGAAAGTCATGTCGGTTTTGATCAACATTGACGGTTGTACTTCAAATAACGTGTTTTTTATTGGAATATTGCTTCCGGCCATAAAATAAATGGTTCGGCCGGCTTCGAAGCTATATTCCCGCGACTCGTTTCCGTCGGTCGACATTGTTATGGATGGTGAATTCAGGTGAGTTGCTGATATTCCGACCCAGAAGAGGCGGTGGGTGTAGAAGGCGCCGAGGCCCATGTCGAAGCCTGTTCCGTGGACATCGGTTGTAGGGATGCCGTCGTCGGTTCCTTGGTGGTAATCGTCGCCGTCGGGGAGGAGCACCTGGGAGCCTTTGAATGATTCGTCGATAAATCCAAGCTGGAACCCTAGCGAGAGTTCTCCGCCGAAGAGTCGTAGTTTGTAGGCTCCTTGTGCGCCGATAACCAGATTGTTGTATAAACCGAGACTTTCTTGTTGTGCGATCAGACCCACGCCTATGCGTTTGTTGAATACTTTTACGGGCATTTCGGCTATAGCCAGGAAAGTTTTTGGGGCTTTTGGAATGCCTACCCACTGCAGTCGGGAACCTCCGCGAATTCGCAGATAGTCGGTTGTTCCGATTGCGGCGGCGTTGTAGTAGGATGGCACCTGATAGTACTGCGTGAACTGCGCGTCGACCTGAGCCTTGGCTTGACGGGGGGCAGCAAGGATCAACGCTAGGCAGAAAGCAAGCGTTATAAAGCTATGATTTAATATTTTGACGGTAAGGTGGCGCACTATTCAAAATAAAATGTAAGCACAATCATTTGCTGTTTTGCTTTTGAGAGTGCGTTTGTGAATTTAATACGGTCGGGGTCGTCGTCGAGGTCGGGGCGTTTCTTTTCGAGCAAGTCGTTTAGGCCGAAGCAGAATTTTATTTCGGGACATAGCTTGAAGTAGGGCAGATAGAAATCGCAGCCGAATCCTACCGATAGCATGAAGTCGGTTGATGATATTTTCAGGGGTTCGCGGTTGCGTTTTTTTGCCACATCGTAAACGGCCATTGCTCCTGTTGTAAGGTAGGGACGTACGTTGTGGTAGCGCTGCGATGCGAATTTAAGGTCGACGGGCAGGACGAGCATTGTTGATTTGATGTTTTGCTGCTCTTTTGTTTCGCCGTTTGCGTCGCGCATTTTTATGACTCGGTTGCCGAAATACATTCCGGGGGATAATCGGACTGAGAAGTAGTTGTTCAGCCTGAGGCTGAAGAGTCCGTTTACGCAGAATCCGGGTGACACGGACGGTTGCTCCATGAACCATGATTCGCCCGATTCGGTTACTATGCCGGTATGGGTGAAGTTTAGGTCCATCGAGTTGATACCGACGGAGAAACCTAGATGCCAACGGCGCAGGTCGGCATATGGGCGATTGAGCAACTTATCGTTGCGTTGCTGGGCGTGAGCGGAGGGCGAATTAACTGCGGCACAAGCAATTGCCAACAGCAACATACATATGATTTTACGGGCGTTATCCATTTTCAGAAATCGTGGCGGGTGAAAGTTGCCGCGTGACTACTGAGTATTAAACGAACAAAGGTGTAGAATTATTGCAGATTGTTGCTGATAAATGGTGATAAGGGTGTTTATATGTGCTATTGAGCCGGTGGTTCCGGGGATGGTTTGGATGGATGCAGCGGGAGGGTGTAGCTTATTGAGAATGCGCCGGAGAATGTTGCCGAACGGGAACCGAAGCCCGGGATGTACCAGGGCTTACCGTTTAAATGGGTGCCTTCGTGGAGCAGGCTGTGCCATTTTATTTCCCATCCGAGACTGATGTTTGAGAATATGCGTACGCGCAGGCCGACAAGGGCTTCGAAGTAGCCGGCTGTGGCTGTTTGCTTGGGGACATTTAGGAGGAGTTCTTCCTGCCAGTAGCCATTGGAGGTTGTTGCATCTTCGACGAGGTAGGAAAAATGGCTCATGCCGTATCGTAGGCCAACGTAGACGCTGTAGTCGGGGGTGGAGTTATATAGGAAGTTGTAGTTCAATCCTATTTTGAAGAATGGTGCTGTCGCGCTTTTGTATCGGTAGGATTCGTCCTTTGGCATATGGTTGGCTGAACCGATACCGACCTCAATGTAGGGTTTGAACCAGTTGTGGATGCTGAGTTCGGCCCAGGCGGAGCCTAGTCCGTAGCTTTGACCGAAAGCGCGTGCGGCGAGGTCCCAGAAATTAATGCCGACTGTGACGGCTTGAAACCGGGGATAAACGAGTTTAGGGGCTACAACGAGGATTGTGTCGTGGTACTCGCGACCGGAAATTGTGTCGACAAGAACGATGTGGCCATGCATGTCGCGCTGTTCCACAACGCTTTCGGGACGTGGCGCTAGTTTGTTGCCATTTGCGTCGATAAGGGGTTGGACGGGTGTGGGGGTGCCGTTGACCGCTGTTTTTGGGGCGTTCGGGTCGGGGGTCTGTACCGGTGTGATGCGGCGTTGGGCGGCGGCAGGTAGTGTGGACACAATTGCTGTGGCAGCAATCAGTATTGTGAATATTTGACTAAACTTCAGGGTCTTCATTGGTATCGGGTGTTTGTGTGCGGAAGAAAATCCTGATGTTTTCGGCGTCGACATTGTCGATGAGGGGTTTTACCCAAATTGAGTCGATGTAGTGGCGGGTGTTTTCGACGGATGTAATCTGATAGATGTACATTGCGCCGCACTCTTCGGAAGCGAAGTAAGGGACGCGGCTGTAGTTGAACTTGATTGTGTCGTAGAATTCGGGGAAGTCGAGAGCCAGTTTGTTGTAGCGGATGAAGTAGGTTGTTGAGTTTTCGCCGATGTTGAATGGCATATATAGCCTGCGGACTGTTCCGGTGTGGAGCAGGAGCGAATCGTTCGGGGCGTTGAGTGCTCCGACGGAAATGCTGTCGACGGTGATGGCTTCGAGGGTCTGGTAGGAATAGAATCCGGCCAGAGGGAGAGCGCTTTTGTTGTCGGTGCAGCCGGCGGCATTGCAACTTTGGAATGAAGTTGCAAGCAGTGATGCGATTGAAGCCAGCAATATGGGTATGAGCAGTTTTTTCATTCTAAACCTATTTCTTGCTGAATCTCATAATGGTTGCGTGAGGGGGAGTTGCGGACAACCAGTTCGCCGATGAATCCGGCGAGGAACAGTTGTGAGCCCAGGAGCATGAGAGTCAACGCCAGGAAGAAATAGGGGGATTCGGTGACGAGCCTGTAGGGAAGCCCATGGGTCAGGTTGTAGAGTTTTCCGAATCCTACCACAGCTACTGCTATCAGCCCGAGGAAGAACATTAGCGACCCGAGCAGTCCGAACAGATGCATGGGTTTTGCTCCGAATTTGGATGTGAACCAGAGAGTTCCGAGGTCGAGGTAGCCGTTGACGAATCGGTCGAGGCCGAACTTTGTTGTTCCGTACTTCCGGGCCTGGTGTTTTACAACTTTTTCGCCTATTCGTTTGAATCCGGCGTTTTTGGCCAGATAGGGGATGTAGCGATGCATGTCGCCATAAACTTCGATATGCTTTACAACGTCGCTGCGGTAGGCCTTGAGGCCGCAATTGAAGTCGTGCAGATTGTGTATTCCACTGACACGACGAGCCGTTGCGTTGAAGAGTTTTGTTGGTATTGTTTTGGACAGTGGGTCGTAGCGTTTTTGTTTCCATCCGGACACGAGATCGTAGCCCTCCTGTGTAATCATTCGATAGAGTTGGGGGATTTCGTCGGGGGAGTCCTGCAGGTCGGCATCCATGGTTATTACTACGTCGCCTTTTGCGCGTGCGAATCCGGTGTTTAGCGCGGGTGATTTTCCGTAGTTTCGCCGGAAACTGACCCCTTTGACGGCCGGGTTGGTCTGGCTTAGCGAGTTGATGATTTTCCAAGAATCGTCGGTTGAACCGTCGTCGACGAATATTATTTCGTAGCTGAAGCAGTTTTGTTCCATGACCCGTGCAATCCAGGCCTCGAGTTCGGGAAGCGATTCGGCTTCGTTGTAAAGCGGGACAATAACAGAAATATCCATTGCTAATTAACAGAATTTTTTACGGGACGCATCCTAACCAGCAGCGCCATAAGCATAGATAGCAGCGAGCCGGTGAAAACAATCATCCAAAGGGCGTCGACGGTCAGGGAGATGGCTGATGGGAAGAATTGTTGGTCGACGGCTGCTTGCATGACGGTTGCGAATTCTTCGCCTCCTTGCCAGGGATTTTGCCGGTAAGCTTCGATTGAGGCACGCATTATTGTTTCGATGAAATGTGGGTCGATAGCCTGCATATATACGAAGGAGAAGAATGACGATAGCAGACCTCCGAAAATGAATGTTGCTATGCCTTCCATCCAAAGGGCGGAGAAATCGGACAATCCGTTTTGGATGCAAAAGGTTTTGCGTAGCCATTTGTAGACTATGAATGGGACGCCACACATTAATAGAAGAATGACAATGGAGAAGGAGGGGTTGGTGACCCCTGCAACCATTGTCAGAAACAGTACGGTTAGATAAAGGCCCAGAACAACGCCATGGTTTGCGCTGCGCAGATACATTGCATGTATGGAAGAGATTTGTTTGCGGGCCATATGTGGGTAGTTTTTGCAAAGTTAAGCAAAAAAGCCGATTAATCGGCTACAATAGCAAAAAGGTTATTCGGAAAAATTTCCGTAATTTTCTGCAAAATTCATTTGGCGTTCAAAAAGTATTATTAAATTTGCATGGGTCGTGTACCTAATTCAAATAGTCAATAACCGAATTCATATAAAATATCAAAAGATCATGAAGAAACATAATTTTTATGCAGGTCCGTCGATTCTGAGCCAGTACACAATCAACAATACAGCGGAGGCTATCAAGGATTTTGCAGGTACAGGTCTTTCCATTCTGGAAGTTTCGCACCGCAGTAAAGAGTTTACAGCAGTAATTGAAGAAGCCCAACAGCTTGTTAAGGAGCTGCTCGAGGTGCCCGAAGGTTATCAGGTACTGTTCCTTGGGGGTGGCGCATCGCTTCAGTTCTGCATGGTTCCCTACAACTTGCTGAAAAAGAAAGCTGCTTATATCGATACGGGCACATGGGCATCGAACGCTATTAAGGAAGCCAAATTGTTTGGTACAGTAGATGTGGTTGCTTCGAGCGCGGACAAGAACTATACATATATTCCTAAGGGATTTGAAGTGCCGGTAGACGCTGACTATTTCCATTATACTACCAACAATACGATTTACGGAACTGAGATACGCCACGATCCGGAGGTTAAAGTTCCTTTGGTAGCTGACATGTCGTCGGACATTTTCTCACGTCCGGTTGATGTTTCGAAATATGACTTGATTTATGCAGGCGCGCAGAAGAACCTTGCCCCTGCCGGCGTGACAATAGTTATTGTTAAGGAATCGGCCCTGGGTCACGTTGACCGTGCGATACCTACAATGCTCGACTACCGCACCCACGCTAAGAAGGGTTCGATGTTCAACACTCCGCCTGTGCTTCCTATCTACTCGGCGCTTCAGACACTTAAATATTACAAGGAATTGGGTGGTATACGCGAAATGGAACGCCGCGATTTGGCTAAAGCTGAAATGCTGTACGAGGCAATTGACTCGAGCAAGATGTTTGTAGGCACAGTTAATCCGGAGGATCGTTCGATAATGAACGTATGCTTTGTAATGAAGCCTGAATATGCTGAACTCGACAAGGAATTCCTTGAGCTGGCAACATCGAAGGGTATTGTCGGCATTAAGGGTCACCGTTCGGTAGGCGGATTCCGCGCTTCGCTGTACAATGCTCTGCCTATTGAGAGTGTGAAAGTATTAGTTGACGCAATGAAGGAATTTGAAAAGAAACATTGATTATGAAAGTACTCGTTGCTACAGAAAAGCCTTTTGCAGCGGTAGCTGTTGAAGGAATGCGAAAAGTTGTTGAGGACGCCGGACTGGAGTTTGAGCTACTTGAGAAATATAAATCGGCCGATGAGCTGAAGGCTGCGATAGCTGATGCTGAAGCTGTTATAATCCGTTCGGATGTGGTTAACGCCGACGTATTGGCTGCTGCTCCGAAGCTGAAGATTGTTGTACGAGCCGGGGCAGGCTACGACAATGTTGATTTGGCTGCATCAAAGGAACGTGGCGTAGTTGTTCAAAACACACCGGGCCAGAACTCAAATGCAGTGGCAGAGCTGGTGTTCGGAATGGCAGTTATGGCTGCGCGCAACAGTTACAATGGCACATCGGGAACTGAGCTTAAAGGGAAACGTCTTGGTTTGCAGGCCTATGGTCAGGTTGGCCGTAATGTTGCCCGCATAGCAAATGGATTCAATATGCAGGTTTCGGCATTCGACCCCTATTGCCCCGACGAGGTTATGACAAACGACGATGTTAAGCCGTTGCACAGCATCGATGATTTGTATTCGGGCAACGACATTGTGTCGATTCATATCCCGGCCACACCCGAAACCCGTAAGTCGATCGGCTATTTCAACATAACGAATATGCCTCTTGGCGGTGTACTTATCAACACGGCTCGCAAGGAAGTTATCGACGAGGAGGGTCTGGCTAAGGCTTTGCGTGAACGTCCTGACATTAAGTATCTGGCCGACGTTAAGCCCGATAATGCTGATGCGTTGAAAGAGGAGTTTGGCGATCGTGTGTTCTTCACTCCCAAGAAAATGGGTGCGCAGACTGCAGAAGCTAATATCAACGCGGGTATTGCAGCAGCCCGTCAGGTTGTTGCCTATCTTAAGGATGGTGAAAACCGTTTCCAGGTGAATAAATAAGATTACACGCCTAAGGTTATAATAAAATAAGCGATGCGCCAAATTAGACGCATCGCTTATTTTATTGGTATGTCAGGGACTTAATTTACTTTGTCCACTTCGAGGTCGCCGTTAACAATTTCATGCCAGGGGAGCCCTTGCGCGGCAATTACTTCCAGGAATGGGTCGGGGTCGAATTCCTCAACGTTGTGCACGCCGGGTTTTGCCCATTTGCCGGTTAGGAACATCATAGCGCCGGCCATAGCGGGCACTCCGGTTGTGTAGCTGACGGCTTGCATGCCTGTTTCGCGATAAGCAGCTTCGTGGCTACAGTTGTTGTATATATAATATGTGAGGGGTTTTCCTTCTTTATCTTTTCCGGCTATACGGCATCCGATTGAAGTTTCGCCATGGTAGTTTTCGCCGAGGTCCTGAGGGTTGGGAAGGACGGCTTTGAGGAATTGTAGCGGAACTATTTTTGTTCCGTTGTAGTCGACTTCGTCGATGCGGGCCATGCCGATGTTTTGAATCACGCGTAGGTGTGTTAGGTATTCCTGACCGAATGTCATCCAGAAGCGTGCGCGTTTGATCGAAGGGAAGTTTTGCACGAGGCTTTCGAGCTCTTCGTGGTAGAGGAGGTATGACTCGCGTGGGCCGATGTTTGGATATGTCAGGGGGGCGTGTATTTCAAGGGGCTTTGTAACAACCCATTGTCCTTGGCTGTAGTAGCGTCCGTTTTGTGTTATTTCGCGGATGTTTATCTCTGGATTGAAGTTTGTGGCGAAAGCTTTGCCGTGGTCGCCGGCGTTGCAGTCGACAATGTCGAGATACTCCATTTCGGAGAAATAATGTTTTGCGGCGTAGGCTGTGAAAACGCCTGACACTCCGGGGTCGAAGCCGCATCCGAGTATAGCGGTTAATCCGGCTTTTTCGAACTTTTCGCGGTAGGCCCATTGCCAGGAATATTCGAAATGGGCAACGTCTTTTGGTTCGTAGTTTGCTGTGTCGAGATAGTTTACGCCGCAGAGCAGACACGCGTCCATTATAGTGAGATCCTGATAAGGGAGAGCCACGTTAATAACCATGTCGGGTTTGTGGCGACGGAAAAGTTCAACTAGGTTATCGACGGAGTCGGCGTCGACAGTGTCGGTTGTCACATTCTTAGCGCCGATTGCTTTTGCAACGGCATCGCATTTCGATTTTGTTCGTGATGCGATAACTATTTCATTGAAAACTTCGGGATTCTGGGCGCATTTGTGAGCAACGACTGTGCCAACGCCTCCGCATCCGATAATAATTACTTTTGACATTATTTTTGGTTCTGTTGTTTAAGCAAATCGCGGATTTGGGTTAGAAGCTCTTCCTGTGTTGGGCCAGCGGGGGCGGCTGGAGCTTCTTCCTCTTTCTTTTTGAAGCGGTTTATCAGGCGAATGGCCATGAAAATGCAGAAAGCGATAATGAGGAAATCGACAATGTTCTGAACGAACATTCCCCATGTGAGCCAAACTTCGGGTTTAACTACTTCTTCGCCATTCATAACGGCGGCTTTAAGGAGCAGTTTGCTCTCTTTGAAGTCGATACCGCCTGTGGCGATTCCGACGACTGGCATTATGACGTCGTTTACGAGCGAACTGACAATTTTGCCGAAAGCGCCACCGATTATCACACCGACCGCCATGTCGATAACGTTGCCTCGCATGGCGAATTCCTTGAAATCAGATAAAAATTTTCCCATATAGCTATTCTTGGATTAAGGGTATTCCTGAATTTATTACTTTTTGATAGTTGTCGGGTCGGCCGAGATTGCACTGACCGCTATATATGAGGTTGAGGCACAAAATTAAAGAATTTTTTCTATATTTTATAGGTCGTCTCTGTTCTAATTTAAAAAAAAGTAGTAATTTTGCGGTGTCCAAAGCCGCCAACAGGCTTGTTGATTCACTATGAAACAGGTCCCGCCGAGGGCATTTAATTAATTTCAAGGCAGAAAAGAGAATTTATAACCCAATATTTTAGTAAAAAAAATTATGACAAAAGTAGGTATTAACGGTTTTGGCCGTATCGGACGTTTTGTTTTCCGCGCCTCAACAAAAAGAGACGACATTGAAGTAGTTGCAATCAACGACCTTCTTCCTGTAGATTACATGGCATACATGCTGAAGTATGACACAATGCACGGCGCATTTGACGGCACTGTTGACTACGACATGGAAAAAAGCCTTCTTATTGTAAACGGCAAAGCAATCCGCGTAACCGCATGCAAAAACCCCGCAGAAATCGCATGGGGCGAAGTAGGCGCAGAATACGTTGTTGAATCGACCGGTTTATTCCTTACAAAAGAAAAAGCACAGGCTCACATCGAAGCCGGCGCAAAATATGTAGTAATGTCGGCTCCTTCGAAGGACGACACCCCTATGTTCGTATGCGGTGTTAACCAGGACAAGTACGTTAAGGGTACACAGTTCGTATCGAACGCTTCTTGCACCACCAACTGCTTGGCACCTATCACCAAAGTGCTGAACGACAAATTTGGCGTTGTTGAAGGCCTTATGACAACCGTACACTCTACCACAGCAACACAGAAAACAGTTGACGGTCCTTCAATGAAAGACTGGCGCGGTGGTCGTGCTGCATCGGGCAACATTATCCCCTCTTCGACCGGTGCCGCTAAAGCTGTAGGTAAAGTAATTCCCGAACTCAACGGTAAGCTGACAGGTATGTCGATGCGCGTTCCTACCCTCGACGTTTCTGTAGTTGACCTGACAGTTAACCTGGCAAAAGAAACAACCTACGAGGAAATCTGCAAAGCTATGAAAGAAGCTTCGGAAGGTGAACTCAAAGGTGTTCTCGGCTACACAGAAGACGCAGTAGTTTCAAGCGACTTCCTTGGCTGCACTCTTACTTCAATTTTCGACGCAAAAGCAGGTATCCAGCTGACACCTAAGTTCGTTAAGGTTATCTCTTGGTATGACAACGAAATCGGCTACTCTAACAAAGTTCTCGATCTGATTGCTCACATGAAGAAAGTTAACGGCTAATATCACTTTATATGATATAACCCCAAGGCTGCGTCAATAGGCGCGGCCTTTTTTGTGCTATTTGCTTATATTTGCTACCTTTGTCATGATAGATTACAGGAGTAGAATATGATACGTCAACAATTGTTCGCGCTATTTTTTGTTGTTTGCTTTGCTAACGTTTATTCGCAACGGTTTGAAGTTGAATCGATGCAGAGCATGTTCGAACCGATGACGGTTGAGACGCAACGTCGCGACTTGAACAACGAGATATGCGCGCTGGTGAAGGTTCAGTTGCCCATAAGCGGTGTTGGCTTCGAAGGGAATCTGGTTGGTGACGTTCAGTTTAAAATAAATGAATACTGGGTGTACCTGACGCCGGGTACAAAGTTCTTACAGGTGAAATGTCCCGGGTATTATCCTTTAAAAATCGACTTCAGGACGGTTGGTATAAATGGTGTTGAGTCGAAAATGATATACGAACTGGTACTGGTTGGAGTCGGCACCACGCCACGGGCAGCTACGCCAGCTGTAGCACAGCCTACGCCTGAAAGGACAACACAGATAGTTAATGCGCAGCCTGAGGAATCCACTAGATCCGATACGGCAAGGTATACCTACAAATTCAATCCATCACCAACTGCAATTGAATTGGTAGAACATCCATTAGGTATATATGTGAACGGCGACCAGAGTTTATTATATCAGTATACGATTGAGAATTTTAAGGGCCCATATCATAAAATTTCAGGGCCGCTGGGGCGGCTCCGGGCGAGTGATTTTCGCGAGTTGAGGAAGGAGCGATGCGGGCATCGTGACTGACGAGACTCGGCGAAAAGCACTGTCCGGGGCCGGACA
>JAMPII010000031.1 GCA_023662835.1 Muribaculaceae bacterium | reverse complement strand
CCTCCAAGCCAGCGACCCCAGCGGCCCTGAAATTTTATGATATGGGCCCTAAATTATACACGAGGCAATGAGTTATGACTGACTCATTGCCTTTTTTTATCGGCTGGGAAAACAACACCTAGCTGTCGGCGTACATCGTCGAGCAATTCCATGACTATTAGCGATGTTGAATGGCTGTTTATCTCTGATTCGATTCTCCCTTGCTCAATCAAATCGATAAATTCAGATGCTTCGTAATAATATTCATCCTTGTCGCTCTCAAATTTCAGCATTTCCTCGGAAGCATCAACTCCGGCACCTCCGCCAGCGTTTATTTTTTTAGACCTCATTCCAATCCGTGCAATTTTATTTATTCGGTCAATAACAAGCGTGCCTCTTTCTCCCTGTATTTCGGATGATAAAGTTGAATCGGCTATTTTTGAATAGATTACAGAGGCCTCCATTCCATTATAGCCAAACATCACACTTCCTTGCCCGTCGGTGCCTGACGAAAGCATGGTTCCAGATGCCACAACACAGTTAGGGCGCCCGAAAAGCGCAACCATTGGATAAATAGTGTACACACCGATATCCATTAGAGCACCGTTGGAACACTCCGGATTAAATGCGTTTGGTAGCTCTCCTTGCTTAAACCGGTCGTATCGCGACGAATACTGGCAATACGACGCAAAATAGCGACGTATAGATCCTATACGATCCAGATTGTCGATAACGGTCCTAAAGCCTGGGGTGAGTGTCGATTTCATTGCTTCCATAAGAGCTACACCATACCGATGTGAAAACTCAATCATTCTGAGTGCCTCGTCAGCGTTCGAAGCCAGTGGCTTTTCGCACAAAACATGTTTGCCTCGGCTCATAAATAATTCGCTCTGCGACGCATGCAAAAAATTTGGCGAAGCTATGTATACGGCATCAAGCGTCTCACTCTCAGCCATTTCAATCAACGACGTAAATATATGCCTTACGCCATATTTTGCGGCAAATTCAGCCGCTCTTTCTTTTGTTCGCGAATAAACGGCTGTTAACTCAAAGCGTTTGTCAAGCGATGCACCGGTCAAAAACCAGTCGGTAATGAAATTTGTGCCGACAACACCAAAACGCACCTTTTCCATAATCACTTGCTTTTTGCCAAACGTAATGTAAAACCAAACAAAGGAAAGTTCAGCGACAACAATGCCCGGTTCTCGACAGTGGCGTTAGCGCCAACTTCGTTATCGACAGGTTGCATCATCGCGTCATACCATTCCAAAGTGTAATTATCCTGAAATGGGGTAAAAAGCAGCCTACCCTTGCGCATCAGTGGCTTCCAACGGTTTGCATTGGTTCTGGCTCCATCTATATATAGCATGTCGTAGGAATTTTCATCCGACCTTATAATCGCCAACCGATATCGGCCTCCGGGGCGAGCTTTGTCATACTCAGCTTTCAAATCAAAATATTCCCAATATCCTTCGAGGGGATCGGCAGTCATGGCAAACTGCGTATCTATCCGCTGTTTTGTCCATCGACTATCTGTCAGCTCCTCAGCATTGGCCGCTGTCGAGTTTTCTATAACAACACATTCTAAATCAATATTTTCCGAAGATATTATCCGACAATAGCCTTTTGATGGCGGCCTCTCGTTCTGTAATGTGAATAAAAGTTCGGTGTGGTTTCTTCCGCCGGCGAGGAACAATGCACCGTCTCTCCACTCACACGCCAAGGAGTTAAATCCGCGGGCATAATCAAAGCCTTTTGTGAATGTTTCAGCGTGAATAATACTGTCGCGCCCGGCCACTATACAACCCCGAACCGCAGTTACTGTGCGTCCGGACTGTAGCTCATCATCATCGTTTTCTGTAAATTTTAGCAATACATAGTCAAAATCCGCACTGTCGCAGTTCCATGCGATTCCCCATTGGAGCGACGGCATCTTTTCCTTCAGTAATGCAGCTCGGGCTTCAACCGCCACAATATGTTCAGGCGATATTTCAAAACCGCGATCGACATCCTTGCCAGCAATGTAGACATACTCCGTATCAAGCGCCATAGCAAGCTGCGGTAACAAAGCAACAATCAATGCTGTACACTGTCGAATCATGGCATTAACTCTGCTACTGCATTGATAAACTCATCGTCGGGCATATCCCAGTTCAACCAATTGATATGAAAGCCCCTGCGTTCCATACCACGGAACCACGTCATTTGACGTTTTGCAAACTGATGTATAGCTGTTTCCAATCGCTCATACATTTCGTCGTAGGACAAAACCCCTGTTACATATAGCGTCAGATATTTGTACTCCAATCCATAGTAAATAAGATTTTCGGCTTGAACGCCGTCGGCCAGAAGTCGTTTCACCTCATCGACCATATTTTCCTGTTCCAGACGATGACGCAAACGACCGCTTATTCTGCTACGACGCGCTTCCCGAGGAATATCTATACCGACAATAACAGCATCCTTAACAGGGGCTGGCTTTGTTGTTTGCTCCAACTCAGGATGCTCACAATAGTAGGTTTGTATCTCAATAGCCCGAATTGCGCGCTGTGCGGAATCGACGTCGGTAGTGTTGTGCAACCGTTTCATCTGCGAAAGAATTTCGGTTAACTCCGACAAAGTTCTGCCGCGGAGCGATTCGCGAAGCTTCTTATTTTCCGGAACTTCCGGCAAGGCAATTCCGTTAAGTACCGATTCGACATAAAGTCCCGTTCCGCCACAAACTACCGGTAGTTTGCCTCGTCGCCTCACACCGTCGCACACCTGGCGGAAATCGCGCAGATATTCATATAAATTGTACTTATATCCGGCAGGAACAATATCAAGCATATGAGCACGGACATTACCATACTCCTGCAAATCTTTGCCCGTACCGATATCCATTCCGCGGTAGATTTGTCGAGAATCGGCCGACAGAATTTCTCCGTTGAAGTACTTGGCAACCTCAACCGCACGGTGTGTTTTGCCACACGCCGTGGGTCCGGTAATAACCAACATACTACATTTGTTGTCAACCGACATACTTTTTTCTAGTTAGTTTGCGGAGTTTATATAACGGTTTGTCCTCATTATCTTCTGCTACGAATAGCCATGTAGGGTCGTTAAAATCTATTTTCAGTCCCATCAAATCCGCAAAACTGAAAGCCGGGCTGTAATGGCGGATATTATAAAGCCGCTTCCCTTCGCGATCGTAGGCCTTGAATGCTCGAGCCATTGTATAAATTCGCCTTACCTCACCGGCCAGAATCAAATCCACTTTGCGCTCTTTAAACAGTCGTCCTAACTGCGGTTGCGAAAACCAGCTACCATCTTTGCCGGAATGCTCCAGAGCTGTTTTTGTTCTGACTTGACAAAGATAATGGAAGAAATTACTGCTTTCGCCGGGTGATTGTGTAGAATATAGAAAGCGTAGTTCGAAATTAACGTCGAGGCCAACCATGTCAGCGAATATAGACTCGGCCTCAGCGTCAGTCATACGCTCGCGGTACGGCATATTCAAGCGGAAAGGGGTGTCAAATTTCTCGGTTTGAATACAATCCGGTTCAATTGTAACACTTTTTTCTTTCAGGAATACATTATCGCCGCAGATCAGCAGGAATCGCACGTGCGATGCGCGCTGGTTATGCTCCGGTTCTTCAACGATATTCTTTTGATAGAATGCAAAAAGACTCCAATAATGCATTGTCATATAAACGGCCGACAGCAGGTAGAATATCAGCGGAACATAGTTGAAGTAGAACTTATCGGCAGTATTCATGTTGGCGTTGGAATAGCGCATCAGGTAGTAGATCCATGAATAAGTCGTTGCTATTACCGATACAATCAGCAACATACGTAACTGATAGCGGCTTTCGTTGGCCGACACTTTTGCCAGAAAACCGCGTTCGCCGGGTAAACCGTGATCAAGGCGGCATTGCATGCAAAACGATGAATGAGTTCCTCTCAGAAGCGCCCATATCAGAACAAGCGTTGACACCGGCGCCACAATGAGGATTGTTATGTAGGGTATCGCTTTATTGGCTTTACCATCGACAAAATGTTCGTCAGGTATGAAACCAATGGTGTAAATATTTATAACTACCATTACAATGGCCGTGATAAACAGCACCCTCGACATAAGAAATGGGAGCAGATAGCAATAACCTGGATGATTTTCCCTACCCAAACGCGCACGGCGCAATAGCGCAAACTGGCAGAAGAGTACTACCGCAGGCAGGAAAATCTTTGGCACAAACTGGGCACTAAAAAGGATAACGACCACTGCGCCAACCGATATGAGCCAGTTGGCGAGCAAGGAACCTATGCCCCATGAATTGTATTTTGTGTGGTCAGTGCCTCTCACTGTAATTATATTATTTTTTCAAATGAGTGTTGAAAAACTGCAGCATGTTATTGTAAACCAGCACACGTGCACCGCAGCCGTAAATAGAATGATTCATATTTGGAAACAACAACATTTGACACAATTTGTTCTCAGCCTGCAGGCAAGAAACGAATTGCATTGTATTCATCAGATGAACATTGTCGTCGGCCGTACCATGCATAATCAACAGCGGACATGATAGCTGGGCGGCGCGGTTTGTGGGCGAGCCCTCATTATAGCCATCTTCGTTCTCCTGAGGTGTAAGCATATAACGTTCTGTATAAACTGTGTCGTAATAGCGCCACGATGTCACCGGAGCTACTGCTACAGCTGCTGCATATGGCGAATCTTCGCCAGACGTTGCAGCCATAAGAGCCTCATAGCCACCGAAACTCCAACCGTAAATGCCAATACGTTTTGCATCGGTGTAGGGAAGCTGGCCTGCGAATCGAGCGGCATTTATCTGATCGATAGTTTCAAGTTTACCCAACTGACGGTATACGCTGTGTTTGAATTCAGTGCCGCGACCGCCTGTGCCGCGACCGTCAACGCAAACAACAATATAACCTTGGCTTACGTAGTAATTATCCCAATTTATACTCCAACGGTTAAGCACTTCTTGCGAACCCGGTCCGCTGTACTGTGACATAATTACCGGATAGCGGAGTGACGCATTGAAGTTTTCGGGTTTGAGCATCGTGCCGTTAAGCTCCACTCCATCGGAGTTCATCGTAAAGAACTCTCGTTTACCACGGTTATTGTAGCGTGACAGTAGGTCGGTGTTGTCGCAAATAGTACGTACAGCCTTTCCGGTTTTTGCGTTGCAGAGAGTATAGACAGGAGGTGTATTAATATCAGAGAAACTCATTGAGTACCATTGCATATCGGCCGAAAATGTCAAGGCTGTTGTGCCTTTGTCCTTGCCGATAATGGTGATTTTGTTTTTTGCATCAACCGAGCAGCAAGTTCTATCGAGCGGGCTGACCTGAGTTGACTGATAATAATGTAGTTTCTTCACGACATCGTAACCGTAGTAGTCGGTAACGTCGTAATTTCCTGTTGTGAGCTGTCGCATCAGCGCGCCTGCATAGTTGTACTGATACAGGTGGTTATAGCCACTGCGTTCCGAGAAAATTACAAACGATTCAGGATAAAGGCGGATCTGTTCCCAAGCTGAAGGATCTATCCACCCGGTTGTTGATTCGTCGACATATAACGATTTAGCGACTGAACTTTTGGGATTCACCGTATAAATCTCCATTCTGCTTTGTGCGCGGTTTAGCGTTGTAACCAGCAGGCGGTCCGGTGAATATGCGTAAGCAATACGAGGTATGTATTCAATCTTGCCATCGCCGGGGGTTATATTCTTTGTCTTACGGTTGTCGATATCATAACTGTGTACCGACACAATTGAGTTCGGCTCGCCGGCCACTGGATATTTGTAGGTGTACGCTCCGGGATATAATGCATACTGTGGCATTGCGTCGCATGTGCCTTCATAGAGAGGAAATGAATAGAGCGGCACCCGTTTTTCGTTGAATTTGATGTAGCAAAGCGTCATCGCGTCGGGAGCCCATGACATTGAACATGTAGTATCAAACTCCTCTTCGTAAACCCAATCGGGAACGCCGTTAATAACTTCATTACGTTTTCCGTCGGTGGTTACGGCCACCTCGGTATTATAATCTAGCTTGGCGATATATATGTTGTTGTCGGCAGCAGTGAAGGCCACCATGCGTCCGTCGGGCGACCATATAGGCGACCGCTGCTCCTTGTGATTGGTGCTCAGAGGCTTCAATACCCTGTGTTGCACTTCATACACGTAATATTCGGCCGTGAACGACCGGCGATAGATAGGTTTACGGTTGTTGTACACCATTATATGACGTCCGGATGGGCTGATTTTGAACCCCTCAATTCGGTCGAGAACTGTTTCGCGCGACCGGTGAACGTTCACCAGAGTATCTACGACGTCGCCTGTTTTTGCATCGTAGGTCAGCACGCAAGTTCGATCCTTACTTAACGCTGCGTAACGTCCGTTATCGAGCCATGTCATACTTCCGGGCGACTTGGTGGCATTGCCCGGATACACAAATTTGTCAATTCCTTCGGCAGCGATAGCCGACAAGCTTACCACTGCGGCGGCATATACTGCTAATATCGATTTGAGTATTTTCATAATTTCAATTTTGGTTATTGATTAATCAAATAGCGACAACTGAGCGTCGTTGCGGGGCGGTTCGTCGCGGGGCGGTTCGTGATAACCGAATTCTGCGTCGGAAACTAAATTTGTTTTTGTTGCTCCCTCCGGTGGTGTCGGCAACAGCCATTCGGTAGTATCGAGCGAGTCGTCAATAGCTGATATTGTATGTTTTGGCTTTTTGCGGCGACGTTGTTTGGGCACTTTTGCTTGAGTTTGTTCTTGCTTATGGTCCTCAGCTTCAGCTTCGTTCTCGGCTTCCTGTTTTGTTTCGGGGAGTTCACCAAAAGGCTCATCGGGCGTTGTCTGCTCAGGTTTCTGAACCTCGATAACAACTCTTTGCTGCCGAAGGGCTTCCTCCAATTTCAGGTTGGTCTCTTCCAGCTGAAGCCTCAGGCTTTCTATCTGCTCGTTCAGCAGTTTGTTTGTGTCCTTTTCTGAATCGACTGATTCTGTCAGTTTATGGTTCTCAGCTTTTAAACGATCCGATTCGGCCTGATTTGCAACAGCTTGTGCGTTGAGCTGGCTCACTTGTCGATTAGCTTCTTCTGCAGCTAACCGGTATTGCTTGATTTCAGCAGCCAATTCTTTGTCATTTCCGGCTTCCGATTCGCGCACCTGAGCAACTTTCAGTTTATTCAGCAAGCTCTTGGTTTCCAGTGCATACTGTTCCTTTTCGGCATTAGCAGCTTCAATTTGTTGTTCCAAATCGCGTACACGCTCTGTGAAAGCCCGCTTCTGACGAGTGGCACTCATGTTCTGCTGCTTCTGTTCTTCGAGATGCTTCTCCGTTGATGCTAATTTTTCCCGGAGTTCCTGAAGCTCGGCAGTATGAGTACGCAACAAGTGTGAGCATTTTTTTTCAGCATATTGTGTTGCTTGAAGCTGAAGCT
Organism: Muribaculaceae bacterium; assembly: GCA_023662835.1. GTDB lineage: Bacteria > Bacteroidota > Bacteroidia > Bacteroidales > Muribaculaceae > Muribaculum. The sequence continues at coordinate 10,740 of JAMPII010000031.1, read as the reverse complement.
GGCCAACGTATTCTTTGAATGACGCATCCATACTGTCATACAAATACTTACGTTGAGCCTCCACGTCAACACATTTGCTGATGAAATCTGGCTGGGCAGCATTGAAAATTTGCAGAAGCCCATCGAATATTTCTAGTGGAAATTTCGGTTCAGGCATCGGCTCTGGCTCTGCGGTCAGTTGTTGGATCGATGTCGTTTCTTTAGCTGAGCCGGTATGTCGTGCTGGTGGAAGCGCTGAGGGATATGCATCGGCATTTTGCGATGAAGATTTCCGACGGGGAACAGGAGCTGCTGATATATATTCGCCGCTTTCGTCATCGTCGTCATCATCGGACGGATTAAACCCAAATGCTTTCATTATAGCCGTCTTGACTGACATATATGGTTTTATTTTATCTTTGGTTAATCATTTTCATTACGGTCGGGCTTCACAACTACCCCCATACCTTTACGGCCGTTTATGCCTATTGTCAGCGGATTGTCGAAACGAACTATCCTTATAAAATCGCTCTCATACTCGGCTTTACACGAGTTAAGGAAATCGATGTCGTATATCCCGTCGTTCGATGATGGGTTTATAGTGAAATAGCCCACACCAAACGAAGTCAGATTCTGAAAGAAGTGAGTTCCCTGACTGGGTTCAATACGATAGTTCGACAGCGACGACTCAACTATAAGCTTTGCCGACGATATATGTGGCCATTTTACGGGGATACCTAACGCATTGTCGCTCGATCCCCACCGCCCCGGACCGACCAGAACGTAACCTTCGTTACGCTCTGTAAAGTTACGATTTATTTTCTCAATTTCGCGCGCTATTAACGAATTATTTGACGATGAGAAATTTTCGGGTCGGACATAAACGATAGTGCTGACATTATCAATATTCCCATGACCCAAAGCAGCATTGCTGCGCAGTAATATCTTATTGTCTGGAAGTCCAAGGATATTATCGTCGAAAATCTCTTTCCGCTCAACAATCGGGCGCATCTGAAGCCAATATAGCGTGCCTTTCTGCTCGGAATCCTTTATGTCGAGCACTCCCGCAAACTCAATCTCCACTGGTCGGCACATCTCGGTTTGCCCTTTCGTGAGCATGAAATCGGTTAGCTCAGCCAAGGGAAATACTTTATGCTGCAATATGTTGGCAAACGTCACAACACGGCGGCCGTGGCCTTCGTCGCAGTCGCGTATCATATGATCGATATGGTCGTAGGTCGACACCATATAGCGTAATGCACCGCTTTGAGCCACATCCTGAACTTTCAGCTTCGATATATTGAAACCGTCGTCAACCTTGAATTCATCGGCCGGCGTGGCCTCTGTGTCGAGAGCATACATTTGTGTTTGTGTATCACGAAGCGCCAGGTCGAGAGTTGATGTTTGTAGCACTTTGTCGGGATGTCGTGGCGAGAAACGTAACGAAAGGCCTCCATCTACAATATATTTGCCTAAACCTACTGCCACCTCTACCACACCGTCCTCGGGTTCTTCGTCGTTGATTGGATAATAGTTGAGCGAACGGCCAACGCCGGCAAACGAGGGGAAATAAAAATTCCCGGCTTGTCGGCCAACTACTTCCTGTATGATAACGGCCATTTTCTCTTGGTCGATAACATTTGATGTAGCTGTCATATAAGCTTTTGAATCGGCATAAAACACCGATGCATAAACTCCCTTTATAGCGTCGCATGTGAGTCGGAGCATTGTTTCGACATTCGACGTGTGAGGAATCATATAGGTGGAATATATACCAGCAAATGGCTGGTAATGGGAGTCCTCAAGTAACGACGACGAACGTATTGCTAAAGGACGGTCAACTACGTCGAACAGCGCCAACAAGTCGTCGATAAGCCTATCGGGAAGCTTTCCAGCCAAAAAGGCTTTTAGAATTTCTTCGTCGGGAGCCTCCGACAGAGCAACAGGATATAGGTTGTTTGTCTCCATGAACTCGTCGAATAGGTCGGTACATATTACAACGGTTCGAGGAATTGTGAGCGTTACGCCGTCGAAATTGTCGCAAACAGGATTCTTTTTGATAATAGAGTCGATGAATGCCAAGCCACGACCTTTGCCGCCGAGCGACCCTTGTCCGATTCGTGCGAAATTGGAGTAATGGTCGAACCGGTCCTTACGAAACACAGCTACCACGCCACGGTTTTTCATCTTGCGATACTTAACAATCAGGTCGAAGAAGAGCTGACGCACTAGAGGTGCTTCCTGCTCGTCGCGGAACCGATGGTTCTTTATCACCTCGGCAATAGGAAAAAGCGCACGCGAATATAACCAACGCGATATATCGTTATATGAGGCATGATATAGAAGCGATTTGGTTGGGATATCGAAAATATGACGTTGCAGATCCTTAAGATCGTGAATAACCAAAAGTTCGTTGCCGGTTTCGGGGTCGCGGATGACAAAATCGCCAAAACCGAAATCGCGTTTTATCGCAGTGCCCAGGTCTACCGGAAATTTTTTCGAGTTCTTATCGAGGAATTGTCCCCCGAACTCCTTAACTTTATTAGCATTATCCTCCTCCGACGATTCGACGATTATAGGAAGATACGGATCGCATTCGCGCAACCATTTTGCTAATTTTAATCCTGCCTGCGAGTCTTTCTTCCCTTCGCGTGTGAACGACACGTCTGTGATTACGCCGAGCATATTGCGGCCAAAACGCTCATACAATTCAACAGCTTCCTCGTAGTCGCGTGCCAGCATCACTTTGGGACGTCCGCGCATACGCAACATCTGCTCATGCTCGTTGAGCGCTTCGGTTGCGAATATCAGCGACTGTTTCAGCAAAAATTTGTACAGAACAGGAAGCACCGACGAATAGAAGCGCACCGAGTCCTCTACCAGTAGAATCATCTGAACGCCAACTTCATTTATATCATTATCAGCGTTCATCTTATCTTCGAGTAACTTAATGATAGCAAGCAACAGATCAACATTTCCCAGCCAGCTGAACACATAGTCGACACCCGCAAAATCCTCGTTCGACAGCCTCCGTGACACCTCTTTGGAAAAAGGTGTCAGCACAACTATAGGTATATTGGGATGCACCTGCTTGATTTCCTTGGCGCCGGAAAATGTTTGGCTTACATCGACACCCGGCATCATTATCACTAAGTCAAACCTCTTTTCCGACATCTGCGCCAAAGCCTCAGCCGTTGTAGGCACACGCGTCACACGGGGCGGCGAACTGAGGTTGAGCGAGACATATTCGAAATACAATTGCTCTTCAACGCGGCCATCCTCCTCCATCATAAAGGCATCGTATGGCGAGGCAACAAGCAGGACATTGAAAATGCGTTTCTGCATAAGATTCTGAAACGCTGTATCTTTTAAGTATAGCTGACTTAAACTCTCTTCGTTCATTACAATTGAAAATTTTTACACGCGAATTTACATATATTATAGGACAGGCTCTAAAAACAAACGTAAAATTTTGTTGTCGATTTTGTGGATGTGGAAAAATTTGTAAATTTGCGGTCGGAATAGTGCCCTGAACGCACGGAGGTGCGCCTCAATGGGCTTTAAAGGGAACGAGGTGTGATTCCTCGACAGTACCCGCTGCTGTAATTCTCCGCTTACGATGATTGAAACAATTGTTCGGTAAGCAATATTTCCACTATTTGCCACTGGCATCAATGGCCGGGAAGGCGTGGAAAGTTGGGATAAGTCAGAAGACCTGCTATTCGACATCCGAAGATTCGCCCCGGGCAATGGGCTGAGATTCTGACAAATATCAGATTACCGTTGTATTGGTAGAGTTTGTTAAGGCTTGGAGCAGTTCCCGTTTGCGTTTTGGAGTATGTTGGCGCAACCGGGAAGTTTTTTATTTGTCCGTCGAAAGACAGGCTCTAATACCAATATAAACTATGAGAAGTAACCTATTTTTAATTTCAGCGCTGCTTTTATGCAGCTCTTTAGCAAGAGCTAATGATCAGATTATCACATTAGATTTAACCAAGTCGACAACCAAATTGGAGTTTAACGCCGACAATGGTTCGTGGGTGGGGACTTACGACGACGATAAGGAATCAATTGAGAGCCAATGTTTTTCGTTTGTTCACAGTTCCATGGGAGATTACAACACATGGTGGGGCTTCACCGCCTCGAATTCGGCTGACAACTCTCGCCCGGCAAACACTCTGACACATCAATGGAGCAACATGGCCGCAGGAGGAATAGAGTTAGACTCTGAAGGTAACGTAAAAGTAGACGAATTCGGAGCACCGGTTGTTAACGCTGCGGTTCCTTATCTGGTGGCCTATTACGGAGCATTCATGGGTAAACGACCTACCGATATGGTATTTAACGATGGCAAATTATATGAACCCCAAGGCGTTTATGTAAATCTAAACTCCTACCCTTACTATAGCTTGCTTCATGGCGATGGATTTGCGCGTGCGTTCACGAACGGCGATAAATTCACGCTAACAATTTATGGTGTAGCCGCCGACGGTTCGGAAAAGAACGTCGCCGTTACAATGGCTTCGTACACCAATGGCGATCTGTCGATTAACCGCGGCTGGAAATATGTTGATCTTACTTCATTAGGGGCCGTTAACGAATTGTATTTCACAATGGAAAGTACCGACAAAGGATTGATGGGGATGAACACACCAGGCTATTTCTGCATGGACAAGTTGATGGTTAAGCCCACAGCTACTTCCGGAATCGATAGTGTGAATGCCGACGACAGTGTTAAAATCAAATATAACCGTACTACAAAAAAAGTTATTATCGAAGGTGCTGGTTTTGCTATGATCCACAACGTTGCCGGTCAAACATTAATGTCCGGCGAATGCAGCGAGTTTGATCTATCTGCCCTTCCGGCCGGTGTTTACATTGTGAAAGCCGGAGGTAAGAGCCTGAAGATAGCTAAATAATACATTTGTAAACAATTTCTTCATTTTTCTGCCAGAGCCACATCGGAAGTTCAAGCCGGTGTGGCTTCGTTTATTGGCGTGAAAAACGTTCATTATTCTGAGGGAGTATGGTAATTTTCGCAGCGTGGGTGTGAATGTTCTCGATGTTCGGGAGTAACATGTAGTCGCCGTATAGTTTGGTCAGATAGGCATCGGTGTTGCCCGGAGCAAGGAGGCGGTGGCCTTCAAATTCCACTTCGGAGAGTGGGTAAATATCCTTGAGGTTACGTTGGGCGTGAAAGAACGAAGGTATTGTGTGGCGCAGGCGGCTACCGGCTTTTAACTTGTTTGCCCATCGCAGCAGCGGATATAATACCTTCTGTGAAGTTACATGCACTAGTTGGTTTTTCAAACCACGGTTTTGTGTGGCAACAGCTAGCTTCAATTCCGTTCCGAGAACCTTTGCGCTCAATCGGTGAGCTTTAAGGCTTCCGGAAGGTGCGAGTGGAAATATGTCGATAAAACACCCGCGATAGCGTTGAAGAGCATCAAGGCCCGTGGCTTCCTCTATTATCGAATCAGGATCGTGGAGTTTCGCGTAAGGAAAAAGGAAGTTTGGATCTGTTGCCGATGTACATAACTGATATTTTCCGGCACATTCTTTGCGGCCTAGCAAGGCAATTAGTTTCTGATAGTCGGCAGAAAGCATCTCTATGTCGACATCGTCGTCCCATGGAATAAAACCGCCGTGACGCACAGCGCCGATTAATGTTCCTGAGCTGAGCCAGTAGCTTATTCCGTTGTCCCGACAAACGCGGTCGACGTGTAACAATATTTCTAGCATTCTCAGCTGCGATAACCGTAGTGTTGAACCGTCAGGGTTGAAGCGTTGGCGCAATTGTTGCTGAGTGTCGGGATTGATCATTTTTTGATAACTGTGTAGTATATATACTTAATGTCTGTGAGAACGCGGAAGCGGAATAGAAACACTATCGCAACATACACACCGACGAACAGAAATACCACTGGCCAAAGGTACGTGCCGGGGGTGCCTTGCGTAATCTCGCCTGAGTATATCGACAAAACCGCCGCTGCTGCCACAAGACATGAGCCTACAAATGGAAACAGACTACGTATCTGCTCCCTGAGGGGATACCCTACAAAACGGCGCGCCAGCAGAGCGTTGACGAAATATATGTTAGCATTGGAAATGGCCATTGCCCACATCATGCCGAACATGCCGAAATTCATTCCGAGCAAGATTAGAATGAGTAGGGAGCCCCATTTGTAAAAACTCCAGTTGAAAAGCGCTCGTGATTCGCCGCGCGCGGCAACTGCAAAGAAGTTTATGTTTTGCAAAGAGGCAAACAAGCCGCCAACACATAATATCTGGAAGTATGGCGCGCATTGGCGCCACTGGTCGCCAAAAACAAAAATTATTATCGGTTCGGCAATTACAATAAGCAGTGCTATGAGGGGAAAGATGAACAGAGCCGTTATGCGAACACATTTACCTAGCACTATTGCCAACCGCTCTCTATCTGTCTGGATGCGGGAGAAGAACGGAAACATAACCTGCACAAGCACTTGAGGTATAGCGTAGGAGTTTATTTGATCGAGTTTGTGGGCTTGGCCATAAAGGCCAACCTGTGTAGCCGAATATTTCCATCCCATGATTAGGGTTTGTATGTTCCTACACATTTCCTGGAATATTGTGGCCGCCAGCAGATAGCCTCCGTAGCCGAACAGCGATCGGAACGATTGTCGGTTAAAATGCCATCCGGGATGCCAGCGCGACAACACGTTGTAGCTTACGGCTGCAACTGACGAGTTTGCAATCTGCATCCATACAAGGGCCCAGGCTCCGAATCCGTTATAAGCCAAGTATATGCCGAGAACTCCACCTGCTGCGTAAGCACCAAGATTTATAACCGCAATTCGTCCGAAGGCCAACCGATGGCGCAAACGGATAATCTGCACCTGAGCCAAAGCGCTTATAATCAGTGACAGACAGAACACACGGATTATGCTTGTTAGCGGCGGCATATTCTCGAATGAGGCAATCAGCGGAGCCGTTACATAGAGAATTATGTAGAAAAATGTAGCAAGAGCTGTGTTCCACACGAAAGTGACTGAGTAGTCGGATTGTGACGGGTTATCTTTCTGAATGAGAGCAGTGGCGAACCCTCCGTCGATAAGCACCTGAGAAACAGCCATAAATAGAGCCAAAACTGCGATGTAGCCGAAATCGCCCGGTGTAAGCAACCGAGCAAGTACTACATTGACAGCAAACTGCAGGGCGAGCGAACCGAATCGCTCAATTGACGACCAAATTGTGCCGACAAGGACTTTACGTCCGAGTTCTTTCGATGTGCCGCCGGTGGCCATTACTATCAGTTGTTCAGCAGGTTGTAGATTTGTGATGCGAAATACACGTCGTGAAGCCCCAGACCGATATTATACGCAATAATACGGTCGGCATCAGATGTGCGGGCAGTCACTTTGCCGGAGAGCACATCGGAAAATTCGCAGAAGCGGCGGAATTCGTTGAAATATCGGAATGAACTGACGTGGGCAGTGTCGTCTGCCACAATTTGATCGAAAACAGTGTCGCAGTTCTGGAAGCCTCGGGTATGCACCGGAACAAGCAATGCGCCCGGAGCGAAGCGCTCCGGCGAATCTATCATCATGGATTCGGCATCGGTTATACAGGAAACTACCACGTCGGCACCTTCTACCATCGATTCCATTGTCGCAAAGGTTGAAAATTTAACCTGTGGGTAGCGCGCCGACATTGCTGCTGCCGTTTTCTCTGCGTGATCCTTATATTGTTTAAGACGTATTTCGATAGAATGGTTGTTGCCGATACGGCTTATGAGGCAGTCGAGAGTGGCAAGACCTGTATTGCCCAGACCAACAAAAGCATAAACTGAGGCGGAGTTGCGCTGTAATGATTCGATTGCAAGAGTTGCAACAGCTGCAGTGCGAAGTGTCGTTATACGGTCGGCGTCGACAAGAGCAAGCAATTGGCCTGAAGCGGAATCATATAGCAAGATGTCCGATTTCAATGGGGGATGATTCCCTGAAATGCGCGACACTATTTTTACGCCGAAACGACCTATGTGCTGCGGGAGCAGACATGGCATAGTGGTGATAAAGTCGCGACCCTGAGGATGGACCGATACTTTTGCCGGCAGCTGACTTTCGGCCTTGAAAAGAAAATCGTCGTGAACCCATTGGATACATTCATTCCACGACAAGTTTAGGTTGCCGATTTGTTGGGTTGTGATATGCTTAAACATTTTCTTGTAGTTTTTCAAATTTCGACAGTGCTTCGATAAAACGATTGTTGTCGGCTTGATCGCGCACTGCTACACGCACGAATTGTGAACCATCAGGGAAGCCACGCTTGCCTGCGCAGTTTTTTATCAGAATACCATAGTTGTCGAGCAACCATACGCTCAGTTGCTCGGCGGTATATGGCTCGCGCAATTGGCAAAGAAAATAGTTGGCCTGAGAATATATTGGACGCAGGCATTCGGATTCGGCCAGGTCGAGCTGAAATTTCTGGCGCGCTTCGCCAATGAGATTGCAGGCACGCCGATAATCCGATTCGTATTTCCCAAAAATTTGCATGTAATATTCGGCAAAGGAATTAATATTCCATATTGCGCAATTCTTCTGTATTGAATTGACAAGTGCCGTGTTTGCCGAAGCGGTAATCCCCAGCCGCAGACCAGGCACACCGTAACTTTTAGAGATACTTTTTATGACAACAAGATGCGGATAGGATTCCAGCACAATATCGGAAAGCAATGTGTTGTCGGCAATGTTGCCGTCGGCAAAATCGACAAACGATTCATCGATAACTAGCTCAATGTTTTTCTTGCGGGTCCATTCACACAATTCAAGCAACTCCGCCCGTGGAATCATGTTTCCGGAAGGATTGTCGGGATTCACAATCAGTAGACGCGACAGCTGCCGATTGCCGAAGTGATGCATCAAGTCGGAGGCATTATAGCGGAAATCCTCGTTGTTTGGAGTAAAAACAACGATTTTGTCGGCATCCATGCGGTTATAGTACTCCTCAAAAGAAGGCAACACCAAACCGGTAAGCCCCTTACCAGTTTCCACCACGGCTTTTATCAGCTCGGCTGCGCCATTGCCAACAGCCACATATCGCTGGCTGATACCAAAATATTTGCCTGCCAGCATTCGGTTTATGGCCGAGCCTGATGGATACTGACGAAGCAGTATGTTGAACGACGATTTCATTTCGTCAACCATACGTACGGTTGGGAAATATGGGTTCACCAGGTAGCAGAAATCAGTGATTCCGTTGTAGCGCCAGAAACCGCCGTAGCTTCCGTGGAGTTTCTTTATTCTTTCTTCGGCTGGTGAGAATATCAGTTCAGCGATTCGCAGATCCTGTACATCATCGATTTCGTACCATTTGTGGCCATCGACAGGAAGTGCTATCAGCGGACACGTGTCGATAAGGGTTATTACTCGAAGCACCTGCTCGTAGTATTCATTGTGACCCATTACCTTTATATAAGCCTCAAGAAAAGGCAGGTAATGGTCGCGTGCGAATTCTCGGGAAATTTTGTAAACATTAACTGTTTTGTAGTATGTGTCTACATCCGAGTAGCGGAAAGCTTTTTTGGGGATGAAGTTCATGATACGGTGTGTATCCGGGTCGATTTGCACCATTGTTCCATCCATCCAAGGTTGATATTTGTCGACGAGTGCCACATCCGGTTGCGGACAAGAGCAAGCAAGAGCCAGCATACGGTCGTCGAAAATTATATCGCTTTCCAACAGAAGAGTGTCGTCGTCAGTCATATAATCGCGAGCGAGCCATAGCGAATATATATTGTTGGTGTGCTCGAACACAGGATTATCGACAAACTCGATTTTCAATTCGCAATGGTGGGCAATAACATGCTTGCGTAGTTTTTCACCTTCATAACCGGTTATAATTACTATTTTCGACAGATTTAACTTCGACAGCTGTGAGAGCATTCTGTCAATCAGGCATTGGCCGTTTACTTCAACCATGCATTTTGTATTGTCGGCGGTTAAAGGTCCCAGACGGCGACCCATACCTGCTGCTAGGATAATTGCCTGCATATACGCTGATATCTATATCTGATTGCGACTTCTTTGCCGCATGTGCAAAGGTACGAAAAAACACGATTTTTTTGTACTTTTGCATTATTATATGTAATGATATATGTTTACAGCATCAGAAAAACGAAAAGAAAATATAGCTGAATATTTGCTATACATGTGGCATATCGAAGATTTGATTCGGGCCAACGGTTTGGATATGGATCGCATAAAATCGGCTGTTGTTGATAATTATGCAGGTTTGGATGCAACTCAAAAGAAGGAGCTGGAACAGTGGTATGAATCGCTGATCGACATGATGCGGCGTGAAAATTGCCAGCAACAGGGGCATCTGCAATTGAATAAGAACACATTGTCGCAGATTGAAGAATTGCACCGCACGCTGTTGGCCTCGCCGAAATTCAACACATACCATGCCGAGTTTTACAAAACATTACCTTTTATAGTCGAATTGCGTTCCCGCCAAGGAGAAAAGCCACTAGGCGAAATAGAAACTTGTATGACTGCACTTTACGGAATGCTCATGCTTAGATTGCAACATAAAACAATAACAGGCGAAACACAACAGGCCTTATCGCAGATAGCCAAGCTTATGGCCTTGCTGTCGCACTATTGGCAACTTGAACAGGAGGACAAACTCTTTGAAAACGATTTAGAGCCAATATAAGATGTCCCTTTAGGGCCCATATCATAAAATTTCAGGGCCGCTGGGGCGGCTCCGGGCGAGTGA
>JAMPII010000030.1 GCA_023662835.1 Muribaculaceae bacterium | reverse complement strand
GCCATTGGCCGGGGCGGCCTGTCACATCCATATGCTCCGGATTCAAGGACTCTCCGAGGAAGTTACCCCTCGCCCGGAGCCGCCCCAGCGGCCCTGAAATTTTATGATATGGGCCCTTATTTTTATTTGCGACCGAAGTCGGCGGGTACCTCACCCCAGACTTCGGTTTGCCATTTATGAACGGTGTTATGACGGATATTCTGTGACAACCAGTTTTCGGCGCGGGCAATCATAGGGTACCAGTCGGCATTTTCCGGCGACAGCGGTAGCGTAGTTTTGGCTTTGCCATGTCGCGCCCATGCCATTGCCGTGCGGGAGTCGGAGTATATAGGCACGGAGTCCCATCCTTTTTTCTTGCAGAGGGCGAGAGCGTGAACGATGGCCAGGAATTCACCGATGTTGTTTGTGCCGTTAGCAACCGGACCGAAGTGGAAAATTTGTTTGCCAGTTGCCAGGTCAACACCGCGATATTCCATTGGCCCCGGGTTGCCGGCGCAGGCGGCGTCGACGGCTATGCCCGATGTAGGTTTTCCTATTGCAGAAGAAAAGAAAAGCGAGGGTGATGGCTCGGGTTGCGGCGCAGGCTGTGGTTCCGGCTCGGGGATTCCGGATGCGATTGCCCTTAAGGCGTACATCTCGTTTTCGTCGTTGCCACGGAAAGCCTCGGTAGCTTCGGTTTGCGAAGCGAAGCTTTTGTATTTTGCATTCGGGTAGCCGACAACTTGTTGCTGGCATTCTTCCCATGTATCGTATATGCCCGGAGCGAATCCATCCCAGACAACATAAAATTTCCGTTTTGACATTGTTTGACCTGTATCGATTATAGTCTGTTAAGAACAACTGAGCAGTAGATTCAGCTCTATTGGCCGTTGACCGGCTGCGCGTGCGAATTCTACATTCACGGCTTTTCCCATGAAGGTGCATACTGCTGCCTGAATCCCCGGCTCGGTTTGGACAAGCGAAAGATTTCCGTCGAGTTTTGCAAGTGGCGCAAAAGAATTGATGAGTGTGTTTGACATTGCCATCGCTGCTGTTCGTGGAGCAGCATTGCCGATAGAGCGGAAGCAGACACGTTGACCCGGAATTTGGCTGGGGCGTGTGTTGACAACCGGCATCTGTTTTTCGGAGGGGAATATTGCTGTGTTAAGGGGGCTGATGTCTATGAGCACCACTCCTTTTTTAGCTTTCGACAATTGTTCGGCTGAGAAGCCGTTGAATCCTCGAGCCGGTGAGGCTATAACGACGTCGGCCGAGCGTAGCGCGTTTTCAACAACATGGGGCTGGAGTACGGATGTGGCCACGGCCGAACCGAATTGTTTTGTAGTTTCGCGCAATCCATAAACATCGTTATCGAACATCCTCACTTGAGCGCCAACTCCAATTGCGGCAGTTGCGGCAGCACGAGCGCCCAAACCAGAACCGATAATCATGATTTCGCAGGGTATAACGCCCGGTATGCCGCCAAGAAGAATTCCCTTACCATATTCGGGGCGGAGCAGTATTGCCGAGGCGACAGCCATAGCAGCTCGACCGTCAATTTCAAGCAAGACATCGGCGAAGGGTCGGTTACCGTTAGGCGCAACAATTTTTTCGAGGGCAACGAAGGTTACGTGGCGTTTTAAAAGCGACGTTACGAATTCGGACGACAGCGAGTGCTGGCTTATGAGCGAGAGCAACATTGCGCCCTTGCGTAGCAGGGCAACGTCGGCAAGCTGCAACTGAGCCATGCTGACAACGATGTCGGCATGGAGGGTTTCGGAACGTTTACTAATCATAGCTCCGGCCTGTATGTAACGTTGGTCGGGATAGTGTATCGGAGCGCCCGCACCTTCTTGAATCATGATTGTGAAACCGTAGTTGATTAACAGCTCGGCACCTTCGGGCGTAATGGGAAACCGCAGTTCGCCAGCTTCGGCCGACGAAAGGAATCCGATTGATATACGGCGACGTTGTGTCGCTGTTTCGGCAAGCTGTGGCTCGGTGATATGTTCTTGTTGCAAACTCATTTTAAACAGCCTTGTATGATATCGTTTATAAATCGTTGGGCGGTTGCCGACTTTTCTTCCTCGTTGTCGAGCCGGTCGCTTTTGAATCTGATTTGAGCTTTAGAGTAGTATGGCTCCCTTTTTTGCAGCGATTCGATAATGAAGTTGCGCAGTTGGTCGCTGTCCATGTTGGCAATTAGTGGCCGTTTGTGCCTTCCACGCATTAGCCTTTGGTGGAGCCTCTCGATACCGGCCTCTAGATAAACGGTTGTGCCTCCGGCGTTCATAAGGTCGATGTTGTCGAAGAAGCAAGGTGTACCTCCGCCACATGCAATAATTGTGTTGTTCATTGTTAGCGTTTGGCGTAGCAATTCTTGCTCGAGCTTGCGGAAACCTTCCTCGCCTGACACAGCGAAAATTTCCGACACAGTCGTGCCCTGTTGCTGCTCGATGTATGAGTCGAGGTCGATGAACGGCATGCCTGTCAACTGCGAAACAGTACGGCCGAGAGTGGATTTTCCACTGCCCATGTAGCCAATCAGAAAAATCGGTTTTGTCATCATAACATTACAAATGTAGGCAAAAGTTGCCCAATAACCGCTAAAAAAATGAAAATAAACCGTAAGATGTTGCTGCAATTGGTAAATAATGTTTAACTTTGCACAAAGCTATTACAGAAACATTACAGAACTATGACATCAATGAACAAAATACGAACCCTCAAGGCTTCGCTCTTGACCTTGGTCATGACTGTTATTCTGGGAGCATGCTCAACTCCAATGCCTTACCAACATTACGAAGGTCTTTGCTGGGGAACTACTTTCCACATGACGTACGGGTCGAATGTGAAATTGGATGATTCAATTCAATCGGTGCTTGCGCAAGTTGACAATTCCTTGTCGCCATTCAATAAGAATTCGATAATCAGTAAAATAAATAGCTGTGAGTCGGACTCTACCGACTATTTGTTCCGTCGCGTATTCGAAGAATCGGTAAATATTAATAAGGTAAGTGGCGGTGTTTTCGACCCGACAATTGGTTCGATTGTAGATTTATGGGGTTTCGGTCCGAAAGGGGAGATCAGTAAAGTTCCTACGCAAGCTGAGATAGATTCATTAATGCTGGGTGTTGGTATTTCGGAGTGTTTTATCGACTCAAACAATCGGATTGTGAAGAAGCTTCCGATTACACAGTTCAATTTCTCGGCAATAGCTAAGGGATTCGGGTGTGACGAAATGTCGCGTATGCTCGAACGCAACGGAGTTTATAATTATATAATTGAGATAGGTGGCGAAATTGTTGTTGACGGAAAGTCGCCTCGCGGCTCGTCGTGGCGTGTGATGATTGACGCTCCTATACCGGGCAACGATACGATTATACACGACGGTATGGCGGTTGTTGAAGTGGATTCTTGCGCGATAGCCACTTCGGGCAATTACCGCAATTATAACTCGCTCGACTCCATAAATACGTATGGCCACACGATGGATCCGCGCATAGGCCAGCCCGCCCGTTCAACCATGCTTTCAGCAACGATTATAGCGCCGACATGTATGGTGGCCGATGCGCTGGCAACGGCTTGTATGGTGATGTCGCTCGATAGCGCCACGGCGATGATCGAAAGAATTCCCGACGTAGAGGCCTTGTTTGTAACGCAAATGGACGATAACGGCAAGTGGATGGTTCACACAACTGCCGGCTTTCCTGCCGTACACAGATAATATAGGCATCGAGCAAAAGAAGAGTTAATGTTGTTATAGATATATAATATTTGTAACTTTGCATTAACAAGTAACAACAATACATGATTGAACGTCTTATAATTCTTGACAACGTTGACCCGGTAAGTTTTTATGGTGTTAACAACTGTAATATTCAGTTGATACGCAATCTGTTTCCTAAACTGCGGATGGCAGCACGCGGACAGGTGATAAAGGTTATCGGCGAGGATGATGAAACGGCCGCTTTCGAGAAAAAGATAAAAGAACTGGAGGAGTATTGCTTGAAATTCAATAAATTGCCCGAGAATGTTATACTAGACATTGTCAAGGGCAATGAATTGCCTCAATCGCGCCACGACGACGTTATTATTTACGGAATAAATGGCAAGCCAATACAGGGGCGTAACGCCAACCAGCAACTCCTCGTTAAGACGTTTGCCGAAAATGACCTGACATTTGCACTTGGCCCGGCCGGTACGGGTAAAACTTATATAGCGATAGCATTGGCGGTTCGCGCGCTAAAGAATCGAGAAGTCAGGAAGATTATACTGTCGCGGCCGGCTGTTGAAGCCGGAGAGAAGCTTGGATTTCTGCCCGGCGACATGAAGGATAAAATTGACCCATATCTGCAGCCGCTTTACGATGCGCTCGAAGATATGGTTCCGGCGGTGAAGCTGAAGGAATACATGGAAACGAATGTTATTCAGATTGCTCCGCTGGCGTTTATGCGCGGCCGAACGCTGAACGACGCCGTAATTGTTCTCGACGAGGCTCAGAACACTACCACCCATCAGATTAAGATGTTCCTGACGCGATTGGGAATGAATGCAAAAATGATAATAACCGGCGATACATCGCAAATCGATTTGCCACGGTCGGTTCGCTCGGGTCTGGTTCAGGCGCTGCATGTTCTCGACGGAGTTGCGGGCATAGGTAAGGTTGAGTTTGGCAAAAAAGATATAGTGCGCCATCAGTTAGTTCAGCGTATCGTAGAGGCTTATCAGAAGTTCGACGACGAGGAGAAACTCCGCCACCCGGCCGAAACGGAGGAAACAATCGAATAATAAACAATCAAAATAATCATTGCAATGGCTAATACATTAACAAAAACCGAATTTAATTTTCCCGGACAAACGAGTGTTTACCACGGAAAGGTGCGCGACGTTTACGATATCAATAACGATTTAATGGTAATGGTTGCAACCGACCGTATTTCGGCGTTCGACGTGATTCTGCCTAAAGGCATTCCGGCCAAAGGTCAGGTGCTTAACCAGATAGCCGGTAAGTTTTTGGACGCAACCGCCGATATTGTGCCCAACTGGAAGTTGGCTACACCCGACCCGATGGTAACCGTCGGTTTGAAATGTGAAGGATTCCGTGTTGAAATGATTATTCGCGGCTATCTGACAGGAAGCGCATGGCGTGAATATAAGGCAGGTGCTCGCTCGCTTTGTGGCGTAGCTTTGCCCGAGGGAATGAAGGAGAATCAAAAATTCGACGAGCCTATCATCACTCCTACCACCAAGGCTGAGGCCGGACATGACGAAAATATATCGCGTGAAGAAATCATAGCCCAAGGTATTGTGTCGAAAGAAGACTATGAACAGATGGAGAAATATACCCGTGCGTTGTTTGCCCGTGGTTCGGAGATAGCTGCAAAGCATGGTCTTATCCTTGTTGATACAAAATATGAGTTTGGCAAACGCGACGGCAAGGTTTATCTTATCGATGAAATACATACCCCCGATTCGTCGCGTTATTTCTATGCCGATGGCTATCAGGAACGTTTCGAAAAAGGTGAACCTCAGCGTCAACTCTCGAAAGAGTTTGTTCGCCAATGGCTTATCGATAACAACTTCATGGGAAAAGCCGGCCAGCAAGTTCCGGAGATGACCGACGAGTATTGCCAGTCGGTGGCTGATCGCTACATTGAACTGTATGAGCATATTACAGGCGAAAAGTTCGAAAATCAGTCGGCAAGTTGCGATGATTTGAACGCGCGTATCGAGAAAAACGTGAATGATTATCTGGCGTCACGTTAATGGACGTAAAAGCTGAACACATAAATCCATATCTCGACGACAACCGTTCGAAGACACAGCAGGTAAGGAGCATGTTCGATTCGATTGCGCCGGCCTACGACGTGATGAATCGAATGATGACTTTCGGAATTGACCGTCTGTGGCGGGCAAAAGCCGTCGGGATGCTGAAACGAATGGTCGCGCCCGGTGGCAACGTGCTTGACGTTGCCACCGGCACCGGCGATCTAGCTCTGTTGCTCGACAAGAAACTTCGACCTGCATCAGTGACGGGTATCGATTTGAGCGAAAATATGATTGAAATTGCCCGCCGCAAATGTGTAGGCAATCCCAATGTTACTTTTCAAACGGCCGACTGTTTGGCTTTGCCGTTCGGCGACGATTCGTTCGATTGTGTTACAGTGGCATATGGCGTTCGTAATTTTGAACACCTGTTAGAGGGGTATAAGGAGATGTTTCGTGTGCTTAAGCCCGGCGGTGTGCTATGCGTTATTGAGCTTTCCACGCCCGAGAGCCTGCTCGTGAAACCGTTATATAAATTTTATACCGAAAAAATCATACCGCTTGTAGGACGGATGATGTCGCACGACAGCAGAGCGTACACTTATTTACCCGAAAGCATAGCAGCCGTCCCACAAGGCGTACGGATGACCCAATTAATGCAACAGGCAGGTTTTCAACAAACGTCCTACAAGCCGTTGACTTTTGGCGTTTGTACAATTTATATGGCAACAAAATAAGGATCCGTATCATAAAATTCAGAACCCTAAATGTTAATTATTTTCTATGGGTATTTTTAAAGTCAAGTAATAAAAAAATGAATACTTTAACTTTAACATGTCATATTTCAAATAGATATTCTTGGCGCTATTATAAAGATATTTATCTTTATCGCTAAAAGTAATGCCCCGTATTTTGTTTCTGCTGATTTGTTTGTAGCCGCCGTTTATTTCTAGCAATTTTATAAGATCGCTTTTCTTTTCAGAGCTTTTTAGTATATATTGAATGTCGGTGACTTTGTTCTGATAAAAATATACGCCCAATAATCCAATTGAATATCCATTTATTAGGGTATTTGGTTTGTATTCAACGGACCATATATTTCCGTCTTTATCTATTTGCTTTATAGCTTTCAGATTGGCTTTTTCCGTAGCAGCAAGCAATTCGTCAGGAGTCATCGTTTGAAGATTTTCTTGGGTGTTAAGTAGTCCAAAAGGAAAATCATTGAGAAGTTCTACAATAGATATCTCTTCTTTGTTTTGACTTATTGGATTGGAAACTTGAGGCTGATTATTTATCGGTTGTTGAGAAGTTGTAATATTAGGTATACCGCTCTCTTTTACGTCTTGATGCCCAGTCGTTGCTGCAGAAAGTTTCCCTTCAACAGGTTCAAGGGTTAGGTAATAGATGGTTTTGGGGGCAAGTGCGCCGAGGCTTAGGTCGGGGAAGTTGACCATTAGGGGGTAGAAGTCGGGAGCTTTTATTTTGAGCATCTTGGTGCCGGGGGTGAGGTAGACCCAGTATTCGTTGGTTTTGAATATGGGTTCGCCGACAACGTTGCCTTCAAACTGCACATCGCGCTTGGGCAACACCACTTTCACCAGTGCACAGATCTCATTGTTGGCGTCCAATCGCTGCATCGGCACAGTCATCGGCTCCATAGCTTGCGCAGCCTCAACGACAGTCAGCTTCTGGGCCGTCGCCGAAACGACAGTTAATAGTGTGATTATTAGTAAAAGAAAGCGATGCGATTTCATGTTGTTCGCTATTTCAAAAGGCCAGGACGCAGGCGTTTGGTGCGTTCTATGGCTTGTTCGTGCTTCCATTGGTCGATTTTTGCCTGATGACCCGACAGCAGGATTTCGGGAACGCACCATCCGTTGTAGTCGGCAGGGCGGGTATAGACAGGTGGTGCTAGCAAATTGTCTTGGAATGAATCGCTGAGGGCGCTTTGTTCGTCGCCTATTGCGCCTGGAATTAGCCGCACAATGGCGTCGGTGATTACTACTGCCGGAATTTCACCGCCGGTTAGCACATAATCGCCAATTGTTATTTCGCGGGTAATCAAGTGCTCACGGATTCGGTAGTCGACTCCTTTGTAGTGGCCGCACAATATTATTATGTTGTTGAGCAGCGACATAGCGTTTGCCATTGGTTGCGACAGCTGTTCGCCGTCGGGCGATGTGTAAATAACTTCGTCGTAGTCGCGCTGGCTTTTGAGTTGGGTGATAGCGCGATCGACAGGCTCAACTTGCATGACCATACCTGCTTCGCCTCCAAATGGATAGTCGTCAACTTTGCGGTGCTTATTGGTGGTATAGTCGCGTAAATTATGTACAACAATTTCGACAAGGCCTTTGTCTTGAGCGCGTTTCAGTATTGAGCAGCTCAAGGGCGATTCAAGCATTTCGGGCAAAACGGTAAGTATGTCTATTCTCATAATGACGCAAATTTAAGAAATTTCCGTCAAAAATCGGTTAGAATAGTGTTAGTTGCTGGGGAGGTAGCAGGCGGAACGACATGCGATGGAAGGGCGATGGGCCATGCATGGCAATTGCGGCGCGATGGGCTTTGGTTGGGTAGCCTTTGTTGATGTTCCAGCCGTAGCAAGGGTATTGCCCGTGGAGTTGAACCATTTCGTCGTCGCGGTAGGTTTTGGCCAGGATTGAAGCTGCTGCTATGTTTGCGAAACGGCCGTCGCCTTTAACGTAGGTCTGATATGGTATGTCGCCGTATTTGAGGAAACGGTTTCCGTCGACGGCAATAGCGCCGGGACGCACTTTGAGTCCATCCAAGGCGCGGTGCATTGCCAGAATTGATGCGCGGAGAATGTTTATTTTGTCGATCTCTTGGGCTGTTACTACCCCTACACTGTAGGCAATGGCTTGTTGCTCGATAATGGGTCGCAATTGGTAGCGTTGGCGCTCGGTCAGTTGCTTTGAGTCGTTGAGCAGGGGGTGGGAGAAGTCATCAGGCAAAATTACGGCAGCCGCGTAAACGCTTCCGGCCAGACAACCTCGCCCGGCTTCGTCGCAGCCGGCTTCCAACGCGCCGGAGGTTGCGCAGGGTGGAAGCGGATTGCTTAATTGTTTATTCGACATAGGTGTAGCTGAAACATTCGTCGGCAACAATGTTGAAAGCGTATGTGCCTAGCTGAGTTCGTATTGAGTCGAACATCTGTGAAATATAGCTGTGGGCATCGTCGATGTGCTTGCTGCCCGGCCATAAAATTGAAATGATTTCTTTGGCGCTGTAAAGTTTGTTGTGGTTCAACATCAGTAGTCCAAGCAACTGGCATTCCTGCATAGTGAGGTCGAGCGGCGTGTTGGCAATCGACGCTTCGCGCAGTTGCAGGTCGACGCTAAGTTCGGCGTGGCAAACTGTTTTTGGCTGGGTTGCTGAGGGGATTTTTTTGTAGCGCCGCATTACGGCGTTGATTCGTGCAATCATTTCGCGCATCGAGAACGGTTTACGGACAAAAGCGTCGACGCCGGCTTCCAGGGCACTGATTATAACATTTTCGGTGGCGTTGGCTGCTGTGAAAATGAGAGGCGTATCGGATGTTCCTGTGGCGTTGCGTAGTAGTGAGGTAAGTTGAACGCTATCGGTGCCTAGCGAAAGCGCGTCGGCAATTATTAATGTGTAGCTACTGCACTGGAGATTACGCAGCTCGTCGATTGAATGATACACATCAACGCTATAGCCTTGTGATTCAAGGTTATATTTCATCAGTTCGCAAAGCAGTAAATCGGCATCGGCAATGAGCATTTTGGGCTTTTCTTCCGCCTCGAGGTGTTTTGTTTCCGACGAATAATTTTGGATGTCATCAATACCGTTAGGCATTTCAGAAATTAGGTTTGTAATAGCAGTAGTTAATGTGTTCAACTAAAACTGATCGTGCATTAAGCTGTTTCCATTCGATTTCTCGCGGCGTACGGAGCAAATATAGTAATCGGGAAACGATATGTGCAACAGATTCACCGAATTGTAATTACTTTGTTTTAACATTATAACCAATGTGCCATACAAGCGTGCCTTGAAAAAAGCAAGGTGGCCTCCCGGTCACCTTACTCCTAGCTTGTTGCTTGTTGAATATCTATTCTGTCTTTATTGGAAAGTTACGTATGAAAAAGTATTACTTTTACCTTTTTTCTCTGTTTTGTGTTGTTCTTGATATTAATTTCTTAGATTAGCTAAGAAGATTCAGCTTTGTCGTAAGGAGTTATTCCCTTTCGACGTCACAAAGATAATAATTTGTTCTCGATAGTTGTATACTCTAGACCATATGTTTAAAAACATAGTTCTATGGCGTGATAATTAAATTGAGAGGTTTTGCTTACATGTTATAACAAAACTGGCCTAAAATGTTTGTATTTTTACTATCGACAGTCGTGATATAAATACTTTTAAGTTGTTAAAATGTATTAAAGCGATAATGGCTGTGTCAGAATGACAAAAATTGCCCCGAAATCAAGTGATATCGGGGCGAAATTGTATCAAAATGATAGAATACCTGTGCCAGGAAAGGTTAATTGGCGTATACGATAGCTGATGACCATGGCGACAAAGTTAGGTGCGCTATCCCGCCTGAGACAAGCACATTCTGTTTGTTAACTACGGCGGTGTAAAAGCCATCGGGTAGGGTAGTGGGCAATTCGACAGTTTCATTTTTGTCGGACATGTTGACAAAAACGGCTCCGGCCGATCCGCGCGCCACTTCTACAACGGTTCCGCTTTCGTTTGCAACCACAGTTTCCGGCTGGCCATGCATAGCTTTACGGAACTTGTTGACAGCCACAACCTCGGGATGCATGAACTCGCTGTTGCCGCGTGCCCCCACGCGGTTGTTGCCCCAGTAGTTGTCGCGTGTGCTTCCGGCCGGGCGGCTGAAGAAGAGGGGTGTTCCTTCCTGTCGAGCGGTAAGGAATACGTAGCCTTGCCGTATGGCTTGGTCGGAAATGTGGGCCGATTCGTGCTCGTTGGCATATGTGTCGTGACTTTCCACCCATGTCACCAGTTTTGTTCCCGGCGCAGGGTGATGCCAAGTCAGCAGAGAGTCGGCGTAGAAGTTCTGGCTGTCGAGCACGTGGCGAAGAGCGTGGCCGTAGTTGCTGGCTGTCAGTCGCATATATTCGGCATACTCCTCTTCCTTAACATTTTTGTCTTGAAGCACTTCGCCGTAAATGAACAAACTATCGGCCGGCACGGCCAGCGATACACCTTCAACAGCCTCGCGCCCCAGAGCCACGTCCCAGAAATTGTTTTTTGGCGATAGCGAATCAAGTGGGTCGGAAGGCAGGGCAATATGTTTGGCCGTATCGTAGCGGAAGCCAGCAACACCGTAGGCCAATAATGAGTTGACAAAATCCATGTAATATTTTTGAAAGGCAGGATTCTCGGTGTTTACGTCGGGCAATCCGCCCATAGCCATGTTTGTGCATTGGAAGCGATCGTTATAGTCCACGATTGGCTCCATCCCTTTTGAATGTAACAGTTTGTCGCCACCGCCAACTGCGCTGTCCAGGGCAGCAGTAACGGCATTGCGGTCGACGGCTACATGATTTGGTAGCACATCAACAATCACTTTAACGCCGTAATGTCGGGCGCTATCCATCATAGCAGCAAACTGCTGCTCGTTGCCCAGAAGATAGTTGCCTATCTTCCAATCGATAGGCTGATAATAATAGTACCATTTTCCCTTCGTTGAGTCTCCTTCCTGGCTGAAAAGTGCCAAGCCACCCTCCTCGCCAATAAAACATGTGTTGACGGGCGAGGTTTGCACGTAGGTAAATCCCGCATCGGCAATGTTTTTCATGTTGGCGGCAATAGTGTCGAAACTCCACGACCATGCATGAAGAATCGCATCATCGTCGGTAGTTGCAGCCGGTACATTGCCCGATTTACCACATGAACAAAAAAGCGTTGTGGCACATACGGCCAACGCGACATAAATAGGAAAACGTTTTTTCATTTTTGTATATACAATATTATTTATTGACATTACGGCGCTAGATACCATTATTAAATTAGCGAACAAAGCACTTTTATATGTATATAACAAACTTTTCCCTATTAAAGGTTCACAAAATTGCGCGAACTAAATTAGATAGTGCGCCGGTGTGTAAGTTGCAGATTGTCAATCTTTACGCTTATTGGAGAGTGGGCAAATTGAATGGGGATTTAGTTAATTGTTAAAAAAATTTGTGGAGATAAAAAAAAAACGTACCTTTGTCGCTGTCCAAAGTCAAAGTGACTGTTATGTCGAAAAACGCAATCCGATTCACGAAGATGCACGGCATCGGTAATGACTATATTTATATAGATTGTACCGGCGCCAGCGTTACCTCCCCCCAAAAGTTAGCTATAGAAATGAGTCCTCATCACACAGCGGTAGGTGCCGACGGTGTGATTCTGATCTGTCGTTCCGATGTGGCCGACTTTAAGATGCGCGTATTCAATGCTGATGGTTCGGAGGCGATGATGTGTGGCAATGGTAGCCGCTGTGTGGCCAAGTATGTTTACGATCACAAGCTAACCGACAAAACCAATATTACCCTTGAAACGCTGGCCGGGATAAAAACAGTGTCGCTTATAAAAGATGATGAGAGCGGAGAGGTGACGGGCGCTACAGTCGACATGGGTGAACCGGAATTTGCTTGCGAAAAAATTCCTGTGTATTCCCGTCAGGAAACAATGATAGAAAAGGCCGTGCCAACCGAGCAGGGCGATATCATGCTGACGGCTGTTTCTATAGGCAATCCCCACGGCGTAATCTGGGTTGATTCAATAGCTCAGGCTCCGGTTGACACGCTCGGTCCGCAGTTGGAGCATCATTCAATGTGGCCCAACCGAGCCAACATCGAGTTTGCGCACATTGTGTCGCCAACGCTCATCGAGATGCGTGTATGGGAGCGCGGCAGCGGCGAAACTATGGCGTGTGGCACAGGCGCTTGCGCATGTGCTGTAGCGGCTATGGCATCGGGCCGGTGTCAGCGGCAAGTCGACGTTAAGCTTCCAGGCGGAACGCTGAATATATTCTGGAATCCCGACGACAATCGTGTTTATATGACCGGCCCGGCAGTAACAGTTTTCGACGGGACATACACACCGACATTTTTAAAAAATAAATAAGAAAACGATTCACTTATTATATAAAACGTTAGCGAACGGACTTTAACCTATGATTCTCATTAATCAAAACTTCACGAAACTGCCCAAAACCTACCTTTTCACAGAGGTGGGCAGACGTGTGGCCGCCTATCGAACCGCCCATCCCGGCGCGAAGGTGATATCGCTTGGAATAGGAGATGTCACCCTGCCGCTGAGCCGGATGGTAACGGAGGCCATGAAGAGAGCGGCCGACGACCTTGCAGCCTCGGAAACATTCCACGGCTACGGTCCTGAGCAGGGCTATCCTTTCTTACGCGAAAAGATAGCCCTGTTCGATTACGTAAAACGAGGGGTGGAGCTCAGTGCCGACGAGATTTTTGTCAGCGACGGCGCCAAAAGCGACACCGGTAACATTGTTGACTTGTTGGACCACCAGGCAACGATTGCCGTAACCGACCCGGTTTATCCGGTTTATGTAGACACAAATGTGATTGCCGGACACGCCGGAACGCAGCTCCCCGACGGCCGGTGGAGTCGCATCGAATATATGCCGTGTACAGCCGAGAACGATTTTGTGCCTGCTTTGCCGGCGAAAGTTCCAACGGCAATTTATTTGTGTTTCCCCAACAACCCAACCGGAACATCGCTCACGCGTGACCAGTTGTCAAAATGGGTCGACTATGCACGCGAGAATAGTTGCCTGATTATGTTTGACTCGGCATATGAGGCCTACATCCAACGCCCCGATGTGCCCCACAGTATATATGAAATTGAGGGGGCTAAAGAGGTTGCAATCGAATTCCGCAGCTTTTCTAAAACGGCAGGATTCACGGGCGTGCGTTGTGGATACACCGTTGTCCCGAAGCAACTCAAAGGCGTGGCCGCCGACGGAACGGAAGTGGCCCTGCGTGATTTGTGGCTCCGGCGCCAGTGTACGAAATTCAATGGCGCTTCCTATGTGGCCCAGCGAGCAGCCGAAGCGCTGTATACGCCCGAAGGCCAGAAGGAAACAGAAGCTCAAATAGGCTATTACATGCAAAATGCGCGCCTTATTCTAGAGGGGCTTTCTCGTTTGGGACTGACTTGTTATGGCGGAATAGATTCCCCCTACATTTGGGTGAAAACTCCGCAAGGAATAAGCTCATGGGAGTTCTTCGATATGCTGCTCGAAAAGTGCCAGTTGGTTTGCACACCCGGCAGCGGCTTTGGAGCTGCCGGTGAAGGATACGTCAGGCTGACGGCTTTTGGCTCCCGCGAAAACACAATTCAAGCCTTGGCCCGGATGAATGACCGACTAGGTCGGCTTAACAAATGATTAACGAATGAAAACCATACAAATAAATTAAATTATGTCAAAGTTGAGATTTAAAGTTGTCGAAGAAGCATTCGACAGAAAAGCAATTCCGGTTAAACTTCCGGCTGAACGTCCCGAAACATATTATGGTAAATATGTTTTCAACCGTCAAAAGATGTTTGAATATCTGCCTAAAAAAACATACGATGTTCTAGTCGATGCAATTGATAACAAACGTCCGTTGCCCCGTGAGGTAGCCGACTCTGTTGCCGCCGGCATGAAAAAATGGGCGATAGACAATGGTGCCCGCCATTATACCCACTGGTTCCATCCCCTCACCGACGGCACAGCCGAGAAGCACGATGCCTTCGTTGAACATGATGGAAAAGGGGGCGTTGTTGAAGAATTCACAGGCAAGCTGCTCGTACAGCAGGAGCCCGACGCGTCAAGTTTCCCTAACGGCGGTATCCGTAATACATTCGAGGCACGAGGCTATTCGGCCTGGGACATCTCGTCGCCGGCCTTCATTCTCGACAAAACCCTTTGTATACCAACAATTTTCATAGCCTACACCGGAGAGTCGCTCGATTATAAGACACCGCTGTTGCGCGCCCTCAACTCGGTTGACGCAGCCGCAACTGCTGTAGCTCAATACTTCGACCCAACAGTTAAGCATGTAACATCATATCTCGGTTGGGAACAAGAATATTTTCTTGTGGACGAGGCTCTATATTCGGCGCGCCCCGACTTGGTACTGACAGGCCGTACACTTATGGGTCATGAAAGTGCCAAAAATCAGCAGCTCGAGGATCACTATTTCGGCGCCATTCCTTCGCGAGTTGAATCATTTATGCTCGAATTGGAACTGGAAGCACATAAATTGGGAATTCCGGTGAAGACACGTCACAACGAGGTTGCACCCAACCAGTTTGAGCTCGCTCCGATATTTGAGGAAACCAATCTGGCCAACGACCATAACCTGCTACTGATGTCGCTCATCAGTGAGGTTGCCCGTCGCCACAATTTCCGCGTGCTGCTCCACGAAAAACCATTCTCCGGAATCAACGGTTCGGGCAAGCACAACAACTGGAGCCTCGGAACCGACACCGGCGTGCTGCTGTTCGCTCCGGGCAAAACGCCGATGCAAAACCTTCAGTTCCTAACTTTCGTAGCCAACGCAATGGCTGCTGTTTATCGCCACAACGGATTGCTGAAAGCATCGATTTCGTCGGCAACAAACGCCCATCGTCTTGGCGCCAACGAGGCACCTCCTGCAATCATCTCAATTTTCCTCGGCTCCCAGCTCGACGGTATTTTCAAGAAACTTGAGAATTCCGACACCAACGACCTGCTCAACTTCGGTTCGAAAAAGGGTTTGAAACTCGATGTTGACCAGATTCCAGAGCTGATTATTGACAACACCGACCGTAACCGCACGTCGCCATTCGCCTTCACCGGCAACCGTTTCGAATTCCGCGCCGTAGGTTCATCTGCCAACTGCGCCTCGGCAATGATTGCACTGAACGCTGCCGTTGCTCAGCAGCTCCAGGAATTCAAGGCCAAAGTTGACGCACGTCTGGCGGCCGGAGCTGACCTTACCCATGCCCTGCTGGCCGAAATCAAGGAATTGATCACCTTCTCGCGCGCTATTCATTTTGACGGTAACGGCTACTCTGAGGAGTGGAAAGCCGAAGCTGCTCTGCGCGGACTCGACTGCGAAACCTCTGTGCCGAAAATTTTCGACGCATATTTGCGTCCGTCGTCGGTTGAAATGTTCAAGCAAACCGGTGTGTTCAACGAACTAGAACTCCAGGCTCGTAATGAAGTTAAGTGGGAAATGTATACAAAGAAAGTTCAGATAGAAGCCCGTGTGCTCGGCGACTTGGCTGTAAACCATGTGATTCCCGTTGCTATCCGCTATCAATCGGTACTGACCGACAATGTGTTCAAGCTGAAAACTCTGTTCCCCAACGAAAAGGGCGACAAGCTGGCTCAGCTCGACCTCGATACAATAGAGCGCATGTCGGTCCATATGGCAACGATTATGGAAGAGGTTAAGAAAATGGTGAACGCTCGTAAAGAAGCCAACAAGATTGAAAGCGAGCGTGAGAAGGCTATCGCATATCACGACAATGTGCTTCCACCAATGGACGTTATCCGCTACCATATCGACAAACTCGAGCTTATGGTTGACGATGAAATGTGGCCACTGCCCAAATATCGTGAGCTTCTGTTCATACGCTAAAACAATTTACCGGGGGCTGCGACTGTGCAGCTCCCGGTTCTTATATTATGGAACAAATTAAACATGAATGTGGGGTAGCGCTCATACGATTGCTGAAGCCCCTGGAATATTATCGGGAAAAATATGGTACGGCTTATTATGGACTTAATAAACTGTACCTGCTCATGGAGAAACAGCACAACCGCGGTCAGGAAGCTGCCGGAGTTGGCTGTATCGATCTTGACGCACCTGCCGGGACAGAGTACATATGGCGCGAGCGTGCGTTAGGGGCGCAAGCAATTCAGGAGATATTTTCATCTATAAACCATCGTGTCGAAACTGATTCGACCCACGGCGACACAATGTCACAGCTGCCCGACGTGAAGCCATTTCTGGGTCAGATCTACATGGGACACTTGCGCTATTCCACTACGGGCCGTTCTGGAATGAACTATGTTCATCCATTTTTACGGCGCAACAACTGGCGCTCGCGCACACTGATGCTCTGCGGTAATTTCAATATGACTAACGTGCGCCAGATTTTCGACAACGTCGTTAGCCGTGGCCAGCATCCACGTTTGTATTCCGACACAGTGCTGCTACTTGAGCAAATCGGTTATGCCCTCGACAGGGAGAATACGCGGCTTCACCGTCAGTTTGCCGAAGAGGGGCTGACCGGCATAGAGAATGCCAAAGCTATTGAGCAGCATCTCGACTTGCGCTACGCTCTGCGTTCAACAGCCTCGACTTGGGATGGTGGATATGTGATATGCGGAGCCGTAGGAAGTGGCGACGTTTGGGCATTGCGCGACCCTAATGGAATACGTCCGGCATTTTATTATGTCGACGATGAGATAGTTGTTGTCGCATCGGAACGTCCGGTCATTCAAACAACGATAAATGTGCCACTTGAGTCGGTGAAAGAATTGGAACCGGGATGTGCGCTGATGGTTGATGCTGCCGGAAAGGTTAATCTGGAACGCATTTTGCCCGAAGGAAAAAACGAGCGTTGTTCGTTCGAACGTATTTATTTTTCGCGCGGAAGCGATGCCGCAATCTATCAGGAGCGGAAAGCGCTGGGGCGTTGTCTGGTTCCGGATATCATAGCTGCGACGGGCGGAATAGAGCATTTGCGCAAAACGGTTTTTTCGTTCATCCCAAACACTGCAGAAGTTGCTTTCATCGGAATGGTCGAGGGTTTGGAACAGTGCCTCGATAACAAGAAGTCGGCCGAAATTGCTCAGTTGGCAATCGATGGTAAGTTGACGCAAGAAAAATTGGCATCGATAATGGCCGAGAAATTGCGAATCGAGAAGCTGGCGATAAAAGATATCAAGCTGCGCACGTTCATAGCCGAAGGTAACTCACGTAACGACCTGGCGGCTCATGTTTACGACGTGACTTATGGGCTGGTACGCGACAATGAGGACACTATTGTTGTTATCGACGACTCAATTGTCCGCGGAACAACTTTGAAGGAGAGTATCTTACGTATGCTTGACAGGCTACAACCGCGTAAAATTGTGGTAGTCAGTTCGTCGCCACAGGTTCGATATCCTGATTGCTACGGCATCGATATGTCGCGGATGGGTGAATTCTGCGCTTTCCGCGCGGCCGTCAGCTTGCTCAAGAAAAGCGGCCGGCAACATGTGTTGGAAAACACCTACCGGCGTTGCCTGCAGCAGGAGGATATGCCCGACAATATGGTCGAGAATTGTGTAAAGGAAATTTATGCAAGTTTCACCGATAAGGAGATTTCCGATGAGATTGCCCTTATGCTTAAGCCCGCCGACATAAAGGCCGAGGTCGAGATTGTATATCAGTCGATAGAGGGGCTACATAAGGCTGTGCCCGGTTGCCCCGGCGATTGGTATTTCTCGGGAAATTATCCTACGGTTGGTGGAATCCGGTTGGTTAACCGTGCTTATGTAAACTACTATGAAGGGAATTTCGATAAACGTTGATTAAAAAATTTCGTTAACTTTGTCGTATGAAACGCTCCGATTTTGAAATCATGGCTCCGGTCGGAAGCTATGAATCGTTAAACGCTGCGCTCGATGCCGGTGCCGATGCCGTTTATTTCGGCATAGAAGGCTTGAACATGCGCGCACGTTCGTCGGTTAACTTTACAGCCGACGATTTGTGTACCATTGCCGGAATCTGCTCGAGCCGAGGGGTAAGAACGTATCTGACAGTTAATACGATAATATACGATAATGACTTAGACCTGTGTCATAAGATTATCGACACAGCCCGTCAGGCAGGAGTCTCTGCCATAATCGCAAGCGACATAGCCGCCATCACATATGCCCATAGCATAGGCGTTGAGGTGCATATCAGCACGCAATGCAATATTACGAATATGGAAGCTGTTAAATTTTATTCGCAATGGGCCGATGTGATGGTGCTTGCGCGCGAACTTAACATGGAGCAGGTTTCTGCAATCAGCCGCGCCATCCGCGAAAATGATATTCGAGGGCCAAAGGGGGAGTTGGTGCGTATTGAAATGTTTTGCCACGGCGCTCTGTGCATGGCCGTGTCGGGCAAATGCTATTTAAGTCTCCATCAAATGAATTCGAGCGCCAACCGAGGCGCTTGCACTCAGATTTGTCGTCGCTCCTATACGGTTCGCGACCGCGAAACCGGTCAGGAACTCGACATAGAGAATCAGTACATAATGTCGCCTAAGGATTTGAAAACAATCCATTTCTTGAATAAAATGATCGATGCCGGAGTGAGTGTGTTTAAAATAGAGGGGAGAGCGCGCGGGCCGGAGTATGTTAAGGTGGCCGTGGAGTGCTATTCGCAGGCTCTTTCGGCAATATGTGAGGGAACGTTCAACGACGAGGCTATTGCCCGTTGGGATTCGGAACTCAGTAAAATTTTCAACCGAGGATTCTGGGATGGCTATTATCTGGGACAGCCTCTGGGAGAATGGAGTTCCAAATACGGTTCGTCGGCGACAAGAGTTAAGGAGTACCGCGCAAAGGGTATACGTTATTTCTCAAATCTGGGCGTGGGAGAATTCCAAATGGAAAGTGGCCGGCTTTCGGTAGGCGACGAGGTGGTGATTACAGGCCCGACAACCGGCGCTTTGATTTGCGAGGTGACTGAGCTGAGGCTCGACCTGAAGCCGGTGGCGACGGTGAGCAAGGGGGATCGGTTTTCGATGCCTGTACCGGCAAAGATACGCCCCTCGGATAAACTGTACGTTTGGACAAGAGCTCATTCTTTATCGAAAGGGCTCTAAGCTAAGGACCCATATCATAAAATTTCAGGGCCGCTGCGGCAGCCCTGAGCGGACACTCTGGCTGTCGATGACCGCCACCGTTGGGGTGCGTGCCTGTCCACACTGCATCCTCCTCATGTTCACGAGCACCCGCAGTGCGGTGTCGAGATGCGTGCCGCAGCTCCAGGACCGGTAGTGGTAGTAGACGGTGGGATATG
>JAMPII010000002.1 GCA_023662835.1 Muribaculaceae bacterium | reverse complement strand
ATAGTATTCCTATAACCGATTTGCTCCTCTCAAAAATTTAGTTGCGGATTTGAGGTTCAAGAATAAGGCAATGGTATCTGCTACACCGTTAGCTCCCTCCCACCCATTACTTAAAGAGCAAGGTTTTATACGGTTGAAACTTATACCTACATTCAACCACAAAAAGGGCTTAACTCTAATTATTACCAACAGTTTCAAATCCACCTTAAAAACAAGGCTTGGAGAATTGTCGGACAGTCCATGCGTGTGCGTTTTTATGAATAAAACCGAAAGCATAAACGCAATTATTGAGGAATATGGCATAACGGATTATAAAATATTCTGTTCAGAAAAAAGCGTTAATAAACTCCGTGACAGAGGTCTTTACAATGTTTTCTCTGAAATTAACTATCCACTTGCAAAGTTTAACTTCTTTACTTGCAGATTCTATTCGGGAGTTGATATTGAGATATTCCCAATATTGCCGGATATTATAATGCTGACAGATTTAAGAGTAGCAAATTACACAATGATTGACCCTATGACAGAAGCAATCCAAATACAAGGAAGATTCCGCAAAAGTAGTATTTCCGACAAGACATACCGCTCTCTAACCCATATTTCAACGCTTAATCCAAACTTGCATATTAAAAGCCATGAGGAATTAGCAGTAGAAATTTCTCAATTCGCTCAAAATTATCAAATGCTTAAAACCCAACTACAAGACACACATGATGAAGCAAGAAGAGATGCCATTATTAAAGACCTAAACAGTTTGCGTTATAGCTCTCTGATTGATGATAGCGGAGAAATAAATCCGTTTGCCATTGATAATCTATATAATGATGAAAGGGTAAAATCCTACTATGTGTCAAGTAATGCTCTAATTGGGGCTTATGAACAATCAGACTACTTCAATATCAATTTAATAGAACACCTATATACCGTCGGAGAAGATGATGTCTTACGAATCAGTCAGACAAAAAGCAACATATCAAAACGCAAAGACATAGTATGCGCTTTGGAACATATACGGATTGACTATAAAAGCAAACGGATAAATTCAGATTCAGCTAAGGCATATATAGATGCCTTAAAGCGCATTGATGAAACCGCATACATACTCCCCATATATCGCAAGATTGGTTATGAAGAATGTGCAAAATGTGAGTATATAAAAGATAGGCTTGAAAAGGCGGTGAAAGAACATGACAAAGCAGAAGCAGACAAACAACGTTTTACGCCAGAGGTTCTAAATGCCATATCTAAAGAGTTTCAATTAGGCGTTTATATCCCTAAAAGTGAAATTAAAGAGCGACTTTTGAGGATATTCAGAGAGTTAGGAATAACTGCAAAGGTAACACAAACAACTATATTAGATTACTATGAAGCAAGCGACCGCCGTTCTACAAAGTCACCGACTTATAAACTTAGGCGATTCAAATTTGGCGGTACAAATTTTGACGCTCCACCATAAAACACAAAAATTCTGAAAATGTAACCACAACTCCATATACCCAAATATGGAGTTTTTTCATTCCTGAAAAATTCGCATTTCAATTATAATGGAAATAGCCATACTCAAATTTCATGGCAGGAGAAAGACGCACACAATAACACATAGGTACATCTGAAAAATGCCCCTCCCCTAATCCATAAATAGCACTTCTGAAAAATAGTTTGAGTTCTGCACATAAGATTCCACTTCACTTTTTAATCCCCCCACCTTAATTGAATAAAAAGAAAAATCAATTTACTAACCTCTTAAATACTCGCTATTTATGGAAAATCTTATGATTTTACCTGCGGTTGAGCCTAAAAGATTCAGTTGGCTCAATGAGTACGCAACAGATGCGGAAGTTATCACAGAGCTACCGCAAAGAGAGAAAAAGACACTTCCGTTTATCGAAGCAAACACAAAGGCAGTGGAATTGTCGCACCTCAAAAATAAGTGCATAGTGCCAGTGTTCAGCAAAGACAATGAACTGACAATCTCGCACCCTGCGTTTATCGAAACGGTTGCAGAAGCTGTCAACACTTTCTATAACGGTGAAACAATCGAAATGCCCGAAATCCGTGTGTCGCACATCATCAAAGGAAGAATCCCCGAAGCGATACACAAGCCTGCCAATCAGCTCTTGGAATCGGACAAAACGATTTACTATGAGCGTATGATGTTCTGCATCGAAGTTCCCACTATCTATGAAACGGTAGAGGGTAACAAGCTCACTCTAACCGTTGGCGGTGTCCGAGCCTACAATCACATGAATCTCTACTCTAAAAAGTCAGTGGAGCGTTTCAAAATCTTTGTGGGCTTCAAGAACCTTGTGTGTTGCAACCTCTGCGTTTCATCTGACGGCTACGTTGAACAGTTAGAAGTATCGAATACTTCTGACCTCTATCTCCGTGTGCTTGAAATGCTCAACCGCTACAATCCTGCCAAACATCTGCACCTCATGCAGACACTTGGCAACACGTCAATGTCAGAACATCAGTTCTGTCAGATTCTTGGGAAAATGCGACTGTATCAAGCCCTGCCGCAGAAGATACAACGTAACATTCCACGTTTGCTGATAACTGACACACAAATCAATTCAGTAGCAAAAGCCTACATCAGTGATGAAAACTTTGGCTCATACGGCTCTGATATAGATATGTGGAAGTTCTACAATCTTCTGACGGGAGCAAACAAGAGCAGCTACATTGATAGCTTTCTTGACCGCTCTTTCAATGCAACGGAAGTGGCACAAGGCATCAATGCCGCCCTGCATGGCGATGACCGCTATTCGTGGTTTATCAACTAACGCACTCTAAGAGAGAATACTTGCACTGACTGTGTGGGTATTCTCTTTTTCTTTTTGTTAGGTTCAGCACAACTAAATTCGTGAGCCTATGCTAAAAAACATAATCACCAATAGCCCCACCAATAACATTTTTTCGTAACTTTGCACTTGATTTAGAGAGCCAAAGAGTTGGCTTGATTGAATCGCACTTTTACGAAAGGTGTTATTGAAATCAGCTTCTATTGATAAATTCTCGCAAAATTTATTTTCCACGAAGATGATTGACAATAGCACCTGCATTGGTTGCTTATACTCTGCCGTGAAGGGCAGTATATATAGCAAATCGGTGTGGGGCTATTGTTTTATCCGTGGGAAAGGCAATGCGAGAAGCCTATCAATAGGATAAGACAAGATACAATCCTCACACCTTTTTTATGTCCAAACATTAACTGTTTCGCAGAGGATTGAGAAACGCATAACTGTAAATGCGAAAGCTTGCACTTCTCTTTTTTATGACGCTCTTCTCAATCGTAGCTTATGCGCAAGCTCCGATAGAAGCGTTTTGCAGAAACATTGACGGCTATTGGGGAGATTGGTTTCCTGGAAGTCACTATAATGTCAAAGGCAATTATGGGAATATGGTTGTCTATGAAAACGGACTACATCCATCTGAATATAGTATAAAAATCACTCTTGACGGTTATGCCGATGTTGACAAGAAAGAGAGAAAACGTAGGCTGAAAGCCAAAGAATTTTACAACTACAATGGAACAGTTGAGTTATATTTAAGTAACCGTGTTCCAAGTGTTGAGCATTGGCTAAAGCAATGTGGGGTGTATTCTATGCCTAACAAAGAAAATTCATCAAAGAAAATAGTTCGTCAAGCAAAGATTAAGGTAGCTCCGTATAAGGATAAGCCTCAAACTTACTTCGTATATTTCGACAATGGAGGTTTCGCAATATCAATAGAACAATGAATATGCAAAAATCAATCTTAACTTCATTTCTCATTTTAATGGGATTATCCGCGTATGGGCAGAATTACAATGACCTATTCACGACATATCAAAACACCAACACTCAGCAACAGAAAAACGGTGTGACACAGTACCAAACCATAGACCCTAACAAGTTCTATCAGAATATTGCACCTCAAAACGTGCAAATGGTCAACGGAGTATTTCATTATCAAGGCAAACTCTACTCCGTCAAACTCAAAGTTGGAGTATCGGGAACTGATGCAAGTCAGATAGTAGTATGTGGATTTTGGGACGGTCAGAATTGGCATAACTCAATATCCTACGCTTCAAAAATTGGCTCGTATGGCGTACCCGAACAAATCAGAATGGCTTGCACTCATCAAGTCTACATATCATCACTTGGCACCGTTTATTTCTGATATGGAAAGAGTCACGAGAAAAGAAGCGTTTGAGTGTGCATTAGCACAGCTCATTGCCATTTCACAAGTCGTAAACAATGGAAAAGAAAAGCTCTACGACTACGCTCTGATATTACGAAGTAAATCAGTCCAACCAATCGTATGTCTAAAACCGTTAGATAACTTTGAGTGGACTAATTCTTCTTATGGGGAAAAGAGCTATGCTTTTGCTCCAATCACATCTGATTATAATGACCTTATAATTGGCACTTGCGGTAGAGTATATTCCGAAAATGGAACATTCCAAAAATTCAAGGCGCACGAACACCCAGCAAAATGGATAAAAGAGGTATTGACACGACAGTACCTAAAACTACATTATGATTGCATCGGCGTTTTCTGTGGCAATGAATTGGCATACGACACAAGTCTATTTTCAAAGATTCATTCCGAATGGATAAGATATGAAAATACAGAAGATGATGAAATACTCTATTTCCCCTACTATACCCCAACAGAAAGAAAAAGAAAATTTCAAAATTTCTCACAGTCAGCAATACAAGAAATAATAGATGAATATTGGCAAGACTAACCCAATAACAGTAAAATAGTTAGAAATGGGAGAAGATGAGTTAATAATTGATACAATGGCTATTGACACAGAGGGTATTTGCGCTTGCGATGCAGAGCCTTTAGCGTTTTTACCAACTGCCATCTCCACTGTCATTATAATTGGCATAATAATTCTTGTGTCATTTATAATTGTGCGTCATTGCGGAATATTGAAGAAAGTACAATGGATTATATTGGGAATTGAGTTACTGATTCTATCTCTAATCGGCTCTTTCTTCGTTCATATCTTGACAACACAAGTAAGTGGTTAGAATCTAATATTTATATGCGATAACCCCAAAAACAAAATGATATTTGGAGAAGATTATACACTAACACAAGGAACACTTGTAGCAAAATGTCGCAGTACACATGACTATAAGTATGACACAGATTTAGCACAACTAACAATCGGCAGGACTTATGAAGTCGAGTATGCCGTAATCAGTGGTTCATGGACTTTAGTTTGTCTCCATGAATTTCCAAACGAACTATTTAATTCTGCACTATTTGATTTTTATGTTAATGACAATAATTTTTATTTGATTGAGGATTATCGTGCCATAAAGAGAATTATAAACGATTCTCGCCGAGTAACAACTACGATTATATACAGTTCACTTACGAAAATAAGGATTTCAGAAATTAAAGAACTCCACAGCACTACAAGGATTATAATACGCTCTGAATTACTAAAATGAAACAAATACTATATTTCAAGGCAGTCATACTCTCGCTCCTTATTAGTGGGTGTGGAAGAAATAGACAAATTGTCAATACCGAACACCAAGATTCATTAGCACAATACCGTGATACTCTTATTGGGAGATTCAACGGTATAGATATTGACACTCTAATCTGTGAGCCGATTGATTCACTCTCTCCGTTGGAAGATGATATTTTTGGTGGCAAACATTTCAAATGGAGAATTTACACCGCAAATAATACAGTCAAAGACCTTATCATTGGAAATACGACAAGTATAGACTTTATAAGCGAGGGAGATTTAGACGGTAACGGTACAGAAGAATGGGGGTATGTTGGGCAATACCCCTCATCACGTTGGACGTGCTATCATGCGTTTACTGCTACAAACAAAAAGTGGAAACCGCTTTTTGAGCCTACTCCAATATGGCTTTCCCACATAAAAACAGAAGAATTGGAGGGAACTATTACCTATGAGGATATAGTACAACCCTTTCAAATGAAAGGATATGTTAATATCAAATTCAGTGATATTCGTAATAATGGAGAAGATTTCTTATTGATTGACACGTTAGTTCAAGCGGTAACCTATAAGTGAAAAATATTCAAGAAGTACATTTTTTATGGATTTTCTGTTTTATAGGGTGATTTCAAAAAATGTACCATCTATTGAGATTCCCACTTTACAATAGAATCAGTAAAATACCATACTACTACAATTTACACAACTTGAAATATCTGAAATAAAACACGTTACAAATACACTTCCTTTGATTTTACTTGCACGGCTCAATGAAAATGGCTAACTTTACACAACGAGAACATTAACAAAATTATTAACCCACATCGAAAGTTGAACAGAAATGTCAACCATGATGTCAACCGAAATATAAAGCGGAAATTCCACTTCATGTTTGATTTTCGTAAGCGGTAGTAGCTCAGTTGGTTGCCGTAGCCTGCGAAGCAGGGTACGGTCGTAGAAGCACTCAGCTTCCCAAGCCCAGGGTCGCGAGTTCGAGCCTCGTCTACCGCTCTAGGCACCAAAATCTTGATTGCTTTATAATTCAAGCAATCAGGATTTTAAATTACATCCAGAACTTTACGTTGATTTAAGTAAATCAAATTCCGTCGGCAGCTAAACGTAGTTTTTCCAAAAGCGTAGCCTCAGTTTGTTCACCACTACTTCGCCAAACTTCAGTTCCGTCGCGATATATTATAAATGTAGGTACCGACTCCACTTCGTTCTGCGAAGCTAAATCCTGATTTTTGTCAATATCGAATTGGAAAACATTTACTTTGCCGTCGAGTTCGTCGCGAATTTCAGCCACAATAGGCATCATACGCTGGCAATGAGGACACCATGTAGCAAAAAATTCGACTAAAGTCACAGGAGTACTGTTAATCATTTCATTATAATTTGCCATAATATTTTTTATTTAATTGTTTTTAGTCTAATAACAACACAGCAAATTTATTGTTAGACTATCCATTACAAATAAAAGTTAATTGGAACAACCTGTCATAGTTTGTTCCAATGAAAAAAAATGCGTAATTTTGGCATTATAAACTGTTTGACAAAAGAATGAAGAACTTTATATTGCGAACTTTCACAGGAGCCGCCTACGTAGCAATTATCGTTGCCGGGATCTTGTTGAATTCATATACTATGCTCTCGCTTACCATTTTGCTTGCCGTTTTGGGTATGCTTGAGTTCAAGAAGCTTAATAAAGCGGTCGATTCTGCCAATTCAGCTATTCGAAATATCGAAACAACAGTTGATATCCTTTGCGGCATTGCATTGATTACAGCATTATACATGTTTGTCAATGGACTGAATATCTGGCCAACTGCCATTTTCCTTCTAATGCTCTGCTGCAGAATGATCATTACCATTTATTCCAAAAATAAATCGCCGTTGATTAATCTTTCTCGATCAATTTCATCTATTGTGTACATCGCCCTGCCGTTGTCACTTTTAAACTGGATATATGCTGTTTCGCCTCATATTGTTTTGTCAATATTTGTAATGATATGGCTAAATGATACAGGAGCTTTCCTTGTCGGAATCAGTATTGGCAAGCACAAAATGTTTCCTCGTGTATCGCCAAAAAAATCATGGGAAGGGCTGTTTGGAGGTTTTACGGTATGTATTGCCGCTTCATTGTTAGTATACAATATCTTTCCTCAATATTTTTCTGTATTTTCAAGCGCAATGACTTTCGCTGGAATGGCAATTGTTACGGCGCTGTTTGCGACGTGGGGCGATTTACTTGAATCGCTAATAAAACGCACAGTAGGTGTTAAAGACAGCGGAACTATCTTGCCCGGTCATGGTGGCATTCTTGATAGGATTGATTCTCTGCTAATGGTTTCACCTTCTGTTTTCGCCTACCTTGCAATTTTCCTGACTATTTAATAAGAACATCACACATATTATAATATGAGTAACCAACGATATGACATGCGAGGCGTATCTGCCTCGAAGGAAGATGTCCACAACGCAATAAAAAATGTTGACAAAGGATTGTTTCCAAACGCATTCTGCAAAATAGTGCCCGACTGGCTGGGCGGCGATCCGGAATATTGTAACATAATGCATGCCGACGGTGCCGGCACAAAGTCATCACTAGCCTATATGTACTGGAAGGAGACCGGTGATATTTCTGTTTGGAAAGGTATTGCTCAGGATGCCCTGATTATGAATATCGACGACCTGCTTTGTGTTGGAGCAACCGACAACATCCTTCTCAGTTCAACAATCGGCCGCAATAAAAAGCTTATCCCCGGCGAAGTGATTGCAGCTATAATAAACGGAACGGAAGAACTTCTGGCTGAACTTCGCCAGTTAGGCGTTAATATAATTAGCACCGGCGGAGAAACAGCCGATGTTGGCGATCTAGTAAGGACAATAATTGTTGACAGCACAGTTACATGCCGTATGCGCCGCTCCGATGTTATCGACAATGCCAACATTAAGGGTGGCGACGTTATTGTCGGTTTGGCATCTTACGGACAAGCAGCCTACGAGCATGAATACAATGGAGGAATGGGGTCGAACGGACTAACCTCGGCACGTCATGACGTATTCAAAAAAACATTAGCAGAAAAATACCCCGAAAGCTACGACGCTGCCGTGCCCGAGGAACTTGTCTACTCCGGAACAATCGGATTGACCGACACCGTTGATGGCGCACCTATCAATGCTGGCAAGCTGGTATTGTCGCCTACACGTACGTATGCACCCGTAGTTAAAAAAGTTCTTGATGAAATGCGCTCAAAAATCCACGGTATGATCCATTGTAGCGGCGGTGCCCAAACGAAAATCATGCATTTTGTCAAGAACA
Source organism: Muribaculaceae bacterium (assembly GCA_023662835.1). GTDB lineage: Bacteria > Bacteroidota > Bacteroidia > Bacteroidales > Muribaculaceae > Muribaculum. The sequence goes on along the minus strand of JAMPII010000002.1, from coordinate 80,414 downwards.
AACATGTGATAAAAGACAATCTGTTCCCTATTCCACCACTGTTTGCCCTGATCAGAAAAGAATCTGGCACCGATTGGAAAGAAATGTACAAAGTATTCAATATGGGTCATCGTATGGAATTCTATGTGTCGCCCAGTGATGCCACGCGTATAATTGAGATTTCCGAATCGATGGGCATACCAGCTCAAATTGTTGGCCATGTCGAGGATGCACCAGATAATCGTCTAACAATAATTTCAGAAATGGGCACATTTGATTATTAAAAAGGTTGTTTAGAGTAAATGTAAACATGACAAGCAATTGGGGAAACAGGCTTAAAGTGGTAATATGTGTGATGCTATGCATCTTACAGATTACGCAAGTCTCGTGCCGATCAGGAAAAGGTTCCGAAGAGACTGTTGACTCAATTAGCACAGCTATACCCGACACCTTGCGCGTTGGCACGCTATATAGCCCTACATCATATTTCATCTATCGTGAAACTCAGATGGGATATGACTATGACCTTGTGCAGCGATTTGGCCAGGACAAAAACGCCGTTATCGATCTGCAGGTGGCCCCCAGCTTGTCAGCCTTGATTCAAATGCTGGATTCGGGACTAATCGACATAGCAGCCTATGAGATTCCAATAACCTCGGAATATAAAACTCATGTTCTACCTGCCGGTCCCGAAAATATTACCACTCAGGTTCTGGTTCAGCCAAAGCCAACAAAAGAGCAACCAGGTATAACCGATGTCACCGAATTAATCGGGCAAGATGTTTATGTTGAGAAGGCTTCAAAATATCAATACCGCATTGTGCATCTCAACGACGAGCTTGGAGGCGGTATAAAAATACACACCGTTGATAAAGATACCTTGTTGACCGAAGATCTTATCGAAATGGTTTCGGAAGGGAAACTGCCGCTAACTGTGGTTGATAGTGATATAGCGAGTCTGAACCATACATATTATCCCGATTTGGATATCAGTCTGCCGGTCAGTTTCCCGCAACGAGCCTCATGGGGCGTATCGCCTAAAAAACCATGGTTGGCCGACAGCATTAACAGTTGGTTCAACAACAACGAACCGCGTAAATCACAAGCCCGTCTCCACAAACGCTATTTCGAGCTGAGCAAAGTAAATCCGGCTATACATATCAATTTCAACAGCGGACGGATATCGCCCTACGACAATATTTTCAAAAAATATGCAGAAGTCGCAAAACAAGACTGGAGGCTGTTCGCCGCACAAGGCTATGCCGAAAGTCGGTTCGACACAACAGTCGTTTCATGGGCAGGAGCAAAAGGGATAATGCAAATCATGCCCGCAACGGCACGTGCCCATGGCCTAGCTGAGAATGAAATGGCATCGCCTGAGCCAAATATCCGCTGCGCAGCAGAAATTATGAGCAAACTCGACAAATCACTGTCGCGCTATGTATCAAATCCCGATGAACGTATTAAATTTGTGCTCGCAGCTTACAATTCCGGAATCGCCCACATATACGATGCTATTGCTCTGGCAGGAAAAACCGGAAAAAAAACCGATGTGTGGGACGGCAACGTTGCCGAGGCTTTGCTTTTGAAATCAAACCCGGAATACTACAACGATCCTGTTTGCAAATATGGGTATTTCCGTGGGAAGGAAACACGCGCCTATGTAAAAAACGTGATCGACTTTTACGAAAAAGCTAAATTAAAAATAAAAAAATAAATCCATTAAGTTTAAAACTTATTATTATGCATATGAAGAAACATAAAATCCATATCGCTTTGGCTTTAGTGCTCGCCTTTTCAGTGTTAAACACATCATGCATTGGAAGTTTCGCACTATCTAAAAATGTATTAAGCTGGAATAAGTCGGTTGGCAACAAATTTGTCAACGAACTTGTATTTTTCGTGTTCTGTCCGCTTGTTTATCCTATTACGTTAACGGCCGACGTATTGGTAATCAACTCAATAGAATTCTGGAGTGGAAGCAATCCTATTGCACAAGATACAAAAGTAATCAAGGGCAACGATGGCAATTACCTGGTTACAACAGACAGCAATGGCTATACAATTAAAAGCGAGAATGACGGAAGTATTGTCCGTTTTGATTACGACATAACAGACGATTCATGGGCCATAAGCACCAACGGCAACGAGGCGGTTAAATTCATGACTTTTGTCGACGACAGTCACGTTCGTATGCTCGCCCCCGACGGAACCATGCAACCTGTAGAACTTTCCGAACAAGGAGTTATCGCGTACACCCATATGGCAAACGAAACGGGACACGCACTTACACTGAAATAATCATTTTGCAAAAGCAAATATATAAATACGCGTGCCTTAGAGGTACACTGTAAATTCACTTATCATAATAAATGAAGGTTTTAAAATTTGGCGGTACTTCTGTTGGAACCGTCAACAGTCTTCGAAACGTAAAATCTATTGTTGAAGGCAATACTGAGCCACAGATTGTGGTAGTATCAGCCCTCGGTGGTATTACTGATCAGTTGATAAATACGGCTCGGCTGGCTGCTACTGCCGACATATCACATCTTGAGAGCTTTGCTAAAATTGTCGAGCGACATCATGATGTTGTGAACGGCATTGTTCCCGACGAACGAAAGCTCGAAGTACTGACAACAGTCGACCTACTATTGGAGGAGCTTGGTAATATTTACCGCGGTGTCAGTTTGATTAAGGACTTGAGCGACCGTACTCTCGATATTATCGTAAGCTACGGCGAGCGTATTTCATCGGTAATTGTTGCCAATATAATCAATGGCGCCGTTCATCGCGATAGCCGTGCCTTTATCCGAACCACAAAGCATTGGGACAAACACATTCTAGATAATGAGTTGACTAGCAATCTCGTTCATGAAACATTCGACAATATCGTTGCTAAAGTAGTTGTTGTTCCAGGATTCATATCCACAGATGCCAAAGGCAACATTACCAATCTGGGTCGAGGAGGTTCCGACTACACAGCGGCTATTCTGGCGGCAGAATTGAATGCCGATGTGCTAGAAATATGGACCGATGTTGACGGCTTCATGACAGCCGATCCCCGCGTGATAAACAATGCACTGGTAATTGATCGTCTGTCGTTCACGGAGGCCATGGAATTATGCAACTTCGGAGCAAAGGTTATCTATCCTCCGACAATTTATCCGGTGTTCCATAAAAACATTCCTATTGTAATTAAAAACACCTTTAACCCCGAAGCACCAGGGACATGGATTTCCGACGAACCCATGGGCTCCGACGATAAACCGATTCGAGGTATTTCGTCAATCAACGACACATGTCTTATAACTGTAAAGGGGCTTGGTATGGTTGGTGTTATCGGTATCAACTCAAGAATTTTCAATGCATTGGCTGACAACGGAATCAGTGTGTTCCTCGTAAGCCAAGCCGCTAGTGAGAACAATACTTCGTTCGCCGTACGAAACGCAGATGCCCCACATGCTCTCGAGGTACTAAAAGAAGAATTCGCTCCGGAACTTGCCGCAGGAAGTCTGTCGGAAATCATATCACAACATGATTTAGCCACAATTGCTATTGTCGGCGAAAATATGAAGCATTCAGCCGGCGTAGCCGGAAAATTATTTAACACCCTAGGGCGCAACGGTATTAGCGTGATAGCTTGTGCGCAAGGCGCTTCCGAAACAAACATATCGTTTGTTATCGACTATAGCAACCTGCACAAAGCTCTCAACGTAATTCATGACAGTTTTTTCTTATCTGACACTCAGGTCTTAAACCTGTTTGTTGTCGGAACAGGAAAAGTGGGCAAAAAATTATTGGAACAAATTTTAGCCCAGCAAGAAAATTTACTAAACAACAAATCACTGGAATTGCGTCTTGTCGGCATATCAAACTCGCGCAAATGTTTTTTCAACCGCGAAGGCATAGATATAAAATCGTGGAGTCAAACACTCGACAATTCCGCTCTGACAGCCTCCGCGGAAAATATTCTAAAAGGAGTGGTCGGAATGAATATATTCAATTCCGTATTTGTCGATTGTACCGCCAACGCCGATATTGCGCAACTTTATCTACAGTTGCTCGAGCACAACGTAAATGTTGTAGCTGCCAATAAAATAGCAGCTTCGTCATCCTACGACAACTATATTTCGCTAAAACGAATGGCCAGAAAAAAAGGCGTTAAATTCCTTTTTGAGACCAACGTTGGAGCCGGACTACCAATCATAAACACAATCAATAGCATGATTAACTCTGGCGACAGAATAATCCGCATAGAAGCTGTTTTGAGCGGTACGCTGAACTATATATGTAATACTGTAACCGAAAACGTTCCGCTTACCCAAGCTATTACTATGGCAATGAACGAGGGTTACAGCGAACCCGACCCTAGAATAGATCTCAGCGGGACTGATGTTGTACGTAAAATTGTAATTCTAGCCCGTGAGGCTGAATATAAAGTAGAACAAACCGATGTTGACAAGGAATTGTTTATACCTAAGGAATGCTTCGATGGATCAATCAATGATTTTTATTCCAACGTTACCGCTTACGACACAATCTTTGAGCAGAAACGTAAGGAAGCCGAAAATTTAGGGTTGAAACTTCGCTATGTAGCCGGCATGGACAAAGGGAAAGTGACCGTAGGAATCCGAACAGTTGATGCCGACCATCCATTCTATAATCTTGCCGGAAGTAACAACGTGATTCTCATAACAACCGAACGCTACAACGAGTACCCAATGATAATCAAAGGTTATGGTGCCGGAGCTTCTGTCACAGCCGCCGGAGTTTTTTCCGACATCATCAGCATTGCCAATATTCGTTAACATCGTTAATCAACGATATTGCTATGAACTATTATAGTACAAATAACAAAGCCTATCGAGCCTCGTTAGCCGAAGCTGTCATCAGTCCGGTTGCCCCCGACGGCGGACTGTTTATGCCCGAGCGTTTGCCAGTTATTCCGAATGCTTTTTTTCGCCACACCGGCCAGATGAGTCTTCCGGATATTGCCTTTGTTGTTGCTAGTACCCTGTTTAACGATGATATAGAATCAGAAAAACTCAAGGAAATTGTAGCCGAAACTCTCAATTTCAATATCCCGCTAAAAGAAGTTAGACCAAACATATATGCGGTTGAACTTTACAACGGGCCAACATTTGCATCCAAGGATGTCGGAGCCCGCTTTCTAGCTCGGTTATTAGCTAATCTTTGTCAAAAAAAAGATTCCGACAGGATTGTTAACGTTCTGGTTGCCACCTCCGGAAATTCTGGTCCAGCTGTTGCCAATGGCTTCTTCGACATGCCGGGAATGAGAGTGTTTGTACTATATCCTCAGGGCAAATTGAGCAAGATTCAGGAAATGCAGTTCACTACACTTGGCAAAAATGTGACAGCAATCGAAGTCGACGGCTCATACGACGATTGTCAGGAAATGGTTAAAGCAGCGTTCAACGATCCGGTTCTGAACTCTGCGATGACGCTTACATCGGCAAACTCTATCAACATTGCCCGCTTGCTACCACAGATGTTCTATTTCTATCATGCATACGCCCGACTGATGCAAAAACATATTCCTACCGACAAGATTTTTGTTGCCGTTCCATGTGGGAATTTGGGCAACATCTGCTCGGCTTTGATTGCAAAAAAGATGGGATTAGCAATAAATCATTTTTTTGCAACAAGCAACAAGGGAAACGCATTTCTGGATTATTTGAAAAGCGGCAATATCTCACCCGATTTGAACGCTCAAATGGCAGTGAATGCTATGGGATTCGGCTATCCATCGAATTTCGCGCGCATCCTCGACCTGTACAACTACAGCCACAATCAAATAAGTAACGATATCAGTGGATTCTCATATTCCGACAATGATATCACACAAATCATCGCCGACACCTACAAAGAAACCGGATACATTCTCGATCCGCAAGGAGCAACGGCATATAAAGCACTGGTAGAAAACATTTCCGAAGGCAGTGTTGGAATATTTCTCGAAACTACCCATCCTGCAAAGTTCAAGCAAAAAGTGGAATCAGCAATAAACTCAACAATTGAAATTCCTCAAAAACTATCGCAATGCATGCAGCGAGAAAAGAAAACCGTGAAAATGAGCCCTCAATATCCAGCACTAAGAAAATTCTTACTTGGCTAAGAGTGGAAGTACTTTGGCACGAATTTTGTATTCGATAGAGTGTGTTTAATCAAAATATGAAATATAATAGATGAGCAATTCTGACTCTGAATCACCAAGAATAATTTCAATCGGTCATATCGACCTCGGACAATTGAAGAAACAGGCAAAGCCAAACCTGGAGGCATTGCCACTGCTTCCTACCCAAAACCTTGTGCTGTTTCCAGGAATTACGATTCCCATATCTCTTGTTCGCGAAACTTCTCAAAAAATCGCACGAGCAGCAGAAGAAAGCGGTTGCCCTATTGGCGTTGTTTGTCAAAGCACTCAAACGGAGAACATGCCGCAAATCGACGACTTATACCCATATGGCGTTATTGCCGAGGTTATTAAAGTTATTGAGCTACCTGACGGCAGTCACACAGCAATTGTCCGTGGTTTCAACAAATTTAAAATTGAACAGCCTATTTTATCGGGTGACGACAGCGTTTATCCATTGCTAGCCTCTGTAAAAATAGAGAAAGAAACAAAACCCAAAAAAAACGATCGCCAATTCATAGCCTTATCTACTCGCGTCAAAGAGTTGACCATTAAGCTTCTAAAACAAATAGGTGAAGGCGCTACCGAAATGGTAAATAACCTCGACAATTTCGGCGACCCTGTTAGTTTGGTTAACTTTATTTGCACGCAATCACCTTTCCCACCCGAAATAAAGATTCGGCTTTTGGCTCAATCGTCAATTACAGGCCGTACTGAATTGCTGCTTGAACAGCTCACTGAGCAAGAGCAAATGCTGGAAGTGACAGAAAAAATCCAGTCGCACGCACGAGCCAATTTTGAACAGCAACACCGCACCGTGTTTCTGCAAAACCAAATGGAGGCTATCAAACAGGAGTTGTACGGCGACGACAATACCGATCAAGACGAGTTACGCCAACGCGGCGAGGAAACTTTGTTTACCGATTCGGCAGCTAAAGTGTTCCAAAAAGAACTCGGCAAACTCGGTCGTCTTAATCCACAAAGCCCCGAATACGCTGTTCAGTTCCAATATCTTGAAACTCTGCTCGACCTGCCCTGGCAAAAATACTCCGAAATGAGTTGCGATTTCAACAAGGCTCGCAAAACCCTCGACGACTCTCATTTTGGTCTGAAAAAAGTTAAAGAGCGTATTCTCGAACAAATTGCCGTACTGATGAATAATCCTGGAGGAAAGTCTCCTATCCTATGTTTAGTAGGGCCTCCCGGCGTTGGAAAAACTTCTATTGGTCAGGCGATAGCCGATGCATTGTCGCTTAAATATGAACGTGTTTCTTTGGGCGGAATGCACGATGAGGCCGAAATTCGTGGTCATCGCCGAACATACATCGGCTCAATGCCGGGCCGAATAATCGACGCAATAAAACGTGCCGGCACGTCAAATCCGGTGATTCTACTCGACGAAGTTGACAAAATTGGTGCAGATTTTAAAGGTGACCCATCAGCCGCATTACTCGAAGTGCTCGATCCGGAACAAAACTGGCGATTCCACGACAACTATATCGATGTTGACTACGACCTGTCGAAAGTGCTCTTCATTGCTACAGCAAATACCCTGTCAACCTTATCTCAACCATTACTCGACCGTTTGGAAATAATCGAATTGCCAGGCTATTTGCTTGAAGAAAAAGTTGAGATTGCTTCAAATTATATCATTCCCCGGCTTCGTAAAAACAATAATCTAAAGTCGGCTGATTTAGTATTTACAAAAGACATAATTGCTAAAATCGTTGAGAACTACACAAGCGAGAGCGGCGTACGCCAATTAGAAAAAGCTTTGTCAGCCATAATTCGCAAAACAATTCTTGCCAAAGTGCAAGGCACGCCCTACCCCAAACGCCTCACATCCGCTCGCGTCGAGGAACTGCTTGGCGTACCACGTTATTCAAAAGAGCATTATGAGGGCAACGACTTCGCCGGTGTCGTGACCGGCTTGGCATGGACAGCCGTCGGAGGCGAAATTTTGTATATAGAAACATCTATCGCACAAGGCAAAGGAGAAAAGCTTACCCTAACAGGCAATCTAGGCAACGTGATGAAAGAATCGGCAACAATAGCTTGCCAATGGGTAAAAAGCAATTGTGAGAAATATGGCCTGAAGCCCGAAGACTTCGAAAATGCACAAATTCACATCCATGTTCCTGAAGGAGCGATACCTAAGGATGGTCCGTCGGCCGGCATAACAATGGCAACATCAATTGTATCCGCCTTTACAAAGCGCAAGGTTAAAAACCGTTTGGCTATGACCGGCGAAATAACCCTACGTGGGAAAGTAATGCCTGTCGGGGGGATAAAAGAAAAAATCCTAGCCGCCAAACGAGCCGGCATTACCGAAATAATCCTATCTTCCGAAAACAAAAAAGATATTTCCGATATCGATCGAATCTACATCGAAGGCCTTAAATTCAACTATGTTGGCACAATCAGTGAGGTTCTCGACCTTGCCCTACTCGACGAAAAACAGGCATAGACAGCAGATTATTAAATAAAAATAGTCAAAGTGGCACATAGTCTCACGCCATTTTGACTATTTTTTCATATCTTTACGAAAAATATTATTAAGTCGAGCGACAAGCTGTATACAGGTTTTCAATAACAGGATGTCGCCTCATAATTAACCGACCTTTTAAAGCCCAAATGAACACATCCAATCAAATTCCTAGACAAAAAGCTTCTGGATTTTTGGGAGCCATAATCGATTTCTTCAAGATTTCCGCTCCAAACTATTCAATCGCGGCTGATCAAAGCAAATTCAATAGAATTCGATTGACGACTTTCGTTTCAGCCACATGCGGATACGCAATTTATTATGTGTGCCGCCTGTCAATGAATATCGTACGCAAACCAATTGTCGACGAAGGCGTTTTTTCAGAATCTCAACTTGGTTTCATAGGCAGTTGCCTGTTTTTTGTTTACGCCGTAGGCAAACTAGCCAATGGTTTCCTAGCCGACCGATGCAATGTTCGCCGTTTTATGGCAACCGGCCTACTGCTAACTGCATTAGTAAACCTCATTCTCGGCATGACTGAGATGTTTTGGGTGTTTGCTCTGCTTTGGGGGTTGAACGGTTGGTTTCAGTCGATGGGTGCTCCAGCCGGAGTAGTATCTCTCAACAGATGGTACGACAACAAGGATCGTGGCACATACTACGGATTCTGGTCGGCTAGCCATAATCTTGGCGAAGCCATAACGTTTATCACAATAGCTATACTGATAGGATATTCCGGTTGGCGATCCGGTATGATAGGAGCCGGAATTATAGGCATATTGGGCTACTTTATGCTTCTAATGTTCATGCGCGACACTCCTCAGAGCCAAGGATATTTGCTAAACAATCCCACTGCAGAAACTAAAGAACCCGCGGCTGCATCCAAAGAAGATTTCAACAAAGCCCAAAAGGCCGTTTTGCGCAGCAAGGCTATATGGATTCTAGCTATAGCCAGTGCATTCATGTATATCAGTCGATATGCCGTAAACTCATGGGGAGTTTTCTATCTTGAAGCTCAGAAAGGCTACACCACACTCGACGCATCGTTTATCATATCAATCAGCTCTATTTGTGGAATAGTAGGAACGGTTGCTTCCGGTCTTATCTCCGATAAACTTTTCGCCGGAAGCCGCAACGTGCCGGCGCTCGTGTTCGGTTTGATGAACGTAGTCGCCTTATGTCTGTTCCTTCTTGTTCCCGGAAATCATATGTGGGTCGACGTAACGGCCATGGTTCTTTTCGGACTGGGGATTGGCGTTCTCATATGTTTTTTGGGCGGACTTATGGCCGTTGACATAGCGCCTAAAGCCGCTGCCGGAGCTGCCCTTGGCGTAGTAGGTATAGCCAGCTACCTGGGAGCAGGAATTCAGGACATCATGAACGGTTTTCTCATTGAAGGGTTTAAGAGTGTCGATGCCGCTGGCAACGCTGTCTACGATTTCACCTACGTTAATTGGTTATGGATTGGTTCAGCAATGCTTTCCGTAATCCTTACTACATTTGTTTGGAACGCAAAACGTGCCGACGAATAATAGTTATCCTTCCGGAACCAAAAAAAACGGCGATGAGTCAGTTGCGACACATCGCCGTTTTTTTATATTTGTTCTAGCTTATTCAGCCTTTTCAGTTTCTGACTCGGTATCCTTGAATTCTGTAATACCGGCGCTCAACAATATGTTGTACCAGCTAAACAGTTTCTTAATATCATTAGTATACACCCGATCGTCATCAAAGGCAGGAAGAACCTCACGGAAATATTCGCGGATTGCATGATCATCCTCGAAAGCCTTGACATCGACAGGTTTGCCTTCAGTTTTTTTCTTCAGCGACTCAAGAACATCGCCCAGAGGAACATCCTCTTCAACTGTGTACATGGCAATATCGCCCAATGAAATCACTTTATCATGGCTATACGCCGGCTGACGTTTTCCTGTTGTCAAAGATTCTACAATAAGCATATTTTTGCCTTGGCTTACAAGACGAAATAATCCTGATTTGCCCGTAATGGCCAATATTTTCTTAAGCATAATTTTTTTGAGTATTATATGTAAATATTGATTTATCAACTGCAAAATTACTCATTTTTGCCGATATATTACTAACTTTGTTATCAGTTATGCTACAATTTTTACGTTACATATCGCAATTGATTATTTCGCCCGGGAATGGTTGGGAGGATATAGCAGCCCGCGCTGATTCGCCTGCCGACATAGCCCGAAAGGGTTTCTATCCTTTGTGTGGTATTACAGCCTGCAGCGTTTTCGTGAAACTTTTTTATGGAGGAGTAAAGCTATATCCTCTGCCAGAGCTTATCGAGCAAGCCGTTGTAACGTTCATTATGTTTTTTGCCGGTAATTTCTTCGCGTCGTTCTGCTGGTCGGTTTTCGCGCCCCGGTTTTCAGCAAAAAGCGATGCAACCGAAAAAAAACAGAACACATTTATTATATACAATCTATCGTTGCTTGCTATAATACAGATTATCGGCAACTGCTTCCCAATCTCGTTATCGTTAGTTCAGTTTTTACCACTGTTCTTATTGGTAGTGATATGGGCAGGTCACAGATATGTATGCGTTAAGCCGCATATGATGTTTACATTCATGATATTTTCTGCGTTGACCATCCTTGTTCCGCCATACGTTATCTCGTATGTCTTTTTAATATTGATGACATGAATTCAAAAGATATAAATATCAAAAATCGTCGCGCTAATTTCGATTACGAAATATCAGACACTTTTACTGCAGGGCTTGTCCTAACGGGCACAGAAATAAAATCGCTCCGTCAGGGAAAAGCCAGTTTGGTCGACACATTTTGCTATGTTGATAATGGTGAGGTATGGGTTAAGAACATGTATATCGCTGAATATTTCTATGGAACATACAACAACCACACCGAACGCCGCGACCGTAAGCTACTGCTCAATAAAAAAGAGATTTCACGCCTATCAAAAGCCGTAAAAGAAGCCGGTTATACCATCGTACCTTTACGGCTGTTTATCAACGACCGAGGTTTTGCCAAACTTGTTATAGGAATAGGCCGAGGCAAAAAAGAGTACGACAAACGCCAATCAATAAAAGAACGAGAGGACAAACGTGCTATGGCTAGGCTATTTGAAAAGAAATAATATTTGTATGCAACCTTTTCGGATGTTGTAGCATCCAATGGCAAAAACATTACAATTATGAAAACAAAACAGATTCTCAATGCGCTGATTGCAATGATTTTTGCCTTTTCAGCAGTATCATGCTCGTCGGAAAAAGACGAGAACTACCACCGTGTTGCCCAGGAAATAGTTAAACTGGTAAAAGAAATCGACAAAGCCACAAACGATTCAACTATCACACAAATTTCAGTATCGTCACTGAATTCGAATGTTATCGACAATATCGATGTTGTCGTGCCGGTTGATTCCACACAGCGATATACTATTAATGTTTATGCCGACAGCGATAGCGATTCACCATATGAAAACTTCGATTTTGTTGCAATCTTTTTTGGTATTATATTGATTTTCGGAACACCAATTTTTATCGCCGTTATCATATGTGTAGCCATTGTAAAGATCAAAAAGAATTCAAACCAGGTTTTAATCACATCAATCGAAAAAGGATATAAACTTCCAAATGACAATAACAATACACTTTCGGCCAAATTTCAGTCAGGCATAAAAATGATAGCGTGGTCGGTAGGTATATTTATGTTTTTCATGGTTATTGACAGTATGTCAATGGCTGTATTGGCTCTAATTCCTCTTATTATAGGAGTCGGTCGTTTAGCTGCTTTCTACTTGGATAAGAAAAAAGAGTCCGATAGCAATTCCAACAATCAGCCACCGTTTCCTCCCGTAAACAATAATCCTGAAAACCACCACTGCGATGCTGTCTAAATGGGAAGAAATTGCCCTGATAGCCAAATGTGCCGCAGCCGACAACCGAAGTGCCTTTGAGCGATTGGTAAAAGAATATAGTCCCGACCTTCAACGTTTTCTTTTAAACCTGACCTTGGGCAATGCATCGCTTACCGACGATCTGTCGCAAGAAACATTTCTTAAAGCGTACATGTCGATACGGTCGTTCCAAGGATTATCGAGGTTTAAAACATGGCTCTTCCGTATTGCAGTTAACGAATATAATATGTATCTTCGCAAGAGCCGAGAATTGAGTCTCGAAAATATGGTTGATCCGCCACCACAGCAAAGCGTAACCCCATGGTCAAGTATCGATGCCGGTATCGACATACAAAAATGTCTGGCTCAATTAAACGAATCCGAACGTTCGGCAGTTCTATTGTTCTATATGAACGACATGCCTATTAAGGAAATTGCAAAGGCAACCGATCAGCCGGAAGGTACAATAAAATCTCAGCTAAGCAGGGCGAAAAGCAAAATGGCTAAAATTTTTCAAGAAAGCAAACAATGACTAACAATATCAACAACAACCTCAGCGACGAGCAACTGCGAGAACTATTTTCCCGGTTGCCACAGGCTAATAAAAACCCATGGTTCGTTAAAAAGGTGATGAACCGACTTCCTGAAAAGGAAATACGTATGTTCAGTCCCTTGGAATATCTTGTTTTTATGCTAGCTACTATTGGAACGGGCATCGGTTGGTTATATTTCGGAAACAACGTACTGACAACAGGTGTTCTCTCCGGCCACGACTTATTAGCGTTCGTCACTCTCACAGTTCTTAGTGTAATCGTTCCGGCCAATTTTGTAGCTCCAATAGCCCGGCGCTGGCTTCGCATCTGATTTTATCAAAGTCTACCCATAAGTTATAAAACCATGTTTTCTAACACATATTAAACTGTAGGATTTTTCATTAAAATTTTATAATTTGCGTTCCGTTAACCAAACGATACTTACGAATGGTTAGCGGAACGCAATTTTTAATTCAAAAACCAAACCAAGTTATTAATTCAATCTACTGATAACATGAAGGTATATTCAACTAACGAGATTAAAAACATCGCCTTACTTGGAAGTAAAGGCTCTGGGAAAACCACACTCGCCGAAGCTATGCTTTACGAGTGTGGAGTAATAAAACGTCGTGGTTCTATCGAGGCTAAGAACACCGTGAGCGACTACTTTCCTGTAGAGAAAGAGTATGGCTATTCTGTTTTCTCTACAATATTTTACGCTGAATTCCTCGGCAAGAAACTAAATGTTATTGACTGCCCCGGAGCCGACGATTTCGTAGGCAATGCTATTACAGCACTTAACGTAACCGACACCGGTGTAATTCTTTTAGACGCTCAATACGGAGTTGAAGTTGGAACGCAGAATATATTCCGAACAACACAAAGCATCAATAAGCCCGTTATTTTCGCGCTCAATCAACTCGACGGAGAAAAAGCTGAATATGATAATGTTATCGAACAAATGACCGAAATTTTCGGACCAAAAGTTACACCGATACAATATCCGCTCAATCCCGGTCCAGGGTTCAACGCCATGATCGACGTTCTGCTGATGAAAAAGTACTCGTGGGGAGCTGATGGTGGCGTACCTACCATTGAAGAAATACCGGCCGAAGAAATGGAGCGTGCACAGGAATTGCACCAGAAACTCGTTGAGGCTGCTGCCGAAAACGACGAAACGCTCATGGAAAAATTCTTCGACCAAGGTCATCTTTCAGAGGATGAAATGCGTGAAGGCATCCGAAAAGGTCTCGTAGATCGTTCAATATATCCGGTATTCTGTGTGAGCGCGTTAAAAGATATGGGCGTTCGCCGCATGATGGAATTCCTTGGCAACGTAGTGCCTTTTGTTGAAGACATGCCCGCTCCAATCGATGCTGCAGGCAACGAAGTTAAGCCCGACAGCAACGGACCACTCTCGTTGTTCATGTTTAAAACAACCGTTGAACCTCACATCGGCGAAGTAAGTTATTTTAAAGTAATGAGCGGTACGCTCACCCCCGGGGTCGACCTAAACAACGTAGATCGCGATTCAAAAGAACGTCTGGCTCAGATATTCTGCGTGTGCGGCCAAATAAAGACACCTGTCGACAAATTATGTGCCGGCGATATCGGTGCTACAGTTAAATTAAAAGATGCTCGTACAGGCAACACGCTCGACGAAAAAGGTTGCGACTACCGCTTCGACTTCATCAAATATCCCGAGCCCAAATATCAGCGCGCCATACGCCCAGTAACAGAAAGCGATGCTGAAAAATTGTCGGAAATTCTTACTCGTATGCACGAAGAAGACCCGACATGGATTGTTAATCAATCGAAAGAACTAAAACAGACTATCCTCTCGGGACAAGGTGAATTCCATCTTCGCACCCTAAAATGGCGCGTTGAAAACAATGACAAACTTCCTATCGTATTTGAAGAACCGAAAATTCCATATCGCGAAACAATCACCAAGGCCGCTCGCGCCGACTATCGTCATAAGAAACAATCGGGCGGTGCAGGTCAGTTTGGTGAAGTTCACCTTATTATAGAGCCATATACCGAGGGCATGCCAGCTCCCGACACCTACAGATTCGGCAATCAGGAGTTCAAGATGAACGTACGCGACACCCAAGAAATCCCACTGGATTGGGGCGGAAAACTGGTTGTTCATAATTGTATTGTAGGTGGAGCTATCGATGCTCGTTTCATCCCTGCTATCGTTAAAGGTTTGATGGATCGAATGGAACAGGGTCCGCTCACTGGTAGCTATGCCCGCGACGTTCGGGTTTGCATTTACGACGGCAAGATGCACCCGGTTGACTCAAACGAAATCTCGTTCCGTCTGGCAGGACGCAATGCATTCTCCGAAGCCTTCCGAAACGCAAATCCAAAAATCCTCGAACCGGTTTACGATGTCGACGTTATGGTTCCGGCCGACGCCATGGGAGACGTAATGAGCGATTTGCAAGGACGCCGCGCGATAATCATGGGTATGTCGAGCGAAAACGGATTCGAAAAAATCCAGGCTCGTGTACCGCTGAAAGAAATGGCATCGTACTCAACTGCTTTGAGTTCAATCACAGGTGGTCGCTCATCGTTCAGCATGCGCTTCTCATCGTACGAACTCGTGCCATCCGACGTACAGGAAAAGTTGCTTAAAGCTTACTCAGAAACCCAAGCAGACGAATAACCTTCATACTATCACTCTCTGAATGTGTGCCGGGACATTATTTGTTGCCGGCACACAATTTTTTGTGAACAACAACAATGTCGACTTATAATTTGTTTAAACTGATAGAACTCTAATCCAAGTATATATGAAACTTTTAAATTCAACATTTTTAGCTTCTATAGCTCTATTGGCAACAACAGCTTGCTCCGGTAATAAATCGAAAACAGCAGCAAACGAAATTTCACAAGCGTTTACAACAGATTCCGCATCATATGCTGATTCGATTCAGGTTGGCAAAATCAAAGCTACAGCTTCGGTCGACCTACTCTACCCCACAAGCGGCAATCAAGCCACAGTTGACAGCGTTAACAGCTGGATCAACGATCAACTCAACATCCGGAACCATACATTCACAAACGCAACTGACGTTGCCAAATATGCCGTTAAACTTCAACTTGACAGCACCAGCGCCGAAATATCTCCAATGGCCAAGGAATATCCCGACTACCAGACAGAATATGAGACTAACCTTATGATTGGCAAGGCATTTGAAAACGATAAAGTAATTACATTATTCTCAACCGCATATATCTACACCGGTGGAGCTCACGGCTCAACCCTCTACAATAACGCATCGTTCCAAATCGGTAATGGACAGCAATTGGGCTGGAATATGTTTAAACCGGAGTCGATGCCCGAACTCACCTTGTTGATAAAAAAAGAGATAATGAATCAATATTTTAAAGCTGACGAAGAGAAGGGTATTGACTATCTTTTAGTTAAAGAAAGTGAGTTTCCATTACCGAAAACACAACCCGCAATGTTTAAAGATGGTATATCGTTTACATATCAGCAATATGAAATTGCCGCATACGCGGCCGGTATGCCTAACTGCACCATACCCTACTCTGAACTTAAACAGTTCTTTGCGCCCGGCATTGAACAGTTTGTTCCTACAAAATGATTGTAAAACGTGTTTTTTTGTCGACTGGGTCGGTTGCCAAAGTGAACTCGAAATTATGGCGGCGTAACGTTTCAGCCGCAAACATCAGCCCAATGCCATGACCATTTGGCTTGGTGGTAAAAAACGGATCGAATAAGTTCCGGGCATGTTCAGCTGTTATACCTTTTCCGTTATCAGCAATAATCACCTTATCGGATAGTGTACATATCTCCACCTCACCTCTGTCACCGCAACTTTCAACCGCATTCTTGATTATATTAACAAGGACTTGTTCTATAAGTATCCTGTCAATCCGAACTTCAACAGGCGTTGGATTCAGATGACAGGATATTTTTACATCAGTTCCTACGCACATCGCTTCATAAAAAGCTAAATTGCGTGTTATCAATTCATTAAAATCGCACTGTTTTAGATTGACCGGTAGCGTCTTTACGACTGAAGCATATTTTGTTATAAACTCAGTCATGGAATCGATGCGGCTTTTGCAGCTTGATATAGCAGCTAAGAAATCGGGGTCATCGGCAACAACTGTTTCGGTTATATCGAGAATCGATTTCGTAGCAGCCATTGAATTATTAACTTCATGAGCAATGGTTCGAATTACCTTTCCATAAGCTTCACGCTCGGCGTGGCGCATTTCGTCGGTCAATCGTTCTATTAAGTAGAAATGCCTGCGGAATCCTCGATCCATAAACGTTAAACAGCTACAACGGAAACGCTCTGCTCCAGAAGTATAAACCACAGAACTTTCATCCGGCTTGAGTGATTTCAAATGAGCAGCCAACTCCGATTTTATATCCAACAACGAAAATTTCTTATTTTTCAAATCCAAGTTTGTCTTAAGGAATTTCAATGCGGCATTATTAATCAAATCCACCCTTCGATTCAGATCTAAAGTTATAATACCCATTGGCGACGCATCGATAAGTTGCTTTAGAAAATGGTCGTGTTCCTGATTTCTCAGAACTTCGTTGCGAAGCTGCGAAATCATTTCATTGAAAATGCAAATTATTTTATCGGCATCTTTTTGTCCAGTGCGTTTTAGTGAGCTGCTGAAATCCTGAGCTGTCAGCAAATCCATCCCGGTTTCAATTTTTTGTAATGGCAAGCTAAATCTCCGATATAATAAACCAACCAGAATCATTACAATTATGAGTCCGGTTATTGTAAGATAGAAATACGGAGGCATAGTAACAGCAACGGTCAGCGCTATGGCAACTAACAGTAACTCGGTGATTATTACCATGCTTAGGTTTCTCATTGTCCGATTTTGTATTTTTTCATTCGCCGATATAATGACTGGCGTGTGAGTCCAAGTCTCAATGCCATTTGCGAGATATTACCATTTGTTTCGTCAAACGCGTTCTGAATCGACTGCTTTTCCAATTCGTCGATGGTAAATCCTTGCGTTGTCGTCGCCGGATTTTTTTCCAACTCCGTAACATTCGGTTTAACATCATTAAGTGTAATCACCGGACTTCCGGCAATTAATATCGAGCTTTCTACAATATTTTTTAATTGACGGATATTTCCAGGATACGGCAACCGGGTAAGGAACTCCATAGCATCGGAGGCGAATTGAACTTTGTGTTTTTTAGCAAAGTGATTAATCAACAGCGGAATGTCCTCGCGACGTTCGCGCAAAGGCGGCAAATGCAAAGTTATAAGGTTGATACGATAAAATAAATCCTCTCGGAAACGGCCGTCGGCAACCATTGCCGGCAGATCGGCATTTGTAGCGCAGATAACACGAATATCTGTGTGACGTGGGCGGCTGTCACCCAACGGTTCAAATGTGTGTTGCTGCAAAACTCGGAGCATCTTCACCTGACAGCTCAAGTCCAAATCGCCAATTTCATCAAGAAAGATTGTTCCTTTATCGGCAAGTTCGAAACGCCCCTTGCGCCGTTCGACAGCTCCGGTAAAAGCACCTTTTGCGTGGCCGAACATTTCGCTCTCGAACAGCGATTGTGAAATGCCGCCTAGATTAACCATCACAAACGGATTGTTGCGCCGAAGGCTATTGCGATGTATTGCTTGCGCGATCAGCTCTTTTCCCGTTCCATTTTCGCCTGTAATCAAAATAGAGGCGTCGGTTGCGGCCACACGTTTTGTTTTCTCTAAAAGTGTGGTCAAGGCTTTGCTATTACCTATAATTTCACTACGATCGAAATCACCCGCGTCGGACGACGTTGCTATTCCGCCTAGTTTCAGAGCTGTTTCAACCCTCTGCAGCAACGTATGGTTATCCCAGGGTTTAGGCATAAAATCGAATGCCCCGGCCTTCATTCCCTCAACTGCCAATTGGATGCTTGCCCAGGCTGTTATAAGAATTACCGGGACATCAGGCTGGAACAATTTCACCTGACGCATCAGAATCAAGCCTTCGTCGCCTGTTGTTGCACGAGTAAAGTTCATGTCCATAATAACAAGGCGCAACGGTTTTTCGCGTGCAATAGCCATAGCCTCGTCGGGCGAGGAGGCTGTTTGCACATTGTAACCGGCCCGTTTCAAAAGCAGCGATAACGAGCTTCTTATAGCCAGATCATCATCAACAACAAGTATCATATAGTTTTTAACGGTATTTTCGTCGACTTATTGTTTAAGTATACGATCAATATCGGCATCTATACCGGTGTTTGTGACGTAATCCCACAAGGTGAGGCTTCGTAGTTGGTAAAAATAGTACCAGTACTGAAACAACTCGTTTATATATTTCTGACGCGATTGATCTTTGCTCAACTGAGAATCGTTCAAATCAAGGGTAGATATTTTGCCAATCATATATGTCTCAACATTGGTGTCATAGCGTCGTTGCGCAATATAGTCGGCACGCTGCGCCAAGTCGAGTTGCATTTTTTGGTTGTTGAATCGTTCAACCAAAATGAACATATTCTGGTTGAAATCCTGCATTTCTTTACGTAACCGGCTTTCAATAACTTTACGATTGCTTTCGGCCACTTTCACCGCCCCACGTCGTTTTCCCCAATCTACAAGAGGAATTGTAACACCGACCTCAACAATCTGATTATCCTTCAATGGATCGTAGGCCTGTCTGAATTCATGGGAAGTGCCGGTAAAACCTATTTGTGCGAAAAGATTTATCTGTCTAAGATCGCCCTTTGCTATTGCCACATTATAGTCTGCTTCTAGTTGACGGCGACGCAGATTCTTTGCAAATTTATTATTTTCCAATGCCTTATCGATTGCATCGGTATAAATAATATCGGTTTGCGGAACCGAAAGCGGCTCAATAGGGACCAGTTCGACATCCTCTTCAAAAGCTAGAAACGATCGAAGGGTAAACATGGCATTTTTCAGCGCACTCTCGCAACTGGTACTGTCGGCTTTTGCAGTTAGCAGATTGAGTTCCATTTGGAGCAGGTCGTTTTCCGATATATTGCCCATTTCGCGTTTTGCCTTAGCTACGACGTAGAGTTTTGTAGCATTACGATAGTTTTGTCGTGCGATATCCATATTCTCTTTCGCCATAAGAAGATTGAAAAAGTTCTGTATGGCGAGCATTGCAACATCTTCGCTCGCGCTGAGGAATTGAGCCTTGGCTTCACTGTATCGCACCGGCTCAATCTTGCGTTTCCATTTTGTATTGTTCACCCCGAACACCGGTTGTTGCAAAGTGAGCGCAACCGGTATGCTCATATAGCGATTGAACGTATTACCCGATAGTTGACGCATGAAATCGAGCGATGTGTTGAGCGATAGTTTGCCACCTGTAAGCCATATATTCTGGGTAACCGACAGTTCTCCGTTCATCTCAAGATAATGGTTTCGCACAAAACTGTAGGTTCCGTCGCTCCCTTCGTGCGCGCTATATTGTTTATAGTAGCCGGGGATAACTGCTGAAAATGATATCTCCGGCAACAGATCGGCTCGATAGGTACGGTATTGCCAATAGGCCGAACGCAATTCGTTCAGAGCCACGGCTGCATCGACCGATTGCACACGTGCGCGGATTATCGCATCTTCAAGCGAAATCGACAGTGTGTCAGCACCGGCATTCTGAAAAGAAGCCAGTGCAACACAAAGCGAACCTAAAAAACGCGTCGTTCTATTCATCTTTAAGAGCTATTGCGGGATCGATATGTATGGCTTTCATCGCAGGAGCCAATGCACCCAGCGTGGTAATCAAAGCCATTATAGCGTATGTTATCAATATGCAAATACCTGTCCGATTAATGCTTATATAATCGCCAAATGGTTTTATGTACTGATTGTTGGCAATCAGTAAATCGAGAACGATAGCTGGTATTGTAGCAATGGTTAGCAAAACTAAACCTTCTGAAATCACCCTTATCAGAATCTGCCCGGTGTTGGCCCCTACGGCACGCCTAAGTGCTATTTCGCTGATGCGCTGTTGAATGCGGAACCAAAATGTACCCAGCAGTCCGAGGAAAATATTAACCAAAAGGAAGATTGCAACTACTATGAAATTACGGGTTTCGTTAGTATAATTTAACTCAGCAGATCGTTTTATATCTTTAAATGACTTTACCGAACTTATAATCAAGTTGCCTGAAACATATTTGTTCACATCGGCCAATAGCGAAGGTATTATATCCTTATCCTGATCGGCACGCACACGGAAAGCAATATTCATACCCCAGTTAGGAATCACACTTACATTCGTTATTGAGTATTCGGTGGGGTCGAGATATGAATTAATTCTCATTGGAGGGACTATAGCACCCAGCGTGATCTGCTGACCATGGTAAATCGTCTTTCCTATAAAATTTTCAGGTTTTTCGAACCCGTTTCCAAAGCCGTTTGTTGACATAACTAATTTATTCTCTTTGAGAATCGCGGCAATGTCTTCGGGAGTTTCGCCGTTAGCACCATATATCTTAAATACCAGCGGATATTGACTCGTGGTAAGCTGTCGATATACTGATTCTGTCCATACTATTGAGTCATTTTCATTCTGGTAGGCCGATGGACTATAACTGTTGTATGGACTGTAAGGCCACATTCCGGCGTAAACCAGACAAGCAGCCTCTACTTCAGGCCGATGTTTAATATGATTTAGTACCCCTGAGAGGTTTGCAATGAAATCGTTTTCATCTCCAGGTTTATAAAACGCGCTTGTTGAATCAATAGCCGTTATATCAATCAGATAACAATGTTCAGTATCCTGATTTAGCGGTGCATTCACCGTCTTATATGTGACGAATAATGAGTCGGTAATGTACCAAAGCACTGTACTTACAATTACGAGTTCAACTATAAGCCATATGTTTGTACGCCATTGATTTAAAATTTGGCGGAAAAGAAATTTGTTCATATCTACATTTAATTACGTCCGGTTAAAGCTCCTGTTATGCTTGTCCGCGAAGCTTTCCAAGCCGGAATACTGTTACTGATAAGATTCAAAATGAAACAGAATAGCAGTGCCCACCAGAATGTTGACCAATGCATTAATTCGCTTATGGAAGCATTGGTATCCAGATTCACCGACATACTGGTCAGGCTCGACTGCGAGAATAGGAATGTATCAAATGCGTATGCAAAAACTATGCTCATTACCAATCCGATTACACCCGCTATCAAAGTCAGCAATAGATTCTCAAGCAGAATGTCGGTAATAATAGCAGATCTGCTCTGTCCGAATGCTCGACGGATGGCAATCTCAGATGTGCGCTGGCGCAAACGGCTCTGAGTCATCGACAGAAGGTTAATTGCCGGAACAATCAGAAGAATCAAATAAATAATGAAACGAAATTTCTTTGCGCCGTTATAATCAGGGTCGAGATTAGGCATTGTGCCCAAGACTTCCACTTCTTGTGTATATGGACGGTCGTGAGAAACAACGTGAGCGCCGGGCTGGCTCGTCGTTTTATTAAATTCTTCTGTCCTACGCGTTAATTCCTCCTTGACTTCTGAGATACCGTCGACCGATTTTGCCAATATTGTTGCAGAAAGCTGGCCTGACAAATCATAATTATCGTTGAATGAAAATTCCGGGGAAGATGACAAGTTATACCAAACTTTTGCGTAAGCAGTTGAAGCAAGTTGAGAAACATCTTTTACTACGCCGGATATTATATATGTATTTCCATTTATGGCTATATCACGACCCGCTATATCGGTTGTGCCGAACAGCTGCTGTGCCACTGATGCCGAGATAACAGCCTTATATTGCGATGTATTGAAATCGTCTTCGCTCAGCGGACTACCTGATAAAAATGTGAAATCAAACACTTTCCAAAAGTTATGGTCAACCCCTCGGGTATCGGCCGAAACACTTTTGCCTCCAATTTCGGAAACGATGCCGTCGTTCAGGATTGCTGCATAGGCCGTGCTTACCTCAGCGCTCTCCAGAGGAAGGATACATTCTTTGATGAATTTCCACGAAACCGGGCCATTGAAATATCCATTTCCGCTGTTAACGCTCATCATCTTATAATGCAGAAAACGATCGCGTTTCGACTCGGGAGCAAAAGGTGCTGTTTTCACCTGCTGTAGCAAAACAACAATCATTATCAGGAAAATCGCCATAGCCGTACCCGATATGCTCACCCACGTGAGTAAACGCTGGCTTTTAAGCTGATAAACTGCCGATTTTAATATCTGAATAATTTTCATGCTTGTGATTTGTGTTAGGTTCTTAAACTTGACAGCCGTCGAACAGGTGCATGATGCGATCGGTTTGATGAGCTTGTTCGTCGTTATGGGTTACCATTACGATTGTTGTGCCGTCCTCTTTATTAAGTGTATGTAAAATTTGCATTACCTCGGCTCCCATTTTTGAATCGAGATTACCGGTAGGTTCGTCGGCCAACACGATCTTAGGTTGTCCTACAATTGCACGCGCAATCGCTACACGCTGCGATTGACCACCCGACAACTGACCCGGCATATGATGAAGGCGATGGCTTAGACCTACTCGTTCTAGAATTGTACGGGCTTTATCGCGTGCCTCCTTATCGGAAATGCCCTTTCGGTAGGTGAGCGGCAACATTACGTTCTCAACAACATTGAGCGATGGAATTAGGTGGAAACTCTGGAACACAAATCCCAGCTTTTCGTTTCGCAGATGCGTCAGCTGACGGTCGGTCATTTTTTCCGTATCCTGATTATCAATTATAACGCGTCCTTTTGTTGGTGTATCGAGAAGACCTATAATATTTAGTAATGTTGATTTACCACATCCTGACGGCCCCATTATAGACAGGAATTCACCCTCGTGAATATCAAGATTTATATTTTCCAGAGCTATAGTCTTGATTTCGTCGGTACGGTACTCCTTGCATACACCGTTCACTTTTATTATTTCCATAATGTAAATGTTGTATATTAGTTTATTTTAAATTCAATTTGTTGTGCGACATATACGATTTCATGTCGGATATTATGACGCGGTCGCCGATTTCAAGGCCGGAAATAACTTCAACACTTTCAAAGTTACTGCTTCCCAGTTTAACTTTTCGAAGCTCTGCCTCATTATCTGACGTAAGCACAAACAGCTTGTACTGGCCGGGGCCGGTGTAATACGCTGCGTTTTTGATGTGCATTACAGAATCGATCACGCCACATTGTACATAAACTTCCGGTTTTTGTCCTGAACGCAAACGGGGGTGATGATCATTATCGGGTGTGACGGTAAACGCCATTGAGCCGTTGCGCGACAATGGTGTTAGGTTACTCACCTTACCGGTTATTTTTTCACGGTTAAGCTTAATGAACACAGGACTTCCTACATAAACACTATCGGCGTATGCATCTGACATAGTGCATTCAACTTTAAAATGGCTCAAATCGGACACAATAGCCAGTTTCTGCCCTTGCTGAATCTGCTGACCGATTTCGTTGCTTATAGCTGTCAATACCGCCTTACGGGGCGATTTTACCTGGGCTTCGTCGATCATCCTATCAGTTTCATCGAGCTGACGTTGCAACATCGACAATTCCAAACGTTTCATTTTAAGGCCTGCATCGCGAATACTGGTTTCATTCACCAATTGATTACGTAGCTGTTCCAATTCCAAAACTCCGGTTTTATAGGCAAATTCAGCTTCACGGACACGGTCGCCTGTGCCGGAGCCAAGGGAATCGAGACGGCGTTCATTCTTAAGTTCGGCGTATAATTTGTTAACCGACATCTCCCGCACCTTTATCTGCATGGCAAGATTAGATAAGAACGTTTTGTCGCTGATTTTTACCTGTTCAATTTCGTGGTTTTTCACCTGACATTGGTCGGCAAGTTTGCGACGTTCGGCATCGGCTGTTTGAAGATCTAGGCGTAGCAACGGAGTTCCGACATCGACGGAATCGCCAAGTTTGCAATATACTTCTAACACCTTTGTGGTTATTGGCGAGTTTATTATCTCTTCGAACGCCGGCACAACGTCGCCGGTTGCCGGTATTGTTGTTGCCAGATTGCCAACTTCGACTGTTGAGATTTTTAGCCCATTCTTCTTTATGCCCGGTTTGGTAACCATAACAGCGACAACTATTACAGCAGCTATTACAACCACGGCTATAACTACTTTACGCAGCCGCTTCATGCGTGCACGTTTAATTTCTTGCGATGAGATTTTTTCGTCCATTAAAAAAAAGTATTATTCTACTATTTATTATACATTTTTCGTGCCAAAACTATAAAATTTTGATATACATACGAGTAACAAATCAGCAACTGTACGCTTCCGTACACTCAACACAATACCGTACACATAGCAATGTACATCTATATGCATTCATACATATTAGTATTTATTATAAATTACTATCTTTGTACAAAATCCACAAGGCTAAAGATTTGTTTGATATTAATTCAAACATGATGAAGGATTCACTGAACAAAAAATATCTTAATTTGGTTAAATAGTTAAAAAATATTTCCTTTCCCTATTACCCAAAAGTATATTATGCTTTGTGTTATAGAATTTGAATAGTCATGACCAAAATTGTTACGTTAAAAAAAGGACTGGATCTTAAACTTGCCGGTGCAATAACCGACAACGCTAAAGAACGTGATATTCAGGCCTCTTTAGTGGCGATCGTCCCCGACGATTTCCCCGGGGTGGTTCCTAAGGTGCTGGTTAAGGCCGGCGATTTGGTTGAAAAGGGCACACCTCTATTTTGCGACAAAACATTCACCGATATTAAAGTAGTTTCCCCCGTAAGCGGCAAAGTTGTTGAGGTAGCTCGTGGCGAACGGAGAAAGTTGTTGTATATCTCTGTAGAGTCGGGTCACAATGATACTACTTCAGCATCAGCCATCCCAGCTAATGATAAAGCACCGGACGATGCCGTAAAGACTGAGCAACGGCTGCTCGATTCCGGCATATGGTCATTCATTCGCCAAATGCCCTATGGTATTGTGCCTCGACCGTCGGTTCGTCCTCGCGATATAATGGTGACATGTTTCGACTCATCGCCGCTAGCTCCGTCGTGGGACAAAACGGCTGTCGACAACGCTGATTACATACGCCATGCCGTTGCCGCACTCAAAAAGCTTACCGATGGGAAAGTTTATCTTGGAGTGAGAAATAACTGGAGTATAGAGGTTCCGGAAGCTGAAATTGTTGTGTTCAACGGACCGCATCCGGCAGGTAATGCTAGTGTGCAGATTGCCAACATCGCACCAGTGAATAAAGGCGATGTGGTTTGGACTCTCGACCTGCCCACCCTGATACGTATAGGGAAATTAGTATTCGACAGCGTTCTGGATTACTCAACTATAGTTGCCGTTACAGGCTGCTGCGTAAAACATCCGGAACAGATCAGAACTGTAATCGGAGCTCCACTGGCTGATATTCTTCAAAATCAAATCGCCGACACCCACACCCACGTCAGAATTATAGCCGGCAATGTGCTTACAGGAATAAAAAGCCCTGCCGACAGCCAACTACGCTTCCCATACACGCAAGTAACAGTGATACCGGAAGGCGACGATAAGGTGGAATTTATGGGTTGGGCATCGTTATCGAGAAACAAGATGAGCGAAAGCTGCTCATTTCCAAGCAAGTTTTTAAAGAAGAAATTCTGTCCCGATGCCCGTTTGAACGGTGGTCGCAGAGCCATGATTATGTCGGGCATATACGACAAATATCTACCCATGGACATTATGGTCGAATTCCTTGTAAAAGCTTGTTTGGCTAAAGATATCGATTTAATGGAACAATTAGGTATATATGAAATTCTACCAGCCGATGTTGCTTTATGCGAATATGCCGACCCGTCAAAACTTGAGCTTCAAAAAATTATACGTGAAGGTATAGAGTTTGTATTCCATGAATTGAGCTAACAATTATTAAGAAGTTAATCGTGAAAAAACTACGACATATATTAGATGCTATTAAGCCTCATTTCCAACCTGGCGGGAAGTTGCACGCTTTCCATTCGGTTTACGACGGCTTCGAAACGTTTCTGTTCACCCCAACTACCACCTCAACGTCAGGGGTAAACATCCACGATTCGATTGACTCGAAGCGTGTGATGATCATTGTTGTAATTGCGCTACTACCCTGCCTACTATTCGGCATGTATAATGTCGGCTACCAGCACTGGTTGGCTATCGGCGCTACAGAATTCCCATTCTGGCAAGTGCTCGGCTACGGTTTTTGCCACATGTTCTGGCGCATTGTGGTTTCATACGCCGTAGGCTTAGGGATAGAATTTGCCGTTGCCCAATGGCGTAAGGAGGAGATTCAGGAAGGATTTCTGGTGACCGGTATTCTAATTCCTTTGATTTGTCCTATTGAGACTCCGCTATGGATGCTGGCTGTGGCAACAGCATTTTCGGTTGTTTTTGTAAAAGAAATTTTTGGAGGAACCGGATTCAATATTTTTAACGTTGCGCTTGTAACCCGTGCATTCCTGTTCTTCGCCTACCCATCACAAATGAGTGGTGACAAAGCGTTTGTGGCCACTGATTCCATTCTTGGTCTGGGCAAAGGCACAATTGTTGATGCATACTCAGGAGCAACACCTCTGGGACAGATTGCCACCCAAACAAATGTACCACTGCACATAAACAATATTGTAGGCGAACCACTATCTAACTGGGACATGTTTGTCGGATTGATTCCCGGGTCGGTAGGCGAAACATCGATGATTGCGATTCTGATTGGAGCCGCAATTCTTCTAGCAACAGGTATAGCAAGTTGGAGAATTATCCTCTCAGTATTTGCAGGCGGCTTGGCTATGAGTTGTCTGGCTCATTGCTTTGCCACACCAAGCTATCCGGTTTCAGAACTTAACGCCCTACAACAAATTTCGTTAGGCGGATTTGCTTTTGCAGCTGTATTCATGGCAACCGATCCCGTGACCGCAGCCCGTACCAATGTAGGCAAATATATATACGGTTTCTTGATAGGCGTGATAGCAATACTTATCCGCACCTACAATAATGGCTATCCTGAAGGTGCCATGCTAGCTGTGCTATTAATGAATGCGTTTGCCCCACTTATCGACTATTGCGTTGTGCAGTGTAACATTCGCCGCCGTGTTCGCCGTGTTAACGTTAAAGCAGATTGAGATATGAATAAGCAAAGTAATATTTATACAATTATATACATTACAGTATTGGTAGTTATCGTTGGCGCTGCATTGGCAATCACGTCGCTAAGCCTTAAACCACAGCAAACCGACAACGCCAACGCCGACAAAATGCATCAGATTCTGGCCTCGGTACATATTGTAGCAGGGAATACCGATGTAAAAGCTACATTTAATAAATATGTAACCAACCAGTTCATTGTATCAGCCAATGGCACAGTTACACCGGGCGATGCGTTCAATGTTAACGTGGCAAAAGAAGTGAAGCTACCGCCTGACCAACGTAGGTTGCCGTTATATGAATGCACACTAGAAAACGGAAGTAAAAAATATGTTATTCCACTGGCCGGTAACGGTTTGTGGGGTCCGATTTGGGGCTATTTGTCGGTTGACGAAAATGGCACAACAATATATGGCGCCTACTTTGCTCATCAAGGTGAAACCCCCGGACTCGGTGCCGAAATCGAAAAACCGGCGTTCTCCGCCCAATTTGAAGGCAAAAATTTGTTTAAAAACAACAAGTTCCTTCCTATCGGCGTGCTTAAAGCCGGAACTAAGCCTTTAGAAGGCGAAGATTATGTCGATGCTATTTCAGGCGGAACAATAACTTCAAAGGGTGTTGAAGCTATGATTGCCGATTGCATCACCGGATATGAGAAATTTCTTGAGTCAATAAAATCAAAAAGCTAAGAGATTATGGCTATTAAGAATAAAAATTTACTAACACTGTTTAATCCAATATCGAAGGATAATCCGGTAATAGTTCAAATTTTAGGTATCTGTTCCTGCCTGGCCGTAACCGCCAAGCTCGAACCGGCTTGTGTAATGGGTATGTCGGTCATCGCCGTTCTGGCATTGTCGAACGTGATTATATCATGCATCCGAAAAACAATTCCTACCAATATCCGTATCATCGTACAGCTCGTTGTAGTTGCCGGACTGGTTGTTATAGTGAATCAGTTGTTGATGGCCTATCAATATGAGGTAAGCAAACAGCTGTCGGTGTTTGTTTCGCTGATTGTGACAAACTGTATCCTAATGGGGCGTTTGGAGGCGTTCGCAATGTCAAACAAGCCATGGCCATCATTCCTCGACGGAATTGGAAATGGCATTGGCTATGCACTGATATTAATTATTGTAGCATTTTTTCGCGAATTGCTTGGCTGCGGAACTTTGTGGGGAATACAAATTATACCTCAGTCATGGTACGACCATGGATATTCCAATAACGGTTTAATGATTCTTCCACCTATGGCACTCATTGTTACCGGTTGTATAATCTGGATCCATCGAACTATAAACAAGGATTTGCAGGAACAATAATAAAACTGATACAATATGGAGAATCTGAATATATTTATTAGGTCTATTTTTGTCGACAACATGATATTTGCCTACTTCCTCGGTATGTGCTCTTTTCTGGCTGTGTCGAAGAATGTTAAAACGGCACTTGGTCTCGGCGCGGCTGTCACTTTTATGCTCGTAATCTCCCTTCCGATAAACTATTTGCTAGAGAATTATGTTCTTCGCGCAGGCGCTCTAAAATGGCTTGGGCCAGATTTTGCCGATGTCGACCTCAGTTTCCTGTCGTTAATCATGTTTATCGCTGTAATAGCCTCTTTAACGCAGTTGGTTGAAATGGCTGTAGAGAAATACAGTCCTTCGCTCTATGCATCGCTAGGTATATTTTTGCCTCTGATAGCTGTAAACTGCGCTATTCTTGGAGGTTCGCTATTTATGCAGCAACGCGATTTTCCGGACATAACCACCGCAATATGCGCCGGAGCAGGCTGGGGTTTAGGATGGCTTCTGGCTATTGTAGGTATAGCTGCCATTCGCGAACGACTTCAACAATACAGTAACATTCCTAAACCGCTCCGCGGTGTCGGAATAACATTTATAATAACAGGTCTCATGGGCATCGCCTTTATGAGTTTTCTAGGAATTAAATTGTAAACGGCCATGATTCTATACTCGATAAACTCTTTGACCATCATAACAGCTGTAACTATTTTTCTGGTTATAACGCTGGTTCTGGTTGTCGTGCTCCTCATAGCCAAGCACATGCTTGTTCCGTCAGGACAGGTGAAAATTACTATAAACAACGATAAAGAGCTACTTGTCCAATCGGGCGATTCGCTGCTTTCGGCATTAGCCTCGCAAAATGTATTTCTGTCGTCGGCCTGCGGAGGCAAAGGCAGCTGCGGGCAATGTAAAGTGCAGGTATTCGACGGTGGTGGCGAAATCCTACCAACAGAAACTGTTCATTTCACACGCAAGCAAATTAAGGATCATTGGCGTTTGGGATGCCAGGTGAAAGTGAAACAGGATATGAGCATCGGCGTTCCCACTTCGGTTCTCGACGTGAAAGAATGGGAATGTGAGGTTATTTCAAACAAGAATGTTGCAACTTTTATCAAGGAATTTATTGTTGCTCTGCCAAAAGGAGAACATATGAATTTTATCCCAGGCTCATACGCCCAGATAAAGATTCCAACTTACGAGATGGACTACGACAAGGATATTGACAAGAGTTTAATCGGCGACGAATACCTCCCGTCATGGGAAAAATTTGGACTATTCAATCTTAAATGCCGCAACACAGAACCGACCGTGCGCGCCTACTCAATGGCGAACTATCCGGCCGAAGGCGATCGCATAATGCTAACCGTACGCATCGCCACTCCACCCTTTAAGCCAAAACCCGAGGTAGGGTTCATGGATGTTATGCCGGGGATCGCATCGTCATATATTTTCACTCTCAAACCGGGCAATAAGGTGCGTATGAGTGGTCCTTACGGCGATTTCCACCCGATAGTCGATTCGACTGCCGAGATGATGTGGATTGGCGGTGGTGCGGGAATGGCTCCGTTACGTTCGCAAATTATGTACATGACTCGCACGCTCAATACAACAAACCGCATCATGAACTATTTCTACGGAGCCCGAGCACTGAACGAAGTTTTCTATCTGAAAGACTTCCTTCAACTTGAAAAGGACTTCCCCAATTTTAAATTCCATCTTGCGCTCGACCGTCCCGATCCTGCCGCTGACGCCGCAGGAGTGAAGTACACGCCCGGATTTGTTCATCAAGTAATATACGAGACTTACTTAAAGGATCATCCTGCGCCTGAGGATATCGAGTATTATATGTGCGGTCCCGGACCAATGAGCAACGCTGTCGAGAAAATGTTGTGGAATTTAGGCGTTCCTACCGAAAACCTCATGTATGACAACTTCGGAGGATAATAAATTATGATCATATGAAACAATTAGCCGGGAATATATTATCTGCTACTGCTGAATGCCATCATATAGGATTGGCGCTCAGCGGTGGTGGTGTTAGAGGTATTGCTCATCTTGGTGCCCTTTACGCAATGGACGAGCTTGGCATAAAGCCCGATATTATCGCCGGAGTAAGTTCAGGAGCCATTGCTGCAGCATTCTATGCCTCCGGAATGAAACCTCTTGAAATCCTGAAACTGTTCATGATAGCAAAGTTCTCCGATTTTTGCGAAATAAGCATGCCTCGTAATGGCTTACTTAACATGAACGGTTTCAAGAGTTTCTTGAAAAAATATATGCCGGTTGAAAAGATTGAGCAATGTCCGCTTCCGGTTGTGCTATGCGCTACGGATCTAGACTCAGGAACCGCTGTACAATGGCGCAAAGGAAATATCGTAGAACGTGTTGTTGCCTCTTGTTCGATACCAATAGTTTTCAAACCGATGAAAATTGGCGGCACTAATTATGTCGACGGCGGTGTGCTACATAACTTACCTGCTTGGGCCATTCGGGAGGAGTGTGATCACCTGATAGGTATCAATGTCAGCCCACTGATTAAGAATCGGGTGCCAACTAGCTCGATTCTGGATGTAGCTCAACGCTCATATCACCTGCTGGCCCGAATGAATGCCGTAAGCGATCTGGCACTATGCGACACAGTAATATCGACCGATACTATAGCAGACCTTCAGGTGTTCAACATGAAAGAGAAAGAACGTATTTTCAAAAGCGGATACAAAAGTGCCCGACAAGCATTTGCAAACTCTCCGCTCGTCACTAATAACAAGCAATAAAACAACTTGCTATGTCAACCGAAAAACCGATAATATACCAATTATTACCCAGATTATTTTCAAACACTTGTGAATCGCCCGTTCCTTACGGAACAATTGAACAGAACGGCGTAGGGAAAATGAACGACATTACAGCCACAGTGCTCAGAAGCATACGACGTCTCGGAGCCACTCACGTGTGGTACACCGGAGTGATCGAACATTCCCAGTTCACCGACTACACCAGCTATGGCATACACCGCGACAACCCATTCGTCATAAAAGGGAAAGCCGGATCTCCATATGCCATCAAAGACTATTATGATATCGATCCGGATATAGCTGTCGATGTTGAAAAAAGAATGGAAGAATTTCATCATCTTGTTGTACGCACCCATGATGCAGGATTGAAAGTGATTATTGACTTCGTTCCTAACCACGTTTCACGCCAATACATCTCCGATGCTCACCCCGATGGGGTTGTCGATTTTGGCAAAAACGACAAAAAGGACTATTTTTTCGAGAAGGATAATAACTTCTATTACATGCCTCATCAGCAATTTGCGCCGTCATTTCCCATAGGCTCCGGCAAGGAGGCATATATCGAGTTCCCCGCGAAAGCTTCAGGAAACGATTGCTTCACTGCATTTCCGGGAAAAGACGACTGGTATGAGACAGTGAAGCTCAACTACGGCATTGACCCCTCAAATGGGTCTCATCATTTTCACCCAATTCCCCGTACATGGGCACAGATGCTTCACATTCTCAACTATTGGGCCGACAAGGGTATCGATGGATTCCGTTGCGACATGGCACACATGGTGCCTCTTGAATTTTGGCAATGGGCTATACCGAACGTTAAAGACAAACACCCGCAAATTATTTTCATCGCCGAAATTTACGACACAAACTTGTACCGCGATTTCATAAATTATGGCGGTTTCGACTACCTGTACGACAAGGTGAATCTTTACGACACTCTACGTGGAATACAATGTTGGAACATTTCAGCCGCCAGAATAACAAACTGCTGGCAAACAGTAGAAGGCATATCGCACAACATGCTTAATTTCTTGGAAAACCACGACGAGCAACGTTTCGCATCCGAATTCTACGCCGGTGATCCAAACCTTGTAATTCCCTCGCTTATTGTAAGCTCAATGATAAGCACCGGACCAATGATGATATATGCAGGGCAAGAGCTTGGCGAACCGGCTGCTGATGCCGAAGGTTTCAGCGGTAAAGATGGGCGTACAACGATTTTCGACTATTGGTCGGTTCCAACACTGCGCCGCTGGTATAACCACGGAAAATGCAACGACCAGTTTCTTACCGACAATGAGATCTTGCTACGAAAGCAGTATGAAACTATTTTAAATATTTGCAATCGCGAAAAAGCAATTTCCCGCGGACGATTTTTCGACCTGATGTATGTCAATTACGAAAACCCAACAGTCAGTCCGCATCATCATTACATATTCATGCGTTCATGCGAAAACGAAACCCTTCTTATCGCAGTAAATTTCGGCCCGGAAGTTTCAGAAATGCAAATAAACATACCGGTACATGCATTTGAATTTCTCAACCTGCCACAACGGGAATATGCCGCCACAGAGCTGCTCACCCGCACCAAACAGCATAAAACAGTTTCGGCCACCAGCCCGTTCGTAACAACGGTTCAGCCCCACAGTGCCGTTATCTGGAAATTACGCCACAATGCGAAATAACGATAAACTGTTATCTATCAATTTATTTATTTCAGTTGTAAAAATGTAGAAAAAATAACCATACAAAATAGTCCGAAAAATGGCTAAAACCACTAACTTTGTAGGCGATTTCTGAACTACAAACAAAACGATTTCTGAAATGTTACCACCTTTTAAAATTTTTGCCGGAACTAAATCTGAGTACATGGCAAGGGAAATTTGCAAAGACTTAGGAGTAGAACTTGGCAAAATGAACATTCAGCACTTTGCCGACGGTGAATTTGAAGTATCGTTCGAAGAGTCGATACGCGGATGTGAAGTGTACTTGGTTCAATCTACATTCCCTAACAGCGATAACTTAATGGAGCTGCTTTTAATGATTGACGCTGCGAAACGAGCTTCTGCTGCATCAATCATTGCAGTCATGCCTTATTTCGGTTGGGCTCGTCAGGACAGAAAAGATAAGCCACGTGTTTCTATCGCCGCCAAACTGGTTGCCGACCTTCTAAGTGCTGCCGGTGTTAACCGCGTAATCACGATGGATCTCCATGCCGACCAGATTCAGGGTTTCTTTAACGTTCCAGTCGACCACCTTTATGGCTCATCAGTGTTCATGCCTTACATTGAATCTCTCAAACTCGACGACATGGTAATTGCTACCCCCGACGTTGGCGGAGCAAAACGAGCCAATACATATGCAAAATACTTCAATGTGCCTCTAGTGCTTTGTCACAAGCAGCGCGCTAAAGCAAATGTTGTTGCATCTATGACGGTAATCGGCGATGTAAAAGACAAGAATGTTATTCTTATCGACGACATGGTTGATACAGCAGGTACAATTACAAAAGCTGCCGACTTGATGCTAAAAGAAGGGGCAAAAACAGTGAGAGCCCTTTGCTCACATGCCATAATGAGCGACCCGGCCACAGACCGCGTGAACGAAAGTGGACTAACCGAAATGATTTTCACAAACAGCATTCCCTACACTAAAGATTGCAAGAAATGCACAATTCTCTCAGTAGCAGGGCTATTGGCCGATACAATCCGTCGTGTTCACGAAAATCAATCAATTTCTTCGCAATATCTTATTTAAACAACATACGGCATTACATTACAAAGGTGACCTGCAATCAGAACGAGATTACAGGTTGCCTTTTTACTTTTAGAGTTTGGCATAGTGATTTAATCTGCAAATGTTTGCACTTTCAAATGAGAATTGCGAAATTTGCACAGCGTACATTATGGATAACAGAGTTGTTCCGGCCAACGCCGGAATTTTAACGCATTAAATCATTAGAATTCGAATCAAAACAAGTATAAAAACAACGTACGATGAAACAATACAACATTGCTGTTGCAGGTACAGGATATGTAGGTTTAAGTTTGGCAACACTGCTGGCACAGCACAATCACGTTACAGCAGTCGATGTAATTCCCGAAAAAGTTGATAAAATAAACAAACGCGTATCACCGATTCAAGATGAATACATCGAAAAATATCTTGCTGAAAAGCAACTTGATCTAACTGCCACACTCGACGGTGAAGCAGCATACAGAGATGCAGACTTCGTTGTGATTGCTGCCCCAACAAACTACGACCCGGTGAAAAATTTCTTCGACACCCACTGCATCGAAGATGTTATCGATCTGGTTCTCAGCGTTAATCCTGATGCCGTAATGGTAATAAAGTCAACAATCCCAGTTGGCTATTGCCGCAGCTTGTATGTAAAATATGCCGCAAAAGGCGCAAAACAATTCAATCTTCTTTTCTTCCCCGAATTCCTTCGCGAGAGTAAAGCGCTGTACGACAATCTATATCCTTCACGTATCATTGCCGGCACTCCTAAAATAATCGACCGCGCAGAATTCGCTGAAGAAAACGCAGCAATACTTGCGGTAACCAACCTTGAAAAAATCGATGCTGCAGCCCATACTTTTGTAGAACTTCTCCAACAAGGTGCTCTGAAAGAAAACATTCCTACTCTATACATGGGAATGAAAGAAGCTGAAGCTGTGAAATTATTCGCAAACACATACCTTGCTCTACGTGTCAGCTACTTCAACGAACTAGATACATATGCCGAAGTGAAAGGCCTTGATTCCAAAGCTATCATTGAAGGCGTAGGTCTTGATCCGCGTATTGGCTCCCACTACAATAATCCCTCGTTTGGATATGGTGGCTATTGCTTGCCTAAGGATACAAAACAGTTGCTGGCTAACTATGCTGAAGTGCCACAAAACATGATGTCGGCAATTGTAGAATCGAACCGCACACGCAAGGATTTCATCGCCGACCAAATTCTACACATGGCCGGCTACTACACCAGCAACGTACAATACAACGCTGACTCGGAACAGCCTTGCACTGTTGGTGTATATCGCCTCACTATGAAATCAAACTCCGACAACTTCCGCCAATCGTCAATCCAGGGCGTGATGAAACGCATAAAAGCTAAGGGAGCCCAAGTGATTATCTACGAACCGACACTCAAAGACGGCTCAACATTCTTTGGCAGTGTTGTTGTAAACGATATCGACAAGTTCAAAACTATGTCGCAAGCCATTGTTGCCAACCGATACGATTCATGTCTCGACGATGTGATAAACAAAGTATACACTCGCGACATCTTCCGCCGCGACTAAGCCCATTAAGACATTTTATATTACCAACTAAAAAGGGCTTTATCGTACCAATTGAACGTATGATAAAGCCCTTTTAGATTAAAATCGCTTTTTCGTGCAACACACTAAAATAAGATTATCCATACTGAATTGTGCCGTCGGGATTGCGATATAGGTCGAAACTTTTTTCGTACTGATCCATTGCACGCAAACTCATACCCATCGATGAAAATCCGCCATCGTGGTAAAGGTTTTGCATAGTAACTTTCTTTGTTAGGTCGGAGAACATTACAATGCAGTAGTCAGCACACTCGTCGGCTGTGGCGTTACCCAAAGGCGACATGCGGTTGGCAAAGTCCATCAACGATTCCATACCTTTCACTCCGCTGCCCGCGGTAGTTGCTGTGGGACTTTGTGAAATAGTGTTTATACGTACGTTTTTCTCGCGTCCGTAAATGTAACCGAAGCTACGAGCTATTGACTCAAGAAGTGCTTTAGCATCGGCCATGTCGTTGTAGCCGAACATTGTTCGCTGGGCTGCCATGTATGTAAGAGCAATTATTGAACCTCCATCAGCAATAGCATCAAGTTTCTTTGCTGCCTGAATCATTTTATGGAACGATACGGCAGAGATGTCAAGAGTTTTGTTCAATAAATCGTAATCGAGGTCGTCGTAAAGACGTTTTTTGCGTACGTTTGGCGACATTCCTATTGAGTGAAGAACGAAATCGATTTTTCCACCGAGAATCTCTACTGATTTCTCAAACACCATTTCAAGATCTTCAACATTGGTAGCGTCGGCAGGAAGGATTTCTGCTCCAAGTTTTTCACCAAGCTGGCTCACATCACCCATACGTACTGCAACCGGAGTATTTGAAAGGGTGATTGTGGCTCCCTCTGCAACAGCCTTTTCGGCAACCTTCCAAGCAATACTTTTGTCGTTGAGGGCACCGAAGATGATGCCTCGTTTTCCTTTAAGTAGGTTGTAACTCATTGAATTTTCGTTTAAAATGTTTTGCAAAGTTAACACATTTTTGTTGAAATGACAAATGGCTTAGTTGAGCAGTGGATACTGGGGATGAAAGAGCCAACCTTTGTATTCTTCACCCAGCGAGCGCACCAGCCTGTACCACATTTTTTCGTAAGGGCAGTTCAATAGTTGTGCAGGATTTTCCATGTCGGCCACAGCCCATACATTCCGTTCTATTTCTTCCTGCAATTGGAGAGGCTCCCATCCGGCATAACCCAGATAAAATTCAATATTTCCTTGCAATGGCATACCTTCGGCTATATAATCTGTTACAGATTTGAAATCACCGCCAACAAAAAGCTCTCCTGCTACATGATTCGAATTTGCGAACATCGGCTTCAAGGTATGGAGATAAAACAATCTGTTTTCGTCGACCGGTCCACCACACATTATTTTTTGCTTTGCAATGCTTTCGGGAACCGACTCAAAAACATCGCCAAGACAATACGGCGACGGTTGATTCATTATCAATCCCATTGAAGGTTCTGCCTTTTCACAATCGATCATGCAAACGACGGCATGGTTGAAGTAGCTTTCACGTAAAAAGGGTTCTGCAATCAAAAGGTTACCGACTGCCGGTTCGCGATGAGGCAAATTTATATTGAATAGAAAATGTTCCAGCTTATTCATTTATCATCAGTTTGATTTGAGAGAGCATTTTACGACCTCTAAATTAGCAATTTTTAGTGTTAAATTATTATTTCTCGTCGACAAACATCGTTATATTTGCATTATGATAAGGAGCAAGGAGATAATAAATTTGCTTTTGAGTATTGTTTTAGGATGGTCGGCTTCAAGCTGCCGCACTAAACGAGCTGTTATGCCCGACAACCCAACGCAACAAACAATGCAGATTTATCCATTTCCCGACCCTGAACACAGTTCTCTGTTGACACACCAGAAATTATTGGTCGACGAAGCTATGACTTGGATTGGCACACCATACCGTTATGGTGGTGAAGACAAGACGGGAGCTGATTGCTCGGGACTGACAATGCAAGTGTACAAAAACGCATTAGGCATTTTAATACCTCGCAATTCCAGCCAACAACAGCAGTATTGCAAAACAGTTTCTTTTGGCCAAATTCAAGCCGGCGATCTCATATTTTTCACAACTGGGTCCAACAAAGCTAAGGTTTCGCATGTTGGCTTATACATTGGCAATGGCTATTTTATTCATTCTTCAGGTTCAAGAGGAGTGATAATCAGTCAGCTGACAGAAAAGTATTACACGCGAAATTATCATAGCAGCGGACACGTAACAGCTATCGATAAATTCGTAAACAGCCAAAAATCAAAACTGCAGAAGGACGTTCCCACAATTCGTTTCGACCAAATTCCTCCGGCAAAACAATTGGAAACAGAGCCGATACGTTTGGAATTGAACAAAGAAATAGAGTCGAAAATCGACTCTGTATTTTCAGGGCTTTTGGATTAACCGGTTATCAAAGGACAACTGCTAAAAATACCACGGATGGTTTATCGCACGAGTGATACCGGGCGTCGATTCACAACCAATTACACGAACGGCGTGGAGCAAGCGTTTTTGTTGGCTTACTTTTGAGATTTTTACCCTGCCCGACGATTCTATGAAGAGGTCGCCTTCGATGAAAATTCCTACATGATCCACCTTTCCTGTGCTTTTGTTACCAAAAAACAGGAGGTCGCCGGGTTGAAAATCAGCCGGCCGGTCGACACGTTTTCCACATACGGCCTGCTGCGATGCATCGCGACGCAGTATTATTCCATTTTGATAATATGACATTTTACTAAGTCCGGAGCAGTCCATTCCTTTAACTGTCATACCACCCCACAAGTAAGGAGCGCCAATTTGATTTTCGGCATGGGCTATAACTGTTCGGGCATCGCTTTTTTGCGATGCCCACTGTTTTAATGATGTAGCATTCGTCCGGTTAATCCAACATTTGCGTCTGTCGGGTGTAAACACTTGTATCCAATCCCCGTATGTAGCGTTACATTCGATGATATTGCCCGGCACAAGATCGGTCACAACCTTGGCTTTTAATGTATCGGAATATGCCTTAACCTCGTTTGGAGAAGTGATTATCAGTCGATCAGCATGTTTCCACCGTTCGATAGCTGTCGAGTCGAGCATTTGAAGAGAGTTTTTGTTAACATAGCCGTTGTAGCCTTCGGGCGTCTCGACATAGCACCAGCCACTTTTCTCCGAAGCACAAACCTTCAATGGCATTCCCATAAGCACCTGAGACACCATTTCGGCAGCGTGTGCCGGTGTTGCTCTAACGTGCGCTACAGAAATAATCGGGAGAGCCCAATCCGAAAAATTCGGCTCGGCAGCAAAACATATAACAGAATATAATAGTGTCGATATGAAGAATGTGATTCTTTTCATTTTTACTAGTTTGATATATTACAAAGATAATAAACCTTTGCAAATTAACGTTAGGAATTGACATAATTCTTTTTTTTGAGTACTTTTGTATATGAATCGTAGAAATTTCATTATCACATCCGCATTTACGGCGGCTACTATGGCAACAACTGGATTTTCGGCCATTGCCTCGCCAACAAAACATGTTGTAGCAGACAATAAACTTATTTTGGAGTTTGTGCCATACCGTTTGAAACTCAAACATGCGTTTAACTTGGCGCGCTCATCGCGCACTTCAACGCCCGACGTTTTGGTAAGGCTTCATTATAATGGGCTAACCGGTTATGGGGAATCGTCAATGCCGCCATATCTTGGCGAAAGTATAGATTCGGTCGTTTCCTTCCTTTCAAAGTTAAGGCTGGAACAATTTTCCGATCCATTCCGTCTGGAGGAGATTTTGGACTATGTAGATAATGTTGCGCCCGACAACCGCGCGGCTAAAGCATCAATCGACATAGCGTTACACGATCTGCTAGGTAAAATGATGAATCAACCTTGGCACAAGATATGGGGACTAAATCCGGCAACTTCGCCTTATACCTCATTTACAATTGGCATGGATACTCCAGAAATTGTGAGCAAAAAAGTTGACGAGGCGTCACCATATAAAGTACTTAAAATAAAAATGGGACTTGGCAACGACCGCGAGTTAGTTGATATAATACGCAGGAAAACAGATGTACCTATATGTGTGGACGCCAACCAAGGTTGGGATAATAAAGAAGCGGCATTGGAGATGTGCCACTGGCTAAATGAAAGAGGCTGTTTGTTCGTTGAACAGCCGTTCGATAAGTCGATGATTGACGAAACAGCATGGTTAAGCGAGCGCAGTCCACTTCCTATAATTGCTGATGAGTTTTTGCAGCGACTTGCAGATGTTAAACGAGCCTATCAAGCATATGACGGCATAAATATCAAACTTATGAAGTCGACCGGACTACATGAGGCTTATCAAATGGCCGTTATGGCTCGTTCGTTAGGCATGCATGTAATGCTTGGATGCATGACAGAAACTTCATGTGGGATATCGGCTGCATCGCAATTGGCACCTATAGCAAAATGGGCCGATCTAGACGGAAATCTATTAATTAGTAACGATCCATTCCAAGGCACAGAAGTGATTGAAGGAAAGGTTGTTGCTACTCAAAATCCGGGAATAGGACTGACGTCGACATCAGAAGCCGATAAATTATTTATAGGTTAAGTAAATGCAGTTTTTTAACGGATTATCCAAATTTGCTGATCTTTCGGAGTGCAGATTCATTTATAATCTGAATGCGACGTCCATCTACAAGTATTAGTTTTTCTGCAACAAATCCGGATAATGTTCTGATTGCGTTAGAGGTAGTCATGTTCGACAAATTTGCGAGGTCTTCGCGTGACATATATATGCGCAGCGTAGCGCAATCTTCTTCGTATCCGTAGCTTTCGCGCAAGGCAATGAGTGCTTCAGCCAATCGGCCTCGGATGTGCTTTTGTGTAAGATTTACAATTTTTGTGTCTGAACCACCAAGATTACGCGATAATTCATGTATAAAGAACCAAGCCAAATCCATGTTGCCGTGAATCAATTCTTTCACAACGGTCATTGGTATTGCTCCTAATGTTGAAGGCTCAAACGCAGCAGCCGTAGAAACATACAATTCTTCGGCAAACGACGCTCTATAGCCAAAATATTGCACAGGACGAATAAGCCTCAGAATTTGCTGACGGCCACCGATGCCGTCCTTATACAGTTTCACCTTACCTTTCAGCAGGCACCACAAGTATTCGGGCGATTCTTGCTCGGCGTATATAATTTGGTTTTTTTTGAAGTTATGGATTGTAAAATTATCTATTATATGACGTTTTTCGTCGCCATTGAGGATTGTCCAAATCTCCGACATATCCTCTTGGATAATTTTTTCCAGTGTACTTTTCCTAATCATAAAACGGTTTTAATATTCCATGCCATGCAACAATGTTATTCAGCATTATTTTGCAAAGTTACGCAAATATTTTGTTTTTACGCTTTCTAAAAATAAAAAACGCCGAAAAATCAGTTAATATTCCGTTAATTAACTAAGCGGTTGTTATTAATTGGCTTTTTATTATAAAAGAACTGATGGAGTGAGTACACGAAGGTTATAGGTTGACGACATTGTTTCGCCATATGCTCCGGCGGAGCGTAGTGCAATAATATCGCCTCGTCGGGTAATTGGGAGCGTCTCATCTGTAGCAAACGTGTCGGACGATTCACAAATCGGTCCAACTACGTCGTATTTTTCCACTTGCGTTGTATCTGTATTGGTAAGATTTTCAATATTGTGGTGCGCGCCATATAGGGCGGGACGTATCAGGTCGTTCATACCGGCATCGATTATGATAAATTTTTTATTTACGCCCTGCTTAACATACAATACTTTGGAAATAAGGCTTCCGCATTGAGCCACTACCGACCTGCCCAATTCGAAATGGGCTGTCTTTATCAGGTTGAAATCAAGATTGTTTTTAAATGTATTAAAATAATCAGCAAATGGTGAAAATGGATTTTCGTTAGGGTGTTCGTAATCAATACCGAGTCCACCTCCGACGTTTACTTGATTGATATTAATTCCTTGACTTTGATATTTCGCAACCAGTGAATTAATTTTTTCACACAGGAGCACAAACGGTTCCATAGTTGTAATTTGTGAGCCTATATGAAAATGAAAACCTGTTAATTCGATATTGGTCATAGCTGTAGCTTTTTCAATCGCATTGTCGAGCATTGACATATCGATTCCAAATTTGTTTTCTTTAAGCCCGGTAGTGATGTAATGATGAGTATGAGCATCGATATCGGGATTAACGCGCAAAGCAACCGTTGCTACCTCCGATTCGTTAGCGGCTATGTCCTGAATAATTTCGAGTTCCTCAACTGATTCTACATTAAAACATCCGATGCCACTATGGAGTGCGTCACGAATTTCGGAATCACTCTTCCCCACTCCAGCATATACAATGCCCTGGGGTTTAAATCCAGCTTTTATAGCCGCCTTTATTTCGCCTCCGCTGACACAGTCGGCACCAAAACCAGTATCGGCTATTATTTTCAGCACACCGGCGTTGGCGCAAGCTTTTATTGCAAAGTGAATTTTGAACGGGAAACCTTTGATTTCATTGTTGATAATTTCTAGCGTACGGTTCAACAAAGCTGTGTCATATATATAGTACGGTGTAGGATGGTCGGGCAATTTGTTTGCGCAAAGTGAATACATAGATAAAAAGGAATTAATTATTTGTTGAACAGATGGTCGCTGAGCGATTGGAGTGCACGTACTTTGTCCTCGCGGCGTACGAGGAACGAAATATTGTAGTTGCTACCGCCATATGAAATCATTCGAACCGGTATATCTTTCAATGCATCGAGCGCTTTCGCTTCAAAGCCGCGGTTTTGCCATTCAAGGTCGCCGACGACACAGATAATAACCATATCACGGTCGATTGTAACCGTGCCGAATTTGCGGAGATCATCCAGTATTTTATCAAGATTTCTCTCGCTGTCGACCGTGAGCGATACGCCGACTTCGGAAGTAGCTATCATATCGATAGGTGTCTGGTAGGTTTCAAACACTTCGAATACTTTTCGCAGGAAACCGTAGGCCAGCAGCATGCGGCCGGATTTTATTTTTATTGCAGTAATATTGTCCTTTGCAGCAACGGCTTTGATTGTTTTATCACCGGGTATGTTGTTAATCAATGTTCCTTCAGCGTCGGGCTGCATCGTGTTGAGTAAACGAACAGGAATATTGTTCAATTTAGCGGGCAAAATACAAGTAGGATGAAGAATCTTGGCGCCAAAATATGCAAGTTCTGCAGCTTCTTCAAAGTGAAGATTATGGACAGGCTGGGTGTTTTCAACAAAGCGCGGATCGTTATTGTGCATACCGTCGATGTCGGTCCAAATTTCGATTTCGTCGGCGTTGATAGCCGCGCCAATAAGCGAGGCCGTGTAATCGCTACCTCCCCGTTGGAGATTATCGATTTCGCCGTAGGCATTACGGCACACAAAGCCTTGCGTGATATACAGCTTAGCCTCGGGATAGCGATTTAGAAGAGCATTGAGTTTCTGACGGATATATTGTGAGTCGGGCTCGGAATTTTTATCAGTACGCATGAAATCCAGAGCCGGAAGCATTACAACTTCTACGCCTTGGCTCTGCATGTAAAGATACATCAGCGTTGTAGATATCATTTCTCCCTGAGCCAATATTTCTTTCTCTTCAAAAAGGGTGAAAATATCTTTTGTGAATGAGCGTATATAGTTGAA
This sequence comes from Muribaculaceae bacterium, assembly GCA_023662835.1. GTDB lineage: Bacteria > Bacteroidota > Bacteroidia > Bacteroidales > Muribaculaceae > Muribaculum. The sequence goes on along the minus strand of JAMPII010000002.1, from coordinate 36,118 downwards.
TATGGACTTTATCTCTTTTTCTGCTTCTGCTTTCGTCTTGTCGTTCCCTTGAAAAAGCTCTGCGATTGTGTCGACGTATTTCAATTCCAGCTTGTTTATAGTTTCTTTTGCTCCATCAATATTTTTTTTGTAGAGGTAGTCGGAAATTTCGACAAGAGTGTTTGTAGTACCTGACATCGCTGACAGAACTATGATGTTACGACCACGTTTGGCAACAAGCTCAGCTACATCCTTCATACGTTTGGCGGAGCCAACGGATGTTCCTCCGAATTTTAATACTTTCATTATTTCAAATAGATATTTATTGTGCAAATTTAGCAATTTTTTTTTACAAAACCGCTGTTTACGCTATGAGGTCGGTTTAATACTAATCCTAGCCGTCAGTCAATTATAATATGTTTGTTTTCGCATCGCATCAATTTGCCGGGGAATTGCTGCACAAACGATAAATTATGCGTGGCCATGATAACAGCTGTTCCAGATGCCGATATGCTGTGCAGATATGACACAATTTGTTCCGCGGTAGCAGGATCGAGGTTTCCGGTTGGTTCGTCGGCCAGAATGAGTTGAGGTTTGTTCAGCAATGCACGTGCTATTACAATTCGTTGTTGTTCGCCACCCGACAGTTCGTGGGGCATTTTATATGATTTGTTTGCCATGCCTACCTGCTGCAAAACCTGTTCGATACGCTCTTCAATTTCTGCTTTGTCGTTCCAACCGGTAGCTTTGAGAACAAACAGCAAGTTGTTGTGGACTGAACGGTCGGTGAGCAACTGGAAATCCTGGAAAACAATTCCAATTCGACGACGGAGCATCGGGATATCACGCCTGCGTATTGTTGTCAGATCGAAATCCATTACTCGTGCTTCACCACTTTCAACCGGAACTTCGGCATACATCGACTTCAGCAGAGTACTTTTGCCGCTACCGACTTTGCCTATAATATATGTGAACTGATTTTTCTCAATTGTGAGGTTTACATTTTTCAACACAACATGTTCCTGACGTAGCAGTTCAACATTTTTATAGTCGACTATGCTCATAATTATGCTTTGTGACGCTTTTTGAGTTCTTCGGCAAGATCTTCGATTCGGAGACCTTTGTCAGTTAACAAAACAATTAAATGATAAATAAGGTCGGAAGCTTCGTAAACGAGACGATCGATAGTGCCGTTTGTTGCTTCAATAACGGTTTCAACAGCCTCCTCGCCTACTTTTTGCGCCATACGGTTTATTCCCTTTTTGAAAAGAGAAGTTGTGTATGAACCTTCAGGCATTTCTTTATGACGTACCTCAATAAAGTCCTGAAGATATCGGAAGAATTCAACTCCTGCCTTATTTTCTGTTCCGAAGCATGTGTCGGTACCTGTGTGACAAGTAGGTCCTACGGGATTAACTTTAATCAGCAATGTATCGTGGTCGCAATCCTCTTCAATTGACACTACATTAAGGAAATGTCCGCTTTCTTCGCCTTTTGTCCAAAGCCGGTTTTTTGTTCGTGAAAAGAATGTTACTTTACCAGTCTCAACAGTTTTTTTGTATGCCTCTTCGTTCATAAAACCAAGCATAAGCACATTTTTTGTTACATCATCCTGTATGATTGCAGGAACGAGTCCGCCAAGTTTTGAATAATCTATGTTTTGCATATTATTATGATAGTCGTTATTTTCTAATTGTTATTCCTTTGTTGTAAAGATAGTTCTTTAAATCGCAGATTTTAATTTCGCCAAAATGGAAAATACTTGCAGCCAACGCTGCATCGGCTTTGCCAAGGGTGAACACGTCGAGAAAATCACGGCATTTACCAGCACCGCCTGAGGCAATAACCGGAATGCAGAGACTTTTCGACAGGCGTGCCAGGGCATCGTTGGCAAACCCATTTTTTACGCCGTCATGATTCATCGACGTGAACAAAATTTCACCGGCACCGCGTTGCTGAGCTTCTTCTGCCCATTGAAACAGGTCGCGACCGGATGGGATACGGCCCCCGTTGAGATAGCATTGCCATTGTCCATCGGTATATTGGGCATCAATTGCAACCACACATACCTGTGTGCCAAAACGGTTTGCAATATCGGTTATCAATTTCGGTGTCCGCAAAGCCGATGAATTGACGGTAACCTTGTCGGCTCCGGCGTTGAGGAGTTTGTCAACGTCGTCAACACTTGATATACCTCCACCGACAGTGAAAGGTATACTCACATTTTCTGCAACGCGTCGTACGAGGTCGATAAAAGTTTTTCTACCTTCATGCGAGGCTGTTATATCGAGGTATACAAGTTCGTCGGCTCCTGCATCACTATATTGGCGGCCCAACTCAACCGGATCGCCAGCATTGCGGAAGTTGACAAAGTTCACGCCTTTTACGGTTGTGCCGTTTTTAACGTCCAGACAGGGTATGATTCGTTTTGCAAGCATTATTTTTAATGATTTCTGACGTTAAGTTTTTCTATCTCAGCAAGTGTTATATACCCTTCGTATATTGCTTTGCCTACTATTACGGCCGTCACTCCTGCCTGTTCAAGTTCATAAACATGCGACAGGTTCCCTACTCCGCCCGATGCTATCAGGTAAATTCCTTCTATTTCATCCAATAGGGTTCTGTATAATTCGACAGATGGTCCGTTGAGAGTGCCGTCTTGGGATATATCGGTTGATATAACTTGTTTTACGCCTTCTTTATGATACTGATTCACAAATGGCACAATGTCTTGTTCTGAGCTGTCGGTCCAACCTTGAACAGCAATTTTACCATTGCGGGCATCTGCTCCTAGTATCACTTTGTCGGCGCCGTAGCAAGAGAGCCAACGCAAAAATTGTTCGCGATTTTTTACTGCTATACTGCCACCGGTAATCATTGCCGCTCCTGAATTAAAGGCAATCACGGCATCGTTATCACTTTTTATCCCGCCACCGAAATCGATAGTGAGTCCTGTATGGTTTGCGATACTTTCCAAAACTTTGTAATTGACAATATGATGCGATCTGGCACCATCAAGATCAACAAGATGCAAGCGTCGGCAACCGACATCTTCGAAACGCCGGGCTATTTCCAAAGGATTTTCGCCATATACTTTGGAAGAGTTGTACATGCCCTGTGTCAGGCGCACACATTTACCCCCGATTATGTCGATTGCCGGTATAAATTCAATCATAATTCCAAGAAGTGTTTAAGTATCTCAGCGCCAATGTTTCCGCTCTTTTCCGGATGGAATTGTGTAGAAAAGAAATTATTGTGGTGCATTGCGGCCGAGAATGGACAAATGTAGTCGGTTATGGCTGTTGTGAATTGTCCTACAGGCACATAGTAGCTGTGAACATAGTAAACCCAAGCGTTATCAAGGCGCTCGGGAACCGGTCCTTCGGCAGAGGTTACATTGATTGTATTCCACCCGGTATGGGGTATTTTCAGCTCGCAATCGTAATTATTGAACTTTACGACCTTGTCGGGAAATATGCCAAGGCAATCCGTGTCGCCCTCCTGAGAGTGGGCACATAGCAGTTGCTGTCCGATGCAAATTCCCAAAACCGGGTTTGTTAGGTTTTTTATAACATTGTCGAGTCCGGTAGAACGCAAATGGCTCATAGCAGCGGCAGCTTCGCCTACACCGGGGAATATCACTTTATCGGCAGAACGGATTGTTTGGACATTATCGGTTATTACCGCCTCAACACCCAGCCTCGCTAAAGCGCATTCAACAGAATAAACATTGCCGGCATTGTATTTTATAATAGCTATTGACATATGGGTTATTAGTTGCCCAGTTCAGAAAGGAATTTTATTCGTACGAGTCGTATTTCCTCCTCGCTATATTCGTTGCCAAGTTCATTTATAGCGTCATCAAGATTATCGGTGTCGCTCTCACGGAAATATTCAAAGATATCGGCCTGACGGTCGTCGTCCATGATTTCATTTAGGAAATAATCGATCGAGATTTTTGTTCCGGAATATACGATTGCCTCTATTTCATCAAGTAGCTCATTGAATTCCAATCCCTTGCTTTCGGCAAGCGCATCTAATGGTATTTTTCTGTCGATACCTTGTACGATTGAAATTTTGAGTTTCGACTTGTTGGCCACGCTTCTTACACGCAGATCTTCGGGACGTTCAATTTCGTTTTCTTCAACGTGGGCTTTTATCACCTTCAAAAATTCATCGCCGTAGCGTTTTGCCTTACCTGAACCGACACCCGGTATGTTCTGCAACTCCTCGATTGTGATTGGATAAGTTGTAGCCATTGCTTCCAAAGAGGGATCCTGGAAGATTACATATGGAGGCAATTCCAATTTTTTTGCAATTTTTTTGCGCAAGTCGCGTAGAATGTTGTAAAGTTCGGGATCGACAGCGCAAGCAGCGCCACCCTTCATTACCGGCTCTTGATCTTCGTCGGCAAAATCATTGTCTTCTACAATTTTGAACGAAGTGGGCTTTTTGTAATATTTTTTACCCTTTTCGGTAAGATGGATTGTACCGAAGTTTTCTATGTCACGTTCTAGATACCCGTCGAGGATTGCTTGCCGGATAACTGTATTCAGAGTTTTTGCATCGGATCCTTCGAGGCATCCAAAAACTTCAAGGTCATTGTGGTCATAGGTTTTTATTGCTGCGGTGTTTTTACCGAGCATAACATCCACAAGATGGTCTGCCTTGAATTTTTCATTCAGTGCCATGACAGTCTCTATTGTGGCACAAAGTTCGTCTTTAGCTTCCACTTGTTTTTTAGGATTTAAACAGTTGTCGCAATTGCCGCAGTTTTCTTGGTTATATTCTTCGCCGAAATAATGAAGGAGCATTTTACGGCGACAAACAGAAGACTCGGCGTATGCAGCAGTTTCTAATAACAATTGACGGCCTATTTCTTGTTCGGTTATAGGTTTGTTCTGTATGAATTTTTCCATTTTCAGCAGGTCCTTTGCTGAATAGAAAGTTATGCAGATGCCTTCACCGTCGTCACGCCCAGCGCGCCCGGTTTCCTGATAGTAGCCCTCGAGCGACTTGGGAATATCGTAATGTATTACGAACCTGACATCAGGTTTGTCAATTCCCATTCCGAAAGCAATGGTTGCAACAATCACCGAAACCTTTTCCATTATAAACGCATCCTGATTGGCCGCTCTTGTGGCAGGGTCGAGTCCGGCATGGTAGGGTAAAGCGTCTATTTCGTTTAGTCGCAGCAGTTCGGTTAGTTCTTCTACTTTTTTCCGGCTTAGGCAGTATACAATGCCGCTTTTCTGTTCCTGTTGCTTGATAAAACGAATTATGTCGCGGTCGGTGTTCTGGCTTTTAGCTCTTATCTCGTAATAGAGGTTGCTCCTATTGAAGGATGATTTGAAAACCTTAACATCGGACATTCCCAGGCTTTTTTGAATGTCGTGCTGTACCTTCGGTGTTGCCGTTGCTGTAAGGGCTATGATAGGCCGACGGGATATTTCGTTGATTATAGGCCTGATTCTCCGATAGTCGGGACGAAAATCGTGGCCCCATTCTGATATACAGTGGGCCTCATCGACTGCGTAAAACGATATCGGAATAGTGCGAAGAAAATCAATGGTGTCCTGCTTAGTTAGTGACTCAGGCGCAACATAGAGCAATTTTGTTTTTCCTGCAATTATGTCGGCCTTCACTTGATCAATAACCGCTTTTGTCAAAGATGAGTTTAGGAAGTGGGCAACATTATCGTCCTCGCTGAAATTTCGCATGGCGTCGACCTGATTTTTCATCAGGGCAATCAACGGTGAAATTATAATCGCCGTTCCGGGCATCATCAAGGCCGGGAGTTGATAGCACAAGGATTTACCACCACCGGTAGGCATAAGCACGAACGTATCGTTGCCTTCCAGCAGGTTGGCTATCACTGCTTCCTGATTACCTTTGAATGTATCGAAGCCGAAATATTTTTTTAGTTCGGCTGCGAGTGCCATTTTGTTGACTGCCATGGAAGTTGTTATGGTTAGTTATTATTGTGGCGGTATATGATTTGTCTCAAAGTTAGCTTTTTCAAGTTGTTGCTGTGCGTATTCGGCTGTAACTTCGAATTTGCGTTTGTTTGAAGAGGGGATTTCGTACATTGCATCAATCATTATTGTTTCGACAATTGAGCGGAGGCCACGGGCGCCTAACTTGTATTCTATTGCCTTGTCGACAATGAACTGCAGAGCTTCTGCTGTGAATGTAAGCTTTACTCCGTCCATTTGGAATAGTTTCGAATATTGCCGGACAATAGCGTTTTTAGGTTCGGTAAGCACTCGAAGTAGTGCATCGCGGTCGAGTGGTTCCAGATTGGTAATAATCGGCAATCGGCCAATTATTTCTGGAATCAGTCCAAAAGACTTCAAGTCCTGTGGCGCCACGTAGCGGAGGAAATTGTCGCGGCTTATACGGGCACGTTTGCTGTCGGTTGAGAATCCAACGGTATGGGTGTTTAAACGATGAGCAATTTTTTGCTCAATTCCGTCGAAAGCACCGCCACATATGAAAAGAATATTTTTGGTATCGACAGGAATCATCCGTTGTTCAGGATGTTTGCGTCCTCCTTGTGGAGGTACGTTAACTACTGATCCTTCAAGCAATTTGAGCAATCCCTGCTGCACACCTTCACCACTTACATCGCGGGTTATAGACGGGTTGTCGCCTTTACGTGCAATTTTGTCAATCTCGTCGATAAACACGATACCTTTTTCTGCTTTGACAACGTCGTAGTCGGCAACTTGCAGCAAACGGGTAAGCAGGCTTTCAATATCCTCGCCAACATAGCCGGCTTGGGTGAGCACTGTTGCGTCAACTATCGTGAACGGCACGTCGAGCATTTTTGCTATTGTCTTTGCCAGAAGAGTTTTGCCGGTACCCGTAGGCCCGACAAGGATTATATTGCTCTTTTCAATATCTACGTCATCGCTTTTGGGTTGCGCCAGACGTTTATAATGATTGTAGACGGCAACTGCTAAATATTTTTTCGCCGCATCTTGTCCTATTACATATTGGTCGAGATAGGCACAGATTTCCTGTGGTTTGGGAACTTTATCAAGGTTAGGGGCGGAATCATTTTTGTGATCCTGCTTCATATCCTTGAGCATCAGATCGAGCGCCTCGACACATTCGGCACATATATATATGTTGGGGGTTGTAGCCGAGGGCACCAATCCTTCCGACATTTCAGCAGGACGTCCGCAGAAGGTGCAGCATTTGTTATTTTTTTTTGCCATTGTTGAATTATGGCCTATGGCCTGATAGTGTGATTTTGATTGGTCGGGTAAGCGAATTTCAGAGTCCGCTTACCCGAGAAATATCATGATTAGTGAACTGACTTAACAAGCACCTTATCAATCATACCATAATTGAGTGCTTCTTCGGCGGTCATCCAGTAATCGCGATCAGAGTCTTTCTCAACTTTTTCGTACGACATACCGGAATGATCTGCTATAATTGTGTATAGTTCTTTTTTCAACTTCTGAATTTCGCGAGCTGTGATTTCGATATCGGAGGCTTGACCTTGAGCGCCGCCCATAGGCTGATGTATCATCACTCGCGAATGTTTGAGAGCAAAACGTTTGCCTGCTGTTCCGGAAACAAGCAGAACGGCAGCCATTGAAGCAGCCATTCCAGTGCAAATTGTCGACACATCGGACGATATATACTGCATTGTGTCGTATATTCCCAAACCGGCGTAAACAGAACCACCGGGAGAGTTTATGTATATCGACACATCCTTTCCTGGTTCTGCAGAATCCAGATACAACAACTGTGCCTGAATCACATTAGCTGTATAGTCATTTACATCAGTTCCAAGAAAAATTATTCGATCCATCATCAATCGGGAGAAAACATCCATCTGGGCAACATTCAGCTGGCGCTCCTCAATAATAGTAGGAGAGATATAGCTCGAAGTTATTGAGGCAGCCGAGTTGTTTGCAGCCGATATATATTGATCGAGGGCAAGACCATTCATGCCCATATGTTTTACTGCGTAATTTCTAAAATCTTTATTCATAGTTTATGCACATATTTAGTTTTCTATTTCAAAGATAATAATTTTTAGTTTTATAACAAAAAAAAGAGCAGTTATGTTGCTGGAAAATACGCTGTTTGACACTACTTATCTTTATCAGCCATAAAAAGGCGATATGTCGGAGTTGACATATCGCCTTTATTGGAAGCTATTATGGATTTTCTATCAAGCTTTTTCGGCAATTGCTTTGAACTCATCAAGGCTGACTTTCTTCTCTTCTACGGTAAGTTTTGCTTTAAGTGCGTTGAAAAGCTTAATATCGCCTGTTTCCTCAATTATACGCTGACGGAATTGTTTATCGGCCAAAAGGCGTTTTGCATAGTCGAGCAAAGTTTCATCGTCGATGTTTGTCATGCCATATTGCGCGAACTGTCGGGCAGCAATCATCTTCGCATGGTTGTTGAGATCGTTTTCGTCAATTTTTATTTCGCAAACTTCTGCGAGACGTTCCTTGACAAGCTGCCATTTGAGCATTGTCTCCATACGGCTGTACTCCTCGTCGACATTCTCCGCTGTTATTTTTTCATTTGTATTAACAAGCCACTTTTTGAGCACTTCTGCGGGGAGTTCCATATTGCCGTATTTTTCCATCATCATTTTTTCAACATCGTGACGGAAAAGAATTTCGCTGTTTGCAGAAAGATCTTGTTCAATCATGCCCCTAACAGCATTCAGATAGTCGGCTTCGTTGTTCACTTTATCTTTACCAAGCACATTGTCGAACAGTTCCTGATTTGCTTCTGCCGGACGGAGAACAATGATTTCGGAAATTGACATTTCAAAGTCGGCTTTTATGTCGCCTGCTTTTTCTTTGTCAACTCCGAGCATCGATGCCATTTCGGCAGGGTTGCCGTCACAAGTTTTCCAGGGACTGAATTTAACTTTATCGTTGATTTTCTTACCTTCAAAAAGCTTGGCTTGCTCACGATCTTTGAAATACATAGGAGCAACAATTCCATTCACCATTTGAATGGCATCGTCGGTTGATTTAACTTCTCCATTTTCGTCGAGCTCCATGATAGCACCTTTAACAAGAGCATTAGGCTCTACTTCTTCGCCGGGCACTTGGGCGCCAAAACGTTCGCGGAATTTAGTATCCTGTTCCTTAACCATCTCTTCGGAAGCTTCTATATTGTAGTAAGGAACTTTTTCATCCTTACTTACCGTGACATTCAGTTCAGGAGCGAGACCAAGTTCGTATTGGAATGTAAAATCTTTTTCGTTCTTAAGGTCGAGTTCTTTAACATCAACGGGAATTGGCTGACCAAGAACAGGAAGCTTATTTTCTTGTATGTATTTAGCAACAGCTTCATAAACTACATCATTGATAACATCGGCTGTCACATGTTTTCCAAAACGACGGTTAAGTTCGCCAAAGGGGACGTGGCCTTGACGAAAGCCTGGTATTGCGTGAGTGCGGCCAATTTCTTTTAGCCGTTTTTCAACTTTTTCTTTGTAATCGTTTTCTTCAATCGACACGGTGAGTTTTGCGGTCACATTGCCGGTTTTGTCTAATTGTACGTTCATTTTATATATGAAATTAGTGTTATGATTCTCAATTGAAATGCAAATTTAATGCATTCAACGCTCATATAACAAATTTCGTGCCAATTTTTATGATGCAAAAATGCAAAAGTTCGTAAAAAACTTTTCTTTTTAATTTTTATTATTTTTGGTTTAACATGGTGTTTGGGCTTATAGCAAAATATTTTTATCTTTGTAAATTGTTACTAGAAGAAACTGACAAAAGATTACAATGGCTGAATCCAATTTTATCGATTACGTTAAAATAGTGTGCCGTTCGGGCAAAGGCGGCGCCGGGTCGCGGCATTTTCATCGCGCCAAATATGTTCCTAAAGGAGGTCCTGACGGTGGCGACGGTGGACGCGGTGGCCATATCATATTGCGGGGCAATAGCCATATGTGGACATTGCTTCCTTTAAAATATCAACGACACGTGTTTGCCGGGAATGGGCAATCAGGCTCCGGCGGACGCAGTTTTGGCAAGGACGGTGAGGATAAGATTATCGAAGTACCTTGTGGCACTGTGGTTTTCGACGCAGAAACGGGTGAATACCTCTGCGAGGTCACATACAACGGCCAGGAAATAAAGCTTCTCCGCGGTGGCCGTGGAGGACTAGGCAACTGGAATTTCCGCACGTCAACTAATCAAGCGCCACGATATGCACAACCGGGCGAACCTGCAATCGAAAAAACTATCATTCTGGAGCTAAAACTTTTGGCGGATGTAGGCCTTGTTGGTTTTCCTAACGCGGGAAAGTCAACATTACTGTCGTCGATATCCGCAGCACGCCCCAAAATAGCCGATTACCCTTTTACAACGATGGAGCCTCAACTCGGCATCGTCAGCTACCGCAATTCGCAATCGTTTGTGATGGCCGATATTCCCGGTATTATTGAGGGCGCTAGCGAAGGGCGAGGCCTTGGATTGCGATTTCTACGCCACATTGAACGAAACGCAGTACTGCTATTTATGATTCCAGCCGATGCAGACGATATAAGGCAGCAATACAACATTTTGCTTAATGAGCTTCAGAAGTTCAACCCCGAGCTAATGGATAAGCCACGTGTATTGGCTATTTCTAAAAGTGACATGCTCGACGATGAACTGATACAAATTATCGGCAGTGACCTTCCCGAGGATTTACCTCATGTGTTCATTTCTGCCGTTTCAGGATTTGGCATAACAGAATTGAAGGACTTACTCTGGAAGGCAATTAACGACGAGGCCAACAGGATTGAGCCTTCAACAATCACTCATCGCCAACTGGACGAGCATCATCGAGTGAAAGAAGAGGATGAATTTATATTCGACACTCCCGACAAGCCAATTGATGATGACGAAGAAATTTACGACGAGGATTACGACGACTTCGATGGAGAGGATGAGTTCGGCAATTCCGACCGCGATTGGGAATATGGCGTCAACTCCGACGAATAAAAAGTTGTTTAACTCTTCACTATTAAATACAGGGAAACAAAACTAATCATTATCTCATATGAAATTACGTAATTTTATAACTCTAACAGGGTTAATGCTAAGCATTTGTGCGAGAGCGCTAACGCTTCCCGGGGTTGTAGACAGTAACATGGTTCTACAGCAGAACTCCGACGTGCGTTTGTGGGGCTGGGCTAAACCAGGCTCAACGGTACAGGTACAAACATGCTGGAACAATGAAAACTACACAGCAAAAGCCAACAAAACCGACGGACGTTGGGATGTGGTCGTAAACACTCCAAATGCATCTTATCAGCCAACAACGATAATAATTACAGGCGACGGTGAAACCAAATCGCTTGACAATGTTTTGATTGGCGAGGTATGGTTCGCTTCAGGCCAATCTAATATGGAAATGCCTGTACAAGGATTGCCCGGCACTCCCATGGAAGGAGCCAACGATGTTATAGCCAAAGCATCGAAAAACAAAGGCAAAATCAGAATGTACACAGCTCCTCGTGTACTTTTTGCCGAGCCTCAAAGCAACACCCTCGGGAAATGGGAAGACAGTTCACCAGAAACAGTTCCAAACTTCTCAGCTATAGGCTATTTCTTTGCAGACAAGTTACAGGAAATGCTCGACGTGCCTGTAGGTGTGATCAACTGCAGCTATGGTGGCACATGCGTTGAAGCATGGGTTCCTATAGAGCTGGCTAAAACATATAGCGAGCTCGACCTTTCAGCCATAGCTACCGACAAGCCTAAAATCAACCAGTACACAGCCATGTACAATGGCATGCTGTACCCTTTGGCCGGATACACCGTAAAAGGATTTCTATGGAACCAGGGAGAGAGTAATGTCGACTCACATAAAACTTATGCCCAGCGTTTGGCCGACATGGTGAAGCATTGGCGCAACCTTTGGCAAAACGACTCTCTTCCAATATATATGGTTGAAATTCCCCCGTTCCACTATCCTGATAGTTTCAACGGGACATCAAGCGCATTGCTGCGCGAAGCCCAGATGGAAAGTCTTAAACTGATTCCGTTTAGCGGCATCATATCTTCGACCGATTTGCAGAAACCGGGCGAGTGGTGGCAGATTCATCCGGCAATAAAGAAACCGGCAGGCGACCGCTTGGCTTACATGGCGGCTGTACGTGATTACGGAATAAAAGGGATTGAATGCGAATCGCCCCGCTTTGAAAGTATGGAAATCACCGATAACGGCAAAACAGCAGTAATAAAGCTGGCCTATGCCCCATTCGGACTAGCTCCGTACCGCGACATTGAAGGTTTTGAAGCGGCCGGCGCTGACAAAGTGTTCCACCCGGCTAAAGCAGAACAAAACTTCTGGTATGTGCCTGCCGACATGGGTCTTGTACGCATTACATGCCCCGAGGTTGATAAAATTGAGGCCGTGCGCTACCGCTTCAAGAACTGGCCCGACACAAAATGCGCCTACAATATGCGCGACCTCCCATTAATCCCATTCCGAACCGACAACTGGGATTAACTGTGTAAATGTACTTATAGATTGTTTTTAAATAAGTTACTAAACAAGTCACATTATTTATGAAAATGAAAATACGCAATATTTTTCTGGCAATAGGTTTGCTAATAACTTTCAGCACTTCCGCACTTAATTTGCCGGCAATTATTGGCAACAACATGATGCTCCAACAAAACAGCAATGCATTATTGTGGGGCTGGGCAAAACCAGGTTCGAAAGTCACAGTAACTACCGATTGGAACAAAAAACATTACAATACAATAGCCGCAGATAACGGAAAATGGACAGTGCGCGTTGCCACACCGGAAGCATCCTACGATCCAACATCGTTTACCGTTGAAGGTGACGGCACCAAAATCAAGGTTGACAATGTTCTTATAGGTGAGGTTTGGTTTGCTTCAGGACAATCAAACATGGAAATGCCTATGCAAGGTTTTATCGGTTCGCCTGTCGATGGCTCGAACGAAGCCATTGCAACAGCCGGAAAACACAAGAACGCATTACGATTCTCGACCACACCACGCCAGCTTAGCGCAACTCCGCTCGATAGCGTCGGAGGTTCGTGGGTTGAATGCACACCAGCCAACGCCGCTGCGTTTTCAGCAATTGGATACTTCTTTGCCCGTCGCCTCAACGAGATACTTGATGTGCCCGTCGGAGTTATCAACTGCAGCTACGGGGGCACAAGAGTTGAAGGCTGGATGCCCAAGGAACTGCTTGAAAAATGTCCTGATGTTGATTTGTCGTTGGCAGCAAAGCCCGGTGTCGTAGAATGTTTCCAACCTATGTCGATGTACAATGGAATGTTATATCCTTTGTCGGGTTTTACTGTGAAAGGTTTTTTATGGAATCAAGGAGAGAGCAACGTTGGAATGCATCAAACCTACCATAACCGGCTGTCCGATATGGTGAGCCACTGGCGCAAACTTTGGGATGACAAAGATAACGTACTGTCTTTCTATGCAGTTGAGATTCCGCCATTTTGCTATGGCGATGGACTTGATGGAGTTTCGTCAGCACTGTTGCGCGAATCGCAACAAAAAAGTATTCAACTCATACCTAACAGCGGCATGATTTCATCAATCGATCTTTATACACCAGGCCTTTCCTGTCAAATTCACCCTTCGGTGAAACAACCAGCCGCCGATCGTCTGGCCTATATGGCAGCAGCAAAAACATATGGTATTCCAGGTATACAATATCAGTCGCCGTCGTTCAAGAGCATGGAACCAGCCGACAACGGATCTGCTGTTTTACTGCGTTTTAACGACTGTATTGAAGGGATGCAACCATACCAAGGTCAAACAGGCTTCGAAGTAGCCGGCGAGGATAAGAAATTTTATCCCGCTAAAGCACAACAAGTATTCGGGCCATTCCCCATTGTTGAGGGTATAAAACTGACATGCCCAGAAGTTGAAAACATTGTTGCTGTACGCTACCGTTTCAAAAACTGGCCGGAAACAGGTAATGTATACAACCTACGCCAATTACCATTGATGCCATTCCGCACCGATAACTGGTAAACTACAGCATTTGCAATATTAGCAATAGCATACTGATTATTATGAATGTAGTCTACGAGGATAATCATCTGCTGGTAGCGCTGAAGCGTCCCGGCGAAATTGTGCAAGGCGACAAAACCGGCGATCAGCCAATGTCGGAAAAAATCAAACTCTGGCTCAAAGAGAAGTATAATAAGCCTGGGAATGTTTTTTGCGGTGTTGTTCACCGTCTTGACCGCCCCGTAGGCGGACTAGTCATTTTTGCAAAAACATCAAAAGCCCTTTCCCGGCTCAATGAACTGCTCCGGCAAGGAAAGATACATAAAACCTACTGGGCTATTACCCGTAACAAGCCATCACAGCCCGAGGGCTTGCTGACTCATTATATAACCACACGGCAGGAAAACAATAAGTCGTATGCATCAGAAGTACCTACCGACGGGGCTCTGAAGTCACAACTGAGATACAAGCTACTGGCCTCGTCCGACCGGTACCACCTGATCGAAGTTGAACTACTCACCGGTCGCAAGCATCAGATTCGTGTGCAATTATCATCGATAGGTTGTCCTATAAAAGGAGATTTAAAGTATGGCGACAAAAGAAGCAACACCGACGGAAGCATCTCTTTGTTAGCTCATCATCTTGAATTTGTTCATCCTGTCAGCGGTAAAATGATCAACCTTACGGCGCCAATACCGGACGATAATCTCTGGCAAGCACTCGCTGAATCAGTAACCAACGTTTCCAAATAACTCTTCAATATGTCATCACAACAAGCTGTCAAACTCATCGAAGATCTGAAAAGATTCCTTGATACATCAGTGTGCAATTTCATTGCAGCCAACTCTTTAGTTTATTCATTACGTAATAATGGATTTGAGCAGCTCGACCCTGCTCAAAAGTGGAATCTTAAACCAAATGGGCGATATTTTGTAGTTAAAAACCATACCGCCGTATTCGCCTTTGTTGTTGGGAAAGGGAATGCTGACGGCGGATTTAAAATTATATCGGCTCATAGCGACTCGCCCGGCTTCCGCATCAAGCCAAATCCAGAAATGATTTCTGATGGTGGAATCATAAAACTGAACACAGAAGTTTATGGTGGGCCTATTCTTTACACCTGGTTTGACCGTCCATTGTCAATAGCCGGCCGAGTGATGCTCCGCGGCGCCGATCCGCTCCACCCTATTGCAAAACTGGTAAAATTTACTCATCCGATACTGACTATTCCTCATTTGGCAATCCATTTCAATCGAGCCGTTAACGAAGGCAACAAACTGTCGAAACAAACCGACATGCTCCCCGTGCTTGGAATTGCCGGTAAGGGCGAGGATACATCGGATTATCTTCTCAAACTTATTGCCAAGAAAATGAATGTCGACGTATCCGATATTCTAGCAACGGAATTGTCGCTTTACGACACTACCGGGGCTTGTCGTGTTGGAGTTCATGGCGAATTGATTTCATCAGGCCGCATCGACGACCTTTCGATGGTTCATGCCGCGCTGATTGCTTTGGAAACAACAGCCTCGGAGCCAGACAATGCCACCCGTGTAATGGCAATTTTCGACAATGAAGAAACCGGATCAGGGACAAAGCAGGGGGCGGCATCGCCAGTACTTGCAAACATCCTGGAGCGAATAACAATGTCGCTCAATGGCAATCACGAGGATTTCCTTTGCGCCATAGCCAACTCATTCATGATTTCGGCCGATAATGCCCATGCATTCCACCCTAATTATGCGTCGAAGTACGACCCGACTAATCATCCTGTGATGGGTGGTGGCCCGGTAATAAAAATAAATGCAAATTGCAAATATATGACCGATTCCGATTCTGCTGCAGTGTTCCGTGCCATATGCGAGAAGGCCGGTGTTCCATGCCAATATTTCGTAAACCATTCAGATGTAGCCGGAGGCTCTACCCTTGGCAACATACTTACATCGCAGCTCGATTTACGGGGAGTTGATATGGGCGCGGCTGTATGGGCAATGCACTCTGTGCGCGAAACAGCCTCATGCGTCGACCATATTTATACTGTGCGGGCATTCCAGACATTTTTCCGGCAATAAGAACCTCTCCTTTTGTTCCAAAAAGGGCGATGTAGCTGCTATACATCGCCCTTCGTATGTTCAATAGCATCGTCATGAACCATAGCTAGCGGAATATCTTTCAATAAAGTACGACTACCCAGATCAACTGCATATTTAAGACATAGGTCAACCTTATCGAGGACACCGGCAAATTTACTATCGAAATCAGGGACAAAATTGTCAGCGCCTTGATTGTTTAATTTGTCGAGCACATATCCGAGAGTCAGTTCGTTGATAGCGACTGCCGGTTGGAATGCTTTGGCTTCGATACCATTCTCTTTTATAAGCACAACAGAAACCAAACCAGCTTCGGACATCTCGCCAATTAGTTCCGTTACAAGTCGTGCTGGCAAATGATAAACAGAGGCAAAACCGGCGATGCCAAGCGGGGGCAAACCACAATCGAAACGCCGAACTATCACAGCCATAATTGCCATTGCAATTTTACGTCGGTAGTTGAGCGATATCGATGAGATATCGTTCGAAAAATTAAACTGGAAAATATTTTGCGAAGAATAGCATAGAACACAGCCGGCAAGTGTGATTGTCCACACCAGTTGAAGCCAAATTAACAACAAGGGCAATAACGCGAAACTACCGTAAATGGCATTATATTTCGACACATATATCTGACCGGTAACAAACAGCAATTGAAGAATTTGAAAAGCTGTTCCGGCCAGTATTCCCGACACAAGTGCATTTTTAAACTTAACTCTTGTGTTAGGGAATATAAGGTACATACAAGTGAATGCTATCCATGTCAGTAAAAACGGCGCGCAGTCAAGAAGAACTTTCATTGCCGGCGAGATGAAACCGAAACGAGGATTGTCGATGAATGCTGTCGACAAAAAAATTGCCATACCGCTCGAGCAAATCATCAAAACCGGCAAAAGAAACATTATCGCTGTGTAATCTACAATTTTACGCGCGATAGGCCGATTCTCGGACACACACCATATCTTATTGAATGATTCCTCCACATTGCTCATTAATGAAATCAATGTCCACAATAAAACAGCGAGTCCAACTCCTACAAAAATTCCCTGCGACGCTTGAGAAAGATAACTGTCGACAAAAGATAATGCCTTATTTATAGCATCAGTCTGAGCAGGGAACGATTTGAACAGTTGCGATTGCAACATATTCTGGAATCCAAAACCACGACCAATCGCGAACAACATAGCCAATGCAGGTACGAGCGACAATAGTGTACTGTAGGTTAAAGCCGAAGCTCGGTTTTGCAGGTCAGAGTTTAAGAAGGAGCGCACCGACAGGTTTAGCGTTTTTATCATATTTACACTGAATTTCTGACGGGTATCGTTCCAAACACCTTCAGTGCAATACTTATACAAATCGCCTATATGGGCAATCATATTGTTAAACCATTTCAATATTTTATTTTGACGGCTTTCTACCATGCAATATAAACAATTTCTAACATCTTTTTGCTCATAGTTGTAGTTATAGCGCTGTTTTTTTTAGTAAATTCGCATAACAAAACCAGTTCACACATACAGGTATATATAATTATGATTACTAAATCAATAATCATCGCTTTATCGCTTTCCGTCGCGGCCACATTGTCGGCCAACAATCCCCAGTTGCCCAAATACAAAAACCCCACGCCCGGCGAATTTCCAATTCTCGGCTGGTACTCCATACCTGACAGCGCATCCACGCCGGAACGTTATCGTGAAATGCGTGAAGCAGGATTTAATCTTTCTTTCCCGCATTTAAACAACAATAAAGAAGTGAGCCGTGCGGCCAAGGCAGCAAGAGGCACCGGTGTAAAAATAGTAGCCGGGAGTCCGCATATTGAAATGCAGACAGCCGGTTCGATCGATTCACTGAAGAAATATCCAGAGATTGCAGCATGGTTTCTGCGCGACGAACCTACAGTCGACGGATTCAAGCACCTTACTGAGTTCCGCGACCGTGTTTACGCTGCCGACACAACCCGATTGGTATATCTCAACCTTTTCCCTCGCATGGTTGAACCCAAAAACCTCGGGACGTCGACTTACGACGATTACATGCGCGAATTTGTAAAACAAATTCGGCTACCTATGTTATCATATGATATGTATCCTGTTCACGAAACTACCGACGGCGAAGCAACCCTGCTACCGATGTTATTTACTAATCTTGAAAGCGCGCGACGCGTTGCCAACGAATTTGGAATCCCTTTCTGGGCATTTTGTATGGCAACCGCGCACACGCCCTACCCGGTAGCCCGCCCGGCTCATCTAGCCGTTGAAGCATTCTCCGCGTTAGCCTATGGCGCACAATGTATTCAATACTTCACCTACTGGCAACCTGTAACAGAACGCTGGAATTTTCACCACGCACCAATCGACAAAGAAGGGAAACGCACCGACGTATATTATATGGCGCGCGACCTGAACCGAGAGATTCAGGCCTTGGCACCGGTATTCCTTGGCGTTGAGGTTATAAGCGTGGGGCATACGGGAGAGCAAATTCCTGAGGATACGCGCCGGCTAACTTCGCTGCCGCAACCTTTCATCAGTATTGACAGCGACGGACAGGGTTTGCTTGTTTCACACCTAAAAAACAATGGCAGGCAATACCTAATGATTGTGAACCGCGACATCATGCACGCCCAGAAAGTTAATTTGAAAATCGATTCGAATAACATACAACAAATCATGCCTGATGGGAAAGCCGTTAAGTTGTCAACGATTAATCCTGTAATTGAACCGGGTCGTTACCTGCTGTACACTTGGAAATAATTGTTATCTTTGCCCAAACGATTATCTATATATGAAAAAATTCATATTATATTTATTACTATTTATTACGCTGATTACATTCAACTCCTGCGGTGGAGATGATCATGATTCATCATGCCATAGGACTGTTCTGGTATACATTGCCGACAAAAATAATCTTAGCAATTATGCTAATGGCGACATTAACGAAATGAAACGGGGCGTTTTAAACGGCGCTCTCAATGGTGGACGTCTGCTTATTTTTCAAGCCAGAGGAAATAATGGGCCAACGCTTAGTGAAATGGACTCCGACGGTGAATTGAAATTACTAAAACAATATGGTAGCGACATGTTGTCGGTCGATCCCGCTTCTTTCCAACTTGTTTTCAATGATATGCAACAACTTGCTCCTAACCGCGAATACGGACTTGTACTATGGAGCCATTCAAGCGGCTGGCTATCGCATCCGCCAACCGAATCGGAGCCGTTGAATGCTGTTGAGTATTCTTGGGGTGATGACCGGGGACGTACTATGACTATACCACAGTTGAAGGAAGCTCTCGCCGGCCAAAGATTTTGTTTCATATATTTCGACAGTTGCTTCATGGGTAATGTAGAAGCGCTCTACGAACTTCGCACGGCCGCACCTGTATTTGTAGCATCGCCTACTGAAGTGCTTGGAGAAGGTATGCCTTACGCACAAAACGTAGCCTGCTTCTTTAGCAAAGGAAAGCCCGACATGGTTCAGGCCGCTAAAAACACATTCAATTACTACAACTCACAATATGGTTCTGACCGCTCATGCACTATCGCCGTTTATAATACGGATGTGTTTGAGGATTTGGCAAATTTATCAAACCGCATACTTCAGTATAACCATACAACACCTGCCGGCGCAGAATATACCCAATATGGCTATGAAATAAAGGGAGCATATTTTAATGGATATTTCTATGATATGTACCAATACCTGAGTTCTCTATGTGAAGTAAACTCTGCATTGACAACCGAACTCAATAATGTATGGGAGCGTCTTATCACTTACCAGGCTCATACACCATTATTCTGGGCACAATTCTCACTTGAGGGAACTCACGGATTATCGTGCTTTATATATCCTGACCACAAGATTTTAGGCCAAAAATATGGCTACACCGATTTAGAATGGTTTACAACTGTTGTTGCACCCGCTTTAAATGATACAAAATGAACACATTGCAATTCGAAAACATATTAACCGGAACCGCTACTCCAGAAATTACAACTGATTCAATACCGGTCAACATGCAAACAAAACTTTCTGCATTGGAAAACTACTCCTTCGATGAATTGATCAGCCATATAATCAATGAACTGGTTTCATTCTCAATAAGATTGTGTGTTGCAATTCTGGTTTTCTACATAGGCAAATTTATAATAAAAAAACTACACAAATTCATATCATCGGTATTTACCCGACGAAAGATAGAGCCGTCGCTAGCATCATTTTTGCTAAGCATGTTCCAGATTGTGCTATATTTCATATTAATAATTACAACAATCGGAATACTCGGCATAAACACAGCCTCATTCCTTGCGTTGTTCGCATCGGCCGGAGTAGCTGTTGGCTTAGCACTTAGCGGAACGCTTCAAAACTTTGCCGGCGGAGTGCTCATTCTGCTTCTTAAACCATATAAAATTGGTGATTACATTGAAGCTCAGGGATATGCTGGAACCGTAAAGGAAATACAAATTTTCAGCACAATCCTTACAACACCAGATAACAAGCAGATATTAATTCCCAACGGAGGCCTGTCGACAAGTTCAGTAAACAACTATTCGAAAGAGGCGTTCCGCCGTGTTGACTGGACAATCAGCATAGCATACGGCGACAGTGTGACTGCAGCTCGCGAAACAATACTTGCAATACTTGCCAGCGATGAGCGTGTTGTTAACGAAGAAGGTCGCAGCCCGATGGTAGCCCTTAAGGAACTCGGGGCTTCGAGTGTTGATCTGACCGTCCGGGCTTGGACTTCATCAGCATCATACTGGGGACTATTCTTCGACATGAACGAACGCTTTTACAACGAGCTTCCCAACCACGGAATAAACTTCCCCTTCCCTCAGCTCGATGTTCACATGCAAAACCCCTAACAAGGAACAACATTATAACTTCCACAAACCGGAGACGTATAAACTTTCCACTCTTAATTTTATATAAAAGGGTATAGCCATAAATATTTTTTGAAAATTTATGGCTATATTTGCGTATTGGTATAAATATGGCTCAATGTACACATACATTATGTGTCATTTCCTTTCTTCCACTACAAGCCATTTACCTTCGTATAGCTGACGTACACCATGTTACGTAAGCGCCCTAAGAATTCGCCTGTAAGTAAAAAACGGCGATACTGAAATAGAAAAAAATAAAAACTATATAAATGATAAGTAAATGGAATTACTTACCCCTTACTACAGAACAACAAAAATCCGGGACGGAATTGACGGAGAAATACGCCGATTGCCCACCGATTAGCGAGCTGCTGGTGCAACGAGGCATAACAACCCCGGAGGAGGCGGAACGATTTTTCCACCCCTCTCTGAGCGATATGCATTCGCCATTCCTAATGCCCGATATGGATAAAGCTGTAAACAGGCTTAATAAAGCCATGGGGTCGAAGGAGAGAATTCTGGTGTTCGGCGACTACGATGTGGACGGTACCACATCGGTAGCGTTAGTGTATAAATATCTACAGAATTTTTACTCCAACATTGATTATTATATACCAACACGCGACGACGAAGGTTATGGCGTGTCGATGCGTGCAATTGATGAAGCTGCAGAGCAAGGTGTTAAACTTATAATCATCCTCGACTGCGGAATCAAGGCAATCGAAGAAATTAAGTATGCTAAAACTCTTGGTATTGATTTCATCATTTGCGATCACCACGTTCCCGACGCAGAACTACCACCGGCTGTTGCAATTCTCAATCCAAAACTTGAAGGTAGCACATATCCTTGCCCACACTTGTCGGGTTGTGGCGTAGGTTATAAATTAATGCAGGCTTTCTGCCAGAGCAACGGATTGGGGAGTGCAGAATTGGAAAGCTTGCTCGATTTGGTAGCTGTCAGCATAGCTGCTGACATTGTGCCAATGGTCGACGAAAACCGAATCATGACCTACTGGGGACTGAAGCGACTAAACTCAAACCCAAATGTAGGCCTGCGCGCAATTATAAAAATTTGCCAGTTAACAAACCGCGAAATCACTATCAGCGATGTGATTTTCAAAATCGGACCACGCATCAACGCGTCGGGTCGTATGCAAAGCGGTCGCGAAGCCGTTGAGTTGCTCGTTGCGCGAGATTTCAGCGAGGCCTACCAAAAAGCGAAAGCCATCGACCAATACAACCGTGACCGTAAGGAATTAGACAAACGAATTACCGACGAAGCAAATGCCATTCTGGAAAGTCAGGACGAAAAATTCCAGCATCGTAAATCTATTGTCATCTATAATAAAGACTGGCACCGCGGAATAATCGGCATTGTCGCATCGCGGCTAACCGAATTGTATTATAAGCCCTCGGTGGTGCTTACGTTGTCGAACGGTTTGGCAACGGGGTCGTCTCGTTCTGTTCAGGGATTTGATATTTATAGTGCGGTTGAAGCTTCACGCGATTTACTGGAGAATTTTGGTGGCCACACCTATGCAGTTGGACTGTCGATGAAAGAAGAAAATATACCTGAATTCACCCGTAGATTCGAGAAATACGTTGCCGAACATATCCTTCCCAATCAACTTACACCGCAGCTCGATATCGATGCCTACCTGACCTTTGCCGAAATAACACCTGAATTTCTGATGCTCCTGCGCAAATTCAATCCGTTTGGTCCCGGCAATCAGAAACCGGTTTTCTGCACCAGAGGTGTTATCGACTATGGAACCAGCAAACTGGTAGGCAAACACCTTGAACACATCAAGCTAGAGTTGGTAGACAACACTTCAGGTAAGGTTTTCAACGGAATAGCGTTTAATCTGAGTCAATATTTCGACCACATACATTCGCGTAAACCGTTCGATATATGCTACACTATTGAAGAGGGGAAACGCGGAAATCACACCCACATTCAGCTTCAGGTGAAAGAAATCAGGACTAATGAATAAGGCTGCGGCCGACATCTATAAAATTCTGAAACGCTACTGGGGCTACGATACATTTCGACCTCTGCAGCGGGAAATAATCGATTCCGTTCTTTCCGGAACCGATACTCTCGGATTGTTACCGACCGGCGGAGGAAAGTCGATCACATTTCAGGTGCCTGCAATGGCTCTCGACGGCGTGTCGTTGGTAATCACGCCGCTGATTTCTCTGATGAAGGATCAGGTTGACAACCTGCGTAATATTGGTATACGAGCCGTTTGCATCCACTCCGGACTAACTCGGGCTGAGACACAACTGGGCATAGACAAATGCCGGTTAGGAAAAACAAAATTACTTTACGCCTCGCCTGAGAAACTTTTGTCGGAAAATTTTATTTTCCAATTGCGCACCTTACCGGTCAGCATGATTGTTGTCGATGAAGCCCATTGTATCTCGCAATGGGGCTATGATTTCCGTCCAGCCTATCTCAAGATAAATAAATTAAGGAAATTTTTTCCAAATTCGCCGGTACTTGCTTTGACAGCTTCGGCCACACCTGAGGTTGTAACGGATATAAAACTACGCCTGGATTTCGGAGCTTCGAATGCCGTTTTCCGCAAAAGCTTTTCACGGCCCAACATATCGTATATAGTTCGTAACGATCTTCATAAGGCAAATCAGTTGCTCAACATACTCACCCACACACGCGGGAGCGCAATCGTTTACGTTCGTTCGCGAAAACGGACAGGAGAGATTGCTCAGATGCTGAACAATGAAGGCATTTCCGCGCTTAACTACCATGCCGGAATGGCTCCGGAGGATAAAGACCAACGTCAAGAGAAATGGAAACAAGGCCTTGTGCGCGTAATGGTAGCAACAAACGCTTTCGGAATGGGTATCGATAAACCCGACGTAAGAGTTGTTGTTCATATGGACATCCCGGGGTCGCTGGAAGAGTATTATCAAGAAGCCGGACGCGCCGGACGCGACGGATTAACGGCCTACGCCGTGCTGATTGTGTCGCGTTACGACAAAACCCGGCTCACACGTTCTGTGAACGAAGCGTTTCCTCCAAAGCCGTACATACAGCGCGTCTATGAGCTTGTCGGTAATTTTCTTGACATAGCGATAGGAGAGGGTTTCGACCATGTTTATGAGTTCAACCGCGAGAAATTCATCAGTACTTACGGATTGGACGATCGGTTGGTGAAGAGTGCATTAACATTATTGTCGCAAGCCAACTATTTCGACTATACCGACGATATCACTACCCAATCGCGCATAATGTTCATTTGCAATAAGAATGAGCTATATAATATCGATCTCACTTCTGCCGACGAAGTAGTGCTTAACGCCATTTTGCGTTGCTATACCGGATTGTTTGCCGATTTTGTATACATCAATGAAGATTACATTGCGAAAACAGCCTCTGTAACTCCCGAGCAGGTTTATACAACCTTACTTAAACTCAGCCGGATGCATATTCTTCAATTTGTGCCCAAGAAGACTACTCCTTACATATATTATACAACATCTCGCGAGTTGCCCAAACACGTTGTACTACCACGTGCGGTTTATGAGGATCAACGCGAACGCATGCAAAAGCGAGTGGATGCAATTAAACAATACGCATTCGACACAGACAAATGCCGCGTACAAACAATGTTAACCTACTTCGGAGAGACCGATGCATCGCCCTGCTCAACTTGTGACGTGTGTCGCGATCTGCGAAACGTTACAAACCGTCCCTCACCAGATAAACTGTCGAAGGATATATTGAATACATTAAAAGTTCATCCTTGCCATATAAAAGAATTAACCGAAATAATACGTAATTCGGAAACCATTAATACTGTCCGCCGCCTTGTGTCCAGAGGAAAACTGAAAATCGACTCTGACGGAATTATTTCACTAAAAAACTGATACAATGAATACTTTATTACGTGTCGCCACGCTATCGGTCATCATTTTCTCGGCCAACGTTACCTTTGCCCGCGAAGTGAAAGTTAGAATTATGCAAACAACTGATGTTCACGGTAATTTCTATCCTCACAATTTCATAACTCAACAGCCAGCGAAAGGCTCATTGGCTCGAGTATCGACAGCTGCTAATGAAGCGCGTGTTAATGGCGGAATACCGGTGATTTTGCTCGATAATGGCGATATACTTCAAGGCCAACCAACAGCATACTATTACAACTATGTCGACACCATTGCGCCACACTTGTCGGCACAGATGCTGAATTTCATTGGCTACGATGCAGTATCAGTTGGCAATCACGACATGGAAACAGGTCGAAAAGTATTGGAACGCTATGCCTCTGATTGTGCGATGCCCGTGCTTGGAGCAAATATAATCGACACCCGCACTGGACAGCCGGCTTTCCAACCCTACAAAGTGTTTAATCGCGACGGGATAAAGATTGCGGTTCTCGGAATGCTCACTCCGGCAATCCCTGCATGGCTTCCGGAATCGTTGTGGCAAGGGCTTCGCTTTGATGATATGGAGGAAACCGCACGAAAATGGATCCCAATTATTCAAGAGCGCGAAAATCCTGACGCTATTATTGGTTTGTTCCATGCCGGACAAGCTGGGAATATTCTGTCGGGCTACAAAGAGAATGCGTCGCTCGAAGTTGCCAAAAACGTTCCCGGATTCGACATCGTTATGATGGGTCACGACCATCGTCGCGAAAATAAGTGGATTGTAAACAACGATGGCGACTCTGTCCTGATAATTAATCCGGCAAACAACGCGGTAGCTATTTCCGACGTTGTAATAACATTCGATATTAACGAACAAAATAACGTTATCGAAAAGAAAATCGACGGCAAGCTACTTGAAATGTCGGCTTTTGAGCCTGATTCTGCATTTATGAAACGTTTTGCTATACAATACGATACTGTTAGCAACTATGTTTCCCGCCCACTAGGCACAATGAGCAGTCCAATTAGTACGCGCCCGGCTTTCTTTGGTCCATCGGAGTTTGTAGACCTGATACACTCGCTACAACTGGCTATAACCGGAGCTGAAATATCTATGGCTGCACCTTTGTCGTACGATGCTACAATTCCAGCAGGAACAATTACCATGGGTGATATGTTCAATCTTTACAAGTATGAAAACTTGCTTTATGTTATGGAACTTACTGGAGCAGAAATCAAAAACTATCTGGAAGAATCGTACGGCAAATGGGTTAATACCATGACGTCGGCCGACGATCATATGCTCTTGTTTAAGGAAACCGTTCAAAAAGGAGACGAATCGCGTTCAGCACTTAAAAACCCAAGCTATAATTTTGACTCGGCCGCAGGAATTATTTATGAAGTTGATGTCACCAAGCCAAAAGGCGAGAAAGTGACAATAAAAAGTATGGCTGATGGCAAACCGTTTGATATGAAGCGCAAATACAAAGTGGCATTAAATTCATATCGCGGTAACGGAGGCGGCGAACTACTTACAAAAGGCGCCGGAATAGCCCACGAAGATTTGAAAAACCGTATCATATTTTCAACCGACCGCGATTTCCGCTATTATCTTGCAGAATATATTGAGCAACAGGGGCGGCTGAATCCTGTCAGCCTGAATCAGTGGAGATTTATACCTGAGGAGTGGGTAAAAAAGGCATCAGCACGCGATCGCCAACTACTCTTCCCCCGATGATTGCGGGTTCTGAGATGATGAGCTTGGCTCCAATGCCCGGCGCATGTCAGCTCGTGCATCTTCCTTACGGTAGCGCGCTTTGTTGAGGTGTGCTCTATAGAAAAACAAACTTCTATTGTCTGGTTCAAGCTCCAACCCTGACGAAATATCGGCCGATGCCTCATTCAGTCGGTTTAACATCAGATAGCATACAGCACGTCCACAATAATCGTCGGCAGAAGGATGAGCTTGTAGCAGTGCAGTAAAATGCGGCACAGCATCGACCCATTGCTGAGCTGCGGTGTAGTATGTTGCGTAAGCCCGATGTTTAAGTGTATCATCGGAAGCCATGGCAGCCAGACGTTCGCAATCGGCCAAAGCTTGTGGCAAATGGTTGTGACGAATAAGGAGCATGGTGCGTGCATAAACCGGATCAACCAAAGTGCTGTCGAGTTTTATAACGCCGGAATAGTCGACAATAGCAAGAGAGTCATTACCTATAGCTTCTAGAACTTGTGCGCGGTTATATAAGATTGTGACTGACCGCGGAGCTATTGCATGAGCTTTGGTCAAAGTTTCAACCGCCAACGAATCGTGGCCCATATTATATTGCACCAGTCCTAGATTCGACATCAGTAGCACATTAGTTGGATGCTGTGGCTCATTAGAGATAGCCGTTAGCAGATACTCTTCTGCAGCGCCCCACCTTCCTTCCTCAATTGCTTTATCGGCGCGTCCTACGAGGTCGTAGTATGAAACATTCAACTCTTCAGACGGTTTGTCGGCATAAACATTGGCTACAGCCAAACCAATGGCGATTAGTATTGTATAAAGACGGTACATATATTTTTCATTTATGCCGTAAAATTACAGAAAATATCTCGCCTCAAATGAGTATCTTTGCATATATTCACATCAAAAAACTTCAATTAAATGAAAATAACATATAAATTATCAGGCATGAGCTGCATGCACTGTCGCGCACATGTTGAGAAAGCGCTCAACACAATTCCAGGAGTTAAAGCCATAGTAACCTTATCGCCTCAGCAAGCCGAAATCATATATGAAGGTGACGAACCTCTCCCTCTTGAAAAGCTACAAGAGGTGATTGAAGAAGAGGCTGGCGATTACACTATTTCGCTGTAAAATAAATGCCTATACACAACGGAGGACATTGAAGTTTTACACGGCTTCAATGTCCTCCTATTATATATTTTGTTCTACACTAGTTTAGAACGGGAGGTCGTCAGTTGCATCGGAAGTCAAATCGGGAGCGGCAGGGGGCGGTACCGGAACTCCGGGCATTGCGCCGTATGCCGGTTGTTGGGGTGTGGCAACTGTTGCTGCACCTTTTTCAACTTTCCATCCGTCGATCGAGGTGTACCAACGGCCATTGAACTCGCGGCTGTTAATGTCATAGCTTAATTTTATTTGTTCGCCAACCGATAGCGGATATTGGTCGGCACGGTCGCCAAACAATACGAAATGTACTTTTTTGGGATATGTTTCCATTGTTTCGAGCACATATTCGCGTTTTTTCCAATTATTTCCAGCTTTGGAAACGCCACTCTGTTCGGGGAGTGCTATGATTATTTTTCCTTCTATTTCCATTTTATTGTGATTTGATTTTCTTTGAGTTCAAATTTACGTATTTAAGCCTCGTCAGCCAAATTTTTCTCAAAAAAAAAGAATTTTGCCGTCACGGCAAAAACCATTTTAATTACCGTTTAACTATAATTTTTTAGGAAATCAGCTACAACAAACGTACTCCCACCTATAAATATCAGATCTTCGGGTGATGATTCGGCTAGGGCTGCCTCATAAGCCTCTGACACAGTAGAATATGCTACACCTTTAAGGCCATGAGAGAATGCCAATTCGGCTAATCTATTCTGATCCATAGCTCTTTCCACCGAAGCACGAGTGAAATAATATGTTGTATTGTTATCCGGCATCAGATCCAATATGTGAGCAACATCTTTGTCAGACACAAATCCTAATATCATACGCCGCCCGCCTTGGTGGCGTTTGAGTTGAGCGCTGATATATTGCCATCCTCCTTCGTTATGGCCGGTGTCGCATATGGTAAGAGGTTTATCAGCAACTTTCATCCAGCGTCCAGCCAATCCTGTAAGTTGACACACGTTAGCGAAACCATTTGCAACATCTTTAGCAGAGAATGTAAAGTTGCGTTTTGCCAACTCCGTTATAGCGGTTAATATAGTTGCAGTATTCAGCTTCTGGCAGTCGCCAGTCAATTGGCCTATTATATTACCATAGTGGGTATTTGTGTAAACGATCCTATCGCCGTCGGGCAACGCCTTTTCGTAGCATTGGCAATCAGATGCGAATACAATTGGTGCACCTACCGAATCGGCTCTATCGACAAATACTTTCCTTACCGATGCTCCGCCCGCTTCGCCTACAACAACGGGAATATCCTTCTTAATAATTCCGGCCTTTTCAGATGCAATGGCTTCTAGTGTGTTACCTAAAAATTGCATGTGGTCGAACGATATATTTGTAATCACACAAAGTTCCGGAGTGATTATGTTCGTACTATCGAGACGTCCACCTAGCCCGGTTTCTATCACAGCCACATCAACACCCTCAGCTGCGAAATACTCGAAGGCCATAACCATCGTGAGTTCGAAGAATGATGGGCGCTGGCATTTTACCTCGCCGCAATCTAGCATTTTCCGGTAGCGACTAACGAAGTCAACCACTGCCTCTTGGCTTATCATGCGACCGTCAACGCGTATGCGTTCTCGAAAATCGACTAAATGTGGCGACGTGTATAGGCCGGTTTTGTAACCGGCTGATTGAAGAATGGCAGCCAGAGTGTGAGCTGTTGATCCTTTTCCATTGGTACCTGCTATATGTATCGACCTAAATTTGTTGTGGCAATTGCCGAAAAGTCGGTCAAGTTCAAGCGATGTATCCAGTCCAGGCTTGTAAGCCGACGCTCCAACCATCTGAAACATCGACACTTGGGTATATAAATATTCAGTAGCTTCCTGATATGTCATTTTCAATAATATATTAGTAAACCGGCAACTCCGGCCACACAAATAATAAAAATCGGATGAATGCGCGTAAAAAGCACTGTTGCTAACGACACACCGCAAATAACTACACTCCAACTCAGATCGGTAAAATTTTGACGGTTCATCAGAAGTAGCGCCGCCGAAGCAATCAGTCCTATCACAACCGGACGAAGCCCTATGAAAATTCCTCGTATGGCAACTGAGTTTTTATGACGTTGAATGAAATGTCCTGCGTACAACACAAGCAGAAATGACGGCAACACAACCGTAAGTGTTGCTACTATCGAGCCTAACACATTGCCAGTTACGACATAACCGATATATGTGGCGCTGTTTATTCCTATCGGGCCTGGAGTCATCTGCGACACGGCAACGATATCGGTGAAAGTTTGGTCTGTTATCCATCCCGGCTCAACAACTTCGCGCTGAATCAGAGCCAGCATGGCATATCCACCACCGAAGCCGAACAATCCTATTTTCAGATAGGCCCATATTAATTTAATGTATACCGCCATACTTTTAATTTTTCTGAATTCTTTGATTCGACTCTTTGCGCGATAACCATCCCCACCCAGCCAATGCTCCGACTACAATAAAGGCTATAGGATTACAACCTGCCGCTATCGCAGCTGCTACAACTATAGGGATCCAAACCGTTCGCCAACCTATATTTGCCGACCGGGCAGAAGTAATCACAGGGGCTATTATTAAAGCCACCACACACGGACGAATACCGGTGAATATAGCGCTTACAACACGATTGTTCTTAATGATTTCGGGAGTAAGAAATACAGCGACTGCCAAAATTATCAGAAACGATGGTAAAATTGTTCCGGCAGCGGCAACAATGCTACCGCGAATTCCCCGTAAACGGTCGCCAATCGATACAGATATATTCACGGCCAGAATTCCCGGCAACGACTGCGACAAAGCCAGCAAATCGAGAAATTCCTCGCGAGTAATCCAATGCTTATTATCAACAATTTCCCGCTCGATTATAGATATCATAGCCCATCCGCCTCCGAAAGTGAATGCACCTATTTTGAGAAACGTCAAAAACAGTTGCCAATACAACCTGGCGTCACTATTTTCATTTTCTTCTTTCATATCCGTCGTATTTTGGCCTGCAAATATAACCATTTTCGGCGACATATATTCGCCACTTCTTGTTTAACCACATCTATACAAGCCCAAAATTGTTCTGTTTTTCGGTGTATATTGCCATTTTTACCTCAATATTGCCAGTTTTAATAATAAATCATATATCTTTGTTGCCAGTTTAACCAAACATATAACAAATGAAGAGATTAATTCTGTCGGCTTTTGCGGCATGTTTATTCGCCGGAGCCTGGGCCGAAGGTTATCAAGTGAACACATTAAGTGCAAAACAGGGAGGTATGGCGCACACAGGTGTTGCTCAGAAACTCAAATCAGAAAGTATGTTCTTTAATCCTGCCGGCATGGCGTTTATGAACAATACATTAAGTTTTTCAGCTTCAATCAATGCGTTGTCGCCAAAAGTAACAGCTACCCTGCCCGACGGCAAAAGCTACAGCAACGCTTCGAATGTAAGCACACCATTCATGGCATCGATCGGATTCAGCATCTACGACAATTTAAAAGCGGGAGTGGCCATGTATATTCCTTACGGTAGCAGTATCGACTGGGGCAAGAATTGGCCCGGCGCACTGTTGAATCAGGACGTAAACCTGAAATCATACACCCTGCAACCAACTCTCTCTTGGCGAATATTGCCCAACCTGTCGGTGGGTGCCGGACTAATGATGTCGTGGGGCGATGTCGATTTGAACAAAGGAATCACCACAGCAGCAACAACCCGCCTGCTGGGCTCTCTCAACGGGCTTCCATATGAGTCGACCGATTGTCCTGCGTCGGTAAACATTAAGGGTTCGTCGGAAGTATGCTGGGGAGCTAATATCGGAGTTCTATATGATATTAATAAGAAGTGGAGTGTAGGCGCATCGTTCCGCACCGAGCAGAAGTTGAAAGTAAAAACCGGCGACGCATCGGCCGTATACACAAGCGAAGAGGCTGAGAACATTCTCAAGAACTATCTGAACGCGCTTAACACACAGTTTAAAGCATCGATG
Source organism: Muribaculaceae bacterium (assembly GCA_023662835.1). GTDB lineage: Bacteria > Bacteroidota > Bacteroidia > Bacteroidales > Muribaculaceae > Muribaculum. The sequence goes on along the minus strand of JAMPII010000002.1, from coordinate 4,391 downwards.
CCGATGCCTTGGGTACTCACTGTAGGAACCTCATATTATACTACCGAACGACTGAAATTGGCTTTCGACGTTGCAATGACCGGTTGGAAAAGCTACAACGAACTGTTTATCGACTTCAATTCCGACCAAGCTCCCGATCAGAGAATCCGCAAAAACTACCACAACTCGCTCACATTCCGTCTAGGTGGCGAATACGAACTCACAAAGCGTTTCGATGTGCGTTTGGGATTCATCGTCGATCTTCCTCCGGTCGACAAGAACTACTATAACCCCGAAACACCCGCCATGACAAAACTAGAACCAAGCGCAGGCTTTTCATTCCGCCCCATACCGAATTTGTCTATCGACTTATGTGTCCTTTATGTTCATGGAACAGGCATGAAAAATGTTAGTTGCCCGCAAACCGACGTTATCGCCTCAACAATTGCAGGCATGGTTGCATCCGGACAACTCCCTTCTGCATTGAAGCCATCCGTCGACGCTATTCAAGCACAACCATTTGTTGCCGACTATAAACTCCACGCCATTTCAGGTTCATTGGGAATATCCTACTGTTTCTGAGAAAAGAAAGGTAACTAAAAAGCTAATCCGGACGATGCCATAAGCACCGTCCGGATTCTTTATTTAATCATGTTGCAAGCGGTTTCCGCTACTGTAAAAAGCTTATTGTTGAATTTTTGCCGAATTAGTAATTCCACTGGCAAGCCACCATATTGAGGTTTTCACAGCCAACGAGACGGAAATCGGTGATGTAGTTGTAGCGGCAGTTGATGTAGGTAAGAGCGGAGTCGAACGATACATCGAGCATTGTCAACTGATTGTTGTTACAGATTAAGCGCTGCAAGAAGGCCAGATTAGGCAAATACAGGTTGGTAAGGTCGTTGTACGAGCAGTCGATGTATTGAACATTTGGGCAACCTTCAAGGGTGAACGATGTCAGGTTGTTGTACGAGCATACCAGATCAAGCAGGTTCTTGCAGTCGCGGAGCGAGAGGTTCTGCATTCTGTTGTCGGAGCAGATGAATGTCGACAGCGACGGGAGCGACGAAATAATCAAGTTGTCGATTTCATTATCGTCGATATTGAAGTTTGTAAGGCTTTCAACACCGCTGAGGTTAATCGAAGCCAGCTTATTGTAGCCGCAATATAGGTTACGCAATGCTGAACATCCCTGAACGTTAAGTGCTTCCAGGTGGCAACCCTGGCAGTTAAGGGTTTTCAGGCGAGTTGCATTAGCAACCGAGAGTTCAACAAACAGGTTGTTCGAGCAGTTGAGGTTTTCGATGAGCGGGGTGCCTGTGATGTCAATGTCGGAAATGCGGTTACGATAAATTGTAAGTTTTGTCAGAGCGGTGTTTCCTTCAAGAGTTAGAGTGGTGATTTTGTTACGCGATGCGTTAAGTTCAACCAGCGCTGCATCGCCTGTTACGTTGAGTGATGTAAGAGCATTACGCGATACATCAACTTTCTTCAAGGCTGTGAAGCCGGAAAGGTCGAGATTACCTGCGAGATGTTTATCTTTCCAGTTGATAGCGACAACGCGGCCGTTTTCCACTGTGATGCCCTCCCAGGTTGAAGGTGCGCTCATATCAACAATTTTCAAGGCTTCGCCGTTAGTACCGCCTTTTTCTGAAGTTTGAGCTACGAAGTTCTGTAACTGTTTAACCTCGGCCTTGTTCATTTTCTGTGCGAAAGCTGTCACGCTACCCAGCATGATGGCAATCATTAATAAAGCTTTTTTCATAAACATTGTAATAGTTGAGTGAATTAATGTTTTTATACTTCTAGAACAACGTGAACGAAAAAAGGTTTTAGCTGAGTTAATTTTTTTGAAATAACACTCAAGATGTTAAGAGGCGAGCATTTGCAGTTGGCACGATTTATTTGTATATTCGCGCTATGAATTTTCACATCCTTACATTCATATATGAAAACTTCTAATTCATTAACATCTATCATGGCCGCATCTGCTTTGCTAGCCGGCGCAACAGCCTGTCAATCAGATTCAGGAGCTAATCAGCAGCCGATAATCGGACAACCTGACATCGATGTGTCGAACGGATGCTACACCGATTCGGTTCTTGAAGCGTTCGGCAGGGTTACATCACCTGTTGCCAACCCTGACGGCTCGAAAGTTCTTTTTTCAGTTGCCTGGGAAAGTGTTGAACAAAACAAATCGAACACGGAACTTTGGGTGATGAATCCCGACGGTAGCGATACAAAACGCATTACCAATACTGCTAAATCGGAGCAGAACGCCCACTGGTTTGACGGTGGCAACAAAATAGCGTTTATCTACCCTGACGAGAATGGCCACGGCCAGCTTTGGACAATGAATGCCGACGGAAGCAACCGGCTGTGTATTTATGAATGCGAGAATGGCATCAGCGGTTTCCGTATCAGTCCTGACGAAAAGCATATCGTAATGATTGCCAACGTTAAATATGCCCGCACTGCCCAAGATGTATATCCAGATCTGCCTAAAGCTACCGGTCGCATTATCGACGACCTGATGTACAAGCATTGGGACGAGTGGGTTACTGAAATACCCCACCCCTTTATCGGCGAATTCAACGGCAAAACAGTTACTTCTGTTGAAGATATTATGGCCGACGAACCATATGAGTCACCAATGAAGCCATTTGGCGGCATCGAGTCGATAGCATGGGCTCCCGACGGAAAATCGCTCGTTTATGTATCGCGAAAAAAAACAGGAATGGAGTATGCCGTATCAACCAACTCCGACTTGTACCTCTACTCACTTGCCGATAAATCTACCCGTAACCTAACAGAAGGAATGATGGGCTACGACACCAACCCAGTGTTCTCGCCCGACGGAAGCAAGCTGGCGTGGCTGTCAATGGAGCACGACGGATATGAAAGTGATAAAAACCGCATTTTCGTAATGAACATGACCTCGGGTGAGAAAACCGATCTCACAGCCGACTGGGATTATACTGTCGACGAGATTGCATGGGCACCCGATGGCGCATCGCTATTTTTCCTAGCCTATCGCAACGGCGTTAAACCTGTGTTCAACGTTAGCCTCGACCGTACAATCAAAGTTATTGCTGAAGGTCTTTGCGACTATCAGAGCTTGTCGCCCCTGCCCGACGGCAGCGTAATCACAATGGCTCATTCGTTGCTAAGCCCTAACGAGGTGTATAAGGTGACGAACACCGATACAGCGCCTATTGCCTTGACAAACGTGAACACCGAGCTGCTGGCAAAGATAAAGATGCCTACAGTTGAAAAAGTAATGGTACCCACCACCGACGGCAAAGAGATGCTCACATGGGTGCTTCTTCCGCCCAATTTCGACGCTAACAAACAATATCCGGCAATACTGTATTGCCAAGGCGGTCCCCAATCGGCAGTCAGCCAATTCTGGAGTTTCCGTTGGAATCTGGCACTTATGGCAGCAAAAGGATATATTGTCATAGCGCCAAACCGCCGCGGCCTACCCGGCTTCGGAACAGAATGGAACGCACAGATTTCGGGCGATTACGGGGGGCAAAACATGCGCGACTATTTAAGTGCAGTCGACTACGTCAAGCAGCGCTCCTACGTTGATGCTGCCCACATCGGTGCGGTAGGTGCCAGCTACGGAGGCTTCTCAGTTTATTGGCTTGCCGGTAACCACGATAATCGTTTTGCCTGCCTGGTTGCCCACGCCGGCATATTCAACACCGAAGCCCAGTATTTGGAAACCGAGGAGATGTGGTTCGCCAACTGGGACCTCGGCGGCCCGTTCTGGGACAAGTCGAACCCCATTGCACAACGTTCGTTTGCCAACTCACCCCACAAATTCGTTGACAAATGGACAGCGCCGATCCTGATCACCCACGGCGAATACGACTTCCGCATTCTTGCCTCGCAAGGAATGATGGCCTTCAACGCAGCCCGATTGCGCGGAGTGCCGGCCGAGATGCTCATCTTCCCCGACGAGAACCATTGGATTCTCAAACCACAGAATGCAATTCTTTGGCAGCGTGTATTCTTCCGCTGGCTCGACCGCTGGCTTAAACCGTCTCCCGAACAGTAAAATAATTAACTTGAACTATAGGAGGGTGTGCCCGACGGCACACCCTCCGCTTTACATCCAATCATGTCACAAAAAAAGAATCGGGCAATCTTTTTTATAGTTTTATCGATAATCGGGCTTACAATGACGGCACAGTAATTGACTGTGAGTAAATTTCAGGCCACGATGACACCAATGGTAGTCGATGTTCAGGACGTTACACAGGATTTAGGTTAGCGCTGACACTTTAGCCTAGGACGGGAATAATCCATGAACTTTAAGAGCCCGTCACATAATACAGTTAAGGATGGCTCTTAGGGCCCATATCATAAAATTTCAGGGCCGCTGGGGTCGCTGGCTTGGAGGG
>JAMPII010000029.1 GCA_023662835.1 Muribaculaceae bacterium | reverse complement strand
ATCCCTCCAAACCAGCGACCCCAGCGGCCCTGAAATTTTATGATATGGGCCCTAAGTTTCGATTGAGGCAAAAAAAATTTGCCGTTACGATAAAAATGAGTAAATTTGCCGCGCCATTACAGAACGAGCGTCTTACCAACGCGGACTTCTAACCAAAGTAAAAACAGAATAAAAAGACTATAACGATGAAAAAAGAGATCCATCCCTCGAACTACCGCGAAGTAGTGTTCAAAGATATGTCGAACGACGAAATCTTTATCACACGCTCTACAGTGGCTTCAAAAGAGACCATCGAAGTTGACGGTGTAACCTATCCATTGGTTAAGCTTGAAATCACCAGCTCTTCTCACCCCTTCTTCACAGGCAAGCAGAAACTCGTTGACACAGCAGGTCGTGTAGACAAGTTCATGAGCCGTTACGGAAACCGCAAGAAAAATTAATTCTTCTCGCTCCAATAAAATCATACGCCTTCGGTTGCTCGGCAATCGAAGGCGATTTTTATCTGTTAAGAGCCTTTATCATTTGGGCTATAATTGTAAATGGTAGGATAAGGATTCATGTCATAAAATCTTTATGAACTCGTATTAACGCAATGACAATGTTGCCACAAAAAAAAATTATTCGTCATCACGACGAATAATCTCCTTAACCTTAAATCTAATACCATGAAAAACACGATGCAAATGTAGAGAAAATATGTTTTACAACATAATTTTAAAACAACACAATCAATAGATTTAACATTTATTTAACTTTTAGAGTCTATTTCGGGGCTTCTGCAGTTAAAAATGGGAATCGGCTAAATAAAAATATATTCGATAGTATTGAAAATCGAACCGTTTATCGAGCCGCAATTCAACCGACTTTCATTAAATTTGTACCTGAAAGTTTAGCTTTCCACATAAGTATAAAAAAGCTACCTCATAAACAGATGACTTACGAATACGACTATCTGGTAATCGGCTCCGGCATTGCCGGCATGAGTTTTGCCCTTAAAGTTGCGGGCACAGGCCGAGTGGCTCTGATTTGCAAATCGGGCCTTGAGGATGCCAACACCTATTTTGCACAGGGTGGCGTGGCATCGGTAACCAATTTGAAAGTTGACAATTTCGAAAAGCATATCGAGGACACCATGATTGCAGGCGACTGGCTCAGCGACCCCGAGGCTGTTCGTAAAGTTGTGACCGGCGCGCCCGATCAGATAAAAGAGCTTATAAACTGGGGCGTTGAATTCGATAAAAACGAGGAAGGCGATTTCGACCTGCATCGCGAAGGGGGCCACTCGGAGTTCCGCATACTGCATCATCAGGATAACACAGGCGCTGAAATTCAGCAAAGCCTAATCCGTGCCGTAAAGGCAAACCCGAATATTGATATATTTGAAGGATATTTTGCCATTGAGATTATCACTCAGCATCACTTGGGTAAAATCGTTACCCGACGCACACCCGACATTACATGTTACGGCGCATACGTTCTCAACCCGGAAACGGGGAAGGTTGACACATTCCTGTCGCGCATCACATTAATGGCTACCGGAGGCGTAGGAGCAGTTTATACAACAACAACCAATCCGCTTGTTGCTACGGGCGACGGTATAGCGATGGTTTACCGAGCAAAAGGAACGGTGAAGGATATGGAGTTCATCCAGTTCCACCCTACCGCGCTGTATCATCCGGGCGATAGGCCTTCTTTCCTAATCACAGAGGCAATGCGAGGCTATGGCGCCGTGCTACGCAACAAAAGCGGCGAGGAATTCATGCATAAGTATGATCCGCGCTTGTCGCTTGCACCGCGCGATATTGTAGCCCGCGCGATCGACTCGGAGATGAAGCTCCATGGCGACGAGCATGTGTACCTCGACGTAACCCACAAGGATGCGGAGGAGACACGCCATCATTTCCCGAACATATACAGAAAATGTCTGTCGTTGGGAATCGATATTACCAAAGATTATATTCCCGTTGCACCCGCAGCCCACTATCTGTGCGGCGGAATAAAGGTTGACACAAACGGCGAATCGTCGATTAAACGTTTGTATGCCGTAGGTGAATGCTCTTGCACCGGACTGCACGGCGGCAATCGTCTTGCATCAAATTCGCTTATCGAGGCAGTTGTTTATGCCGACGCTGCAGCTAAACATGCGGTTGAAGCTAAGAATCACTACGAGATACGCCACGATGTGCCGTCATGGAACGATGAGGGCACACGCCACCCCGAGGAAATGGTGCTCATCACCCAAAGTATAAAGGAAGTAGGTCAGATTATGGGCACATACGTAGGCATAGTACGTTCCGACCTCAGGCTCAAAAGGGCATGGAACCGACTCGACATACTGTATGAGGAGACTGAAAAATTGTTCAAGTGCTCCAAAGCAAGCCGTGAGATTTGCGAATTGCGCAATATAATCAATGTCGGTTACCTGATTATGCGTCAGGCAATGGAGCGCAAAGAGTCGCGAGGTTTGCACTATACAGTTGATTACCCGCATAAATAACCCGAGGTTGTTTAACTTTTTACTTTTAGCATTATACAACCTTGTATAACACAGCTTGTTGACCATCTATGAAAGTAACCGATTTATTCCCCCAAGGAAGAACAGGCTTCTCGTTCGAGGTGTTGCCCCCGCTGAAAGGGAAAGGGATAGCCCAGCTGTTCCGCAACATCGACACGTTACGCCAGTTCGATCCATTATACATCAACATCACAACCCACCGGTCGGAGATTGTTTTCCGCAACACGGCCGATGGGCTATATAAACGCGTTAGTGAACGCAGTCGTCCGGGCACAGTAGCCGTAGCGGCAGCAATACAACAAAAGTATGGCATACCGGCCGTGCCACATTTGATTTGCTCGGGTTTCTCCAAAATTGAGACCGAGTATGCACTCATCGACCTGAATTTTCTAGGCATAACCAACTTGCTTTTGCTCCGAGGCGATAAGGCCAAACACGAGTCCCGATTCGTGCCCAACGAGAACGGTCACGACCACGCAACGGGGCTGCAGGCGCAGGTGAACGAATTTAACCGTGGCTATTTTATCGACGGCACAGAAATGGATATCGTTACCGACGAGAAATTCAGCTACGGGGTAGCCGGTTACCCGGAGAAGCACGAGGAATCGCCCAACATCGACTTGGATATTGCTTTTCTTAAGCAAAAGATCGACGGTGGAGCCGACTACGTTGTAACTCAGATGTTTTTCGACAACCAAAAGTATTACGACTTCGTTGACCGCTGTCGCCGAGCCGGAATCGCGGCTCCTATTATTCCGGGGCTTAAGCCAATAACTACCCGCAGCCAGCTCAACATACTGCCCAAAACATTCCACGTCGACATGCCGATGGAGCTGGCCAACGAGCTTATAAAGTGTAGCGACGATAATCAAGCCAAAGCGATAGGTGTTGAATGGTGTCGCATGCAAGCGGCCGATCTTATCGCCCACGGCGTGCCCAGTATCCATTTCTACTCCCTCAACGCTGTGCGCTCGGTTGAGCAAGTAGCACGGCAAGTATATTAAAACAACTATAATTATGCGTTTTGCCGACATACCCTGGCATGAAGAAGCCAAAAACCGCTTGCGGCAGATGATCCAAGCCGACCGTCTGCCACACGCTTTACTTATCAGCGGGCCGGAAGGCATCGGCAAAATGATGCTGGCCCGCGCCGCAGCACAATATATCCACTGTGAGAACCCTACGACCGAAGGCGACAGTTGCGGGAAATGTCCGTCGTGTCTGCAACATGCAAGCCAGAACCATATCGACACCCATTATGTGTTTCCGTTGGTGAAAGGGAAAAGTTCCAATCCTTTGTGTGACGATTATATGACAGAATGGCGCACATTTCTAAAGCAAACCCCCTATATGGATATGCGCCAGTGGATTACCGAGCTTGACTCGCCCAACTCGCAGCCAATGATTTTTGTAGGCGAAAGCGACGCCTTGATCCACAAGCTCAGTTTCACATCGCACAAGGCACGATATAAGGTTGTGATACTTTGGCTACCCGAGCGCCTAATGGAGCAGACAGCCAACAAGTTGCTGAAGCTAATAGAGGAACCGCTGGGCGAGGTGAAGTTCATATTTGTCAGCAACAACGATAAGGCAATTCTGCCCACTATTTATTCGCGCACACAACGCTTGGAGCTAAAACGCCTGCCCGACAAGGTGATAGCCAACCATCTGGCCGTAAACTACGGCATCGACCCGACTGATGCGGCCGCACTGGCCCACACGGCCGAAGGCTCGATGAACAGAGCGCTATCATCGATAGGTTTGTCGAAAGAGAACAAGGAATTCCTCGACCTGTTCATCAAGCTAATGCGCGAAGCATACCAGCGCCACATAAAGGAACTGAAAGAGTGGTCGACCGAGGTAGCAGCCATGGGGCGCGAGCAAGAATTGCGTTTCCTTACCTACTGTGGACGCCTAATCCGCGAGAACTTCATCTACAACCTTGCCACACCGGAGCTTAACTACATGAGCAACAATGAAGCCGCATTCAGCCGCAACTTTGCCCGGTTCATTAACGAGCGTAATGTGCAGCAGATAATGGCGGAAATCGATCAGGCCTGCACGGATATAGCGGGCAATGCCAACGCAAAAATTGTGTTTTTCGATTTCGCAGTATGCATGATTTTGTTACTAAAAGCCTGAGTATGCTCACATTCGTAAACCGTGTTGCCCGCGCTTACACCGACAACGTAACCCCACGCGAACTGTCGGAGATGTGTTTCGTGTTTGCCAACAAGCGAAGCGGCACATTTTTTCGCAAAGCTCTGGAAAACATGTCCGACCCGAGGAAACCTCGCATCGAGCCTGCAATAACCACTATTTCCGACTTCGTTGCCGAACTGTCCGACTCGGTTATAGCCTCACGATTTGAATTACTCTTCACGCTGTACAACGAATATAAGAACCTTTCGGCCGAAGTTGACGATTTCGACAAATTTGTTTTCTGGGGCGATATGCTTCTGTCCGACTTCAACGACGCCGACATGTACATGGCCGACACCAACAACTTGTTCCGTAATCTGAAAGATTTGAAGGAAATAAGTGCCGATTATCTGACGGCTGAGCAACGCGACGTTATTTCACGCTATTGGAATATGCCGCTGCCGCCTGACAACCCCGACCGTTTTTGGGCTCATATGCACAAAGATGGCGAGCCACGCACCAACCGCGACGCGTTTAATAAGCTTTGGGAAATACTTCAGCCATTATACGAGGCTTTTAACCGCCGGTTGCAAAGCCGGGGATTGTCATATAGCGGGCGTCAATACCGGGAGGTCGCGTCCAGATTGGCTCCTTCGTCCGACAACAAACCGGAAATTCCTTATTCGCGCGTTATCTTCGTGGGTTTCAACGTGCTTTCGGTTTCCGAGGTAAAAATATTTGAGAGGCTTGCCAATATGGGCATTGCCGACTTTTACTGGGACATACCTTTCGCTGAGGAGGTAGATGAACTGACACACCAGGCGGCAACGTTCGTCAAGCGCTATAACCGCATATTCCCGTCGCTATATCCGATTGACGCGCCTGTTCTCAAAAGCCCACAGATAACCATAGTTAGCGTACCCTCGGCTGTCGGGCAAGTAAAATATGCAGGCAATTTGCTACGCAAAATGGCCGCTGACCATAGGATTAAAGAGCCTAAAAACGCTATCGACACTGCAGTTGTGTTGCCCGCCGAAAATCTGTTTATCGACTTGCTGCACTCGCTGCCGCAGGAAATAGAAGGTGTGAACATAACAATGGGTTATCCGCTGAAATACACTTCTGTTGCCCAGCTGATCCATTCGGTAACGTCGATGCATATACGCGCTAATAAAGTTGCCGGACAATGGTGTTTTTTCTATGAAGACGTTGTTGAAGTGCTGTCGTCGCCGCTGCTTACCGGAGTTGTCGGCGACGACTGCGACACTTTACGAACGCGCATAGAGGCCGACCGTATTTTCTCCATTCCGGCAAGCTACATTGAGTCGGTTACGCCGGCTTTGATGCCTGTGTTCTATCCGGTTAGCGATTTACGCGATTCCGATGCCGTATTCAACTATTCGCTTCATCTAGTAAATTTCCTGACCGACCTGCTACGACAACGCCAGGATTTGCTGGAGGCCGAGAAAGAGATTATTGAGTCTGAGAAGGCCGACGACGATATGCCGGAAGAGGAAAATCCGGCTGTTCTGGCCGAAAATCTGGAGTTGGGATTCCTTTACGCCTATCGCCGCGCGCTCGAGCAGCTTCAGGCTGTGTCGAAACGTCATAATATAACGATGCGCGAAAGCACATTCTTCCAGTTAATTGAGCGCACAATCAATACAGAGACTGTAAACTTTGTTGGCGAGCCGCTTCAGGGATTGCAAATTATGGGAGTTCTGGAAACGCGTGCCCTTACGTTCAAGAATGTTATAATGCTATCGATGAACGAACGCATATTTCCACAACGCCATATGAGTCGCTCGTTCATTCCTGAGATATTGCGCCGCAGCTACGGAATGTGCACGTCCGATTTCCAGGAGTGTGTGTTTGCCTACCATTTTTTTCGCCTGATATGCGGAGCCGAGAACGTTACGCTCATTTACGACACCCGCACGCAGGGAGTGAACAGTGGCGATATGTCGCGCTATGTTTATCAACTGATATACAAGTATCCGAGAAAAAAGCTTAAGCTTGAGCAGGCCTACTACGATATGCCAATGGCCAAGCCGAAGGAGGAAACGGTTGTAAAAAAGACTCCGCGCATAATGGCCGAAATTAATAAATACCGCGCAACAGAAGGTGCGGTGAAATACTTATCGGCATCGTCAATAAATGAGTTGGTCGGGTGTCCTTTAAAGTTTTATTTCAAACATATTGAACAGCTGAAAGTTGCCGATAATATAGTTGAGTATATGGACGAAAGTTTGTTCGGCACTATTCTCCACGAAGTAGCTCAGCAATCGTACGGCCGGCTCAAACCGGGACCTGACAAGCCAGTTCAGGTCACAACCGCCCTACTCGACTCGCTCATCAACAACACTGTTGAGTTACAGAAGCTTATCACCCTATCAATCAACAAACTGTTCAACAAGCTACCGCAGTTATCCCCTTCCACAGAACCATATGATAATCTCACGCCCCTAATTGGCGAGGCGAGGGTTATTGGCAATGTAATGCAAAAACTGATGTTGTTGCTCTTTGAAGAGGAGAAAAAACGAGCGCCATTCAGTTTTATCGATGCAGAACATCCGATAAAGCACTCCGTTAAGTTTGGCGATATAGCCGTAAACCTTACGGGGAGCATCGACCGAATTGACCGGTTAAGCGACAATACAATAGCAATTATCGATTATAAAACAGGATCGGACAATATAACCATAGGCAAACTCGACAACCTGTTCAGCTGCGTTAACGACAAGAACGGACACGAAAAAGCTATCCTGCAATTGTTTATTTACAGCAACGCCTATAGCCAGATAAACGGTTGCGAGGGCGCTATACAACCGCGGCTATTCCGCTTCCGCACACTGGCATCGGAGGGTTTAGGCAACATTACAATCGAGAAAAAACCGCTCAATAATTATCTCGACTTCAACGAGGAGGTGACTGAACGTTTGGCGCAAATACTGTCCGACCTGTTCAACCCCAATATACCTTTCAAGGCCGTGCCCCATCATGCCAATTGTCAATACTGCAAGTTCGGGCAACTTTGTGGCAATGCGAAATAATGTATGTATAACCATATGGCCGGTATTTATATACATATCCCGTTCTGCCACAGTAAATGCTATTACTGCGATTTCTATTCGCGGCCGTGCAAAGCAACAGATGCAGATTTCCGTTCATATCTCAATGCTTTGGCTGCAGAATGGACAATGAGGCAGCATGAACTTACTCAGCCCGTAAGTACCATATATATCGGAGGCGGAACGCCCTCGATAGTTAGTCCGGCTATTTTGGCCGAGCTAACCGACAAGCTGCCGACAGCCGCTGTTGAGGAGTTCACGATAGAAGCAAACCCGGAGGATGTCACGCCACAATGGGTTGCCGGCATACGAGAATTAGGGATAAACCGTGTCAGTATGGGCGCGCAGTCGATGAACGACAGCGAACTGAAAGCTGTTGGGCGACGCCACGACGCAGCCGGCACCGAAAGAGCCTACGCAACTCTTCGTGACGGCGGGATCGAGAACATTAGTCTTGATTTGATTTATGGTCTTCCGGGCCAAACACTCAAAACATGGGAGTTTTCGGTAGGTAAATTGCTGGATATGCATCCGGAGCATCTGTCGGCCTACTCTTTGACCTATGAAGAGGGAACCCGACTCAACGCAATGCGACTGGCCGGTAAAGTGAATCCGGCCGACGACGAGATTACCGAAGCCATGTATAAGTTGCTTTGCGAGCAAACATCGGCAGCCGGATATGAGCATTACGAGATTTCCAACTTCGCGCTTGCCGGCAAACATGCCCGCCACAACAGTTCATACTGGGATTTTACGCCTTACGTAGGGCTGGGAGTATCGGCCCATAGTTTCGACGGCAATCGCACACGTAGGTCTAACCCCGCCGATATAGCTGGCTATATAGCCAGTATGCAATCGTCACGTCCTTTCTGCGTTGAAGAGGAGGAATCGCGCGCCGAACTATACAACGACTATGTGATTACACACCTGCGCACACTCCATGGCATTGATCTCGCCGATGTAACAAACAAGCTAGGCTCATCGTTTGCCGAACAACTTCTATCAGACTGCCGACGACACGTCGCTACCGGTACAATTGAATTGAAAAACGATTGTCTCCGCATTCCTCAACACTATTGGCTTATCAGCGATGCAATTCTCCGCGACCTCATACTGTAAGACATAATATCACAATGAAGTGGAAGGAAATTACTCCCAGAAGTTGTAGAAATGGTGGACTGGGCCATGGCCACGGCCTATTTTGTAGGTGGCGCCGGCTTCGATAGCACCGGTAATGTAGTTCTTGGCATTTGTAACGGCAAGATCAAGGTCAAAGCCGTGGGCGAGGAACGCGGCTATTGCCGACGAGAGTGTGCACCCGGTGCCATGGGTATTAAGGGTAGTGAGTCGCTGCGATTTAAGCGTTAGAGTATGTGACGACTCGGCGTTGTAGAACACATCGATAAGTTCACTATCGCGAAGATGACCGGCCTTAAGCATAACCGATATGCCACCACATTGTTGTGAAAGCACCTGAGCTACATCGGGCAATTCATTTTGCGAAGTTATTTTTTCCCCTAAAAGAATTTCCGCCTCTGGTATGTTTGGTGTAATTACCCGTGAGTGAGGAATGAGTACGTTGCGCAAAGTGTCAACAGCATCCTGCTGCAGCAGCGGATCGCCCGAGGTGGCCACCATTACGGGGTCGAGAACTATGTTCCGTATATGATAGTGCGACAACGTGGCATCGACGGCAATAATCAGCTCCGAACTGTGTAGCATGCCTATCTTTATAGCATCGGCTCCGATGTCGTCAAGAACCGATTTTATTTGCCCGATAACAAAAGGGACAGGGACCGGGTGCACGTCGGTCACACCTACTGTGTTTTCGTCGACAACGGCAGTGATAGCCGATGCGCCGTAGCATCCACAAGCTGAAAATGTTTTTAAGTCGGCTTGGATACCAGCTCCGCCGCTAGGATCGCTTCCGGCAATTGTCAGTGCACGCCGGTAGGTTTTAGTAGGAGTTAAATTTCCCATTTTTCCAGATTCCATGCGCTGTTCCAAAACAGCCATTCCATTTTTGTACATAGCTTAAAAATCTCTGTCATTGCCTGCGAAGTTGCTTCGCCGGCAGCATCGGCCAATTCGTCGCAAATGGCGATTGCCTTCAGGGTTGATTGCTCGAACATCGGGTCGGCATAGGTGTCGATCCACATTTTATATGGGTTATGGGGAGTTGAATTGCTAACTATAGTCTGTCCCACTTTCTGATAAACCCAAAAGCAGGGGAGCACAGCTGCGGCTTCCACCTCGACAGGGGCGTTAGCTTGAGCCGAAAGCACCGATGTGTAGAGCATACATGAGGGGCTGATGTCGGTTTTGTCGGGACGAACTCCGGCGAGGAACGACTCATGCATAGCTTTTTCCACGTCGATGCCATCCTGTGCAAACTTCACGAACGAGGCAACATGACTGCGGTTGGTTAGGCGCGACGCTATGTGAGCCAACACTTTGGCATAATTGTCGATATATAAGGCGTCTTGCCGGAGATAGAAAAGGAATTTATCGCGTTCCAAACTTCCTTGCGCCAACTGCTTTATAAATGGCTGTTGCAATATGGCTTCATATATAGACGAGGCAGCCTCCCAGGCCTTTTCACTCCATGGTTTCATTTAAAATTCAATGGTTTCTGTGCTCATGTCGAGCAAATTAATTGTAAGCATTCGTCCGTCAAGTGTTTTGCCGAATCCACCTGCGATTTTAAGGATTTCGTTGGCTTGAATTGCGCCAATAACGCCGGGTACAGAGCCGAGCACACCTTTTACTGTATGCCGTAGCGAACATAGTGCCTGACGGTCGGGGTAAAGGTTGCTGTAGTGTATTTTGCTAGCACCGTTAAACACAGCAACCTGACCGTAGAATTCGCCGATTGAGCCATGGACCCATGTCTTACCAAGAGCGGTGCATGTGTCGTCGATAAGATAGCGTGTAGCGAAGTTGTCGCAGCAATCGACAACATAATCGTAGTGCGAGATGATGCTCGCCGCGTTAGCTTCGTCTAGCCACACATTGTGCAAATCGGTTTTCAGTCCCGGCGCTATTTCCTTTAGCCGGTCGGCTGCGATAACGACCTTTGGCCGCCCGATTTGTGAAGTTGTATACAGAACCTGGCGCTGCAGATTCGATAACGACACCGCATCGGCATCACACAAACCGAGCCTACCGATTCCTGCCGCTGCCAAATAAACAGATACCGGCGAGCCTAATCCGCCCAAGCCCACTATAAGCACCGATGTATCGGCAATTTTTTGTTGTCGCTCCAATCCGATTTCGGCCAACATTATCTGCCGGTTGAAACGTTCCAAATCGATCATACTTATTGCTAAACTAGCTTCTAATCAAAAATTTTGTCCCAATCTTTCCAAACAACTTCATATCCGATTTTTTTCAGATCGGCTTCCACCTTGGCCGGAGTGCGCTCGTCGCTAACTGCAAACTGTTCAAGCGACTGAGGATAGGTGTAATATCCGCCCGGATCGGTTTTTGAACCGGCACTCATCGACGTTGCGCCCAGTGAGGCTATATTGTTGCGGAATGTAGGATTTTCGCGCGTGGAAAATGAAATGTCGACATCGTTGTCGAACAATCGGAAAGCGAATGTGAGTTGTGCCAGTTCGCGATCGGACATAACTACGTTTGGCTGGAAATGCCCCTCGGAGGGTCGCATACGCGGAAAGTTCACGCTATAGCGTGTGCGCCAATAATGTTTACGCAGATACTGCAGGTGGCGTGCCATCATGGTTACATCGGTACGCCAATCTTCCAGCCCGATAAGCACGCCCATGCCGATTTTGTGCATTCCGGCCTGCCCCATGCGGTCGAAACCGTTCAGGCGCCATTCGAAATTTGACTTCATGCCAGCCGGATGATATTTTTTATAGTTTGCCCGATTGTAGGTTTCCTGAAAGCAGACAACGCCATTCAGGCCTGATTTTGCAAGACGTGAGTAGTCGTCGGATGGCAATGGCATAACCTCGATTGTCAGGTTGTTAAAATAGGGCCGGCAAACTTGTAGCGCTTGTTCAAGATAGTCGGTTCCGGCTGCGCGCGGATTCTCACCGGTAACCAGCAGCAGGTTCTCGAACGGGCCGAGTTGGCGTATGGCGCGGCATTCATCCTCGATCTGCTCCATTGTCAGTATGACACGCGGGAATTGGTTGTGACGGTTAAAACCGCAGTAAACGCATGAATTGGTGCATGAATTGGTAATGTACATGGGAATGTACATCGATATCACTTTTCCAAAACGTTGTTGAGTAATAGCGCGGCTACGGCGCGCCATGGCTTCGAGATATGGAGCGGCGGCGGGCGAAATCAGAGCCATGAAATCGTCGATATCGAGCGCCTGTTTATTGAGCGCTCTTTCAACGTCGGCTCCGGATTTCAACATTATGCGGCCGGTTGTTTCTTCCCAGTCGTATTTAGTTAATTCGTCTGAAAACATAATCTCGGGGTGATTAATCGAGGAATGAGGTTAAAGGACTGCTGGCTTCGGCACAATTCGACTGTGCGCCCAAACCGGCCTCGTAGGCCTGACGCCCTGCGTCGACTGCCTTGGCGAAAGCAGCTGCCATAGCGACAGGATTTCCGGCTACGGCGATGGCTGTGTTTACAAGCACAGCATCGGCTCCCATCTCCATTGCTTCAGCGGCGTGTGAGGGTGCGCCCAAGCCGGCATCAACAACAACGGGGATTGTGCTTTGCTCTATGATAATTGAGATAAGTTCTTTCGTAACAAGGCCTTTGTTTGTTCCTATCGGCGCTGCCAGTGGCATTACGGTTGAAGCTCCGGCTTCTTCGAGCCGTTTACATAAAACAGGGTCGGCTTGAATGTAGGGAAGAACTACGAAGCCCATTTTTGCCAATTGTTCGGTGGCTTTCAGCGTTTCAACCGGATCGGGGAGCAGGTATTTCGGGTCGGGGTGGATTTCGAGCTTTATAAAGTTGGTACCGAATGCCTCTCGCGCCAACTGAGCCGCCAGCACAGCTTCGTCGGCATTGCGCACACCTGATGTGTTGGGCAGAATCTGGATTCCGGGCAAAGCCACATGGCGCAGCATATCGTCGTTGGAGTTTGCCATATCGATGCGTTTCATAGCTACTGTAACCATCTCGGTGCCTGAGGCTTTAATAGCTTCAGTCATTAAATCGTTCGACTGGAATTTGCCAGTTCCGACAAACAAACGGCTGTTGAATTTGCGTCCGCCTATTATTAGTTCGTTCATAATGATATGAGTTGTAAAATTTTACGTGTTTCTTTTTCTGTTTCTGGGGCATTAATGAGAGTGCCCGATACGGCAACTCCTCTAATACCGGTTTTCATGAGCGCGGGGATGTCGGCTGCTGTTATTCCACCAATGGCTACTACCGGGATGTTTATTCCGGATTCGCGACATTGATTCATTATGGTTGCATATCCTTCCAGACCAAGCACCGGGCTGAGCCGCTGTTTGGTTGTTGTAAACCGGAAGGGACCCAGACCGATATAGTCGGCTCCGGCCTCGGCGGCAGCAACGATGTCGGCAAACGTGTTGGCTGTGGCTCCGATGATTTTTTCCTGGCCGAGGATTTTGCGCGCCTGCGCGACGGGCATGTCGTTTTTCCCAAGGTGAACGCCGTCGGCGCCTAGCGCCTCAACCAGTTCAACATGATCGTCGACAATAAATTTGGCACCGGCACGCCGGCAGATATCGCCTACTTCACGACCGGTTTCAAGCAGTTGCTGTTCGGTGGCATTTTTCATGCGCAACTGAACCCATCGGCATCCTCCTGCAACAACGGCTTCTGTTCCCGAAACATAATTATACGTCTCGTTTATGTGAGTTATGAATTGAAGCATAAATCAATAAATTCGTTAATATCACCTCGGCTGATACAGTTCCATACGTAGCCTAACATTGCAGCGCCTTCGAAGCCAATGCGTTTAACCTCAGGTAGAAGTTCAGGAGTGATTCCACCCAAAGCATACAACTTGTTCGGAGCTAATTCAACGGCTTGCCGTAGCTGTTCGGCAGAGAACGCAGCCTTATAGCCGGGCTTCGAGATACTGTTGAAAACCGGGCTGAAAAACATATAATCTGCGGCAGGATAGCGGCAAATGTCGTCAATGCTATGGCACGAGGTGCTGACTAAGCCTTTGAACCCTTCGGGCAGCGTGGGTGAGCGATGGTTCAGGTGAAGCCCGCCGATTCCATATTCTTTGGCTAGATTGAAATGGCTGTGCAGCGACAACCGGGAGTGGAATTCTGCCGGTATGGCATCAATAAGCTTACGCATCGTCTCCTCGTCGGCCGACGGCCGCCGCAAATGCACACGCCACACGGCTCCGGAGTCGAGCAACTGTACAATAGCTCCAGTCTCGCCGGGAACAACTTCGGGCGAAGTAATCACTATTATCCTCATTATCCGCCGCATACGGCACGAATTACCGTCAGTTTAGCGTTTTCATACAATCGGGTTGTTTCCCATTTGTCGCGAGACACAACTTTGTTGTCGACAGCCACGGCTATTCCGTTGCCGGCCATATTCTGATGTAACAAGGCGTCGGCCACGGTAGCGGTCGGATCTAGTTGAATGGGCGAATGATTAATTAATACAGTCATAAGTTTATACCTATTAATAATTACGAGCCAATCGACAAGATGAGTAACGGGTAAAGCTTTATGACCGATACATGGGAACAAGTCCTTTCGGCGGTATAAACCGCATCAAGTTCGTAGGGTGTAATCTCAGCCGGCCGGTCGTTAAACGCCTCCACGGCACCCCTCTTGTGTCAGCGCCGCAAATATAATAATCTTTCACGGATTTGCCAAAAACAGATTGTAGCTTGGTAGGAATTGAGCGTTTGTTGACAAAAAAATTAATAGGATAAACGCCGTAACTTATAATTATTCGCTAAATTTGTGAACGTTATGAAATACGGTTTTGACAACGAGAAATATCTCAGGATTCAATCTGAGCATATTAAAGAGCGTATAGCTCAATTCGGCAACAAGCTTTATCTGGAGCTTGGAGGCAAGTTATTCGACGATTATCACGCATCGCGTGTGCTACCGGGTTTTCAGCCCGACAGCAAGTTGAGAATGCTATCGCAATTGGCCGATAACGCGGAGATTGTGATTGTTATCAGCGCGGTCGACATTGAGAAGAACAAGGTGCGTAACGACCTGGGCATCACCTACGACATGGACGTTTTGCGTTTGCGCGAGGCATTCCAGAGCCGCGGTTTTCTGGTCAGCTCGGTGGTTGTTACCCATTATAACGGCCAGAGCAGTGCCGATGCTTTCCGCCAGAAGCTGCACCGTATGAATATAAAAACATACTGCCACTACACTATTGAGGGGTATCCCACAAACGTCGACCTGATCGACTCCGACCAGGGCTTCGGGAAGAATGATTACATAGAAACCACGCGCCCGTTGGTGATTGTAACAGCGCCCGGCCCCGGCAGCGGCAAAATGGCTGTTTGCCTCAGCCAGCTTTATAACGAGAACAAGCGAGGCGTTGAAGCTGGATATGCAAAATTTGAGACATTCCCCGTTTGGAGCTTGCCGCTGAAGCATCCCGTTAACATCGCCTACGAAGCTGCCACAGCCGACTTGAACGATGTTAACATGATCGACCCGTTCCATTTGGAAGCATACGGTAAAACCGCAATCAACTACAACCGCGACATAGAGATTTTCCCCGTGCTGAACGCTTTGTTCGAGGGTATATATGGCGAAAATCCGTATAAATCGCCAACCGACATGGGTGTGAACATGGTTGGATTCTGCATAAACGACGACAAGGTTTGCTGTGAAGCATCGCGCAACGAGATTATACGCCGCTATTTCACAGCGCTTAACAACATGGCCATGGGCAATGGGAACGAGAACGAAGTTGGCAAAATAGGATTGCTGTTTAAACAGGCAAAAATCGGTCTTGACTACCGTCGTTGTGTCGGGGCAGCGCGCAGCCGAACTGAAAAGAGCGGAGTTCCGTCGTCGGCAATCGAACTGGCCGACGGCACAATCATCACAGCCGAGACAAGCTCGCTGCTGGGATGCAGCGCCGCGCTGATACTCAATGCCGTGAAGCATCTGGCCGGCATCGACCATGCTGTGAAATTGATTCCGCAACACATGATTGAGCCAATACAATTCACTAAAACAAAATATCTTCGGGGCCATAACCCCAGGCTCCACACCGACGAGGTGTTGGTGGCGCTGTCAGTTCTGAGCACCCACGACGAAAATTGCCGTCGTGCGCTGGAAGTGCTTCCTCAATTCGACGGATGCCAGGTGCACACTACAGTGATGCTCGGAGAGGTTGACCGAAAGATTTTCAAGAAACTAGGCGTAGGTTTAACATGCGACCCAGCTAAGAAATCGTAAACATACAGTCTTAAAATCATTGATACCATGAAATTTCTTTTAATGCTAGCAGCAATGTTTGGAATAATAACGACGGCAGAAGCCGCAGGAGTGCAGAAATTTGTGTTGGCTGAAGAGCCGGGCGACACAGCCTATATGCTTGTGTCACTACCCGACCACGCAGCGCGCGGTGCTGTGGTTGTATGCCCCGGAGGTGGCTATACCCACCTATCGATGCAAAAGGAAGGCACTGAATGGCTCCAGTGGTTCAACGACCGCGGAATAGCAGCAGCCGTGCTTCATTACCGTTTGCCTCGGCAGCGTAACACCGTTCCCCTGTCCGACGCTCAGGCTGCACTGAAATTGTTCCGCGACAATGCGGAAAAATGGCGTATACCGGCCGATAAGATTGGTATCATGGGCTTTTCGGCCGGTGGGCATCTGGCCACAACTGCAGCTACCCACTTCACCGACGCATCGAATCGACCCGACTTCCAGATACTGATGTATCCTGTTGTTTCGATGGACACTGTAATCACCCATATGGGTACGCGCACTGGCTTAATAGGCAAACAGCCTACAGCTGAAATGGAAGCGCTTTACAGCAACGAAAAGCAGGTTAATACGCAAACACCTCCGGCATTCATATTCACTTGCCAGGACGACCGAGCCGTACACCCCGACAATAGTATCCGCTACTATCAGGCTCTGATGAGCAATAACATTCCTTCGCAGTTGCACATTTATCCCCGCGGTGGTCATGGCTACGGCAAACGCTACACATTCGGCTACACCGAACCGTTGCAGTATCTCATGACCAATTTCCTTAACGAGCAGCTTGGTAAATAAGCGGTTGCGCTACATCGGGTCCACGTCGTAGTAAACAATTAGTTGCCGCATGGCGGGGTCGGACATAAACTGTTCGTGGGTTTGACGCAATATGCGTTTTAGCTTTGTCATCGATGCTTCGAGCTCAACTTTAAGCATTATTTTACGGATATAGAAATTCTGTATCCTGCTGATATACGGCTCTTCTGGACCATAGACCCGTGTACCAAACAGTTGGCGGAGCCGCTGACCATAGAGGTCGGCAAGATGGTTGAGCGCCGTGCGGTCGCGATGCTTAAGATAGATATCAATCACACGTGTAAATGGCGGATAGTTATAGCGCAGGCGCTCAGCAAGTTCATGATTGTAAAAGCCTTGATAGTCGTGATTGAGCAAAAATCCTATCACAGGATGTTGGGGCTGCGACGTCTGCACAATGACTGAGCCTTTTGAATCGCCGCGGCGGCCTGCGCGGCCGGCCACTTGTTCGAGCATGTTAAATGCGCGTTCGGCCGAACGGAAGTCGGGCAAGTTAATTGCTTGGTCGGCGTTAAGCACCCCCACAACCGACACGCCTCCAAAGTCCAATCCTTTGGTAACCATCTGTGTTCCGACCAATATCTGAGCTTTTCCTTCGGAAAACTCCGTTATTATATTCTCATAGCCATCCTTGTTGCGCGTGCTGTCGAGATCCATTCGGAGTATCTTTGCGCCTTCGAATGCCGACGAAGCCACTTCCTCAACCCGTTCAGTCCCATAGCCGAAAGTGGCTATCGACGGTTCATGGCAGTTTGGACACACATCAGGGAGCGACATACGAGTGCCGCAATAGTGGCACACCATATCGGCTGTTGAGCGATGGTAGGTCATCGACACGTCGCAATACGGGCATTTTGGCACATAGGCGCATTGACGGCACACCACCACCGGAGCGAAGCCCCGGCGATTATGGAACAATATCGCCTGTCTCCCTTCAGCAATAGCATGACGGGTGGCTTCGGCCAACCGACTGCTTACGGTTCCTTGCATTGCGCCGCGTTCGCGCTCTTGCACAGTGTCGACAATCTCGATTTCTGGCAATTGCACTCCTGCAAACCTCTCAGCCAACGTCACCAGTCCGTAACGACCGGTTTGAGCCTTGTAGTATGTTTCTATCGAGGGAGTTGCACTACCTAGCAACGTTTTCGCTCCATGCATTCCGGCCAACACAATCGCACAATCGCGTGCATTGTAGCGCGGAGCCGGGTCGAACTGTTTGTAGCTCGACTCGTGTTCCTCGTCAACAATCACCAGGCCTAACGTGGCAAATGGCAAGAATATCGACGAGCGTGCACCAAGAACTACACAGGGGCTACCGTCGGCGCGCAAATGCCGCCAAATATCAACTCGCTCATTATCGGAAAATTTTGAATGATATATAATTACCTTGTCGCCAAACACTCGTTGCAACCTTCTGGTAAGCTGTGTTGTCAGCGCTATTTCTGGCACCAGATAAAGCACCTGTCGTCCTTGCCGTAGCACATAGTCGATAAGATGGATATAAATCTCGGTTTTACCACTCGACGTCACGCCGTGAAGCAACGCAACTGCTTTGTCGGCCAGCGTTTTGTGGACATCATCCAATGCCTTGCTCTGAGCGGAGCTAAGTTTTGGAAGCGGCTGGCATTCATTGTCCTGACGAGTAAAACGGCTCACCTGTACCAACTCTTCCGACAGCAGTCCTTTCTTTTTTAATGCATTAACTACCGGCAACCCTACTCCGGCCCTCTCAGCAAGCCGCTTCTTGTCTACTGAGAAGCCCATCGATGTGCCATTTTGCTGACGGTACTTGTTACACAGGTCGATAACAACTGTCAGCACCTTAGTTTGGTCCGCGCTTCGCTTCACGGCCTTGAAAGCATCGGCCACGGCGTCCGAATCGGAGCGATCGAACATCGGTGTCATCATCGCAACCCGCTTCGAAACATACTTGTTCACTACATTTTCAACCACTACCACCAGTCCCGCCTCAACCAGTTGCGACAATGTTTCCGTGACCCGTTGTAAACCGGTATTTTTCTGCAATTCGCCGATCGAGAGTTTACCATGATGATCGAGATTCTGAAGCAATAACGTCTGGCGCTCGGTGAGCGTGCGGCCGTCGACAATCGTAGCATAATCGCCCGATAACTCCACCATCGTGTCGCTTTCAAGCTTCAATCCGGCAGGGAGCGCCGCCTTCATTACTTCTCCTTGTGGGCAAAGGTAATAATCAGCCATCCAATCCCATAGGTTAAGCTGTGGATAGCGTAGTGTTGGCGTATCGTCTGAATCAAGTACGTCGATAATGTCGCGCACCTCAATCTTTTCGGGCGCCGACGAGACAAATCCGTGCACAATGCCGGTATAATAATGCTTGGCGCCAAATTGAACCAGAACCCTACATCCTTGCCTAACACGCTGTCGCATCGTTTGCGGCACCGAATAAGTGAACAACCCATAAAGCGGTTTGGGCACTATCACCTCCACAAATTCGGGAGCACCATATGTTAAGATATCGACTTTCATCGTTCACAAAGATAACAATTCCATGACAACCGTTCAACTCCCCGCAGCAACTATTGCCACACATCAAATAATAAAAAGCAAATTCATACGTTAATATAAATGTCAAACTAAAACTACCAAAAGTTTGATTCTCAACATGTTTTAGGCATTTTAGATTTATATATAACTTTTAACTCGTAAAATTTGGCCAGATAGAATTTAATTAATAATTTTGCAAACTAAATAAGTGATTCTTGATTTAAAACACATTCATGCAACGTTGAAAATTTAGATTGCTTAAGATAATGAGTAAAGCAATTGGGCAAATACCCCCCCCCAATCGCTTAACACACAGACTATTACATACTTACGAGCGCTGTGTGCAAAAAGGTTTAGTTGGGTTATTTAAAATGCGATGAACAATGCACCGGAAATGAAATATGGGTGGGAGAATGTTCCGTCATATCTAGAGCTTCTGCCGAATCGACAAGTGCTGACAGCCAACCAGAAGTGTGTCAATACAGAAGCGATGTTCACTTCGGCAGGTTGCGCCATACATCACAGCGCAGCGCAGAAGTAGCAAGCCTGCTCCACCACGTTAGCCCCCACGCTCTGGCCTACCTCATTTCCAACCACTTCACAACCCATGGATTATAGAGTAATGGAAAAGTAACTATTAAACTTATGATAGGAAAAACAATCTCGATTTTTACTTCGATTAAAGCAATTATAGTTTCATTCCTTTTTTGCATCGGCATTTCGCACGTATGCGCACAAGATGCAGCTATAAAAACGAACTTGCTTTACGATGCCACCTTAAACGCCAATGCAGGTGTAGAGGTTCGGTTGGCGCCAAAATGGACGCTCGACGTTTCCGGCAATATCAACGCCTGGGAATTCTC
>JAMPII010000028.1 GCA_023662835.1 Muribaculaceae bacterium | reverse complement strand
CACCGAGTCTCGTCAGTCACGATGCCCGCATCGCTCCTTCCTCAACTCGCGAAAATCACTCGCCCGGAGCCGCCCCAGCGGCCCTGAAATTTTATGATATGGGCCCTAATCGAAGCTAAGCTCCTTAAAGAATTCGGGTAGGTGGAAATTGGGTTTTTCCCAAGTAATCGGAGCCCACGAAAGGAAATGAGGGGTAGCAAGGTTGTCGCCGCATTTATAGAAATTACCTTCGGCTTTAACTCCATTCCACGACTTTAAGCGGTGCTTAAACAACGCGGTTGCGGGAATTGCCAACTGTAACGACCATCGGCGCACGGTGCCATTATCAACGATGGGCTCACGCACGAACGACGAGCGGCGCTTAATCGTAGCCAGGACATCGGGGGAGGCCATTAATGCAGGGTCACCTTGTTTGCGATAGCCAAGCAGCAGGCTACCTATACAATTAACTTCGAAGTTGTAATAGCTGTTGTCATCAACTTTTATAAAGAATTCAACGCATGAGTCGGTCCATACGGGTCCATTGTCGTCCATAACCTTGGCTGCAGTGCAATTTTCCTCCACTTCGTACTTAAGGAACAGATACTCTCCATTGTGAACAGCTGCAAATTTGACGTCGGGTGTGTATGGGTACTGCTGTGGCCAATTGCAGCATGCGATTTTGTTGTTGCACACCAGTTCGGGGGCTTCAGTATTGATATAAGGTATCTTCATAAATATGGGAATAAAATAACGGCGATGCACCGCACCCGACACATCGCCGTTTTGTGAGAAACTGATTATTGGTTTAATATTCTTTCCAGGGTGTGATTGAAATACTTTCAACGGGGAGTGTTGTGAATGCTCTGACATAAGCATCGGCCAAACGCGCATTTGTAAGCAAGGGAATGTTGTGGTCGATTGCCCAACGGCGTATTCGATAGCCGTTGGTTAGTTCACGTTTAGTATGGTTCTTTGGAATGTTTATAATCAAGTCAACCTCATGATTTGCAATCAAATCGAGAACATTCTTTTCGCCGTTTTCGTCGGGCCAGCAAACGGCAGTGGCGTCAATTCCGTTGTTAATAAGGAATTTTGCAGTGCCTTCTGTTGCATATAGTTTATAGCCGTTATCAAAGAGGCGCTGGCAGGCATCGAGCATGTCAACTTTGCCACGGACGTCGCCAGAACTTACGAGCACACCTCCGTTGGGGATATGGTGGCCTACAGAGAGGAGGGCGTTGAGAAGCGCTTCGTCGAAGTCCTTGCCCAAGCATCCTACTTCACCGGTCGACGACATGTCCACGCCCAGCACCGGGTCGGCTTTATGTAGACGTGCGAATGAGAATTGAGAGGCTTTAACTCCGATGTAGTCGATGTCGAAAGTTGATGAATTGATAGGCTCAACTTTTTCGCCGAGCATTATTCGCGTAGCCGTTTCGATGAAGTTGTGTTTCAGAACCTTACTTACGAATGGGAACGAGCGCGAAGCACGAAGGTTGCATTCGATCACTTTCACAGAGTTTTCTTTTGCCAGATACTGGATATTGAATGGGCCGGAGATGTTGAGCGCTTTGGCAATTTTTGCACTTATTTGTTTGATGCGGCGAGCTGTAGCTAGATAAATTTTCTGCGCGGGGAATACGAGAGTTGCGTCGCCCGAGTGAACTCCGGCATACTCGATATGCTCGGAGATTGCATACTCAATTATTTGGCCGTTACGGGCAACGGCATCGAATTCTATTTCTTTAGCGTTCTGGAGGAATTCGGAAACAACTACAGGAAATTCTTTCGACACTTTTGCGGCCTGCCCGAGGAAGCGATGCATCTGGTCGAAATCGTGGCAAACGTTCATAGCCGCACCCGACAGTACGTAGCTTGGGCGGATAAGTACGGGAAATCCGACTTCTTCAACAAACGATACGATATCTTCCTCAGTTGTAAGTTCTTTCCATCGTGGTTGATCGATGCCAAGCTGGTCGAGCATGGCCGAGAATTTATGGCGGTTTTCAGCACGGTCGATAGAAATTGGTGATGTTCCCAGAATAGGTACATGTCGACGATGGAGTTTCATAGCCAGATTATTTGGTATTTGTCCGCCTACGCTGACAATTACTCCGCGTGGCGACTCCAGCTCGATGATATCCATTACGCGTTCGAATGAGAGTTCATCGAAGTAAAGGCGGTCGCACATGTCATAGTCGGTCGACACGGTTTCGGGGTTGTAATTGATCATCACCGATTTATAGCCGAGTTTGCGGCATGTTGAAGCGGCGTTAACCGAACACCAGTCGAACTCGACTGACGAACCGATACGATAGGCACCCGAGCCAAGCACAATAATATTGTTGCCGGCGTTCATTCCATATGGGATTGAGTTTTCGGAAGCGCCGTAGGTTACGTAAAGATAGTTAGTCAAATCGGGGTATTCCGATGCTACGGTGTTTATGCGGCGGACGCATGGGGTAACGCCCAAACTTTTGCGATGGTCGCGAACCGTTAGTACGTCGGCTTCCATTGAACCGGTTGGATTTTCGACCAGTCGCGCAATCTGGAAGTCGGAGAAGCCCAGGCGTTTAGCTTCGGCCATGACCTCTTTGTTAATATCTGTCACCTTGCTGTAGCCCTTAAGGGTTTCGGCGAAGCGTACAATATTGTTAAGGCGTTCTATGAACCATGAGTCAATTTTAGTAAGGTCGGATATGCGTTCAACCGAGTATCCCTGCTCAAGCGCTTGGGCTATCGCGAATATACGCAAATCGGTTGGGTGAGAAAGTGCGTGGTCGAGGTCGTCGAACTGAATGTCGTTGTTTCCGACAAAGCCGTGCATGCCTTGTCCTATCATACGTAATCCTTTCTGAATGATCTCTTCAAATGATTTACCGATCGACATTATTTCGCCAACGGACTTCATTGATGAACCGATTTCGCGATCAACTCCGATAAACTTGGTCAAGTCCCAACGCGGAATCTTAACAATCATGTAGTCGACTGAAGGAGCGACATATGCGGAGTTGGGCGTACCCATTTCGCCTATTTGATCGAGAGTG
The DNA here is from genome assembly GCA_023662835.1 of Muribaculaceae bacterium. GTDB lineage: Bacteria > Bacteroidota > Bacteroidia > Bacteroidales > Muribaculaceae > Muribaculum. The sequence goes on along the minus strand of JAMPII010000028.1, from coordinate 17,584 downwards.
TAGCCTAGAGCCAACTTTGCAGCTACGAAAGCCAGCGGATAGCCGGATGCCTTTGAAGCAAGGGCCGACGAACGGCTTAAGCGTGCGTTGATTTCGATGATGCGGTAGTCGTTTGTCTGGGCGTTGAAGGCATATTGGATGTTACACTCACCTACGATACCGATATGGCGAACAACGCGTGTTGCGATATCCTCAAGCATTTTGATTTGCTCTTTTGATAGCGATACTATAGGAGCTACGACTATCGATTCGCCGGTGTGGATGCCCAGGGGGTCGAAATTCTCCATAGGCACAACAGTGAAACAGTGGTCGTTGGCGTCGCGGATTACTTCGAATTCAATCTCTTTCCATCCTTTGAGCGATTCTTCAACCAGAATCTGCTTAGAATAGGCCAAAGCACTTTCGCAGTGGAGGCGGAACTCTTCGTCGTTTGTGCATATGCCAGATCCGAGACCACCCAGAGCATAGCCTGAACGAACCATTACGGGAAAGCCTATGCGATGGGCAACCTCGACAGCATCTTCAATCGATTCAACAGCCTGGCTTACAGGAGTTTTAATATCGATTTCGTCAAGTTTTTTCACAAAGAGGTCGCGGTCCTCAGTAATCATGATAGCCTCTACAGAGGTTCCGAGGACTTTGACGCCATATTTGTCGAGGGTACCGTTAAGATAAAGTTCCGTACCGCAGTTCAGTGCTGTCTGTCCGCCGAAAGCCAGAAGGATGCCGTCGGGACGCTCTTTCTTGATAACCTCCTCAACGAAATAGGGAGTTATTGGCAGGAAATAAACTTGGTCGGCCACGCCTTCCGATGTCTGGATTGTAGCGATGTTGGGGTTAATCAACACTGTTTTAATGCCTTCCTCGCGCATCGCCTTAAGAGCCTGCGATCCGGAATAGTCGAATTCGCCCGCTTGCCCAATTTTAAGGGCTCCCGAGCCAAGCAAAAGTACTTTTTTCATGTATCGAAGTTGATGTATGTATATTTTCGCAAAGATAATTAAAAATTCTCGTCTCTCAAGCCTGTGCATAACCAAATTGCCTTATATGACAAAAAAAAGAACCTCTGATTTTTGTCAGCGATTCTTTTTTTGTTGTAAGGCAATTACCTTGTTGTGCGCACGAAGGGACTCGAACCCCCACGACGTTAGTCACTAGATCCTAAGTCTAGCGCGGCTACCAATTACGCCACGTGCGCCGCTTTTATTCGCCGACAAAGTTACGTTTTATCATCCAATTATGCAAATAGGTTTTTGTTAAACTTGCTTTTTTGTGTGAATTTTCTGCAATGACACCTTATAGTGAACCAATAAGGAGGTTGATTGCGTTATATATTTAAGCGTTAGAAATTATTTTCCCTTTATTTGGGCTGATAATACGTTTTGTTTATATTTGTTTTTGGAACTCGTTTTTCCGCATCGGCAAAACTAGCTTCTTAATGAATAACGTTGATAAAACAGTTTACAACATGGAAAAGTACATACTTTCTCTTGATCAGGGCACAAGTTCGTCAAGAGCAATAGTTTTCGATGCCGAGGGCCACGTTTGTTCGGTGGCACAACATGAGTTTCCGCAAATTTTCCCACGTTCGGGCTGGGTTGAGCACGATCCGCATCAAATTTGGTCGTCGCAGGCCGCGGTTATAGCCGAGGCAATTTCCGCTATAAACATTAACGGGAAAAACATAGCGGGAATCGGAATCACTAACCAGCGCGAGACCACAATCGTATGGAACGCGGAGACGAGCGAACCAATTTACAACGCTATCGTTTGGCAGGACAGACGCACATCGGAGTTGTGCGATCGTTTGCGCAACGACGGTTTGGAGGGTTGGATAAGAGATAAAACAGGTTTGATAGTAGACGCATATTTCAGCGCAACAAAAATAAAATGGATACTTGACAATGTGCCTGGCTCGCGCAAACTGGCTCAGGAGGGGAAGCTGCGTTTTGGCACTGTTGATTCATGGCTTGTTTGGAAACTCACTCGCGGGCAGGTTCATATTACGGACGTGACAAATGCGTCGCGCACAATGCTGTTCAACATTCATACAATGGAATGGGACAAGGAATTGCTTGAGTTGTTCAACATTCCCCTTTCAATGATGCCTAAAGTTAAATCGTCAAGCGAGATTTATGGCTATACTACGACCACTATTTTTGCACACAGCGTACCTATTGCCGGCATTGCCGGTGATCAGCAGGCCGCACTTTTCGGGCAAATGTGTGTTGAGCCGGGAGCTGTGAAGAATACATACGGGACCGGTTGTTTCTTGCTGATGAACACAGGCCAGGAGCCAATCGAGTCAAAAAACAGGCTATTGACAACGGTTGCCTGGCAAATTGGTGACAAGGTGACATATGCGTTGGAAGGCTCAGTGTTTGTAGCCGGTTCTGTTGTTCAATGGCTGCGCGACGGGCTTCGATGCATTCAGTCGTCGTCGGAGGTGGAGGCTCTTGCGATGTCAGTACCTAACACGGGTGGTGTCTACTTTGTTCCAGCGCTTACCGGCCTTGGCGCGCCTTATTGGAATCAGTATGCCCGAGGAGAAATATCGGGCATAAGCCGAGGCACAACGACGGCGCATATAGCGCGCGCCGCTCTGGAAGGGATAGCATTTCAGGTTTATGACGTTGTAAAGGCCATGGAGCGTGACTCCAACCTGCCCATTGCCGAACTGCGTGTTGACGGCGGCGCATCGGCCAACAATCTGCTTATGCAGTTCCAGAGTAACATACTTGGCACAACCGTTCTGCGCCCCAAAGTGACTGAGACCACAGCACTGGGAGCGGCGTATCTGGCCGGGCTCGCCGTTGGGTTCTGGTCGGGTATCGAGCAGATTCACCGTCAATGGGCTGTTGACCGCCGTTTTACTCCCGATAAGATTGGCGACTACGCCAAGGAACTGATTGACGGTTGGCACCTGGCGGTGAAACGCGTATTGCTTCAAAAATAAAAGGTTGTTTATAACATATGGAAGAAGTGTCTTTATTTGTTCAATGTGTGTTCGAGTTTCTTGGCACATTGGTACTGGTGCTGTTGGGCTGCGGCGTGGTAGCATGTGTAAGCTTGCGCAAATCGAAAGGAGAAGGAGGAGGCTGGATAGTTGTAACATTAGCCTGGGGATTGGCTGTTTTTTGCGGCGTGCTAATAGCCGGTCCATATTCGGGAGCGCATCTGAACCCGGCCGTTACGCTCGGGCTCGCTACAGCCGGGAAATTTCCGTGGAGCTATGTTGCACCGTTCATAGTTGCCCAAATTCTGGGGGCATTTCTGGGAGCATGGCTTGTTTGGGTGTTCTATAAAGATCACTTCGATGCTACGGACAACGCAGAGACAAAATTGGGTGTATTTGCCACAATACCGGCAATCAAAAACAGACGGCGCAACCTTATAAGTGAAATTATCGGCACCTTCGTGCTGGTTATCGTAATTTTGTTTATTGGCAATGAAGGCAACTCATCGGAAGTTGGGCTAGGCAGCGTCGGTGCGCTTCCGGTGGCTCTGCTCGTGGTGGTTATCGGTATGAGTCTTGGCGGGACAACCGGGTATGCAATCAACCCGGCACGCGACTTTGGGCCACGGCTTGCACACGCCCTGCTCCCCATCAAGCAGAAAGGTTCGAGCCAATGGGACTACAGTATGGTTCCTATTTTCGGTCCGCTGTTAGGCGGCGTATTAGCCGCGCTAGTATATTGGCTCATTGAAGCCATAAAATAGTTGTGCGCAGCTCTGCATCTATTTTATGATATGGACCCTAAATTTCAATTACGGATTAACGAATTGTATGAGTATGGCGGATTACTCTTCAAAATCGTTGCTATTACAATTATGAATTGGGTATAATTTTTAGAGTTCATATGATGATGGATGTTAGGGTAGGCGGTTGCAAAAAATGTATTATCGATGTATAAAAATGCATCAAAAATGTGGGATTCTGATAAATTGTCACTAATTTTGCATTCCCAATTAGCGTCGCTCAATTTTTGAGGGGCCGGAAAGTAGAATTAATAAACCATCAGGAATTTTCTGCATGAACAAACGAATGATTCGTCTGCAGGCAACGCTCGAAATTCTGACAAACAATTGCATAGGCAGTCAGGAGGAACTAACGAGGATGCTGTCGATAAGAGGCTACAATGTCACCCAAGCTACATTGTCGCGCGACTTAAAAGCCTTAAGGGCCACAAAGATAGCCACCGAGATGGGGGGCTATCGCTACATTGTAGCTCCGCAGGGCGAAACAGCAGTAGACGAGGTGTGGGAGGCTGTGCCTTCGACGGCGCAAATGGAGCGTCATCCGGCAGTTGTTTCATTGGCACGTTCAGGGAACATTCTGGTAATAAAAACCCGTACAGGCTACGCCTCCGGACTGGCTTACGATATTGATCAGCTTGAGACGCCCATGTTACTTGGCACAATTTCAGGAGCCGACACTGTGATTGCCATTTTAAATGATAAATATTCATTGTCGACGATTTTTAATTACTTTTCCGACTTTTTCCCACAGAAAGTGCTCGACGAAGCCAAAAGTCAGTTTGTTGACTGACCATATTTTTACAGACACCTAAAACATTATCATATTAACTGGAATTAGAGAATGATAGATTCCGATAAAATTGAAGTTATTGTTGCTTCCGGCGAACATGTCGGTTATGTCGATGAAATTCTCGATACAATTAACCGCGCGGCAAAGGTGCGTGGCACCGGTATTGCTAAACGTTCGCCCGATTATGTGAAGCAAAAAATGCTTGAGCGTAAGGCAGTGATTGCCATTTACGAAGGAGAGTTTGCTGGTTTCAGCTATATTGAGAGCTGGAGCAACAAAGAGTTCGTAGCAAACTCCGGTTTGATAGTTGCCAACAAATTCCGTGGTTTGGGACTGGCTACGCGAATCAAACGACGAATTTTTCAGCTCTCGCGCGAGATGTTCCCCCAGGCAAAGATATTTTCTCTGACCACGGGTGCGGCAGTGATGAAAATGAATTTTGAGCTGGGCTATCGTCCCGTCACGTTCGACCAACTGACAACGGATGCCGCTTTCTGGCGCGGATGTGAAAGTTGTGTCAACTTTGATATTCTTCAACGCAACGGCGGCCATAAATGCCTATGCACAGGTTTGCTATATGACCCTGCTGAAACTCAATATCATCCCAACGACAAAATTGGGGAATAGACTCAATATATAAGTAAACAACCAAATACGATAATATAATGTCAAACGCTAACGACAAAAAAGTAGTGCTGGCTTTCAGTGGAGGTCTCGACACTTCATTCGCAGTTAAATATCTGTCGGAAGACTGTGGTTACAAAGTATACACTGCCATAGCCAATACCGGCGGTTTCTCGGAAAAGGAACTTAAGGCAATAGAGGAACGGGCGCTCGCTCTGGGTGCCGTTGAGCATGCCACCCTCGATATAACTCAGGAATACTACCAGAAGAGTATCAAATACATGATTTTCGGTAACGTGCTCCGCAACGGAACGTATCCAATATCTGTTAGCTCAGAACGCATATTTCAGGCACTTGCGATAATCGACTATGCAAAGAAAATAGGTGCCGATTGCGTTGCCCACGGTAGCACTTCGGCCGGCAACGATCAAGTTCGTTTCGACCTCACTTTCCAGATTCTCGCGCCGGAGATAGAAATTATCACTCCAACGCGCGACATGAACCTCACGCGCGAGTACGAGATTGAATATTTGAAGAACCACGGCTATGTAGCCGACTTCAAAAAACTGGAATACTCAATAAACAAAGGTTTGTGGGGTACATCGGTAGGAGGCAAGGAGACACTTCACTCAAACCAGACACTTCCCGAGGAAGCTTATCCCACACAGATGACAGCCACAGAGCCTGCTCGTTTAACCATCGACTTCAAGGATGGAGAAATCGAGGCCGTTAATGGGCATGTTTACGAAAATAAGGTAGAGGCTATCCAGAAAATAGAAGAGCTTGTTGGCCCTTATGCTCTTGGCCGCGACATGCACGTAGGCGACACAATTATCGGCATCAAAGGTCGTGTAGGTTTCGAAGCCGGAGCACCTATGGTGATTCTTGGAGCTCACAAGATGCTTGAGAAACACACTCTCACGAAATGGCAGCAGTACTGGAAAGAACAGCTCGGTAACTGGTACGGGATGTTCCTCCACGAAGCTCAGTATCTGGAGCCAGTTATGCGCGACATTGAGCGATTCCTTGAATCGTCGCAGCGCAACGTGACCGGACGTGTGCTGGTCGACCTTCATCCTTATCGTTTCGTGCTGGTAGGTGTTGAAAGCGATTTCGACCTGATGAAGAGTGCCTTCGGCGAATATGGCGAGGTGTCGAAAGGCTGGAGTGCCGACGACGTCAAGGGCTTCACCCGTATTCTTGGCAATCAAATGAAGATTTACCATGCTGTTCAACAGCGTAACAACAAACCTCGTGAAGCATGATTAAAGCTGGCATTATAGGCGGGGCAGGCTATACGGCCGGCGAACTGATACGGTTACTGATAAATCATCCCGACGTTGAAATAATGTGGATTGCCAGCGAATCGAACGCCGGTAACCGTGTTTGCGACGTACACAAAGGATTGATGGGAGAAACCGACCTGCGTTTCTCCTCATCGGGCTCACTGACCGACATCGATGTGCTGTTCTGTTGCACACCGCACGGCGAGTCAGTGAAGTTTCTGGCAGCTAACACTGTGCCCGACAATCTGCGTATCATCGACCTATCGCAGGACTTCCGCATTGCATCCGACAGCCACGATTTCGTTTATGGTTTGCCTGAGCTAAACCGCAAGGCGCTTGTCCGCGGCGCCAAACACGTAGCGAACCCTGGATGCTTCGCGACAGCTATCCAACTGGCACTGTTGCCCCTGGCCAAAAATCTGCTACTTAATTCCGACATACACGTAACCGGAATAACAGGATCGACCGGAGCCGGAGTGAAGCCTTCGGCAACTAGCCATTTCTCGTGGCGTAATGATAATGTTTCGATTTACAAGCCATTCCGCCACCAGCATTTGGCCGAGATTCGCCAAAGCTTGCAGCAGCTCCAGAACAGTTTCAAGGCAAACATAAATTTCATTCCCGTCAGAGGTTGTTTCTCACGTGGCATCATGGCTATTGTTTATATGGACTGTCCGGTTGAGCTCGACGAGATCGAAAAGCTTTACGAAGAATATTACTCCGACCACAATTTCACGTTCATAAGCAAATCGCCGGTTGACTTAAAGGACGTTGTTAATACGAATAAATGCCTTATCCACTTGGAAAAGGTTGACGGCAAATTGCTTATTACATCGGTTGTCGACAACCTGCTCAAAGGGGCATCCGGCCAGGCCGTTCATAACATGAACCTGCTTTTTGGCTTGCACGAGCGTACGGGACTGCAACTCAAGCCATCGGCATTCTAAGAGTATGTTTACTTTTAACTTTATGAAATCTTTGAACAGCCTTTTTGGCCTGTTTGCAACTTTCACTCAGTCATTATGGAACCCCATAATTCCTTCATTCAAGTTAAAAACATATTCAAAAATCCATGTTAAATCTTAACATAAGCCAATAGTAAACATACTCTAAGAAAAGACTCAACCATGAATTTATTTGACGTTTATCCACTATATGACATCGCTATAACACGAGGCAAAGGTTGCCACGTGTACGACGACAAAGGCACAGAGTACCTTGATTTATACGGCGGCCACGCTGTTGTAAGCGTGGGCCACTGCCACCCAACCGTTGTAAATGCTATCAAGGAACAGGCTTCTAAACTGATGTTTTATTCCAACTCAGTGATAAACCCGCTACAACAGCAACTGGCCGAAAAACTTGGACCAATCTGTGGCTACCCCGATTACCAATTGTTTCTGATCAACTCGGGAGCAGAGGCCAACGAGAACGCGATAAAATTGGCATCGTTCCACACGGGTCGCAAACGCATCGTGGCTCTTGGCAAAGCTTTCCATGGGCGCACGTCGATGGCAGTTGAAGCTACTGACAACCCCAAAATCGTGGCTCCGGTAAATGCTAACGGGCATGTTACTTTTGTTCCCATCAACGACATCGATGCAATATGTAACGAATTGCAAAAGGGTGATGTTGCAGCAGTAATAATAGAAGGGGTTCAAGGCGTAGGGGGTATACATATCCCTTCGGCCGAATACCTTCGTGTTGTACGCGAACAATGCGACGCCACAGGCACTATACTCATTCTCGACGAAATACAATCGGGCTATGGCCGTACGGGTCGATTCTTCGCCCATCAGTATTCCGGCATCCGCCCCGACATCATTACCGTAGCCAAGGGTATCGCAACGGGTTTCCCGATGGGTGCAGTGCTCATCAGCCCCAAATTAAAACCCGTTTATGGGCAACTGGGAACAACATTCGGTGGCAATCATCTAGCATGCGCAACAGCAATTGCAGTTCTCGATGTAATCGAGAAGGAGCAGCTAGTTGAAAATGCAGGCCGTGTAGGCTCATACCTGCTTGAGGAACTAAAGAAAATATCAGGAATCAAAGAGGTACGTGGCGTAGGGCTGATGATTGGCATAGAGATGGATTTCCCTGTAAAGGATCTTCGTTTGAGTCTGATAAAGGATAAGCATGTTTTCACGGGCGCAGCAAGCACAAATATTATTCGTTTGCTACCACCATTAACGCTATCGATGGAGGAGGCCGACGACTTCCTATCGCGCTTCAAATCGGCTCTGAATCAATAATTTTTCAATAGATTGCTAAGGAAACGATGTCGGTTAACAAAGTAATTCTTGTAGGGAACGTTGGCAGCGATCCGAAAATACGCTATATAAGCGAGCGTCCGCTGGCGGAATTCTCGCTAGCTACAACCGACCCACCCTACACTACGGCATCGGGCGCACAGATTCCGGAACGCACTGAATGGCACCGCATTGTAATGTGGGACAAGAATGCTGAGATTGCTGAAAAATATATCCGTAAAGGGACGAAACTTTATGTTGAAGGCAAACTACGCACCCGAATATGGGAAGACCGCACGGCAATCAAGCATTCTGTAACCGAGATTCTTGTTGACCGATTCGAACTGCTATCGCGATAAGCTGTTGCTGATTGTATGTTTAACCATAACAAACAGCAATAAGCCTCGCAGCAATAGAAATGTCAGGAATGCAATCCACAACATTGCGTTTGCCGATAAGCGCCAAAATGGTTGCATGCCGGCTAATGTAAAATACACAACAGTAGCAATAAAGGTTGACAGCAACATAGTTCGTGTTGCTGTCAATCCTATATATACGCCATCGAAAATGAATGCAGCTACCGACAGCATCGGTATGACGCAAACAATGGGTTTCAACGCCACCACACCGGCTACTACTGCCTCATTGTCGGTTAACAATTCTGTTATCTGACGTGTAAAAAGAAGATATCCGGTAATAAACACTGCTGCCATCACAGCTCCCCAACGACACAATTGCTTAACTGTAGCTGTCAGACTGAATTTATCGCCGGCTCCCAGAAAACGGCCGCACAAGGCTTCGGCGCTATAGGCAAATCCGTCCATGAAATATGAGAAGAATAGGAAGAATTGCATTATTATAGCATTGACGGCAAGTGTCATATTCCCCATTCTGGCTCCGTAGGCGGTCATGGCGTAGGGCACCGCGAGCACACAGATTGAACGGAGCATCAAATCAGCATTAACCTTAAAAAAGCGTTGCAATCCCCGACCTAACTTCAATTGCTTTAACGGGCACATTGGCATTGCGCCACCGTTCATTCTTCGCGAGAGATATAGCGAAAGAAACATACCAAACCAATTTGCCGACATGGTTCCTACGGCTACGCCAACAAAACCAATCTTTGCCCAAAACACCAAAGTAAAACTTACGGTTATGTTCAATACATTCACCACAATAGCCACAATCATCGGATAAACGGTGTTTTGCGATCCTATCATCCAACCTGTGACAGCAGTTGTAGCCAGCAGGGCGGGCGATGACAAAACAACCAGTTGAAAATAACGCCCGGCAAGTTTCGACGTTTCCGCTTCAGGATTCATAATCAGAAGCATAATCCTCGTTGCGGGGTCGGAAGCTGCAATTAGTATTAATCCGATTATAATTGCCAGAAGTAGAGATATTGTGAACACACGGCGACGCTCGTCGCTATCCTGTCGGCCAAAAGCTTCGGCGGCCAATCCGGAAGTTCCTGCGCGAAGAAAGTCAAACAGCCAGAATAGCGCATTTGTCATCATTGTGCCTACGGCTATTGCTGCGATATATAATTCCGAGCCCAAATGGCCAGAAATAAATGTGTCGCTTAGTCCCAGCAAAGGGACCGTTATATTGCTGAATATAGCCGGAACAGCAAGCGCGAGTATGCGATGGTTTATGCCGGACGACACTCTCACTTCTGAGCCGCTTTTGAATCTACTGTTATTGTTGCGCTGTCGGCCGACTGGGCAGTAGCCATAGGCTTAGACACCTGAGTTTCAGTTGTGGGAGCAGGGGATGTCGGAGCAGTCACTGCTTCGGGTTGTTCTACCGCCACAATTTTGGTTATGACGTTGGGTGATGAACCACGCCAAGGGAGTATGCCTGAATAGCTTTTGTAGCGTACTTCTACGACACGTCCGGTGCCTTGAAGCGCTTGCAGACTTTGTGCTAACTGTGGGTCGTCGACCGAAAACGAGAAATTACGCGAATAGATATTTTCATTGTTCATGAGGGCATTTTTCAGAACCATCTCGCCTTCCCAGGTTTTGAAAAGATGTCCGCGACGCTCGACATTAACGATATATCCTTGCTCTTTGGCGTCGACCACATACGGATTGAAATAGCGCAGCCAGAACGCTGTTCCAAGAACTAGCAACAGTATTATTAGCGTACCAATCAATATGTTGCGCGCGCGATGTCGGCGCGGTTTGTCGTTACCGTCTTTTTTTTCCTGTTGTTGTTCCCAGCGTTTTGTTTCGTCCTCGCTGCCTTTGTAATCCTCAGGCACGGTATAATGGTCGGGTTGATTGTCGAAGTTCATTGTTGTAGCGATTTTTTACGGTTATCGAATCCTATAGATATAAACGAATATAGGCCCAAAATGATTATCAACAAGTTTTGCGAGCCCCAGACAATCATTGAGAATGCGGCAGCTTGAGTGTAGCCTACACCATACAGACCCAAGGCAAATATTATGGCAAGATGCCATGGACCCAGTCCTCCGTTGGATGGTATTCCCATAGATATACTTGACAGCACAAACGCTACCAAAGCTGATGTGATGCCTAGATGCTCAGTAAAAGAGAATGCGAAAAAGGCTAGATAGAGCTGTACAAAATAGCAGCCCCATATTCCGACAGTGAACATGAGCCATCGGCCTTTATGTGGCATAGTGCCCACTACGGCAAAACCCTCCCACAGGTTTTTAAGCCAGCCGCGCACTTTTATCACAATTTTATTCTCTGTTTTTGATGCGAAAAGCCATATTAAAATTAACGCGCATGCAATGCAACCAGCCCAAAGCCATGGGGAGTGTAGAATGCCGATTATGCCTTGGTAGCTTTCGGGGTACTTTTGGGCGAAGCCTGTGAAGGCGTCGCTCGACACGAAAAATGAGAATAATAACAACAGTAACACAGTTAATGTGTCGGCTAACCGATCGGCCACCATTGAGCCAAACACAGTTGTGAAGGGTGCATTTTGTCGCTTTGCAATATATCCAGTACGCCATAATTCGCCCAGCCTCGGCAGCAGAAGGTTGACAGCGTAAGTTCCGAATATACTCCAGACAAGCGGCGTTAGGGGTGCTTTTATCGACAATGCGTCGAGCTGGATGCGCCAACGCATAGCACGGAATATATGCGAGAAAATCGCTACGATCATCGCTATTGCAATCCATGTGTAGTTGCAGCTATGCAGTTCATCGACAATAGTGCTTAAATCTACCTTGTTGAACAGGCTGTAGCACAATCCGATACTAATGGCAAACGGAATTCCGTATTTTATTAGCGCGTTGATTACTTTGTTAGATTTCATTTGTTTGATGATAAGATTGTGTCCTGCAAAAGCTGCATTGGAGTCAGACCGGAAACGGGATGTTGCCACATAGGATCGAGCTGAGCCATTGGCAACAATACGAAATCGCGTTGCTGCATGCGCGGGTGTGGCAGTGTGAGTTGATGGTTGTCGATAACAACCGCCTTGCCTGTTTCGGTGTCGCAGGCGGCTATCATGTCAATGTCGATAATCCGGTCGGCATACGATCCATCGGTGCGGCGATGGCATTCACCACCGCCTATTGAATCCTGAATCTGTTTCAACCGGGCAAAGAGGGTGAGAGGCGGAATTCTACTTGTAAGCAACATACCCATGTTCAAGAACTTGTTTGTGGAATTAAAACCCCAAGGCTCCGATTCCACAATTTCGGACCGCATGGCAGCGGCAACGCCGTCGATATGCTCAATCAGGGTTGCCGCGCGTTCAATATTGTAGCGCCGACATCCCTGATTGGAACCTATGTTCAGATGTATCTTGAACATACGATATGTGTAAGGTTATTATAATGTTTTCTTAACTTCAACCTCTTCGAATGCTTCTATCATGTCGCCTTCCTGAAGGTCGTTGTAGCCGGCAATCGAAATACCGCAGTCGTAGCCGTTGAGGACTTCTTTAACGTCGTCCTTGAAGCGTTTTAGTGAGCCAAGCTCGCCGGTGTAGCGCACGATTCCGTCGCGAATCAGGCGCACCTTACAGCTTCGTTTGATTTTACCTTCACGCACGATAGCTCCGGCAATTGTGCCCACTTTCGATATCTTGTAGGTTTGAAGGACTTCGGCTGTACCGGTAACCTCTTCCTTGAGTTCGGGTGCGAGCATGCCTTCCATAGCATCTTTGACCTCTTCGATTGCTTGATAGATAACCGAGTAGAGGCGAATTTCGACTCCTTCGCGTTCGGCTGCGCGACGTGCTGCCTGCGAAGGACGAACCTGGAAGCCTATGATGATGGCGTCGGAAGCGGCGGCCAATGTAACATCGCTTTCTGAAATGGCACCTACGGCCTTGTGAAGCACATTCACTTTCACTTCTTCGGTCGATAGTTTGATGAGCGAGTCGGACAATGCCTCGATGGAACCATCAACGTCGCCTTTAACAATTATGTTAAGTTCGTGGAAGTTGCCGATTGCGCGACGGCGGCCGATCTCCTCGAGTGTAGTGCGCTTGCTTGTGCGCAAACCGAGTTCGCGCTGCAGCTGCTCACGTTTCGAAGCGATTTCACGAGCCTCTTGTTCTGATTCCAATACATTGAAAACATCACCTGCAGTAGGAGCTCCGTCCAAACCGAGCACGAGTACGGGTGTTGCGGGTCCGGCTTCTTTAATGCGTTGGTTGCGCTCGTTGAACATAGCCTTTATGCGTCCATGGTGGGTACCGGCCAAAACTACATCGCCAACACGGAGGGTACCGTTCTGTACCAGCACTGTAGCCACATATCCGCGACCTTTGTCGAGCGACGATTCTATGACTGAGCCTGTTGCCGGGCGATTGGGGTTAGCCTTCAGGTCGAGCATTTCGGCTTCGAGAAGCACTTTCTCCATTAGTTCATTCACTCCGATACCTTTTTTGGCAGAGATATCCTGACTCTGGTACTTGCCGCCCCAGTCCTCGACCAGATAGTTCATGTTTGCCAGTTCTTCCTTGATTTTGTCGGGGTTGGCGGCCGGCTTATCAATTTTGTTGATAGCAAAAACGATAGGCACACCGGCAGCGGAAGCATGGTTGATTGCTTCAACAGTTTGTGGCATCACATTGTCGTCGGCGGCGACGATAATGATACACATGTCGGTAACTTTTGCACCGCGGGCGCGCATCGCGGTGAATGCTTCATGGCCCGGGGTATCGAGAAAGGTGATACGTCGACCATCTTCAAGCTTGACGTTGTAGGCGCCGATATGCTGCGTGATGCCGCCGGCTTCCCCGGCGATAACGTTCGCGTTGCGGATATAATCGAGCAACGATGTTTTGCCGTGGTCAACGTGGCCCATGACGGTAACGATAGGCGGTCGGGTCTCCAGATCTTCTTCCGAATCTTCAACCTGATGTATGGCTTCGACAACTTCGGCTGAAACATATTCTGTTTTGAAGCCAAACTCTTCGGCAACGATATTGATTGTTTCTGCATCGAGACGCTGATTGATAGACACCATCACGCCTAGGTTCATACATGTTGCAATAACCTGATTGATTGGTACATCCATCATCACCGCCAAGTCGTTGGCTGTAACAAATTCGGTAAGCTTCAAAATAGTGCTTTCGGCCTGTTCAGCTTCGGCAGCCTCGCGTTCGCGCGAATGGAATGCTTCTCGTTTTTCTTTACGCCATTTTATACCTTTCTTTTGACCTTTATCTTTGTTTATGAGGCGTGCGAGGGTTTCCTTAACTTGACGCTGAACATCCTCTTCGGAGGCTTGCTGCTGAACGGGGTGTTTGGGCGCACGTTCCTTTTTCCGATCGCGGCGCGACGTCTGGTTCTGAGCCTGACGCTCCGACGGATTGGCATTCTGGCGGTTGCCAGGAGCTTGAACAGGTTGCTGGTTTGAGGTTTTTTCGATATCAACTTTTTCTTTGCCGATTCGGCGACGTTTTTTGCGATCACCTCCCTGAGTTGAAGCGCCGTTCTGGGCATGATCCTTCGCTATGCGCTCGTTGCGTCGCTCTTCCTTAGTTTTCTTTTTAGGACGAGTTTGCTGGTTAATGGACGACAAATCGATTTTGCCGATCACGTTCAGATGTGGTCCTCCGGTCACGGGGCCGGTTGTGAAAATTTCCGGTTCGGACGGTTTTTGTGGTTCTGGTTTTGTTTCTGCTTTTTGCACAGGCTTTTCTGTTTTAACTTCTTCGCTTGGTTTTTCGGAAGGTTTTGGTTTGTGAGCCGATGTTACGGCTGGTTTGTTGTTCGGAGCAGGTTTTTCGGCTGTTTCCGGTTTCTTTTCAACAGGTTTTGGCTCGGTTTTTGGCGCTTGATCTGGTTTTTCCACAAGCGGAGCTGGGGCAAGTTTCTGCACGACATCAGGCTTTGCCGTTTTTTCTGTCGGCTTTTCGGCCGGTGTTTCTATCGGTTTTTTAGGTTCAGTCTCAACTACCGGTTTTGGCGTTACTTTTTTCTCGGTTGGTTGGGGTGCCGGTTCTTGGGGCTTTGCTGCGGGTTTACGCACAACGTTTCCTTTCGAATCCAAGTCGATTTTGCCTACGATAGTGTGGCGGGGAATTGTGGTGGTTTTTATCACATTTTCTTCTGTCTGCGCAGGAGCAACCGGCTTGGCTTTCTCTTTCTGACGTTCCGACGACAATTTCTCCGATTCCTGCTTTACGTCCTTGTCAGCGCCATAAGCCTGAAGCAACATTTTGTGTGCAGCTTCGTCAATCTGACTGTTAGGATTCATTTTTACTGAAATACCTTTCGACTGCAGGAATTCAATAACAGTCGGCAGGCCTATGTTTAGGTCTCTTGCTACTTTACTGATTTTTATATTAGCCATATCGGATTATTGCTGTTGGAAAATTGATAAAATTACGGTGATTTTCGGCCGGATTGTCGTAGGCTAATCCTCGAATTCGGCTTTAAGAATCGATAAAACGTTGTCGACGGTGCTCTCTTCCAGATCGGCTTTTTCTATAATCATCTCACGTGGCATTCCAAGCACGTTTTTGGCTGTTACGCAACCAATGTTTTTCAGTGCATCGATAACCCACATGTCGATTTCGTCCTTAAATTCGTCGAGGTAGATGTCGTCGTTGAATTCGTCTTCTTCGCCGTTGTCGCGATAAACGTCGATAACGTAACCTGTCAATTTGGAAGCCAGTTTAATGTTAAGCGCACCTTTACCGATTGCCAATGGCACTTCTTCCGGGCGCAGGAACACTTCGGCTTTTTTCTCTTCTTCGTTGATTCGGATTGATGTTATCTTAGCGGGGCTGAGAGCGCGTTGTATGAAGAGTTCCGGGTTTGTTGTGAAGTTGATAACGTCGATATTTTCGTTTCTTAGCTCGCGAACGATTCCGTGGATACGTGAGCCTTTCACACCTACGCAAGCGCCTACGGGGTCGATATGGTCGTCGTAGCTTTCCACGGCTATTTTTGCGCGTTCGCCCGGGATTCGGGCAACGGCGCGTATGTTGATGAGGCCGTCGTTGATTTCCGGAACCTCGAGTTCGAACAAGCGGCGCAGGAAATCCTCGCTGGTGCGCGAAACTGTGATGCGGATATTGTTGTTTTTGTTTTCAACTTTAAGTATTACGGCGCGAATGTTCTCACCTTTGCGGAAGAAGTCGCCGGGAATGGATTCGCTTTTGGGGAGAATCAATTCGTTGTCCTCACTGTCGAGCAACAATGTTTCCTTGCTCCATGTTTGGTAAACTTCGCCGAGAACCAGCTCACCCTCACGGCCTTTGAATTGGGAATAGATTGCTTCTTTTTGGAGGTCGAGGATTTTCGACTGGAGAGTTTGGCGCAGGGTTAGGATAGCTCGGCGACCGAAGTCGGCGAAAATAATTTCGCGTGTGTGTTCGTCGCCAACCTGCACGTCAGGGTTCTGATCGGCTTTGGCATCCGACAATGAAATCTGGGTGTGGGGATTTGTAACTTCGCCGTCGGGCACAACTTCCAGATTTTGAAAAATCTGCACGTCGCCTTTGTCGGGGTTCAGGATTACATCGAGATTCTCGTCGGTGCCGAACATTTTAGCGAGCACGTTGCGGAACGATTCCTCCAAGACGGAAATCATAGTAGTTTTGTCGATATGCTTGAATTGCTGGAAATCGGCAAATTGTTCCACCAAGCTTACGGGTTCCTCTTTTTTGGCCATTTTATTGGTATATTTTTATGTTATTTTTAATCGAATGAATATTTCACACTTTTGCATTCCGATGCTTTCAGTTCCAAAGGCTCTTGAATCATAACAGGTTTTTTCTTACCCGGCTCCTTCACCTTTTTTTCAATCATTATCGTGAACTCAACATCGCTGTCGTTGTCGCCTACGTGCGACAATTCGCCGCGCACCTTTTTGCCATCTTTTGTGAGCACCTCCACACGGTTGCCCAGATTCTTTACATATTGGCCTCTGACCTTGAAAGGCGATGTCAAACCGGCGGATCCTACTTCCAGTTCATAGTCGTCGGCATCGCGGTCGAATTGCTCCTCAATTTTGCGGCTCAGAGCAACGCAGGTATCGATATCAACGCCCTCGGCTCGGTCGATCTCTACAGCGATAACGTTGTCGGGCGTTACCCGCACCTCGACAAGGAAATTGTTGGTACCGGCTAACTGCTGTTCGATGAATGAAGTCAGTTGTTGTTTGTCTATCATTGATTTTCTTTGTTTTACAAAGGAATTTTTCACGTGTTTACATACAAACCGGAGGGGACTTTCGCCCCCTCCGTTGCTGTTTCTTTTACAAAGTTATGTATTATTAATTCTATATGCAAATCCCCTTATGATATAGGAAAGGAGATGTATATTGATTTTAATTTTTATTATTATTTTTTAACTAAATTAACTTGTTGTGTAACTATTCAGCCAAAGGGTAATCGGTAACCGTCGGCATCTATGTAACAGGTAT
>JAMPII010000027.1 GCA_023662835.1 Muribaculaceae bacterium | reverse complement strand
AATATTAACATTTCTAACCCCGCCATTGAGTAAAGGTTTTTCAGGACGGGACAAACAAAGCTTATCGAGGCAATATTGATGAAGGGAAATCCCTAACTCTTGCTCTGACCGACGGATTTGCTGATTGTGCGGCCAATACACTTTCAAAACTTCCGTATGGCTACGATGTTAAAGCCATTATGTGGCATCAAGGAGAAAGCGACCGCCGTAAGGCCGGTGACTATTATCAGAATTTCAAGGATATGATTACATTTATGCGTGACCGTATCTATTCTGTCACCGGTGATGAAAGTGACAAAACATTACCTTTCATTTTCGGCACAGTACCTCACGGCTCAAAACAATACAGTGCCGGTGTGGAGGAAGCTCAACTTGAGGTAGCAGCCGAACTCCCGAATGTATATGTCATAGACATCAGCGATGCCGGTCTTCGCGGCGATGCACTTCATTTCGATGGTCCATGGACTGAATATGTCGGGAAGATGATGTTTAACAAGCTGGTCGATCTTAAGTTGGTTAAAGGCAAACAACTTGACGTAACCAAGCCTCATGTGGCAAGTGCTACGGACAATGTTGCCGTTGATGCAGAGCGACAGTGGCATTTTGGCACTCAATGGTCTGAGGATACTCAGTCAATGCTTGAGGCAGACGCTTCATGGGAGACATTCCAAAGCCTTGGCTACAGATTCACCTCGCCAATGCGTGAACTTCAGGAATTGACTCATAACGGATTAGTCGTAAAGGAAACTCAAGGACTGTTTTTCAAATGTCCCACAGGCAACCGTATGATTCTGAAGCCTGACAAACATATTTGCCTCTATAACGACAATATTTCGATGATAATTCCCAAGGTGACTGCAGGTCAGACTATTGCTATAACCACCCGTGCTGCGAAAGGAGAGCGGGGTCTCACCTCCGACAGTATGCAGCATCTAGAACTTGTAAGCGGAGGCACACCGTCAGCCGGACGCGTCACAAATGTTTGGATTGTAAAAGATTCTGTCAAGGAGCCTGTAGATTTGTCATTCCATCCAGTAGGTGGTGGAATATATGTCTATGATATAGAAATCACACTCCCCAATATCTAATTATCAAGATTTTTTCGCTTCTTTGCATAGAATGGCTGTTGATTGCTTTCAGCTGGCGGGCAATCAAATCAGCCCACCTTAAAATCCAATACCAAAGAAGATAATGATTGAATATAAGGGCCCTGAAATTTTATGATATGGGCCCTAATTGTCTTACTGATTGAAGATATTGCAAATTGGTGTTTGCAGATTATACGCTGACTTTCGAAAAGCTGAAGCTTGACGCGGTGTATGAATTTATGTGGTTGGGAGGGCGGATTAAGTTCTATGCTTCTACTGAGTGGACAGTTTGAATTTCTATTTTGTAGTAGAACAATATGTTAGAAACGGGCGCCTACGCTGAGTGAAAATGATTCCTGTGAGTTTACGAACGAATAATTATCGGCTGCATATACTCCGGCATCCAGATTGCCGGTTAGGGCGGTAAATATGGCTTTGTGGTTGTAGACTATAGAGAATGTCATTTTCAGATTTGCTGCAAACATATCTTTTTTGCGATCAGCCGAAGCATTTCGCAAGTGCTTGACTCCCAGGGCTGGCAATGTGGTGAGGTTTATCAGCCAACGGCGTGGGTGAAGCACCCAATTCTGGGCATATCCTCCTATAAGACAATAGTCGTTGTAGTGTAACGCATACGACAAGGGTGCATCTTCCGGAAGCGATTGAAGCATGTCGTGGGGTAGTGAGGTGAAATCGATGTCGATATTTGTGCGGTTGAAGCTCAAACCGAGCACCCACGAACCTGCCGAGCGCAGCTGATACTTTGAAAAGCAATATGCTGCCGCGTGGGAGTAGTGGTTATGATTGAAGAAATAGTAAATGTCGCCGCTTTGCCTGGTTTGTTTTACATCGTTGAAGTCATAATTTATATGATGGCCGTTGTTGAATTTTGCGAATTTTCTTATTGAAACTCCGCCATGGGTCGACGAGGCGTGGTAGTTGCCGGTAAACAATGCGCAAGTAAACGAAAAGTCGAGCGTGCGCCTTTTGGCTACAGGAGCTCCGAACATGTCGTTGGCATTCATCATATAGCTGAGCGACATAGCCATGAAGTTGATAGAGGCTCCAAGGTCGGAATACAAATCGGAATTCATTATAACCGTATTCTTCTTTCCCAAATCGATGAAATACGTTTCGGCCCAGTTATATGATTTTGCTACGGCTTTCCAGTTTTTACCCGTGGATACCACATAAGCTGTATCGTAGGAGTTGAATGTTTTATCACCCCAGTTGTAAACTTTCAGGCAAAACCGTGGGAAGCGCGGATAGTTAACCGACGGATCGTTAAGTCTGAAACCATTGTCGAACAGCTGCTTGACCCAATTTTTGCTTTTGACGGCGTTAGTTGTGTCGGGCACAGCAGCATAGCTTGCCACGTTTCCAAGGAGAAACGTGGCTACAATCCATAGTAATGTGAGCAACCTCTTTGCCATATCTATTGCAAAGATAATACTTACATTTGGTTCTTTACATCTCTCTTTATTAAAAAGATGCTGGGCTACAGCTTGTACACCTCGGAACCAGCAAGGAGAAAGCAGCCGGTTCCGAAGTCGTCGAAATCTGGCCGGGAGTGGTAGGTGACTGGTTGTCCGTCCTTGGGTTCTTTGCCTGTTCCCTGCACGTAGCCCAGGGAGCCATCAGCATGGACGGCGTCGTTCGCCATTGCGTTCCATGCTTTTGCGATGGTGGGGATATATTTCCCGCGTTCGAGAATATGGTTGTTTACGCCCCAAGCCATTGCGTAAGTGAATAGGGCGGTGCCGCTGAGTTCCTTGCCGCCATAGTTTGTTGGGTCGAGCAGGCTCACATTCCAGAATCCGTCGCTGCGCTGGCATTTGAGAAGGGCTTCACACATTGCTTTTAAATCGGCTTCGTATGTGCCGCGGTGAGCATCGTTGGACGGCAGTTCGTCAAGAACGCGCACTAATGCGGCGGCAACCCAACCGTTTCCGCGCGACCAATAGCAATTTTCGCCATTGGGCTCTTTGTAAGGCGGCACGAAGTCGCGGTCGCGCCACCATAGTCCCTGCAATTGGTTGTATAGACCTCCGGCAAGCGAATCACGTGTCCAGCTATACATTTTCCATGCCTTTTCGGCATATGCGGGATTGCCTGTTTCTCGGCTTAGTTTAATTAGTAAGGGCATTCCCATCTGTATGGCGTCGATCCAGGTCCAGTCGTTCACCTGCGGAGTGTTAACCAGCATGTTCGCCAGTGCTTTTGCCTTTGTCAGCATGTGAGGCTGTGGCTGAAGACGGTACAGGTCGATGTAGGTTTGCGCGCAGCAGTAGTTGTCGGCATTGCGCGAGGTTGTGTTGTCGCGGCGCATACCCCAATTGAACCCGTCGGCCCATTGCATAGCGTAATCGAAATAGCGGTTTTCGGGATATACGGAATGTAATGCCATAAGCCCCTCGAAATAAACTGCACGGGTCCAGATGTTAGCTTCGTAAAGGCGTTGTCGTGAAGGATAAGGGATAGGGGCAAGAGGATCGGGGTGTTGCTCAAGATAATGGTTGTTCACTTTGAACAACGTATTGAGAACGGTGCGTTGCGAGGGGAGACCGTCGTTGGCTGATACTGTGCCGGCAAAAACAATTGTGACGAGCACAGCAAAGATGTGTTTCATTTGGAAAATTCTGTCTTTCATCGGTATTGATATTTATATTTGCAAATATACTCATAAATACCGGAAACAGAAAGCGGGGAGGAGAGAGGAATATCCACACCCCGGGCAATGTCTCGTTTCGGCCAACTCCCAAAGTTGAGGTTTGCGTTGTAGTTGTTTACAAAATAGAACGGTAGGTTTGAAATGAATATTCAACCGATAGTTTCTCGTCGGTCTCGATTGGCGATTCAGTCTCGAGATGCCAAACTTTCGGGTTGATGTCGGGAAAGTAAACGTCGGTGCCCTGTGGTGAGTCGGCATGAATACGGGTTATCTCTAACCGACTTGCCAACGGCATGAACTGCCGGTATATTTCGCCGCCACCAATAACCATAGGTTCGCTATCGCTGCCGGCCGCTTCCATAGCCAGCTCAACTGAGCTGACTACGACAACGTCGGGATGCGGCCGGTAGTTGGCGTTGCGTGTGATAACAATGTTTTTGCGACCCGGCAGAGGACCATTAGGAAATGACTCATAGGTTTTGCGCCCCATAATTATAGGATGACCCATTGTGAGTTGCTTGAACCGGCGCATGTCGGCGCTTATGCGGAACAACAGATTAGGACCTTTGCCGATGCCTCCGTCGGCCGCTACAGCGGCAATCATGGTTATGGATGGTGTTGTCATACCGAGACGATGCCTTTTATGTGTGGGTGAGGATCGTAACCTTCGAGTTGGAAATCGTTGTATGTGAAATCGAAAATCGACTTCACTTCGGGGTTCAGCTTCATTACCGGAAGCCGTCGGGGTTCGCGGCTCAATTGTAGTTGAACCTGCTCCATGTGGTTGTTATATATATGTGCGTCGCCAAGTGTGTGTACAAAATGGCCGGGCTTGAGACCCGTCACTTGTGCCACCATCATCAGCAGCAAAGCGTATGAGGCAATATTGAACGGAACGCCAAGGAAAATATCGGCTGAACGCTGATACAGTTGCATGCTCAGTTTTCCGTTGGCAACATAGAACTGGAACATAGCGTGGCATGGCGCGAGATGCATTTTCGGTAGTTCTGCAACGTTCCATGCGCTCACTATGATGCGGCGCGACGAAGGGTCGTTCTTAATTGTTTCGATAGCTTGTGTAATCTGGTCGATTGCGCCCCCTTCGCCGTCGGGCCATGAGCGCCACTGCCGTCCGTAAACGGGGCCAAGTTCTCCATTTTCGTCGGCCCATTCGTTCCATATACGAACACCGTTTTCCTGAAGGTAGGCAACGTTTGTGTCGCCGCGTAAAAACCAAAGCAACTCGTATATAATGCTTTTAAGGTGGAGTTTCTTTGTTGTAAGAAGAGGGAAACCCTCCGACAAGTCGAAGCGCATCTGGTGGCCAAATACGCTGCGGGTGCCCGTGCCCGTTCGGTCGGGTCGGTCAATACCTTCTGTCAGAACTCGGTTTAGAAGATCCAGATATTGTTTCATTATCGTTATTTTGTTTTGTTGTAGAGCTTATTGGCACTGCCATCGACATCGAAGTTGCCACGCCGGGCTTTCGCTGTCTTGTTGGCTGAAGCATTGGTAGTGAAAGCTGTTTGCGTGAACGCCGGTAGTGAATGGCATCGTTGGGACATACCGTAAGGCAGTCGAAGCAGTTCACACAGCGGGATCCGTCGATAACGTGGTCGCCTAAATCGACACAAGATGCTTTGCAAACGTCGGAACAACGGCCACAGTTGATGCATAAATCAGTGTCAATATCGATTCGCCAGATTGCCTGCCGGCTCACAAACCCAAGCATGGTGCCTATCGGGCATATGCTGTTACAATATGAACGTCCGTATAGCCAGGCCGGAATGCTGACTGCTACCATAGTCAGAAATGAAAGCGCAACGGAAAACATACCTGCAACACTAACCGATACAAATGTTGTCTGCCAGCCTCCCGTTGCAACGCCAGCCTGTGCTACGGCGTTGTTAGTGGCGCCCCAAACCGGACGTATTACATTCCTAAGAAACGACGCATACATGTTCGCCGGTTCAATCAGCAGCGGCAACGTGGCCATTCCTAACAACACGCATAAACATACACAGGCCAGCGAAATGTAGCGCCATCGCGTTAGCGGAGGTGAATAGTTGTAATGATTAGGTTGTCCGGCATATCTGCGTTGTTTTCTTCCTAGCAAGGCTATAGCGTCGAACCACGTGCCTAGCGGGCATATCCCTGAGCAAAATATCCGACCGAACATCGATGTCACTACCAGCCAGAACACTAGCGTCACTACCGGCACAGTAACGGCTCCTACCTGCACAAACTGTATTTTGTTGGCCCAACCGAACAGCGCGTCCCATATCTCGCCATAGCCAACCCACAATAGAGTGAACGCTACAGCGGTAAACACAGAAATGGCTATGCGCAAACGTCGCAATGTTCGGTATTCCTTCATCGTTCCACAAATTTACCATTTTTTTTGTTTACGACATCATAATGCGGTTGCTCGCACCAAGAGTTTTACGTTATTTGCGGGAAATTGAACTATTCCTTAACTTATTAGGAAGCGAATTAATGGATAATTTGTAAATTTGCGCGAAAATGGAGAGAATTGGCTTTTGCTCTCTCACGTAATACAAATCATAGCTATGAGTTTAAAACCAATAAAAATAGGAATCACCCACGGCGACATAAATGGCATCGGCTACGAGGTGATACTGAAGACCTTCGCCGACCCGCGTATGGCCGAATTATGTACCCCCGTCATTTATGGGTCGGCCAAGATTGCGGCTTTCTACAAGAAAGCAATCGGGATGCCTGAAATAAAATTATTAACAACGGCAACGGCCGCAAACGCCCGTGACGGAGAATTGAATATTGTTAATGTCGTTCCCGAGGACACCAATATCGAACCAGGCGTAATGTCGAAAACTGCCGGCGAGGCTGCTTTCGCTGCTTTAGAGCAAGCTATTGCTGACCTGCGTGCCGGTAACATCGACGCGCTGGTGACAGCTCCAATATGCAAAGAGTCCATTCAAAGCGATACATTCCGATTCCCCGGCCACACTGAATACCTTGAATCGAGCATCGGCGACGGCCAAAAGAGCCTTATGGAACTTTGCACTTCCGACGGGCTGCGTGTTGCTCTGGTAACAACCCATATGCCGCTGGCAAATGTGGCGCAATCAATTACGCGTGAAACGATTCTTGAGAAACTGGAAATTTTCAACAAATCGTTACGCTCCGATTTCGGCATTCACTCGCCACGAATTGCCGTTTTGGCTCTAAATCCGCATGCCGGCGACGGCGGGCTGCTTGGCAACGAGGAGGCAGAAATCATAGCTCCGGCTATTGCCGACGCTCGTCAGCGGAAAATTATGGCTTTCGGACCGTACGCAGCCGACGGTTTCTTCGGCTCCGAGGCTTATAAACGTTTCGATGGAGTGTTGGCAATGTACCACGATCAGGGTCTGGCTCCTTTCAAGGCAACTGCCATGGACTCAGGGGTGAATTTCACCGCAGGGCTCCCCTACGTTAGGACATCGCCCGACCACGGAACAGGATTCGACATCGCAGGCAAAGGCGAAGCATCGGCTGAGTCGATGCGCGAAGCTGTTTATATGGCAATCGACATAGTTCGAAACCGCGAAAACCATATGCAAGCCTATCGTAATCCGTTGCGAAAACAATATTTCGAGAAAGGAAAAGATAATGTAGTGCTCGATTTGAGCGGCGACGAAACGAAGTAAAAATTTACTACTCACATGCATTACGCGATAATAGCAGCCGGCGAAGGCTCCCGGCTAGTCCAGGAAGGCGTGGCTCTTCCTAAACCCTTGGTCGATCTCGACGGCCGGCCTATGATTAAACGCCTCATCGACATTATGGTGGATAATGGCGCTGAATCGGTTACAGTAATTGTGAACGAGCAAATGACGCAAGTGAGACAATTCCTTGAGAACCTCGATATTAAGGTCCCTTTCAAACTTGTTGTGAAAACAACTCCAAGTTCGATGCATTCGTTTTGGGAGGTGAGCAAAGCCTTTCCCGCATCGGGTAAATTTGTACTCACGACAGTCGATACCATATTCCGCGCCGATGACTTCGCTGCTTATGTGAAAGCTTTTGAGGCTGCTCCCGACGATATTGACGGCTATATGGGCGTAACGTCGTTTATCGATGATGAAAAACCTCTCTATATCGATGTCGACCAATCGACAATGCAAATCACGGCCTTTAAGGATCAACCATACGAAGGCATGAAATATATTTCCGGCGGAATCTACGGGCTCACACCTCCGGCGTTAAAAGTGCTCGATCAATGTATCGCCACGGGAGTTAGCCGCATGCGCAACTATCAGCGCGCTTTAGTCGAGGCCGGGCTACGCTTGCAGGCATATCCGTTCCCGAAGGTAATCGATGTTGACCATGCCGCCGACATTATTACCGCGCAACAATTCATAAATCAATAATCATCACATTATTACAATGGCCGATATAACAATTGCCGGAATTTTAAGAGCCGGCGCATACTCGCCAAACCACATTGGTAACGACACAGCAATATTCAATGCCGTAGCCGACAATCTCCGCAAACGTGGTTGTATTGTGAACACTTACTCGGAAGAGCAATTTCTTAGCGGCAAAGTTGAGGAGAAAATTATTGTGAACATGTGCCGCGAAATGGCTTCAATCCAGAAGTTGCAGAAACTGGAGGATGAAGGTGTAATCGTGATAAACTCGGGCTACGGTATCGAGAACTGCACGCGCGAACGTATGACACGTATCCTTGTGGGTTCTGGTATTCCCTATCCTGAAAGCCTGATTGTAAACACAAACGAGAGTGTGATCGAGGCCCTAAAAAATGCCAACTTTGAGCAGTGCTGGATTAAGCGAGGCGACTTCCACGCTATGCACAAAGAGGACGTGAGCTACGTACGCCATGCGGTTGAAGCGCAGGAAGTTGTTCAAGAATATTTCCTGCGCGGCATAAACCGTGCCGTAATCAACCGCCATCTTGTAGGCGACTTGGTGAAATTTTATGGTGTTCAGGATACACCGTTCTTTTTCTGGTTCTACCCATTCGATGCCGGTCATTCGAAATACGGTCATGAAGCCATCAACGGCAAATCGCAGGGGATCGAATTCTCGAAAGAAAAGCTTCGCGACATATGTCAGCGTGCGTCGGAAGCTCTCGACGTGAAAATTTATGGTGGCGACTGTATAATCTCGCCCGAAGGCGAAATCCGGATAATCGACTTCAACGACTGGCCTAGCTTTGCTCCATGCCGTAAGGAAGCCGCTCCTCACATCGCAAAATGTATTCTGTCTACAATTAAAAACGCGTTAAATAATCATGACAGAAAATAAAAAATCATCATATCGCGCCACGCTCAAAAGCATGGACACGGAAGAGCATATCGACCTGGCTTTCTATAGACCGATAGGGTATATGTGGGCGTGTCTGGCTGCAAAACTGGGCATAACACCCAACGCAATCACCATAGCTTCAATCTTCCTCGGAATCGGAGCCGGGGTAATGTTTTATTTCACGCCGTTGTGGATGAACATTATAGGGATGGTTTTGCTTGTATGGGCCAACTCATTCGATTCGGCCGACGGACAACTGGCCCGTATGACGAAACAATACTCGCGCCTTGGGCGCATACTCGACGGTTTGTCGGGTGACTTCTGGTTTGCAACAATTTACGTAGCCATTTGTCTTCGCGAAAATGCAACCTCGGAATTTTTCTCGTCCCATCCGTGGCTGATATGGGTGATCGCTGTTATAACAGGTTTGTGCCACGCCAAGCAGGCAGCCATGGCCGACTATTACCGTCAATTCCACCTCTACTTCCTCAAAGGGGAAGATGGTAGCGAGCTGGAGTCGGCCAATGATTTGCGCGCAAAACTCAATGAAATTCCGGCTAAGGGTAACTTCTGGAAACGGCTTACTATGAAGTCGTATCTCAACTACACTCTCAGCCAAGAACAGTTAACCCCCCGGATGCAACAACTGCGGAAGCAATTGAAAATCAGTTTCCCTAGCGGGCGCATCCCACAGCCATTCCGCGACGCTTTCCGCCGCCTTAGCTTACCGCTGATGAAATACACAAACATTTTGTCGTTTAATTGGCGAGTAATTGCCTTGTTTATATCCTTGTTCTTGCGTATGCCGTGGCTATACTTCATGTTCGAGCTCACAGTACTTAATATATTATTAATTTATATGGTTTGCCGCCACGAATGCTTTTGTGGCAAACTTACCAATGAGTTGAAAAATGGAGATTTCAAAAATTAAAGGTATTATTTTCGATTACGGTGGCACAATCGACAGCCGTGGCAACCATTGGAGCGAAGTAATTTGGCGAGCCTATCAGGACGAAAATGTTGGCGTAGAAAAGGAAACGTTTCGCGAGGCTTACGTTTATGCTGAGCGAGAACTGGCGAAAGTGCGACATATACTTCCCGACGATAACTTTCTTGTGCTCTTGCAAAAGAAAATGCGTATTGAAATGCAGTGGTTGGTCGACAACGGCTACATATCGCAAAGGGAGGCCGACGGAAAATCCGACGAAGTAGCGCAACGATGCTATCAAGCTGCTCGTG
Source organism: Muribaculaceae bacterium (assembly GCA_023662835.1). Taxonomy (GTDB): domain Bacteria; phylum Bacteroidota; class Bacteroidia; order Bacteroidales; family Muribaculaceae; genus Muribaculum. The sequence goes on along the minus strand of JAMPII010000027.1, from coordinate 13,263 downwards.
GTTGTGTCGAAGAGGCCAAGCCTATCCTTTGCAAGCTTCATGACAGGTATCCATTGGTGCTTGTCAGCAATTTTTATGGCAACGTCGAAGCCGTATTGGCCGATTTTGGCATACGCAATCTTTTTCAGGATGTTGTCGAAAGCGCGGTTGTAGGCGTACGGAAGCCTGACCCCAGAATATTTCAACTCGGTGTTGACTCATTGGGCTTGCAACCCGATCAGGTGCTTGTTGTTGGCGACTCTCTCAAGAAGGATATCCTACCGGCCGAATCTATCGGATGTCAGGTTGCGTGGATCAAAGGTAAAGGGTGGACGCCCGAGGAGGATGCTCAGCAACACCCGGCACAAATATCCGGCTTAGAGGAATTGATCGGAATGCTATAGAAACAAAAATTAACATAGTGCTTAGTTGGAAGTGTGGCTTTAAACGTATATTAACTAAATAGTCGTAAAAAAAACATTTATTTAGCTTTAATAACTATAGTTTGCGCTAGAAAATTTCTCCAGTTGAAAATTTAAGCGTACTTTTACACGCTTTTATCAGAAATTAACCGTAAAAACCTTAACGGAAAATACAGTTAACAACGAATACAATTTACATAAATTCAATAAACTCATTATTATGACTCAACCAGAAGTAAAGAAAGCCGAAGGAAAACTCGGTATTCTTGTTGTAGGTCTCGGCGCAGTAACCTCAACATTCATGACGGGTGTATTGATGGCCCGCAAAGGTCTTACAAAACCTGTTGGTTCAATGACTCAATACGACATCATGCGCGTAGGCGAAGGTGCCGATAAAAAATACCTTAAATACAACCAGATTGTACCTATTGCTGACCTTAACGATATCGTATTCGGCGCGTGGGATGTTTACCCTGCAAACGCATTCGAATCGGCTATGAACGCTGAGGTGCTCAAAGAAAAAGATATTCTTCCCGTTAAGGACGAGCTTGAAAAGATCGTTCCCATGAAGGCTGCTTTCGACCATAACTACGCTAAGCGACTCGACGGCGACAACGTTAAGAATTGCGCTACCCGCTGGGATATGGTTGAAGAACTTCGAAAAGATATCCGCGACTTCAAGGCTGCAAATGGTTGCGACCGCATTGTTGTTCTATGGGCTGCTTCAACCGAAGTGTATGTTCCTGTTGACAAGAACGTTCACTACACATTGGCCGACCTTGAAAAAGCAATGAAAGCCGATGACCGCGAACACATCGCTCCTTCAATGTGCTACGCATACGCCGCTTTGTCGGAAGGCGCTCCCTTCATCATGGGTGCTCCTAACACAACAGTCGACTTCCCTGCAATGTGGGAACTGGCCGAAAAAACAAAAATGCCAATTGCCGGTAAGGACTTCAAAACAGGCCAGACTCTCGTTAAATCAGGTTTCGCTCCCATTTTGGGTGTGCGTTGCCTTGGTTTGGCAGGCTGGTTCTCGACAAACATCCTCGGCAACCGCGACGGTCTTGTGCTTGACGAACCCGCAAACTTCCGCACAAAAGAAGTCAGCAAACTTTCAACTCTCGAGTCGATTCTCGTTCCCGAAAAACAGCCCGACCTCTACACCGATTATTATCACAAAGTGCGCATCAACTACTATCCACCGCGCAACGACAACAAAGAAGGCTGGGATAACATTGATATTTTCGGATGGATGGGCTATCCCATGCAGATTAAAATCAACTTCCTCTGCCGCGACTCAATCCTGGCTGCTCCCCTCTGCCTCGACTTGTGTCTCCTCATGGACCTAGCCGCACGCAATGGCCGCTACGGTATTCAGCGCTTCCTCTCATTCTTCCTCAAGAGTCCTATGCACGACTATACCCAGGATGAAGTGCCCGTAAACAACCTCTACGAGCAGTACGTAATGCTGAAAAACGCAATTCGCGAAATGGGTGGTTACAAAGCCGATCAGCTCATCGACTAGCCACAACATTAAATACCACAACCGTTGTGGACAAACCGTTATCCACAACGATAAAATCATAAGAGGCGATATGGCATTTGCGACATATCGCCTCTTTCGATTTCTTATATCCGGACGTTATAGATTTATTTTAAGGCCCACCTGAAGCAAGCCTTGAGCGCCGAAGCCCAACTCACCGAACATTGTCAGTGTATTATTAATCCCAACTTGTGCGCATACGGGGCTGAATTGGAAGCCGAAATGCCCATAGTTTTTTGAATCGTCGGGCCATGTCTCGTGAGTGATAATTGTGCCAAGACCGAGCTTGCCGTACATTGTCACGATGCTGTTTCGATAGTAATTATACCGGCCGTTTAGCATGATAGCATGATAATAAAAGTGATTATCATCGTTATGCTTACGGGTTGTGCTGGAGAATGTGTAGGATGGGCCTATCCAAAGATTAGGTGCGATGCGGAAGTTTATGCCGGCGTTGAGAGCGCCCCAGGCTGTATTTACCGATGAGCCACCGTCATGACAGTCGGTAGCATCCATTTGAGTGTAACCACCGTATGATACGAATAGTTCTGTGCTTTGAGCCGATGCTCCGGCAACTATGCCGATAATAGCAAATAATGCGATGAATAATTTTTTCATAAATGTAAATTTCTGTTTAAGTTTCCGATTGGAGCGGTTTATTTTTTCTTCATAAACCCACTTTTTACACAAAAACACGAAATCTACTCAAATTGTTTAACAAATGTTATCGCATGGGCACAAAAAAAGGTAAGCTTACTACATCGCACCGCTACAACCCGGTACCGTTGCTCCGGTCAAGGCCTGGCGGAGTTCCCGGGGAGCTGGTCGTGTAGGACTTACCCGACCACAAAGATACGATTTTTTTTCTGACTTTGCAAAAAAAATCGATTTTTCAAGAAATCCAGCCAAAAAAGCCTTCCTAACTGCGCGCAACTACATGTAAAAGCGCCGTAAATTTTCAAAGAAACCCTAAAAGTGTTAACTTTGTGATTTCAGAAGATTTGAAAATATAAAAACAAAAATATACGATGAATCAACTCGAACTAAGCGAACAGGAGATTATCCGCCGACAGAGCCTTGATCAGATGCGCCAGATGGGTATTGAGCCATATCCGGCTGCCCTTTACCCGGTTGATGCTCATTCAACAGAAATAAAAGCAAATTTTTCAGATAATGCAGATGAGCCTCGCAAAGTATGTGTGGCTGGCCGTATAATGAGCCGCCGCATTATGGGAAAGGCTTCATTCATGGAATTGCAGGACGCTGACGGACGTATTCAGGTATATGTCAGCCGCGATGACCTGTGCCCCGGTGAAAACAAGGATTTATACAACGTTGTTTTCAAAAAGTTGCTTGATATCGGCGACTTTGTAGGCATTCGTGGCTTTGTGTTCCGCACTCAGACGGGCGAAATATCAATCCACGCGCAGGAACTTACTGTGCTGGGAAAATCACTCCGACCGCTTCCTATCGTTAAGGTTAAGGATGGGGTTACATACGACGCCTTCGACGACCCCGAATTGCGCTACCGCCGCCGATATGTTGATTTGGTTGTTAACGATGGCGTTAAGGAGATTTTCATCAAACGAACCCGAGTTTACAACTCAATGCGCTCATATTTTAACGAGCATGGCTATATGGAGGTTGAAACCCCGATTCTGCAAAGCATCCCCGGAGGAGCGGCTGCACGACCATTCATTACCCACCATAATGCGCTCGACATACCACTGTATCTTCGTATTGCCGACGAATTGTACCTTAAGCGTCTGATTGTTGGTGGTTTCGATGGCGTTTATGAGTTTTCTAAAAACTTCCGCAACGAAGGTATGGATCGTACCCATAATCCGGAATTCACATGTATGGAGATTTATGTGGCCTACAAGGACTACAACTGGATGATGGATTTCACAGAAAAAATGCTCGAAAAAATTTGTCTCGACGTTAACGGCACAACAGATGTTAAAGTTGGCGACAATATGATTTCGTTCAAGGCTCCATTCCCTCGTGTGACAATGCGTCAGGCTATTATCGACCACACCGGCTTCGACATCGAAGGTAAATCGGAACAAGAACTCCGCAAAGCCGCAGCCGAAATGGGTATTGAAGTTGATGAAACAATGGGAAAAGGCAAGCTCATCGACGAAATTTTTGGCGAAAAATGCGAAGGCACTTACATACAGCCTACATTTATCACCGATTACCCCATAGAAATGTCGCCACTCACAAAACGTCACCGTAATAACCCTGAATTAACCGAACGGTTCGAACTAATGGTGAACGGAAAAGAGCTGGCCAACGCCTACTCCGAGTTGAACGATCCCATCGACCAATATGAGCGCTTTGTTGAGCAGATGCGTCTTGCCGAAAAAGGTGACGACGAGGCGATGATTATTGATAAGGACTTTATTCGCGCCCTAGAATATGGCATGCCTCCCACATCGGGAATGGGTATCGGTATGGATCGTTTGGTAATGCTCATGACAGGCCAGACAACCATCCAGGAAGTGCTTCTGTTCCCGCAGATGCGCCCCGAAAAAACTGTGCAGCGCGACAAGCCAGAAGCTTATACAGCGATCGGAATTCCGCAGGAATGGGTAGCTCCTCTGCAAAAAGCCGGTGTTACGACTGTGGCTCAGCTTGCAGGCGCAAATCCCGGTAAGCTATTCCAGGAACTGTGCGGCATAAACAAAAAATTCAAACTCGAACTCAAAAATCCAACACCTGAGCAAATTAAAGAATGGATAGCCGCGGTAGAGAAATAACTACAACGACAAGCACGGCAATAGGCCGTGTGGCGGTGATGGGTGGAGGCTCCTGGGCAACCGCTCTGTCGAAACTCATGCTCCAGAATATGCCCGACATAATCTGGTATATGCGTCGTAACGACCGTATTGAGGAGTTTCAACAGCTGGGACATAACCCTGCCTATTTAACTGATGTGGAATTTCCGGTTGAAAGGATTGAATTCCTATCCGACATAAATCTGGCAGCATCAAAGGCCGACACATTGCTCATGGCAATGCCTTCGCCATATTTCAAAAGTCATCTGGAAAAACTGACAGCCGATATCTCAACTAAAAAGATAGTTATTGCCACTAAGGGAATCATTCCCGACGATAATGCTTTGATTTCCGACTATATGGTTGAGCATTATCATGTTGCTCCAGAAAATATAATGGCCGTATCGGGACCCTGCCACGCCGAAGAGGTGGCCCTAGGGCGACGCAGCTATCTGACGGTAGCCTCACCTCGTCGAGAGTTGGCCGAAGCCTTTGCCGAAGCGCTCAATGGCAAAGCAATGAGTACGCTGATTTCCGACGACGTTAATGGTATAGAATACGCCGGAGTGCTAAAAAACGTGTATGCAATAGGTTCCGGAATAATCCACGGACTAAAAACAGGCGATAACTTCCAGGCCATATTCCTGTCGAATGCGATTCGCGAGATGGAGCGATTTATTCAAGCCGCAGTTGGCGGGTCACGCAATATATGCGACTCCGTATATCTTGGCGACTTGCTCGTTACCGGCTACTCCCGATTCTCCCGCAACCACAATTTCGGCTCAATGCTTGGTCGTGGCGGCTCGGTGCGACGTTCGATGATGGAAATGGAAATGGTGGCCGAAGGCTATTACGGGACGAAATGTCTGTACGAGATAAATTCACAATGGGTTCACGCGCAAACGCCCCTGCTGAATTCAATTAACTCAATATTGTACAACGGCGTACCGGCCGCGCGTGCCGTACGCTTGTTAGCCACAGAATTGGTATAAACGCATTAAGCTATGAAAAAAATTCAGGTAAACATCAACTCTGCTCTAAATGACGTTACATTGGAGCAAGTGAAAGAAATTGAAAAGAATGAGGCTGCTCCCGCTTTGAAAACACTCAAGGACGGAACCGGATTGGGCAACGACTTCCTCGGTTGGCTCGACCTGCCCGAACGTACTCCGGAAAAGCACCTTAACGAAATTCAAGAAGTTGCCGACTCGCTGCGTGGCAGTTGCGACTACGTTGTATCGGTTGGAATCGGAGGCTCATACCTCGGCGCAAAAGCCGTGATTGAGGCGCTTAATAACTCGTTCGATGCATTTACAGCGCCCGCTCCCGGACAGCCCAAAGTGCTTTTTGCCGGACAGAATATCGGCGAGGACTACCTGAACGAGCTTCAAGCATTCCTCAAGGGCAAAAGTTTCGGCATTATCGTTATATCAAAGTCGGGAACCACAACCGAGCCCGCTATCGCATTCCGTCTGCTCAAAGAGCAGCTCGAGGCTCAGGTTGGGAAAGCGGAAGCTTGCAAAAGAATCGTAGCTATCACCGACGCTAAACGAGGCGCACTCCGCCAGCTTGCAACGGAAGAAGGCTATAAGACATTCGTAATCGACGACAATGTAGGCGGACGCTTCTCTGTGCTAAGCCCCGTAGGGCTGCTCCCTATAGCAGTGGCTGGCTACGATATCAAAGCCCTCGTTAAAGGCGCTTTGGAAATGCAAAACGAATGCACCCAGCCGTCCGACGATAATATATGCGAAGTATATGCGGCAACCCGCAACGCTCTTTATCGCGCAGGAAAGAAAACCGAAATTCTTGTAAACTATAATCCCAAACTCCACTATCTTGGAGAGTGGTGGAAGCAGCTTTACGGCGAAAGCGAAGGTAAAGATCATAAAGGAATCTTCCCCGCCGCCGTCGATTTCTCGACCGACCTTCACTCAATGGGACAATGGATTCAGGACGGTGAACGTACGATTTTCGAAACCGTTGTTTCGGTAGAGGCACCCGCGTCGGAAACAGTTATCCCCTCCGATGCCGCAAATCTCGATGGTCTCAACTACATTGCCGGAAAACGCGTTGACGAGGTAAACAAAATGGCAGAACTCGGCACCCGTATTGCCCACGTTGACGGCGGTGTGCCCAACATCCGTATTTCCGTTCCAGAACTCACCGAACGCTATCTGGGGCAACTGATCTACTTCTTTGAATTGGCTTGCGGCATATCAGGCTACATACTCGGCGTGAACCCCTTCAATCAGCCGGGCGTTGAGGACTATAAACGTAACATGTTTGCATTGCTCGAAAAACCCGGCTACGAAGAAGCAACAAAAGCAATCAAAGCAAAATTGTAATCGCTCTGACACCAACATAAAATCGGCGTCAACCTATTGTAGGGTGGCGCCGATTTTTTTGTAGCCCGGAGCGGAATCGAACCGCTATCTAAGGTTTAGGAAACCTCTATTCTATCCGTTGAACTACCAGGCCTAATTGCATCGGCAAAGGTAAGCAAAATTTTTTGTAACTGGAAATATGCGCCTATTACGCTTGTAGAATCGATGCTAGTTGAGTGTGAATGGCAGGAGTGGCTGCCAAAATTGATTCGCCTCGGTCGGGACGGAAGCGAGTGCTGATACCTCCGGCTTCCGCCAAAATAAGTTCGGCAGCAGCCACGTCCCATTTATGCAAGTTCAATTCCCAGAAGCCGTCAAGATATCCTGCGGCAACGTAACTGATATCAATAGCTGCAGATCCAAGCCGCCGTATACCCCTGACTAGCGGCATTATGCGCGAAAAATTGTCGAGGTTATTATCGGAAGTCAGTCGTTTGTCAACGGGAAACCCGGTTGAGATAACACTCTCGGACAAGGCGGTTTTGCCCGAAACGCCAATCGGCTGACCGTTAAGGAATGCACCTTGCCCGCGAACTGCATGAAACAGTTCGTCGAGATAGGGCGCATAAACGATGCCAAGTTCAGTGATACCGTTGTGCTCCAGTGCAATCGACACACTGAAAATAGGCAATCCGACACTATAATTTGTGGTGCCATCGAGAGGATCTATAATCCATCGCCACTCACTGTCGCCTCGTTGCTCCTCGCCCGATTCCTCGGCCAAAATAGCGTGAGTTGGATATGTTGCGTGAATGTTATTAATAATCAATCGTTCCGATTCGCGGTCGGCAACCGTGACAACATCTGCATCGGTTGCTTTAATATGAATGTCCAGCTCTTTGCCGCGGAAATATTTCAATTGGATTGCGCCTGCCTGGCGTGCCCACTGAAGAGCATTAAGTAAGATAGAATCCATGTGAGACAAAAACGCCCGGAGCTTGTCGGCCACGAGCGTTGGTATATAATATTACAATTACATTTATTCGTTATCGCTAGGCTGACCAATAGGCAGCTGACGGCGGAATACCTCTTTGAATGAAATCAACGATTCGGTACGAGCCAATCCAAGGCCGTTTAGCTCGCCGTGGATAAGATGGAGTAGGTGGTCGTTGTTGTGGGCATACAATTTAATAAACATATCATATTGACCTGTAGTAAAATGCACCTCAACAACTTCTGGAATCTGTTTTAGCTTTTCTACAACCTGATCGAAATGAGTTGGATCCTTGAGGAAAAATCCGATGTAGGCACATGTGTCATACCCGACGGCGGAAGGCTCGATAAGACATTCCGTGCCTTTCAACACGCCCATAGCATTAAGTTTCTGTATACGTTGATGAATGGCTGCGCCCGATACGTTACACTCGCGGGCGATTTCCAGATATGGTTTGCGGCCATTTACTGAAAGCGTCTTCAATATTTTGAAATCCAGCGCATCTAGTTGCGATTTAGCCATAATTGTTTTTATTGATATTTAGTTATTAGGTTAATTTTTTTCGGTTTATATGCCTTTTTGATAGCATTTAAGTGGCAATGACTACAAATTTAATAAATCAACATCGTTTTCCCAATAGATTCTCAAAAAAAATACAAATCAAAGTTTATCAACACAGTTAATCGTTTTCTTCAGATTAATTGCATAATTTTGCACCTGTAGCAAATGTATTCAAATTCGAAGGATCTTATGAAAAACTTTAAGCCACAGGCGTGGATGCTTCCACAGCCGGTATTGATAATCGGTACTTACGATGCCGATGGCACACCCAATGCGATGAACGCAGCATGGGGTGGGCAATGGGACGCGAACGAGATTATGATTTCGATGGGCAGTCATGCCACCACAGAAAATCTCAATTGTTGTCCGGATTTTACAGTCGCCTTCGCCACTGTTGACACAATGGTTGCCGCCGACTACGTCGGCATTGTGAGCGGTAAGAAAGAACATAACAAGGTTGAGAAAGCCGGATGGAAGTCAGCAAAAGCTGAATCAGTTAATGCTCCGGTGTTCGATTGCTTCCCGATGACAATGGAATGTCGTATCAAGGAGAAACTCTATGAGTCGGAGACCGGCTACTATATCATTGCCGAAATTTTGAACATTGTCTGCGACGAGGCTTATCTGGCAGAAGACGGCAAACCCGACATTGAGAAGATGAAACTCATCACCTTCGACCCCATTCACCATGGCTACGTGGCACTTGGAAGTCGTGTCGGCAATGCCTTCCACGATGGTCAGGCACTGAAATGATGAACGACAACAGGACACTGTTTGAGTTTCTGACCCTAGAAAGCGCACAAGCCGGACTCGCTTGGATAACCATCCTCCGCAAACGTGAAGGCTACCGCCAGGCATTCCACAACTTTGATTAGCCGTGGTTTCAAGTTCTTTGGCACAACAATCTGCTACGCCTTCCTCCAAGCCACCGGCTTCATCGACGATCACCTTAACACCTGCCACTGTAAAACAGAATAAACCATTATGCCTATGTGGAATCCGTGGCATGGTTGTCACAAGATAAGTGCCGGATGCAAGAATTGCTACGTTTATCGAGAAGACGCAGCAAGAGGTTCTGCCATACCCTCATCGGAAGTTCGCAAGACATCATCTTTCAACCTACCAATAAGACGCGACCGTCAGAAGAATTGGAAGTTCCCGGCAGGTACTCACTTTTGGCTATGCTTCACATCCGACCTACTTATTGAGGAAGCCGACGAATGGCGACCGGAAATCTGGAATATCATTCGACAGCGCTCTGACTGCATATTTACTTTCCTTACCAAACGAATAGACCGACTCGCGCAATGCCTTCCGTCAGATTGGGGCGAAGGCTATGATAACGTTTTTATAGGTTGTACTACAGAAAATCAAGACCGAGCCGACTATCGTCTGCCGATTTTTCTCTCATTGCCTATAAAGCATCGCTCCATCGCTGTAGAGCCAATGCTGGAACGAGTTGATTTGCGTAAATATCTTGATCCAAATCTGATTGAAGGAGTTTTTATCGGCGGAGAATCCGGCAAATACGCCCGTCCCCTGAACTATGACTGGGTACTCGACCTGCGCCAGCAATGTATTGAGGCCGGAGTCTCGTTCGGCTTTCATCAAACCGGCTCCTACCTAATCAAAGACGACAAGCAATACTACATTCCAAGAGAACATCAGCATTCCCAAGCCCATAAAGCCGGATTAGATATAGAGTAGAGTTCATTTTGCGCCTTTGATGCGGTTGCAGTTGCGGCAGAGCATTTGGCAGTTCTCGGCAACTGTCGTACCACCTTCTTTCCACGGCTTAATGTGGTCGGCTTCCATTCCCTCCAACTCAAAGTGCTTGCCGCAGTGGACGCAGATGCCTTTCTGACGCTCGTATGCCTCGCGCTTTTGCTTCTTGTCGAAGGCGCGGAACGACAGGTCGTGCAAGTCGCCACTGAGCACATAGCGATAGATACCCGCCTTCTTCATTATCTCGTCGTCCTCCATCAGGTCGTGGATTTGCTTTTCAAGAGTGGCTGTGTCGTAGGTGTTCTCGCCAAACTCATCGAACATCTCGGCCCAATCCAAGCCCTTCATCTCCTTACGATATTTTGGGAAAGTGGAGCGTACCCAAGTGATGATTGCGACGAAATATGCCCACAATTTATTGGCATTTGGGTCAAACTGATGCTGGGCCATGTAGTCGTCAACTTTCGCAATTCCATCGTGGCGAGCAGCCCATTTTAGGATGGAGGCGAGATAAGCCTGTTCTCTTGCGACACCGTTCAACAAGTCATTTGCCGTTTTATATGCCGGGCAACCATCTTTTGAAAAGTGGCGTCGGGCATCCGTTACGAACGGTCCGACATACACGGCATTGAGCAACTCTTGGTCAAGAAGTTTTTCTCCGGCGATATTGATAACTCTGAACCAGTCAAGTTTCTCCTTGTCTGTGCCATTGCAAAAATAGACAGTCAACTCATAGTCAAAAAACGCTTTTTTCTCATCGGCAGTCAGAGTTGAAAAATAGAGCGTGCCGCGGTCCTTATCCTCGATATTGAAGCCATGAGTGAAGAACTCACAGATTGACAATGTGCGCTGCTGCCCATCAATCATTTCATAATTGCCGTCACTATCCTCACTCCAATACATAATATTGAGAGGAAAACCTTTCAATATTGTCTCAATGACAGCTTGTTGCTGCTTTAAGTCGTAGCGGAACTCACGCTGATACGGCGGACGAATATCTAACTTGCCGCCAAATCCTCTGACACCGGCATCCGGGTCATTGACATATCCGTCAATAAGATCGGCTATCTTGACTGATTTCAATTCTATATCCATGTCTATTATCTCTTTCGGCGGATTATTATTCTTGCATAGCAACCTTTGAGTTTTCCATTTTTATCTCGATAGCATACCTTCCCTTTTCGGAAAGTCTTATCTTCTCTGAATAACGCATCACATTCAGCACTTGACAAATTGGAACTTACTCCACATTCTACGCCCAACTCACCACCATTTGCCATCCCTATTATTTCAAATTGATTGGGATTATATTTGTCAAGGAAAGTTATAGGCACTCCCATCCTCTCCATATAATCCATGGGAATAAGTTCTGTTTTAGAGATTTCTATTGCATCATAGTTGATATATTTGGGATATTCCTCATTTGAAAATGTCTTATATAAGATTAAATCTTCATGACGCTTCCTGTGATCGAGATTAGTAAACCAACAGCAATTACGAAATTTTACGAGTCCTGTATTTTCATTATAGACTCCCTCTGCATAGATGCTTGGTTCTGGCACTTTGAAAAAAGCATTTCCCGAATTAAAACCAAATCCCAACCACATTTTATTTTTCATTATAATTGGAAAAATCTCCTTGTAACTAATAGCATTATATGGCCCAATAATCAGAAACTTCTTGTCGTACTTAATTAGTTGGGCAACGTATTCGCGAAATAGAGAGAATGGCGGATTGGTAACGACAATGTCGGCCTCTTTAAGAAATTCAATACATTCGGCAGAACGGAAGTCGCCATCTCCTTTCAGCGGTAACACCTCTATCTCTTCATCATCGGGTATATGATTACCGTTCTTGTCGCCCTCATACACGAGATAAACTGCTTGCTCCGAAGTCCCTTCTGAAAATAGATTAACATCTTGATTCTTATAGCAGGTGGCAATCAGCTTCTTCAATCCAAGAAACTCAAAATTGTAGGCAAAATATTTGAAGAAGTTGCTGACGCGAGGGTCATCGCAGTTGCATAGAACCGTCTTACCACGGAAGTGTTCGCGGTAGTGGCGCAGCTCATTGTTTATGTCTTCAAGTTGAGTATAAAACTCATCTTTCTTGGCCTCTTTAGCCTTATTCAAGTTCTTGTTTGCCATTATCTCTTGGAAAGAGATTTGGATGGCTAACAATACTCAATCAATCATCAAAATAAACTCCGAAGCCAGTAATGTTTGCTAAACAAATTTGGTTTCGGAGTCCGCTATGAGGCAATATCAAGTGTTCAAATTGCGTTAATTATCAAGATAATCACTAACTTTGCACAATAGTTAAGTAACTCTTTCCAAGAGATTTGGACGTTTGCTAAACAGTGGCAAAGGAAAAGCACACTTCTTAACAAGAGATATAACCATTAGAGGAGGGTTTCCGCCTAATACGGAAGTGGTATCCTTCATCAATGAGGCATTCTGTGATTTCTTTGAAACAGTCTCTGACATCTCTTGGCATTGGGCAAACTATTTCATTCCATTCCGACATTGAGTTGCTTATCTCCACCGGCAATTCACAAAGCGAAACTTTGAGTCTTTTCGCAAGACGATAAGCCTCCTCCTTTTTTACAATCGCGCATGTTGCGCAGTTATAATCAGGAGCGTCGTAGTCAGTATATTCACATAATATTATAAGATTAAAATCATTGTCGAAACCAGCATAGAGGTCTTCAACTACAGAAAAATCCTCATGGGAATTGAAAATGTACGAACAGCAAATCAGGTCTTGGTGTTTTGGGAAGGATTTTTTCATCTTTTTACATATTAGTTACCCCGAAAAAATCAATATATTTCTGATTTCTTCGGGCAAGGATAGAATAAGGCTACTTCTAGATGCTCTTTAAGGGCCCATATCATAAAATTTCAGGGCCGCTGGGGTCGCTGGCTTGGAG
>JAMPII010000026.1 GCA_023662835.1 Muribaculaceae bacterium | reverse complement strand
CGCCAAATAAATTGAACTGAGAATAAATGGACGACATAAAGGCTTGAATACAAAGTAGATTGAAATATTCATTAAATTTTAAATGAAAGAGCCGTGATTGCTGCGAGAAAAATATTGGTCGTGTGTTTGGAAATTCATATGCTTTGATGTAATTTTACGATAAGTTTAAAAAAAAATAGGTATGAAGAGATTACTACATATTATAATTGTTGCCGGTATGCTTTTGGCTGGTTCAGTACAAATTTCGGCTCTGGACTTGATCAATACGGCTAAGCCAGAAAAAATTATAGGTATAGGTGTACGTGTCGGATTCAATTCTTCGAATCTGTCAAACAATTTTTCTGATCAGTTCCCTGAAATAGTGTCGCAGAAGCAACAGTGGCGCAATGGTTTCTCTGTGGGAGCTGTTGTTGATTTGAACATGACAGGCTTTTTGACAATACAGCCGGGCTTGTTCCTGTCGACACGGAAAAACGATTATAATATGATTCTTAACAATGCAGAAACATCGCGCTACGAAATATATAACGGATCTGCCAATTGTAAATATCTGACGGTGCCGATTATGGCGTCGTTCCGCATGGGTGTTGCAGAACTTATCCAGCTACAAGTCGATCTTGGACCATATATGGCCTGGGGATTTGGCGGAAAGAATAAATACACATTATATGGTTATAAAACCAATCCGATGACAAATGCCTTGGAACCATGGAATCCTCATGCTAAGAGCGCTTACTTCGGTAATGGAGGTTTGGCAAAACGTTACGACTATGGTTTGAAAACCGGCGTCGGAATTCTGGCAATGGGGAAAGTTTATCTTGGCGCGCACTTTATGTACGGATGCCGTAATGCACTCCAAGAAATTCCACTTAGCGCGAAGTCTGTGAAAGGTCACAACAAACGTTGGGAATTCACTATCGGTTATAATTTGTAATTCAAATAAAAAAAACCGGTCTAAGCCGGTTTTTTTTATTTCTCAACTATTTTAAAATCAGGGAAACGTCGCTTTATGTATTCAACAATAGAATCGGCCAAATCCTCCATTGGCATTACGGATGAGTTGACGCATAGGTGATATGACGAAGCATCGCCCCATGTTTTGTCGGTGTAAAAATTATAGTAACTGGCTCGTAGCTTGTTTGTTTTTGTTGCCATTGCCGCTGCTTGTTGTCTGGACATGGAATCGCCGCGACGTGTAATTCTGTCGACACAATCGTCAATAGAAGCATTGACAAATATGCTGACTAATCCGGGATGATCGCGAAGAACATAATCGGCCGTTCTTCCAACAATAATGCACCGTCCCTTCTGAGCCAACGATACAATCATATCGTTGAGCGCGCGGTTGATAGAGTCGTCGCCAATCGATGATGGACCGGAAAAGAATGTGTAAGGATTGTATCCCATGGCAAAAGAAACTGTTCCGCCCAGAAAGCGCGGTGCGCGCTCGTCCGATTTATTGAATAATTCAGGACTCAACTCGGCTTTTTTTGCTGCTTTTAGCAATAATTCCTTATCGTAGAAGTCGAACCCAAGTTTGTTAGCCAGAAGCTTGCCAAGTTCTCGACCTCCGCTGCCAAATTGGCGCCCTATAGTTATAACAATATTCTCTGAAGTCATATATAAATTGTTAATCCGTGATATACGCAAATATATTGTTTTTTTATTAAAATTGCTATCTTTGTTGCGTTAAAACAATATTATAAAAATTATGGAGCCTAATATTAAAAATATGCTGGCCGATGATACCGACGGCCTTCTGACCTATGAATATTTGGCCAATCATATCGACGCGATCGATCCGGTAATTAACCTGGTTGTAGAAAATATGATAGCAGTCGACCGGACGGGCCAATTTCTAGTATCAGCTGCTCGTTATTTGAACGCTATCAATGCCCAAAAGTTCGCAGAACAAATCGATAAATTGATATCCTGCGCTATTGATAAAGATCGCGAACACCGCTATTTGCCCGATTTACTTACAATATGGGGCGAAGACTATTCTCAGCGCGTAGAAGAACTTAGTTTGAAAGACAATAACTTCCGCCGTTTGTATAAGCGGTTGTTTCCAACCAAATTTTAACAAAAGGGCATAAATAGCTTTCAAGTTGGGCTTAAAGATTAAATTTTATGTTTAAAATAATAAGAAAAATTTGTGTTATGACGCTGCTGGTGGCCGGATGTGTCGGCTGCGGAGCGCGTGAGGCGAACATTTCATCATTAAAAGCTATGGATAGTAAAGATTCGGGCGATGTTATTGTTAATATCGCTACAACAGAAGGTAATATTAAGGTACGATTGTTTGGCGATACACCAAAGCATCGCGACAATTTCCTAAAGCTTGCTCGAGAAGGATATTATGACGGCGTTTTATTTCACCGCGTAATCAATGAGTTTATGATTCAGACGGGCGACCCTGATTCGAAGAATGCACCCATGGGGAAGCACCTCGGTGCAGGGGGGCCAGGCTATACACTTGATGCAGAATTTGTTTACCCTAAACATTTTCACAAACGCGGGGCTCTGGCCGCAGCGCGTCAAGGTGATGCGGTAAATCCTGAAAAACGTTCGTCAGGCTCTCAATTCTATATTGTTACAGGCAAGGCCTATTCGGCCGAGGAGCTTGCCCAAATGGAAATGCAGCTTGAGAATATGAAAAAACAAGGAATATTCCGCCGCTTAGTTGCCCAAAAACAGGACACAATACGGACAATGCAAGCCATGCAGGATCGTGCCGGATTGGACAAACTTCAAACAGAACTTATTGCAATAACAGAGAGCGAATACGCGAAGAACCCGTCAAAGTTAACCCCCGAGCAGCTCGAAGCGTATTCATCCGTAGGGGGCACACCTCATCTCGACGGCGACTATACAGTTTTTGGTCAGGTGATTGAAGGTATGGATGTTATTGAAAAAATTGAAAAAGCCAAAACTGATTCCCACGATCGTCCCGCTGCCGACATTAAAATTATAAATGTAACGGTCGAATGATAGAGGCTCGCACCTATACACTCGACAACGGACTGCGATTAGTACATCATCGCGACGAGGCCACTGCAATGGTCGCTCTAGACATATTGTATAATGTAGGCGCACGTGATGAAAATCCTCACCTGACAGGAATGGCTCATCTGTTCGAACATCTGATGTTCGGAGGTTCAGTTCATATTCCCGATTTCGATAATGCTTTAGAAAAAGCCGGAGGTACAAATAATGCATGGACAAGCGATGATTTTACTAATTTTTACGATATAGTACCGGCACACAATGTTGAAACTGCATTTTGGCTGGAAAGCGATCGAATGGCCGGGTTGGCTTTCACACAAAAATCGCTCGATGTGCAAAAAGATGTCGTTTGCGAAGAATTTAAACAAGTATGTCTCAATCAGCCTTACGGTGATTTAATGCACTATCTCGATGCGCTGGCTTTTACCGTGCATCCTTATCGCACACCCGTCATAGGACAGGAACTGTCGCATATCCGCAATGTGACAATTGACGATGTTAAAAAATTTTTCTATGCCCATTATGCACCGAATAACGCCGTTTTGGCTGTTACCGGCAACATTTCATTTCAAAAGGCTTGTGATTTGGCCGAAAAATGGTTTGGCGGCATTGAACGTCGACAAATTGCGGTTCGCAACTACCTCCTAGAACCCGAACAAACACAGTCGCGTATCCGTGAAGTGACCGGTCGGGTTCCGCAAACAATGATTGTAACGGCCTATCACATGCCGGAGCAATCAAATCCGATTTATCCGGCATGCGACATTATTACCGATTTGTTGGCATTGGGAAGAGCTTCGCGCTATTATCAGAATTTGGTACTGAACAGTACACTGTTTACCCAAGCCGATGCTTCGATTACAGGTAATGATGAGCCGGGATTAATTCTAACACGCGGTTTGCTTTCTCCGGGCACCGATGCAAAAGAAGCCGTTGATAAGTTGTCGGAACAAACAATGAGTTTGATATCCAACCCACCGAGCAATTACGAGTTGCAAAGAGCAATAAACAAGTATGTTTCAAATGCAGAATTCAGTAATATCGGTTATGCAAATCTAGCAGCTAATCTGGCTATGGCTGAAATGCAGGGAACAACACTTAATCGTCAACTGGATAGGTATCGCGGATTAACAGTAGCCGATGTCGTAGACGCTGCAAGAAAAGTGCTTCGACCGGAAAATTCATCAACAATAATCTATTTGCCAAAGTAGTAGCAATCAGTTTTGGTATGGCAGAATACACAAATTCATAAATAATTATTACCTTTGTGAGAAAAGAAAGCGGACAAAGAGTGTGTTTTGCCGTTCGAGCTAGATAAACAATTGTTTTTACCAGGGTCATTTCGATAATTACAGCTGATGACCTTACAAACCAGTAAGATAGCAGATGAGAAGATGGCGCATTGAAGACAGTGCCGAACTGTACAATATTAATGGTTGGGGACTAACGTATTTTTCTATTAATGAAAAAGGCCACGTAGTTGTAACTCCGCGCGAAGGTTATGCATCGGTCGATTTAAAAGAGGTAATCGACGAACTGCAAGTAAGAGATATTGCAGCTCCTCTTTTATTGCGTTTTCCTGACATACTGGACAATCGCGTTGAAAAAATTTCGCGTTGTTTTAAACAAGCAGCAAAAGAATATGACTATACGGCCGAAAATTTCATAATATATCCTATAAAGGTTAATCAGATACGCGAAGTTGTAGAGGAGATAGTTTCTCACGGAAAAAAATTCAATATCGGTCTTGAAGCCGGCTCAAAGCCTGAGTTGCATGCTGTTTTGGCTACAAATATCGCTGACGATGCACTTATCATTTGCAATGGCTACAAAGATAAAGACTACGTAGAACTAGCCTTAATGGCACAAAAAATGGGCCGGCGAATATATTTGGTAGTTGAAAAACTAAACGAACTAGCAATCATAGCAGACGTAGCTAAACGTTTGAAAATCATTCCGAATATCGGGATAAGAATTAAATTGTCAAGTGCCGGTTCCGGAAAATGGGAGGAATCAGGCGGCGATGTGTCGAAGTTTGGATTAAATTCAAGCGAATTGCTTACCGCGTTGGAATTCTTGAACAAGAATAAATTAAGCCAAAGCCTGAAACTGATACATTTCCACATCGGCAGTCAGATAACCAAAATACGGCGTATCAAAAATGCCCTCCGCGAGGCTACACAGTTCTATATCCAGCTGTCGAAAATGGGCTTCGATATCGATTACGTTGACATAGGTGGAGGTCTCGGTGTCGATTACGACGGCACACGTTCATCTGCAAGTGAAAGCTCGATGAACTACTCGATTCAGGAGTATGCCAATGACTCGGTTTCGGCCTTGGTAGACGCATGCGTGAAGAATAATTTAAAACAGCCAAATATAATTACAGAATCAGGCCGTTCACTAACGGCTCACCATTCTGTTCTGATTTTCGACACATTGGCTGCTACATCTTTGCCTCAATGGGACGACAAAGAAGAAGTGTTGGAAAACGACCACGAGTTAGCCCGTGAATTGTATGATATCTGGGATAAGCTATCACAGCCCCGTTTGTTTGAGAGTTGGCACGACGCATTGCAAATTAGGGAGGAAGCCTTGGATATGTTTAGCCTGGGAATCCTTGATTTGAAAACCCGCTCGCAGATTGAAAAACTGTTTTGGTCAATAGCGCGTGAGGTAGGCGATATGGCAGCTGCTATGAAGCATGCTCCCGAGGAATTGCGTAAAGTGTCGAAAATGTTACCCGACAAATATTTCTGTAATTTCTCACTGTTCCAGTCGCTGCCCGATTCATGGGCGATCGATCAGGTTTTCCCGATAATGCCAATTTGCAGGTTGGACGAAAAACCAACGCGCACGGCTACTATTCAGGATATTACTTGCGATTCCGATGGTAAGATAACAAACTTTATCTCCTCGCACGGTACGTCGAATTCTCTCCCTGTACATGTACTTCGAGATAAGGAACCGTATTATATAGGTGTATTTTTGGTTGGCGCGTATCAAGAAATTCTCGGCGACATGCACAATTTGTTTGGCGACACTAACGCTGTGCATATCAGTGTTTATAAAGACCGTTATGAGATTGATCAGGTGATTTACGGCGAGACAGTCGATGAAGTACTTGATTACGTGCAATATAATCCAAAACGACTGGTACGTAATGTGGAAACCTGGGTGACTTCTTCAATGAAAAGCGGCCGCATATCGCCCGAAGAGGGCAGGGATTTCCTGAACAAATACCGCTCAGGTCTTTACGGTTATACTTACCTCGAAAAAGATAATTAGTAGAACGCAAACAGGTATGCTTGAGACAGGTCCTGTAGTAGGCGCGGTTGCAAACAAGCGCTATTTCATGACGTTAGCCTACAATGGCGCTCCGTTTCATGGATGGCAGTCGCAGCCCAACGCCATCAGTGTACAGTCAACACTGGAATCTGCAATGTCGCTTATCTTACGACGCGAAATGAAGATAACCGGTGCAGGCCGAACCGATGCCGGAGTAAATGCCCGCAAAATGGTGGCTCATTTCGATTTGCCCGTCGAAGTTCCATCAGAATTAGTTGCAAATCTGCATCAGGCCATTAACGCTATCGTTGGACCCGATATTGTTGTATACGACATTTGTGAAGTCCATAAAGATGCTCATGCCCGTTTCGATGCTGTTCAGCGAACCTATCATTATTATACTCATAGTCGCCGTTCTCCATTTCTGAATAAATTCAGTTGGCTCGAACCGACGAACCTTGACTTCGATAAAATGAACGAAGCAGCCGAAATATTGCTGCAAACATCTGATTTTACGTCGTTTTCAAAGTTGCATACCGACGTAAAAACCAATTTGTGTAATTTAACCTATGCCCGCTGGGAGAATACCAGTATAGAAGGGTCGCAATCGCACGTGTTTGTAATCTCTGCCGACCGCTTTCTGCGCAATATGGTACGAGCGGTTGTGGGAACACTCGTTGATGTTGGCAGAGGCAAATTATCACTCGACGGTTTTGTTGAAGTAATTGCCGCAAAAAATCGCTGCGTAGCAGGTGCGTCTATGCCACCTCACCCACTGTTCTTGTGGGATATACAATATCCGTTTGAATATCAAAGTCGTTGCGACATATTATGACGGATGTTGTAGAGAAGTGCGTTTTTTACTAAATTTGTACCGATTGCACCAAAGATTTAAACATCCAGTCAAAGTGGAAACAGATAATAAACAAAAGAATAATGTAATAGGTAAAGCGACATCATTTGCCCGTCAGCATCCTATCCTATTTAATTTTATGATGGTTGTGTTGGTGGGATTTGGCATTGTTTGGATGTCGTTGATTGCTCTCGACATATGGACCGACCATGGAAAATTTGAGGTTGTGCCTTCGTTACGAGGACTGACATACCAACAGGCAGAAACCGCTTTGCTTTCAGCAAATCTTAAAGCCGAACTTACCGATTCGATTTATGACACTATGATGCCTCCCGGAACCGTGGTGGAACAATCTCCAAGACCGAACACAAAGGTTAAGACCAACCGTACGGTTTATCTGACTGTTACGGCCTTCACACCAAAAATGATTTCCATGCCATCTGTAACAGATATGTCGGAACGGCAGGCGCGGTCAACCCTTGAAGGAGTTGGAATAACAAATATCAGAGTCGAGGAAGTGGCCAGCGACTATAAGGATCTTGTGCTTGGCGTAAGATATAACGGTCTGCCAATCCAGGCAGGCGCCAGAGTTCCAACTACAGCCGTCATAACCATTGAAGTCGGTATGGGCGCATATGATGAATCGTCCGATTCCGACTCAATTGCCGTTGAAGAAGAGAATATTGATGATTTCTCAACAGGTTCAATATTTGACTAGCCTCCTACTATGGATAAATTGCATGAATCTATGGCCGACGGAGAACCGGATCTGTCAGATCAAAATGTGATTATCGATCCGGTTACCGGAGCGGAATTATTTGAACACTTCCGGTTCGTTGCCGATAAAGGGCAACAACTGCTTAGGGTTGACAAATTTCTGGTTACCAGGATTGAGAAATCATCGCGCAATCGCATTCAGCAAGCTGCCGGCGCCGGTTGTATTCACGTCAATGGCCGGGCGGTTAAGTCGAATTATCGCGTTAAACCGCTCGATGTCGTAAGTATTGTCATGGATAGACCACGATATGAATTCGAGGTAGTGGCTCAAGATATATCGCTGGATATCGTATATGAAGATGATTATGTTCTTGTTGTAAACAAACCGGCTGGTATGGTGGTGCATCCCGGACATGGTAATTACACTGGAACGCTTGTCAATGCCTTGGCGTGGCATTTTCGTAACATGCCCGATTACGACGTTAACGACCCTCGAATGGGGCTCGTTCACCGAATTGATAAAGATACATCGGGATTGCTGGTCGTAGCCAAAACACCGGATGCGAAAACAAATCTAGGACGACAATTTTTTAACAAAACAACAAAGCGCCAGTACATAGCTCTGGTCTGGGGTATTCCTCAGCCAGAAACAGGTATAGTGGCAACAAACATCGGTCGCAACTTGCACGACCGATTGATTATGGATGTTTTTCCTCTCGACGGAGAAATAGGAAAGCGGGCGGTAACTCATTATGAGGTAGTCGAGAAAATGAATTATGTATCGCTGGTAAAATGTGTGTTAGAAACCGGTCGTACCCATCAGATACGTGTTCATATGAAAAGCTTGGGCCATCCGCTGTTTGCCGATGCACGCTATGGAGGTGACCAGATTCTCCGAGGGCAGCGTACACAAAAATATAGCAAATTTATAATGAATTGTTACGACTTGTGCCCACGCCAGGCGTTACACGCCCAAACATTAGGTTTTAAACACCCTAAAACGGGCGAGGATATGTTCTTCACTGCCCAAATTCCTCAAGATATGCAATCACTCATCGAAAAATGGCGAGGCTATAACTTTACCTAGATATGAGTAACCTACGAATATGTTGATTCGTTAGTTAAAAATGATTAAACAAGAAGAGTTGGTTTGGCGAATTCCTAAAAAATGTGTAGATTTGTAGTGAAAGATCAAATACCACGGAACTCACGTTCCTCGTTAACATGTGAAAACAATGTTTACAATAAGCGTTTTTATGAAAAGCGCTGTATTATTGTCTCATCAAGTTACAGTGTTTTTTTTGATCTTTGTTTAAAACGACAACAAATAAGTGAATCATAGGTTAGAGTCCGGACGCGCGCGAGCGTATCCGGATTTCGTTTATAGCCTGTCACATAATATATGTTAAGGCCGAGGCGATGCTAACTTCCGCCGCCCGCCAATGTAATATGTGATTGGTTGGTTGAAACGAAGACTTAGGATGAGGCTTACAGATTGCAAAGGCGGAAGATGAAGAAATTAGAAACGTAGTAAAATGTGTCGGTGGAAAGGGACGGTGGATGGAACCGATATTAAATTTTTAGGTTGTAATGGTGACTGACTAACCATATGATGCATCCTGCCGGAATAGTATGTTGTGTGTTTTTGAGGGAGGGGGTAGCTGGTATATAAAACCGCTATTGGGGAAGGATGCTTATATTAAGCTCAGTTGTACTGCAATTTAGTCAAGCTACAATATTGAACATAAAAATCGATTTACATCATATGAATTCGTATCAATAAAAAGCTTAATAAGAATTTATTAAATCTATATTTTATTTCTATATTAAATATAGATAAAATGCAGTGTAATAGATTTGTAATTCTAAATATGCGGTTAAATTAGTTATATATCGGGCATAGGCGTATTCTTGCATATGAAAAAGTGTGTTTCTTTGTAAACGAAAAGGCGAAAATGGCATAAATTAGTGGAATTATTATTCAGGGTTAGTATAGATTGTTAGAAACAATTAATGCGATGAGATAATAGTGCATAATAGTAAATGTGTTTTATGTTAGGTTTGGAAGCCTTTCAAAAAGGCTAAAATTGCGGCTACTTCGTGAGAAGTGGCCGTTTTTGTATTTCAAATTTGGTTTTAACATCAACTAATTATATATTTGTGAAAACAGTTGACCGTTAGTCATTGAACAATGAACAGATGGCGTTGTATTGCTATAGCTTTTTTTTCTGTTTTGCTTTTGTCGAGTTGTTCTGGCGAGAGCGAGAGTTCTAATGCTAATTTCCCAAAAAATACAGCCGACGCGCTCAAAATAATAGATAAGGCTATAAGTGATAAATCTCACCACCTGAATCAACACCTTGCTTATATCGATTCTTTAAAATTACATATAGCGTCGATTGACAACAATGATACATTAGCTAAATATAAAACCTACGACGCTATAATACTTGCATATGAGCACCTGAATCTTGATTCGCTGGTAAAATATAGCAAATTGGCAGCAACATATGCTAAACGCATGGGAAATCCCCAAAAGAGCCAATGGTATGAAATAAAGCGGTTCCATGCACTTCCTTTGCAAGGATATATGTCGGAATCGCTGAAGAAGATTGATACTACAAAAATTGATGATATTTACCCGGAAAATCGCTTCGAATATTTGAAGCAGGCATGGACTGTATCTTTAGCAGTATTGTCTATTTACTCGCCTGGTACTATCAATGATACATACATGGAACGAGTCTTTTTGGTGAATCGACAATTGCTAAATATTCTTCCGTCAGATCATCCAATGTATCCCGTGGTAAAATCAATGGAACTTTTTTCTGAGGGCGACACCACATTAGCCTTGTCTACCGTTATTTCCTCAATGGAAAAAAACGACTTCAATAATCCATATTACGACGATATGGCGCGTGTTGTGGCAATATATGAGTATGCCCGCGGAAATTGGGAGCAGTGGCTTTATATGATGTCGCTACTGTCAATTCATCAATTACAAAATCTTATCCTCGATGAGGAGTCGTTGCTCCAACTCTGTTCCGGGATGGTGCGCATTAACGATATCGAACGAGCTCATCGATATATGCTGGAAGCTCAAGTTAACAGTGCTTACAGTGGGGCTTCGATGCGAAGCATACATATATTTGACTACATCCCCTTGATTAGCAAAAATTATCTGAAGTCGGAACGTTCGCGTGAGTATATGCTTGTTGGTATGATCGTCCTTCTAGCACTTATGCTGTTGGGGTGTGTAATAGTGTTTGTGCTCCACCAGCGAAACCGTCGTGATTTGCTGTCGATGCATTCTGCACTTGAGGATGCGAACGAAAGGAAAGAGGATAATCTGGGCAACTTTATTATGCTTTGTACTTCCTATATGGAACGGCTGGAGGATTTCAACAGTATCGTTGTGCGCAAACTTGGCGCAGGCCAGGTTAACGAACTGCATTCTCTAGCAAAGTCGGGAAAATATGTCGACGAACAACGTCGGATGTTTTACGAAGTGTTTGATACAGCATTTGTAAACATGTATCCGACTTTTGTTGAAGAAGTGAACAAATTATGTTTGCCCGATAAGCAAATTAAGGTGAGCGAAAAAGAAATTCTGACTCCAGAATTGCGAATACTGGCGTTTATGCGTTTGGGTTCAGACGAAGGCGCAAAAGTCGCCCGGCTGTTGGGTTTATCGCTTAACACAATCTATACTTACCGTAATCGAGCCAAAAAACGGGCAATCAATCGCGATACATTCGAGAGTGATATCATGAAAATCGGACGCGTTGGAACCTCTTACTTTATGAGATGGGCTCTAAGTAAGGGGTAATAAATTCAGCCAACGATCGAGAAAATGTCTCGTTCGATTGTTTGGGATAGCGGATGTCTGTAAATACTTGGGCCAGCGTTTGCTTTCCATTCTCCTTGACAAAACGTTTGTTGTCGTCGCGCTCTTCCTTCGCTGCATACAGTTCCCGCACCTTTGCGTTGCTCAAGTGATTATATTTTTCCTTGTGCAGTATAGCTTCGACAGGCAAGCGATCCTGTGCTTGACCATGTAGGTCGTTTTCCGCAGGGAAACCGCAGGCAATAGAAATTAGTGGGATTACACCTTTTGGCAAGTCAAGCACTTCGGCAATTTTTGGCGCGTTGTAGGCCGTTGTGCCAAGATAGCAGCAGCCAAGACCATTCAATTCCGCAATTGTGTTGAACTGTTGTGCAAAAAGAGAGCAATCAATAGCCGCCGCCAGAAGCATTTGGAGATTGTCGAATCCGGGTTGGGCATCGGATGCCGCGCACCATTGACTGAACCGATTGAAATCGATGCAGAAAGTCAACAATACGGCGCAATCCGTAGCGCATGGCTGATTAAAATGTAATGGAGCGAGCAATAATTTACCTTCCTCAGAGGTTGTTGCCACTACGCTGTAAAGCTGCATGTTACCCGTATTGGGAGCCTTTGCTGCTTCCGAAATCATTTTCGAAAGTTGTGAGTCATTGATTTTCTTATCTGAGAACGACCGTATGGTTTGTCGTGTAGAAAAATAATTTTCTATGTCCATGATTAAAGAGTGTGGTTAGTTGCAAATTTAAGCAAAAAACTTATCAACATCCCACGCTTTTTTACAAATTATATTTGCACGTGCCAAATATGGTTTGCAAATTTGTGCCGGATAATACAACAGCAAAGTGGAAAAGAAAAGTTATAGTTTCGAGGAGGCGCAACAAGCTTCGCTCGAATATTTTGGTGGCGACGAACTCGCCGCACGTGTTTGGGTAACTAAATATGCATTAAAGGATTCGTTCGGAAATATTTATGAGCGCACCCCCGACGATATGCATCACCGCATTGCCGCCGAAATTGCACGTATTGAAAATAAGTATTCCAATCCGATGAGTCATGACGAGATATTCTCGTTGATGCGGAATTTTCGTTATATTGTGCCACAAGGTAGCCCTATGTCGGGTATCGGCAACAATTATCAAGTAGGCTCGCTGTCAAATTGCTTTGTTATTGGGTTGGACGGTGAGCCCGACTCCTATGGCGGTATTATGCGTATCGATCAAGAACAGGTACAGCTGATGAAACGCCGTGGCGGAGTAGGGCACGACCTAAGTCATATTCGTCCCAAAGGAACTCCGGTAAAAAATTCCGCGCTTACATCGACAGGGCTTGTGCCTTTTATGGAACGATATTCCAATTCAACTCGTGAAGTAGCTCAGGATGGACGTCGAGGCGCATTGATGATGTCGGTAAGTATACAGCATCCCGACAGTGAGGCGTTCATCGATGCAAAAATGACCGAAGGAAAAGTGACAGGAGCTAATGTTTCTGTGAGAATCGACGATGAGTTCATGGAAGCTGCAACCGAGGGTCGCAGCTATAAACAGCAATATCCGGTAGCAGTTCCCAATCCAAGCATCGAAAAAGAAATTGATGCATCGGCTCTTTGGAAAAAAATTGTACACAACGCTTGGAAATCGGCTGAACCCGGTGTGCTTTTTTGGGATACTATTACGCGCGAGTCAGTTCCTGACTGTTATGCCGATCTGGGTTTCAAAACAATTTCTACAAATCCCTGTGGCGAAATTCCGCTGTGCCCCTACGATAGTTGCCGATTGTTGGCCATAAACCTGTTCAGTTATGTCGACAAACCTTTCACTTCTGAAGCTAAGTTCAATTTCGATCTGTTTAAGGCTCATGTTGCCAAGGCTCAGCGTATTATGGACGATATTATCGACCTTGAGATGGAAAAGATCGACACAATCCTGGAAAAAATTGATGCCGATCCGGAGCCGGACGAAGTAAAGGAGGCAGAACGTCATCTGTGGGAGAAGATACGTTCGAAAACATTGAAAGGCCGACGTACAGGCGTTGGTACAACCGGCGAAGGCGATATGCTGGCTGCTTTGGGTTTGCGTTATGGCACAGCCGAAGCCACCGACTTTTCCGAACTGGTACATAAAACACTGGCCCTTGCCGCTTATAGCTCGTCAGTTCAAATGGCCAAAGAGCGCGGAGCGTTTGAAATTTACGACACAGAACGTGAGAAAAACAATCCGTTTATCAATCGGCTCAAGGACGCCGACCCTGCAATGTATGACGAAATGGCAAAATATGGACGCCGAAATATCGCTTGCCTCACCATTGCCCCAACCGGTACAACAAGTCTACTCACTCAAACAACTTCGGGTATTGAACCTGTGTTCTTGCCCGTTTACAAACGGCGTCGTAAGGTAAATCCAAACGATCCCGATGTACGAGTCGATTATGTCGACGATACCGGTGATGCATTCGAAGAATATATCGTATACCACCCCAAGTTCCTTCAATGGATGTCGGTTAACGGCATTAAACAGGCGCAAAACTATACCCAGGAGGAACTTGATGCACTGGTTGAACGTTCGCCATATTACAAAGCTACCTCGAATGATGTCGATTGGCTTGAAAAAGTTAAGATGCAAGGACGCGTACAAAAATGGGTTGACCATTCAATATCGGTTACTATTAATTTGCCCTCCGACGTAACCGAAGAACTGGTTGGCAAACTTTACGTCGAGGCATGGCGCTCGGGCTGTAAAGGATGTACGGTATATCGCGACGGTTCTCGATCCGGGGTGCTTGTTGCGCTAGAAAAGAAAACCGAAGAACCTAAAAGTGCACCGGTGATTGTTCATAAACGCCCAATCGAACTTGAGGCCGACGTTGTGCGATTCCAGAATAATAAAGAGAAATGGATTGCTTTTGTTGGTTTGCTCGATGGTAAACCGTACGAGATTTTCACCGGCTTGGCCGATGATGAGGATGGTATTTTCTGCCCCAAGAGTGTCACTCATGGCAAAATTATCAAGGCTATCGATGAGAATGGCAACAAACGCTACGACTTCCAGTTTATTAACAAACGTGGCTACAAGACTACAATTGAAGGACTGTCCGACAAATTCAATCCGGAATATTGGAACTATGCCAAACTAATTTCCGGAGTGCTACGCTATGGAATGCCAATTGATCAGGTGATGAAACTGGTTGGCGGTTTGGAACTTGACTCTCAAAGCATCAACACCTGGAAGATGGGCGTTGAGAGAGCACTGAAAAAATATCTCCCTAACGGAACTCAGGCTAGCGGACAGCGATGCCCCAACTGTGGTAACGAGACACTGATATATCAGGAAGGTTGCTTGATTTGCACATCGTGTGGCACATCAAAGTGTGGTTGATACCAAGTTTAGCAGAGACATCTAAATATATAAAAAGCCGATTTAGCATTGCCTGAGCTAAATCGGCTATATATATATGGAATAAATTTTTAAATAACGTATGGGTTATGTAGCTTCTCGTTGCCGATTGTTGTTGGTTTACCATGGCCGGGAAGCACGGTTGTGTCGTCGGGCAGAGTGAAAAGTTTCTGCTTGATACTGCGCATTAGTGTGGTGTAGTTGCCGGCTACAAGATCGGTACGGCCGATTGAGTTCTCAAAAAGCACGTCGCCTGTAAAAACCAGTTTGCTCTCAGGTAGATATATAGCTATGCTCCCGGGTGAATGGCCGGGCACTGAAAATATAGTGGCTTTCTCCCCACAGAAATCAATTATTTCGCCGTCGGAAAGCTCAATATCAATCGTGACAGCATCAGGATTGAACGGCATACCAAACATCCGCGCCTGTGTCAATGCCTTCTCGCCGAAAAACGCATCATCCTTTCCTGCCGAGACACCCACTTTATGCAGGTCTTTAACGTGATTATCGCCAATAATGTGATCGAGATGCATGTGAGTGTTTATCAATTGAGTCACCTTCAGATTGTTGTCGCTAATGAATTTATCGAATCTCTCTACTTCAGTCAGCGAGTACATGCCTGGATCGATAACTGTTGTCTCCAGAGTGTCGGTGTTCCAAACTATATATGTGTTCTCGCCGAACATGTTAAACACAAATGATTTTATCTTGAGCATAAATGGAAAGTTTATTTTAAAACGCTGAAAGGCAGTTAAAGTTGCACGTATACCAATTTTTTTGTAGCGAAAAAATCCTCATCGAAATAATTCGCCAGCGATTCTTCTAATATTGGCTTTTTTATATTGTGTAGTTCCGAAGTTAAGTCGCCCCCTTTAAGCACAATTATGCCATTAGGAAATGCATTGTTCCCGCCTGGAGCGATGTTCTTACGCACCAGCGGTATCAATTCGTCGAGTCTCATAACGGCGCGCGAAACAACAAATTCGAACTTCTGGTGGCATTCGCCTATGTCGCCATGTTGAAACGTGACGTTATCTAATCCTATCTCGCCGGCTATTGATTGGGCTACCTTGATTTTTTTACCTATCCGGTCGATAAGATGAAACTTACACTCCGGCCATATTATAGCCAGTGGAATCCCGGGAAAGCCCCCGCCTGTACCAATGTCTAGGAACGTTGTGCCTCCTTTAGGCTGAAAAAATTTTGCTATAGCTAGCGAATGCAAAATGTGGTTGGAATACAGGTTGTCGATATCTTTGCGTGATATTACATTTATTTTCTCATTCCACTCCGGATATAGTTTCCCAAGTGCGTCAAACTGAAGACGCTGCCGATCCGACAGCTTAAAATATTTTGCTATAATTTCAGTCATATTGCTACGATTATATTGGAGGTTACCTCTTATACACTCTCTGATGCAAAGGTAAAAAAAGCGCAGCGAAAAAGTGGTAAACTAATCTAAAAATGTTGCAAATCAAACATTCCAGTGTTTCATCTGGCATTTTTAAGGCAAAAAATAACCTATATATGGAATTTTTTTTGCAAATTTGCACAAAAATTAGTAAAAAAAGACTTGAACTATATGCTCAAGTCTTTAAAAACCAATAGGAATGGAATTCTCAGCCAATCAGATTGCCGCGCTGGTAAATGGTGCCGTTGAAGGCGATGGCAATGTAACAGTCAACACATTTGCAAAGATAGAAGAAGGACACAAAGGTGCCATATCTTTCCTTGCTAATCCAAAATATACCCATTTTATCTACGACACACAAAGCTCTATTGTTTTGGTAAGTCGCTCTTTTGTGGCGGAAAAACCGATTTCAGCTACATTAATTCGTGTCGACGATCCGTACGCAACCGTAGCTCAATTGCTTGATATGGTGAGCAAACTTACGTTGCAACATCCGGTAGGCATTGAACAGCCATGCTCCATTGCCGAAGGTGTCGAGCTCGATTCTGAAGCATATGTAGGCGCGTTTTCTTACATAGCCAAAGGCGCAAAGCTAGGTAAAGGGGTTAAAATCTACCCACAGTGCTATATTGGTGCTGGCGTTGAAATTGGCGACGGGTCGGTGCTATATCCCGGCGTAAAAGTATATTACGGTTGTAAAATCGGACGCAACTGTATATTACATTCCGGCGTTGTTGTCGGAGCCGATGGCTTCGGCTTTGCGCCCAAGGACGGAGCTTATTCAAAAATACCTCAACTTGGCAATGTTATAATCGCCGACGATGTTGAGATAGGAGCGAACGCTTGTGTCGATCGAGCAACAATGGGAAGTACTCGAATCCACAAAGGAGTGAAACTCGACAACCTTATTCAGGTGGCTCACAACTGCGAAATTGGCGAACATACGGTAATGGCATCGCAGGCCGGAGTGGCCGGTTCAACAAAAATCGGAGCTCATTGCATGGTTGGTGGACAAGTTGGCTTTGCCGGTCATATCCGCATCGGCGATGGCGTGCAGATTGGCGCCCAATCCGGTGTGCCCCACGATGTTGAAGCGGGCCAGCGTATTATGGGCTACCCTGCCGTTCCAGCAAGCGATTTCTTCCGTCAGTCAGTTAACATAAAAAACCTTAGTGAACTAACTAAGAAAGTGCGCAGCCTTGAGCAGCAGTTGAAAAAATAAACAACAAATAAGATAGAACGAAATATAACAACATTAACAAATATGAAACAGCGAACACTCGCCCAACCGTTTAAAGTGGAGGGAAAAGGCCTTCATACTGGATTACAGATTGAAGCCGAATTTTGCCCCGCCCCTGAAAACTACGGTTATAAAATCCAACGAATTGATCTTGAGAATCAGCCGATAATAGATGCTGTTGCAGAAAATGTCACTTCAACACAGCGTGGCACCTCGCTGCAAAAAGGCGATGTTAGCGTAAGCACAATTGAGCATGCTATGGCTGCGTTGTATG
Organism: Muribaculaceae bacterium; assembly: GCA_023662835.1. Lineage (GTDB taxonomy): Bacteria > Bacteroidota > Bacteroidia > Bacteroidales > Muribaculaceae > Muribaculum. Next base: position 8,439 of record JAMPII010000026.1, on the reverse strand, counting down.
CAGCAGGAATCGACAACTGTCTAATCAAAGTAAATGCCCCTGAGGTGCCAATTCTCGACGGAAGCGCAAAAGAATATTGTGAAAAAATAGAGCAGGCCGGTATTCAGGAACAGAATCAAGACAAAGACTTTTACATAGTGCGTTCGCGCATTGAGGTCAGCGATCCTGAAACAGGTTCCTCAATTGTTGTCTTGCCTGACGATGATTTCAGCATCGACACAATGATATCTTTTAACTCGCCGGTGCTTTCCAATCAATATGCGTCGCTAAGCAATGTGCGCGATTTTGCTAAAGAAATAGCATCGAGCCGTACGTTCGTATTCGTTCGCGAAGTAGAGCCGCTGGTGAAAGCCAACCTTATTAAAGGTGGCGACCTCGACAATGCGATTGTTATTTATGACAGCCCCTTGGCTCAGGAAGAACTCGACCGCCTGGCTGATCTAATGGGAGTTCCACGTAAGCATGTGAGCGAATTCGGTTACATCAATAACCGTCCTCTTACGGTTGAAAATGAACCCGCGCGCCATAAACTGCTTGATGTAATCGGCGACATTGCGTTGATTGGCCGTCCATTGAAAGGCCATATCATAGCAACTCGCCCCGGACATACAATTAACTCGACATTCGCAAAGAAAATACGCAAGGAAATTAAGCGTCAGGATATTCAGGCTCCCCTTTATAACCCTTCCGTTGAACCTCTTATGGATGTTAACCATATTCGCCAATTGCTCCCTCACCGCTATCCATTCTTGCTTGTCGACAAAGTGATTGAAAAAACAGAAAACCATATTGTTGGTGTGAAGAATGTGACCGGCAACGAACCATTCTTCCAAGGTCACTTCCCGCAGGAGCCTGTTATGCCTGGCGTTCTGCAGGTTGAGGCTATGGCTCAAACCGGGGGCTTGCTGGTTCTCGACTCTGTCGACGATCCCGAAAAGTATTCAACCTATTTCATGAAGATCGATAATGTGAAGTTCCGTTCTAAAGTTGTGCCCGGCGACACATTGCTCTTCCATGTTTCGTTCATGACCCCGCTCCGTCGCGGTTGCGCCATTATGAAAGGCTACGCTTTCGTTGGTGAAAAAATTGTTTGCGAGTGTGAATTCATGGCTCAAGTAGTAAAAAATAAATAAAACATAAAATAGATGAAGCAACCATTAGCTTATGTTCATCCCGCGGCCAAAATTGCGCCAAGTGTGGTAATTGACCCGTTCGTAACAATCGACTCTGATGTTGAAATCGGGGAAGGTACGCGTATCGGTAGCAATGTGACAATCATGGAAGGCGCCCGTATCGGACGTAACTGTACAATCTTTCCTGGAGCTGTCATTGGCGCCATCCCTCAGGATTTAAAATTCCGAGGCGAAAAAACAACAGCAATCATCGGCGACAACACTACCATACGCGAGTGTGTTACTATAAACCGTGGAACAGCCGCCAAGGATAAGACCGTTGTAGGGAGCAACACCTTGATTATGGCATACTGCCACGTAGCACACGATTGCGTTGTCGGTGACAACGTGATCATGTCGAATGCCACGCAGCTTGCCGGCGAAGTCGTTGTCGACAATTTCGCTATAATTGGTGGCGGCACATTGGTTCATCAGTTCTGCCACATTGGTTCACATGTAATGATTCAAGGCGGGGCGCTTATTAACAAGGATATACCTCCATACGTAAAAGCAGCGCGCGATCCTATTTCCTATGTAGGTGTGAACTCCATTGGTTTGCGGCGCCGCAACTTTACCAACGATCAGATTAATGAAATCCAAGATATTTATCGGTATCTGTATCTATCGGGCTTGAATGTATCCGATGCTGTTGAACGTATTGAGGCCGAATTGCCCGCTACTAAAGAACGTGACGAAATTATCATGTTCATCCGCAATTCAAAGCGCGGTATACTTCGCGGATATGTATAATTTAGTGACACTAACATAAGGTTATTTATCGAAAATTAAAAAGACGTTATGAAGAAGAACATTCTCGCAGCCAGTCTGATGCTGGTTGTAACCTCGCTTGCATCTGTGGCTCAGCAATTGCCAAACGCAAGTTTCGAAGAAGACTGGGGCGAATGCACCCCTTGGACAAGCGGCAGTACTAAAGCGACAGGAACAACCCCTGGCAGCTGGACAATAGCTCAAGTTGCCGGAATTGGTGGTCTGGGAGCAACTATAGTTGGTCAGCAAGCAGAAGGCCGCGGCGGTGAAGGCACATTTGCCGTGATTCTTACAAACACATCAAATCCGCTTGTAAAAAAACAGATAGTACCAGGATACATAACTCTTGGAACCCCGTGGAACACGGCAAAAGGTATCGCGGCCAATAACAAAGATGGCGGAGCATTTGGCGGCATTGAATTCGCATGTATGCCCGACGAACTTTCTTTCTGGTATAAACGCACTCATGGTGAATCTGATAAAGAAGAAGTCGCACAGGTTGTGGCATATTCATGGACTGGTCAATGGAGTCAAGCTGATGTGCCTGGCGAGGTTTCGCTAGGATCTCCCAAGACTGCAACTCTTATCGACCGTGACCGCAATATTCTCGGAATGGAGGCGGCACAAGGCGGTGAGATTACCAAAACCGACGACGCCAAACTGATTGCCAAGCTCCAGTACAGCATCGAAGGTGATAAAGAAGATTGGACAAATGTTTCAGTTCCTTTCGAATACATTGAAAATGCTGCCCCAGAAAAGATAAATGTAATCTTTTCTGCTAACGATTACTTCTCAACAACTCCCAAAGGCGGAAACTCGCTGACAGTCGACGATGTTACTCTCGTTTACTATTCTCGCTTGTCGAGCTTGAAAGTGAGCGGCGTTGAGGTTGCCGATTTCGATAGCGACAAGTTCCAGTATGAAGCAGAGATGCCCGACTCCGAAGCAGACATAACCTACGAAGTTAAGGGTAAATCCGCCAAGGCTACAGTAAGTCTCGACAAAGCTCAAAACAAGGCTACTATAACTGTAGAAAATATTGATGCCGACAAGGATGGCGAAAAACAACACGTTTACACTCTTACCCTCAAAGGTGGGCAGACTTCAGGTATCGAAGGCGTTGAAGTTGACAATGAGAACGCTCCCGTTGAGTACTACACCGTTAATGGCGTTAAAGTAAGCGGCGAACTCGCTCCCGGCCTTTATCTCCGTCGTCAGGGCACAAAAATAACAAAAGTTGTAGTGAAATAAGTATCACTAATCAAAATAATAAAGGGTTGCACTTCAGCGAAGTGCAACCCTTTATTATTTTGATTACACCTTATTACCTTATTCCGCAATAACTGGCTTTCCGTTGGTTAACATGTAATCTTTCACACGTTGAAAGAGCTCGGTTGCAAACACGAAATCGGTCAGTGCCTGGTTTGTTGCCGTGTATATCATATCTTTGTTGCCAACCCACTCACGATAGCCATGATTAAGAAACACAATGTTTTCGCCGATTCCCAAAACCGAGTTCATATCGTGGGTGTTTATAACCGTTGTAATTCCATATTCATGGGTAATATCGCTCAACAATTCATCGATCAGTATTGATGTTTTCGGGTCGAGGCCCGAGTTGGGTTCGTCACAAAACAGATATTTGGGGTTTAGAGCGATAGCACGAGCTATGGCTACACGTTTCTGCATACCGCCCGATATTTCGCTCGGGTATTTTGCATCGGCACCTTTCAACCCTACGCGTTCCAGACAGAACTGCGCGCGTTTGCGCCTTTCGGCCGTCGACATGCGTGTGTACATCATCAGCGGGAACTCAACGTTGCCCAACACAGTTTCCGAGTCGAACAATGCCGAGCCTTGAAACAGCATACCAATCTCAGTACGCAGATGCTGAATCTGTTCGCGCGACATTTTAAGCAGGTCGCGGCCATCGTACAGAATTTCTCCCTTTTCCGGCCTGATTAAACCCACCAGCGACTTCATCAGCACTGTCTTTCCTGAACCACTCTGGCCTATTATAAGGTTTGTTTTCCCTGTCTCGAAAGTAGCCGAAACGCCCTTTAGCACTGTTACGCCGTCGAACGATTTTTCAATGTCACAAACCTGAATCATTGCATCAACAGTTTAGTTAGAATTACGTCGAACAGTAATATCAGAATCGAACTGGCAACAACCGCATCGGTCGATGCCTTGCCAACCTGCAGCGCACCGCCTTTAACAAAGTAGCCGAAATACGATGCTACGGAGGTGATTATCACTGAAAAAACCAATGCTTTGATTATCGTGTACCAAACGTACCATTCGATAAACATTGTTTGAATGCCGTAAATGTAGCGCGAAACAGGTATTAAATCAGTGAAAGCAGCTATTATCCAGCCGCCAAACAAACCTGTAGCTATCGAAAACACTACCAGAACCGGTATGAAAAAAGCAAATGCCAGAATTTTCGGCAACACTAGAAACTGGGCCGAATTGATACCCATAATTTCAAGTGCGTCGATCTGTTCAGTTACGCGCATCGTGCCTATCTCCGACGCGATATTCGACCCTACTTTCCCGGATAAGATAAGGCAAAGCACTGCCGACGAGAATTCCAGCAACATAATGTCGCGTGTTGCTAATCCTGTGGAGTAGGCCGGCATAATCGGCGATGTCATGTTCAGCTGCATCTGGATGCATATAACGGCTCCAATAAAAATCGAGATAATTATCGTTAGAGGAATGGAGTCAAGCCCAAGCTTAACCACCTCCTGTATGAATTTACGCCCGAATACACGCCACTTAAGCGGGAGTGAAAACACGCGGTACATGAACGAGCAGTACTGGCCGAAAGTGGATATGGATGATTCTAGTATCATTGTCGTTGCGTTATTGTAGCTACAAAGTTAATGATTTTCTTTGGCATCTAGCCGTTTTTTGCTTACTTTGTATTCGTATTTACAAATAGCAACAATGTTAGTAATTGGAATAGCCGGAGGCACCGGCTCGGGCAAAACTACGGTGGTTAACAATATAATACGCTCTCTTCCTCAGGGCGAAGTTGCTGTTCTGCCTCAGGATGCCTACTATCGCGATTCAAGCCATGTGCCCCCTCAGGAACGTTGCAAGATAAATTTCGACGAGCCGGCAGCTATCGAGTGGGAGCTACTCGAAAAGCATCTGCAGGCTCTGCGCAATGGACATACAATTGAGATGCCTACTTACAGCTATCTAACGTGTACCCGACAAGCAGAAACCGTAACTATCGAGCCTCGCGACGTGGTTATCGTGGAAGGTATTCTGATTCTCACTCAGCCGCAGTTGCGCGAGGCTCTCGACGTGAAAGTGTTTGTCGATGCCGACGCCGATGATCGGCTTATTCGAGTAATTTCGCGCGACTGTATCGAGCGTGGCCGTACACCACAGATGGTGATCGACCGCTACGAAGCCGTGTTAAAACCCATGCATGAACTCTATATTGAACCCTCGAAACGCTATGCCGATTTGATTGTTCCGCAAGGCGGCAATAACAAAGTGGCTGTTAAATTGTTAACACAGTATATCGAAAGCCGGCTAAAATAACCCCCAATTAATTTGAGATGGCAGTAGAAAACGTAACTGTAGAGAATACACCGACCGCCGACCCCGACGCAAAAATGCTCTTCAACGATAAAAAGGTGCTACGCACCGAAAATCTAGTAAAAAAGTATCGTCAGCGAACCGTCGTAAATCATGTGTCCATTGATGTAACTCAGGGTGAGATTGTTGGTTTGCTCGGACCTAACGGAGCCGGAAAAACAACCACATTCTATATGACCGTAGGGCTAATCACCCCAAACGAAGGTGAAATTTTCCTTGACGACCTTAACATAACCAAATTTCCTGTATATAAACGTGCCCAAAATGGCATTGGCTATCTTGCCCAGGAGCCGTCGGTGTTTCGCAAACTGTCGGTGGAGAATAACATCCGCGCTGTGCTCGAAATGACCAACACAAGCAAAGAATATCAGCGCGACAAACTCGAAAGCCTCATCGCAGAGTTCCGTTTGCAGAAAGTACGTAAAAACCTTGGCGATCAGTTGTCAGGAGGCGAGCGCCGTCGCACGGAAATAGCCCGATGTCTGGCGATTAATCCCCGGTTCATAATGCTAGACGAGCCATTTGCCGGAGTCGACCCCATTGCAGTTGAGGATATCCAGGAAGTTGTGTACAAACTCAAAGAAAAGAATATAGGTATTCTTATCACCGACCACAACGCGCAGGAAACTCTTCGCATCACCGACCGCGCCTATCTTCTTTTCGAAGGAAAAATCCTGTTCCAAGGCACATCCGAGGAACTTGCCGAAAACCCTGTTGTCCGCGAAAAATACCTCGGACGCAACTTCGTTTTCTACCGCAAAAAGTTTTCATAGCAATTTATGATCCGTTTTCTCTCCACAGTATGTATCATACTATTTTACTCATTATTCGCCGCAGGCCAAGATTTAAAAGTTAACGGTTGCCGTGCTGCGATGATGGGTTTGTCGGCATCGACACAGATGCGACTCGATGCAAATAAAATGCCGTGCGCCCTGGTAAAAGTTGGTCTGCGATCAACGGGTGCTTCGTTTGAGGGTAATATTGTGGGCGAAGTAGAATTCCGCACAAACGAGTATTGGGTTTACATGACAGCCGGCACAAAGATGCTGCGCATAAAACACATATCCGCACGCCCATTGTTGCTCCGGTTTGCCGATTACGGAATTGAGAGTCTTGATTCAAAAATCACTTACGAAGTTGACATACAATTGCCACAATCGTCAGCTGCCGAGATAAACCAAATGGTACTGGTAAATCTGGATCCTCCCGATGCCAAAATGAGCATCGACGGTAAGAGCATTGCAGTGGCCAACGGGGTTGCCCAAACCGTTCTTATGGCCGACCGCTCGTATAGCTATACAGTGGAATCGCCGGGATACGATTCAAACTCGGGAACCTTTTATCTTGAGCCAACTTCGCCAAAGCAGTTTTCGGTTAACCTAAAACGTTCGCCGGCGCAGCCTCCTTCAAGCTATGTGCCCACATCACTAGTTGCGGAGTCGAATGCCCCGGACGTGATTACCGGCAAACTTGATAACGGACTTACATATTATATATGTCGCCGCTCGGCGGAGCTTGGCAAGGCATCGTTTTATTTGGCGCAGAAAGTCGGTTGCAATCAGGAAAACGACAGTCAGCTTGGCGCAACTCACTTTATTGAACACATGCTGTTCAACGGCACACGACATTTCCCCGGCTCGTCACTATTGTCATGGGCCGATGCCCATGGTATTAAATTCGGCGCAAACATGAACGCATACACCGCCTACGACAATTCATTGTATATGCTTACCGAGGTGCCTGTAACTGGCACCAGTATTGTCGACAGTTGCCTGCTGGTGCTTCGCGACTGGGCCGCCGATTTAAGTCTGCATCCTGAGGCCGTTAATGCGGAACGTGCGGTTATTCAGGAGGAATACAGAGTTATGCCGCAATATACAAAAACACAATACAGTTTGCTCTCCGAATTGTTTCCCGGTAGCAAATATGGCAATCGAACGCCAATTGGCGATATGAATATTGTGTCCGCTATATCGCCCACCGAACTGCGCAACTATTACAAATCATGGTTCCGGCCTGAATTACAGTGTGTGGTGGTGGCTGGCGATATTGAGCCCCGGGCAGTAGAGCGGAAAATACAAGCAATGTTTGCCGACATGACTAATCCGACCGATGCGCCGGCGTTCCTCCCGGAGCCTGTTCCCGATAATAAAGGTACACTTTTTGCAATAAAGCAGGACGCGTCGCTGAACAACAGCTTTGTAAATATCATGTTCAAGCAAGATGTAGCTCCTGCTGAGTTGAATTCGGCAACATCAGTAATTACCGAATACGTTCTCAAGATTGTTATCAGCATGTTGGATAAACGCCTGTCGGATTTAGCCAAAACAAAGCCGGGATTAAAATGTGAGGCAAATTATTCCAACTACTTGTCAGCCGGCACAAAGGATGCACTTTCGCTTACGGCGTCTTTTAACGGGATTGATGCCGCGAAGGCTTTCGAACTACTCTACTCCGAGATAGCCAAAGCCAGAAAAGGCTTCACGGCAAGCGAGTATGAACAGGCAAAACTGGCGATAATAAATAGCTATGAAACCGCATCAAATTCGTACACCGCCCGTGAACTTATCGATTGTTATCTTAAGGGATTGCCGGTTGTTGACAAACGAGAATCCCTTTCTTTAGTGAAACAAGTTTCAGAGCATATGAAGTTGGCCGTTATTAATCAGGTTATTCTTGAACTGCTCGGCACTGATAACCGTGCGGTTATGATGTGTGGCCCGGGAGTTATGCCCCAGCAATCCGAGCTGACAAAACTCATCGAAGCTATCGACAAAAAATAGCAAAAAAAGAAGCTGCACTTCAGCTCACTTTCTTTGAGTTGATTTTTAGGGCCCATATCATAAAATTTCAGGGCCGCTGGGGCGGCTCCGGGCGAGTG
>JAMPII010000025.1 GCA_023662835.1 Muribaculaceae bacterium | reverse complement strand
AGGATTACCTGAGGCAGATGTTACTATCTGCTAAATTTTGATGCGGTTGCCCTGGGCAAAAAGGATAAAAATTTGCATAATTTAAAATTCGTGCGTACCTTTGCCAAGCCTTGAGGCTCTGTCTGAAAAGGCTAAGGCTGCCTGAATGGTGGAATGGTAGACACGAGGGACTTAAAATCCCTTGGCCATAACGGCTGTGTGGGTTCGAGTCCCACTTCAGGTACAATTATTGCGGAGGCTTCATCAGGCCTCCGTTTTTTTGTAGAAGTAGGTAAGGCGCGTCCCGCAAAAGGTGTGCCACTGCAAAACATTTGTATAACAACCAACGCATAAAGGAACAAAATAATGAGCACTCTTATATTGGGTATCGAATCGTCGTGTGACGACACATCGGCTGCCGTGATTCGCGACGGGTTGCTGCTCAGCAATGTGATAGCAAGTCAGAAAGTGCACGAAGAATATGGCGGCGTTGTGCCGGAACTGGCTTCGCGTGCCCATCAGCAGAACATTGTGCCTGTTGTAGATACGGCTTTAAAACGTGCTGGAGTGGAAGCTGCTGATTTATCGGCTATTGCGTTTACCCGCGGGCCGGGTTTGCTGGGGTCGTTGCTAGTCGGCACGTCGTTCGCTAAGGGGCTTTCGCTGGGCAGCGGCGTTCCGTTGGTCGACGTTAATCATTTGCACGGGCATATATTGTCGCATTTCATTCGTCAGAATGTAGGCGACGAGGTTCCAGAATTTCCATATTTATGCTTGCTTGTTTCGGGCGGCAATTCACAAATTGTACTTGTCGAGAGCCCGCAAAAGATGCAGTTGCTAGGCCAGACAATCGATGATGCCGCCGGCGAAGCGTTCGACAAATGTGCTAAAGTAATGGGATTGCCTTATCCTGGCGGTCCATACATTGACAGGTTGGCTGCCGAAGGCGATTCGAAACGTTTTAAGTTTTCTAAACCCCACATTCCTGGTTTTGACTATAGCTTCAGCGGACTGAAAACCTCATTCCTCTATACATTGCGCGACAATGTGCGTCTTGAACCAGATTTTATAGAGAAGAACAAGGCCGACCTGGCAGCCTCGCTTCAGCGAACTATAATTGAGATACTGCTTGATAAACTTGATAAGGCAGCCCGTCACACCGGTGTAAAAACAATCGCTATCGGAGGTGGGGTATCGGCCAATTCCGGCGTGCGCCAGGCCGTTGCCGACTATTGCGCATCACGTGGGTTGAAAGCGTTTATTCCGCAACGAGCATTCACAACCGACAATGCTGCTATGGTAGCAATAGCGGGCATGTTCCGCTTTCAAAGCGGATATACATGCCCACTTGATGCAGCTCCGTTTGCCAGAGTTGTAATCTAGGTTCTTATTTACCTTTTTCTTCAAGTATCATAACAAAACCTCCGCCCTTGGCCATGTGAATAGGCAGGGTTGTTGTGGAGTTCACAGTCAAGGTTTTGTGAACATGGTCGTCGGCGCTGCGGTCGGCGTTAGCTCCGTCGCATACCATCGTAGCCTTAAATTGTTTTTCTTCAGGCAGGAAGTTGAAATTCAGGTTTAAGTCGCGGCTGTCCCAGTTTGTTGCTCCGCCAACATACCATTTACCGTCGTTGTAGCGCGATGTAACTATGTATTCGCCAATTTTACCGTCGAGAATCTCAGTTTTCGAGAAAGTTACGGGCAATGAAGTAATGAAGTCGACGCAATCCTGTTGTGTGCGATAGGCCGACGGCGTGTCGCACAGCATAGTGAATGGCGAATCCTGTATTATGTAGCATGACAATTGGTGTGCTCTGGTTCCCATGCTCATTGGCTGGCTGTAGATTGCGCGCCAGTTTGCTTTCGATGCGTTGCGCATTGCGCCGGGAGTGTAGTCGGATTGGCCCGACATCATGCGTATGTAGGGGAATGTAACGTCGTAGAGAGGGAAATCGGTGTCGCGCGAAGTCCATTTCACTTCTTCCAATCCGAAAACCCCTTCGTAGTTGAGCAGGTTGGGGTATGTGCGGTTAAGGCCTACGGGCTTGTAAATGCCGTGATAGTCGAGGAAAAGTTTATGGCGGGCGGCTGCCTGTGCTATGCGTTCGGTCATTTCAACAGCAGTTTGGTCGTCGCGGTCGAGGAAATCAACTTTGAATCCGGCAACGCCCATTGCTGAGTATTTGCTGCATGCTTCCTCAAGCTGGTTGTCGAGAACATTGAACACAGTCCACAGCACGATGCCTACATTTTTGCTCTTTGCGTAGGCGATAAGTTCAGGCAGATCAATTTCTGGAATTACTGTCAGCATGTCGCCCGAACCGGGATTGTACCACCCTTCGTCGAGGACAACATATTCGATGCCATTTTCCGAAGCGAAGTCGATATAATATTTATACGTTTCAGTGTTGATTCCTGCCTTGAAAGGAACGTTTGTCAGGTTCCAGTCGTTCCACCAGTCCCAGGCAACTTTACCTGGTTTTATCCATGATGTGTCGTCGATTTTCGAAGGCTCGGCAAGAGCGTAAACCAGATTGTTCGTTGGCATCTGGCGATCGTCGGTAGTGACGGCTATAATGCGCCATGGATATGTGCGCGCCCCTTTTGTAATGGCGATATATGGATTGCGTTCGGTGACATGCATCTGCATACGCCGTTTGCTGCACTCCGTTTTGGAGGGATACTGTGCGAATAGGCCGTTAAGGGAGTATGCAACGGTGTCGACTGTGACAAACATACCGGGGTAGGAAGCAAGGTTGGATTCCAGCAAGGTCACTTTCACGCCGTTGCCCATGTCGGCTGTGACGGGCAGAAACGCAGGTAGCGATTTTGCCTCGCTTAGAGGCGCAACGGTATAGTAGTTCTGGAACGCCATTGCCAACGGATTCTTGGAATTTGTGCTGTAGGGAAGGTATGTTGTTGGATTCCCGTGCAGATTGAAGGAAGCCGTTTCGTTTATAACGGTGTCGGTAGCGTTTTTACTGTTAGTGACGAACCGGTAAGCGGCTCCGTCGTTGAATACCCTCCATTCGATTTGGTTTCCGTTGTCGAGCGATATTATTTGGCTGTTATATTCAGTGTCGAACGCTTCCTGACGATAGAAGGGTGCTTTGATATGTTCGGCTTTTTTGCCTAGATTTTGGGTCTTTTTTATCTTGGTGGCGTTATTCTTTCCGGCAAAATGCATTGCAATTTGCGATGGTTCAACAATGGTGGAGTCGCCTAAATTAAGGCTGTAAGTGATTTTGGCATCATTGTCGGCTGTGGTCACGACAATTTTGCCGTCGGGCGAGGTGATGGTGACAACTTTGGCTTGAGCGGCAATGCATGAGACCGCAAGCGCTGCGAAAAGGACTGTTTTATTCATTGTTATTATGAGAATAATGCGCGGAACGCCTCTTCAACTTTGGCAACTTCCACTAGTTTGATTTTCAATTTTGATGTGTTGAACCCTTTCAAGTTTCCTTGAGGCAGGATAATTGTTTCGAAACCGAGCTTTTCGGCTTCTAGTACACGCTGTTCGATGCGTGTTACGGGACGGATTTCGCCCGATAAACCAACTTCGCCGCTCATGCAAACTTCCTGAGGCACGGCAATGTCGACATTCGACGATAATATAGCGCAGATAACAGCCAAATCGAGAGCCGGATCATTCACCTTAAGTCCGCCTGCTATGTTGAGGAATACGTCTTTTTGTAACAATTTGAAGCCGACGCGTTTTTCGAGCACAGCCAAAAGCATGTTCATACGTTTGGCGTCGAATCCGGTGACGGAGCGTTGTGGCGTTCCGTAAGCGGCTGATGAAACAAGGGCCTGAGCTTCGATTAGCAGGGGGCGGACACCTTCGAGTGTGACACCGATAGCCGTTCCTGATAGATGTTGATCGGGCGTGCGTGCCAACAACAGTTCCGATGGGTTTGTAACCTCGCGCAAACCGCGCTGCACCATTTCGTATATGCCCAGTTCGGATGTGCTTCCGAAACGGTTTTTTATAGAGCGCAGAATGCGATACATATAGTGACGGTCGCCTTCGAACTGCAATACTGCATCGACAATATGTTCCAGTACTTTTGGACCAGCTATTGAACCTTCTTTGTTTATGTGGCCAATGAGAATTACGGGGGTGTTGGTTGTTTTTGCGCAGTGAAGAAGCCTGGCGGCGCATTCGCGTACCTGACTTACCGAACCGGCGGCCGATTCGATATCGTCCGACGCTATTGTCTGTATCGAGTCGATTATTATTATCTCTGGTTTTGTGTTGCGCACGTGTTCGAGAATGTTTTCGAGCGATGTCTCGCAAACGATAAGGCAATTGTCGCTAAGCCGTCCGATACGGTCGGCTCGCATTTTAATTTGTGCGGCACTTTCTTCACCGGAGCAATATAAAATTCTGCGGCTTTTTATAGCCAGTATATTCTGAAGAACGAGCGTTGATTTTCCGATGCCCGGCTCACCGCCAATCAGCACCATTGACCCGGCTACTAGCCCTCCGCCTAAAACTCGGTTCAGCTCTTGCGAGGGCATGTTTATCCGTTGCTCACCTTCGGCCTGTATTTTTGATATTGGTGTGGGGAGTGACTGGGGAAGTCCGTGCGGATGACCGCCCTTCGACGTAGCTGCAATGCGTTCCTCGACCAGTGTGTTCCATTCGCCGCACGACGGACAACGACCTTGCCATTTGGGCGAGTCGGCACCGCAGTTTGTGCAATACCATATTGTTTTCGTTTGTTTTGCCATTGCAGTTATTTGTGTGTGCGCTTAATCAAACGTTAATTCGGCGACGGAATTCGCTTAAGGTAATTGCTGTGGCAGTTGCAACATTAAGCGATTCGCTGGTTTGGCAACCGGCAGGATATGAGGGGATAAGCAACCGTTTGTTGACTAAACGAGCCACTTCATCCGATATTCCGCGTCCCTCGTTGCCCATTACAATGATTCCTGTAGCGGACAGTGTTGAAGTGTAAATGTTCTCGCCGTCGAGAAAGGTGCCGTAGATGTTGGCCTTCGGATTTAGTGAGAAATAATCGGCTAAAGGAATGTATAAAGGTCTGACGCGCGCAATTGCACCCATTGTAGCCTGTATTACCTTTGGATTGTAGGCATCGGCTGTTTCTGGCGAACAAACAATCTGCCTTATGCCGAACCAGTCGGCTACACGGATAATTGTGCCCATATTTCCCGGATCTTGAACGCGGTCGAGCGCCAGCACAAGATTTTTTGTTGCGTCGGCCGGGTCAGGAGCGTCGGGTATGTCATAAACGGCAATCACGTCGGAAGCTGTTGCCAGCTGCGACATGCGATCCATGTCGGCGCGTGTTGCCTTGTAAACATAGGTCAGTTTTGAAATAAGAGCCGCATGCTCTTCAAGCCACGCGTGAGTGGCCAAAAGCATGCGGCAATTAAAGTATGGTAGTGTGTCGGCAACACACTTCGACCCCTCGGCAGTGAACATTTTGTTCAGGCGACGTTGTCGGGCGTTGCCCAGCGAAGCCACAAATTTTCGCGTTGCTGCGGTGAGGTCGTTTGTCATCATTTATCTGATTAGTCGGTACATTACAACATCCTCGCCGGGAACGGTGATTGTGCGTGCCTTATCGGTACGGCCATCTTTTTTGCCTGTCCATACGTTGTGAATGTCGTAAGTGATGTTTTTGAAATCAGTTGCACGACGGCTCAATGAGTCGGTGAAACAGAAATCCTTTTTCCAGTCGAGTGTGATTTCGGCAGGGACTTTGTTGGTGTTCAGTACGCAGAAAGCCCAGTCGCCGTTCATCAGCGGTTTGAACCAGTACTGCAGTCCGTTCTCATTTTTGTAGCGCAGGCCCTGGATGCCGAGTGAATCCTGGTCGATTGCTATGGCCTCGCGGTTTTTAACTATTTCGAGCGCTTCAGGAGTCATGTTGCGCACGTCGTTGCCGAGAATCAGCGGAGCTGCCATCATACACCACATCGAGAAGTGGGCGCGATCCTGATTCACTGTCATACCGTTACCAACTTCAAGGTTGTCGGGGTCGTTCCAAGCGTTGGGGCCGGCACATTCACGGTAGGTGTTGTTGTTTTCGATACACCACAGGATAGGCTTCTCGTGGCAGTCGGATTCGGCGAAATAAACGCCGATGTCGCCACCGGTGCGCCACAGGTGGCCGGTTCTCGGAGCCCATTTGCGAGTTTTGTTTTCGCCCCATTCGCAAATGCTGAACACGATTGGACGTCCGGTTGAGTAAAGTGCGTCGCGCATCAGCAGATAAGCACCTTCGGCTCCAACCAGATCCTGACGAAACCAGTCGTATTTCAAGTAATCAACACCCCATTTGGCATATTGCAGGGCATCCTGATATTCGTGACCGCGTGAGCCGGGGTAGAGCGCGCAGGTTTGTTCGCCGGCATCGCTGTATACACCGAATTTCATCCCTTTTGAGTGGATGTAGTCGGCAAGGGCTTTCATTCCGGAGGGGAAGCGCACGGGGTCGCATTGGATGAAGCCGAGCGAGTCGCGCTGTCCGTGCCATGCGTCGTCGAGGTTGACATATATGTAGCCGGCGTCGCGCAGTCCGAGTTCTATCATTGCGTCGACAACACCTTTAATTTTGTCTTCGTCAATGTCGGTGTGGAATTTGTTCCAGCTGTTCCATCCCATCGGAGGGGTCATAACCAGTCCCTCTCGCTTTTGTGCCGCAGACGGAAGTATAGCTACGGCTGCAAGTGCAAGTGCGATAATCGTTTTTTTCATTAAGGTTAGTTTGAGATTGTTATACAATTATGTTCTGAATAGTTCCTGTAAAATTTCTACTAAGTTACGAATTTCTTGCTTAAAAGGGAAATGACCGATTGAGTTTTTGTGTTGCAGCTTATTATTTGTTATTCGGCAGTTCCATTAACAGCCATACGTATAGCTGTGAGTTTCTGCAGCAGAGCCGGGAGCTTTTCCAGTTGCAGCATGTTTGCGCCGTCACTTTTGGCTACGGCGGGGTTGCGGTGGGTTTCGATGAACAACCCGTCGGCGCCTACTGCAATTCCGGCCGAGGCTACTGTTTCAATGAGGTCGGGACGGCCACCAGTGACGCCCGACGTCTGGTTTGGTTGCTGAAGCGAGTGGGTGGCATCGAGAATAACCGGCACTCCGAATTTGCGCATCGTTGGTATGCCGCGGTAGTCGACAATAAGGTCCTGATAGCCGAAGGTAGTGCCTCGTTCGGTTATAGCCACCTGGTTATTACCGGCGTCGCGCACTTTGTTCACGGCATGTTCCATAGCTTCGGGCGATAGGAACTGACCTTTTTTGATGTTGACCAGTTTGCCGGTCCGGGCAGCGGCCACGAGCAGGTCGGTTTGGCGGCAAAGAAAGGCTGGAATTTGAAGTATATCGACATATTCGGCAGCAATTTCCGCTTCCGGTTCGGTGTGGATGTCGGTAACGACGGGTATGTTGAATGTTTCCCTTACCTTGCGCAATATTTTCAGCGCTTTTTCATTTCCGATGCCGGTGAATGAATCGATGCGCGAACGGTTGGCTTTCTTGTAAGAGCCTTTGAATACATACGGGATGTTTAGGCGGTTTGTTACTTCGCATATATATTCTGCTATATCGAGAGCCATTTCTTCTCCCTCGATAACGCAGGGGCCTGCCAATAGAAAAAAGTTGCCCGTTGTTGAGGATTTTAAATATTGTAGCATAATTATAGCATATTGATTACATGGAATGTTTGTGCTGCTGCCATGGCTGCGGTTTCGGTGCGCAGCCGAGCCTCACCCAAGCTAATGGGTTGAAATCCGCTGTTGAAGGCTTGCTGTATTTCCTCGGGAGAGAAGTCGCCTTCGGGCCCGATCATAAGGGCGGTTGATAAACCTGGCCTTAGTTCTCGTGCGAGTAAACACCTCTCGATGTTGTCGGCGCAGTAACCAACAAATTTCTGCTCGGATTTGCAGGTAGTGAGAAATTCGTCGATTGTAGTCAGTGGCGCGATAATGGGGAGGGTGGCTTTGAGCGATTGCTTCATTGCCGATATGGCTATGCGTTCGAGCCGATCTGTGTTCACGTTTTTGCGTTCGGAATGTCGGCAAAGTAGCGGTACAATACGGTCGATGCCCATTTCGGTAAGTTTCTCAACCAACCATTCGATTCGGTCGATGTTTTTTGTGGGTGCGACGGCAACTGTTAATGGCGCAGCCCATACGGGTGGCACATCAACTTTGCTGACGATTTCGACGACGGCTTTGCGGGGGTCGGTGTTGAGCACGCGGCATGTGTAGCGGTGGCCTTTTCCGTCGATTACGTGAATGCATTGGCCTGCTTGCGTACGGAGCACACGCAAACAATGTCGAGCTTCTTCGTCGGGTAGCGTTAGCGTTTGGGCAATATCAGGTGCAAAATACTGAATCATGCCTTATTGGGATTGTGTTTGTATTTAAATAATATCTGGAACATCAGGGCGACTAATGCAGCATATACGGCGAATATTGTCCATGTTGCGGTCCAGTTGCCAACCATGTAGCCCTGTTCGCTGACCGTTATGAAATGATTTACGACGGCTCCGGCCATGAGCATACCTATTGACGCTCCTAAACCATTGGTCATAAGCATAAACAAGCCCTGAGCAGATGCCTTTATCGAGTTGTGGGTTTCCTGCTCGACAAACAGCGCTCCTGAAACATTGAAGAAGTCGAAAGCTACGCCGTAAACGATCATTGACAATATTAGCAACCATACGCCTGAGCCGGGATTGCCTACGGCGAACAGTCCGAAGCGGAACACCCACGCCAGCATGGCAATAAGCATAACTTTTTTGATGCCGAAGCGCTGAAGGAAGAAGGGAATGAGGAGTATGCAGAATGCTTCAGAAATCTGCGAGATAGAGGTTAGCAGGGTTGAGTTGTTGGCGCCGAAAGTGTTGGCGAATTCTGCTGTTCCCTTGAAGCTGGAAATAAACGGCGTTGCGTAGCCGTTGGTAATTTGCAGTGCAACACCAAGAAGCAGCGAGAAGGTGAAGAATATGAACATACGGGAGTCGCGGAACAGTTTGAATGCGTCGAGCCCTAGCGTTTGTGTCCATGTCGTTTTGACGGCCGATTTGTTGACGGGAACGTTTGGTAGCGATATGGTGTAGAGCGCCAACATCAAACCGAGCACGGCGCTAACAAGGAGTTGAGCTGATGTGTATTGAAACCGCATGCCGGCTGCTTCAGTAGCATCACTTACGGTGAATCCGAACGAGCCGTCGAAATAATAGGCGCAGTTGACAAACCACATAGCGGCAATGAATCCAACTGTTCCGAGGACTCGTATTGGAGGGAAATCTTTTACGGTGTCGAGTCCGCTGGATTTGAGTACGGAGAAGGAAACGGAGTTGGTCAGGGCTATTGTAGGCATGTAAAATGCGACACTAAGTGTGTACAGGCCGAAAAATGGGCCAAATTCCAACAGTGTGTGCTGTTGTGCATATTGCCAGGCTGCGAACATGAATGCGGCGGCCAGCAGATGGCAAATGCCGAGTAAACGTTGAGCAGGCACCCAACGGTCGGCTATAATGCCCATTACCGCCGGCATGAATATCGAAACAAATCCTTGTACGGAATAGAACAACGATATGTCGGCTCCTAAACCGGCCTTGCTTAAATACTGTCCTAAACAAACTAAATAGCTGCCCCACACGGCAAATTGCAGGAAGCAGAGAATGGCGAGGCGCGATTTTATGGCGTTCATATGTGATAATTTTGAAAATTGGTTATTCTTCTTTCTTTCGTTTGAGAATTTCGCTCACACGGGCGGCTTCCTCGTAATTTTCGGCTTGAATGAGCTTTTGCAGAGTGCGTTCCAGCTCTTCGATTGAGTATTGCTCGAGTTTCGGTTCGTGGTTGAATCCGGTTGTATCCTCGTCGATAACCGGTTTTTCGTTGTCGTCGTCCGATTCGGGAGTTTCGGCATCATCCATGAGAAATCCGGCTACATCCAATATGGCGCGTGTGGTGAATATGGGGGCATTTGTCCGCATAGCCAGGGAAACGGCGTCGGATGTGCGTGCGTCGAGCACAACGGTGCGTTCGCCATCTGTGAATGTCAGTTCCGACGAGAAAATACCGTCTTCAAACCTATAGATAAACACTTCCTTGAGTTTCACGCCGAAAGCATGTGCAAAACTGACAAATAGGTCGTGGGTCATTGGGCGCGGTGGAATTATTTTCTCCATGCGTATGGCAATCGACTGGGCTTCGGCTGCGCCGATTACCACGGGTATTTTGTATGGGCCTCCTACTTGCGAGAGTATCAACGCGTAGGCTCCGGAATGAACCTGGCTGTAAGACAGGCCAAGCACTTTGAGTCGGATTCTTTCTTCGTCCATGGTCGGTTATAAAATTACATTTTGGCCGGTTATTACCCCGCTGCCGTAGCATAAATGGGATTTTTCATCATATATAACACCGAACTGGCCGGGGGCGATTCCTTGAACAGGCGATTCTGATTCTACAACGTATTCGCCGGGGGCATCGAGCTTGGTGATAGTTGCGGGTATAAATTCGGGCATGTGCCGGTTTTTGAACGTTATGCGGCGTTGGCTGCAACCGTCAGCCCATGGGTCGCCTGAAATGAAGTGCATCTCGCCAAGATGTAGTGTGTGGCCATACTGTTGTGCTGTTCCGTAGCCTTGACTTACATATACAACATTGTCGTGCACGTTTTTCTTCACTACATACCATGGTCCTCCGCTGAGTCCAAGCCCTTTGCGCTGCCCTATGGTGTGGAACCAGAATCCGTTGTGCTCGCCTACCTTCCGCCCTGTTTCCAACTCGACGATAGGGCCTTTGCGTACACCTAGATGGCGTTTTATGAAGTCGTTGTAGTTAATTTTGCCCAGAAAGCAAATACCCTGCGAGTCCTTGCGGAATGCGTTGGGCATTTTTACATTGATAGCCGTTTCGCGCACTTTTGCTTTTGGCATATCGCCAATGGGGAACATGAGGTGCTTCAGCTGGTCGTATGTTATCTGAGCCAGAAAATCGGTTTGATCTTTCACGGGGTCGACAGCTGTTGCCAGATAAACACGGTCGCCAATGGTGTCGGTCGAAGCGTAATGGCCTGTGGCGGTGCGGTCGAATTCGTGGCCCCAGCGTTGTTCGAAAAAACCGAATTTTATCATTTTGTTGCACATCATGTCGGGGTTTGGGGTTAGTCCCTTTTTGATAGTTGTCAGGGCATATTCCATGACGTGCTCCCAGTATTCGTTGTGGAGTGAAACGATGTCGAGCGGTAATCCATATTTGCGGGCTATGAAAGTGCACATCTCAATATCCTCGTCGGCGGCGCAGTCGCCACCGTGGATGTCGGTGCCTTCCATTCCAATCCGTATGTAAAACAGATGAAGGTCGTGACCGGCCTCTTTGAGCCTGTGCACGACCACTGCGCTGTCAACGCCTCCTGAAATCAGAACAGCTATCTTCATTTATTCATTTAGTTTTTAACAGCTCTTGTTGTATGGTATTAAAGAGGGTTAGGAATCATACCTCTTCGAGTTCCTCAGTTTCCGACTGATCTTTTCCTCGGGTTGATATGATGTATAGCGATATAAAATAATCGAGTGATATTTTGCCAGGGCCGGCAAGGAGTATGAACAGATAAATTCCGATGAACATCAGCGGCAGATAGCCGGGCTGGGTGCTTGATATGGAATATATCAGTGTGTCGGGCAACAGGTTGTGTAGGATGTAATGCTCGGCTATGATCATTGCGACAATCGGCGGTATTACGGCCAGACGGGTGAGAAAACCTGCCATAATCAGAAGCGAACAGCCTAGTTCGATCAAAATCATGACTATCATCGAGGCTTCATGTCCCATGCACATGACGCTGGGAAACGTAGCTACCAGATCCTGATAATGAACAAGGTGACGTATGCCGAATTGCAATAGCATTATTCCTACAAACAGGCGTATGAATAGGCGGGCCATGTTTGTGTAGGTGTAGCCGGTGCATGTCAGAAATAGATTTTCAAAAAATTGTTTCATTGATTATTCACTAAATAGTGGTTGTGGTTGAACGACCGTTTATTGTGCGGGGTTCGGTTCGGAGGCAGTCTCAGTTGGCGAACTGTAAATGGCGGTCGAAAATGAAAGTAATTGTTCGATAGTTAAATCGCGTGCGATTATACGGTTGTTTTCGTCGAGAACGTAAATGCGGGGCATAACGCGCAGGTCAACCAACTCGGGCGCATCTTCGCATGAGCCTATTTCCCATGTGTAGGGATAGTTCTTCATCGATTCGCGCCATGCTGCGTCGGTTT
Source organism: Muribaculaceae bacterium (assembly GCA_023662835.1). Lineage (GTDB taxonomy): Bacteria > Bacteroidota > Bacteroidia > Bacteroidales > Muribaculaceae > Muribaculum. The sequence goes on along the minus strand of JAMPII010000025.1, from coordinate 17,254 downwards.
TTTCTGGGGCGATGATGAAAATTTTCAAACGTCCGTCCTCGGAAAGCATTGATGTAGCACCGTCGGCTTCCAGACGCAGTCGGGTAAATGAGCAGTCGCTGCAGTCGGCCGGTTGAAAAAGTACGTATTTGAACTTGCTGCTGAAGTCCGACATGCTGTGTTTGGCGTCGTTTCGGGTCTGGTAGGTGAGTGTAGGAAATGAAGAGCCTACCTGCGAGGAATTTAGCTTTGTTATTTGTGCCAGATAGTATTCCTTGTCCTTGTTTTTTACTTTTTTGTTGTTCAACACAGGACGCAGGAACATGATATAGGTTGTCTCGCTCCAGAATTCGGCTTCGGGACCATAGAGTTCAGCTTCGGCGCGACGAGCCATTTGTAGCAGATTCTCAGGTTTGTCGCCCAGTTTGGCAACAAGGTTCGATATTGATTTCTTTATGCTGTCGGGGTGGGAGTAGGGTACAAATGTTGTGAAATCGTGGAATGCTTTGTTAAACAGGGCGGTGTCGGCCATGATCTTCTTCATGTCGGCCTTGTCCCAGAACCGGAGCATCACGTACGATGTTCGAGCCTGCAGGGTGGAAAGCGAGTCGGGAGCCATGGGGTACTCAAATGGCGTTTCCGGCATTTTTACAGCTGAGCTGTCGGCAGTTTCTTCGGCAAGTATTGTGTTGCAAAAGGCAACGGCTGAAAATATTGCTATTGAAATTATATGGGATATCCTTTTCATATTGCAAATATAATGAACTGGCAGAAATTTGCAGCACAAAACCTCTTAAAATAGGTAAAAAGTTATTGCTTACGGGCTTTGGACAAATTGTAAAATTAGCGATTTGTTTTACGACGTTGTCTTACTAAATCTTCCGGCTTAAGGGTTTTAGATTTTTGTTCATCAGCGCCTTGAAGTTTGAAAGTAATAGGCAGATTGAACCAAACGTTAACAGGAGTCCCATTTTGCTTGGCAGGAATGAAACGGGGAAGCTGTCGCACTACGCGCATAGCCTCTTGATCGAGCGAGGGGTCTTTTCCTCGTCCAATTTTTACCTCACCTATTTCTCCCGTTTTTGTTACTACAAAACGGACTATAACTCTACCTTGAATATTGTTTTCCGCTGCATAAGGAGGGTAACGAAGGTTTTGACTTATAAATTTCATCAGTGCGGCGTCTCCTCCCGGAAATTGTGGCGGCTCTTCTACTGCTTCAAATGTTTTTTCGTCGGAAGCCTGATTGAGTGTGCCCGACAGATTTTGTGGCGTATACTCGTTGATTGTGACTTGGGTGGTTATAGTTGCATAGTTGGGATGTTCAATCCTGACGATGTGGTTGCCAATGGGTATATTGTTGAAAATCTGTGGTGTCTCGCCAATTTTTTTGTTGTCTAAATAAATTTGTGCTCCAACCGGACGATAGTCGACTGAGAGTGTGCCATACACTTGGGTGAATTCGTTGAAAGCAATTTCGATGTTGTCGGTTCCCATCTCAATAGTTTCTGTGTAAGGCTTGCATCCCGGTTTTCGCAGCTCAATATTATATAGGCCCGGTGCCATTTCGCCTTGCCATGAACCGGACGTTTTCTGGACTCCGTCGATGAATATGGCAACGTCGGGGTCGGATACGATGTGGAGGGTAGCTCTCTCCGATTTCAGCGCTATGGAAAGCTGGGTTTTGTCGGTAACGGTTATATTGAAACTGCCGCTGTCGGAGGTATAGCCCGGCGCTTCAGCGCTATATGTGTGCCGGCCAGGTTTTAACAAGGCTGTTACTGTGCCATCAACCGTTTCACGCAGTTGTCCGTCGATTTTCACTAGGGCGTTGCGGGGCGTAATGGTCATTATTAAATAGTTTGCCGTTACGGCAGGTTTAGCGGGGGCTGCGACTGTGCCCTCTGAAACAACCTTCAGATAATAGATTGCTTTCGATTCGAGCCCGTTATACCCTAGATTGGCAAAATTCACCAACAGAGGGTAATGCCCCGGTGCTTTTATATTCAGCATCTTTGTGCCGGGGGTGAGATACACCCAGTACTCGTTTATTTTGAAATCGGCAGCGCCTACAACATTCCCTTCGAAGCCTACGCCGTCGATTGGCAGAAGCACTTTTACGAGCGCGCATATTGAATTGTTCGCATCCAAGCGTTGCATAGGCACAGTCATTGGTTCCATGGCCTGTCTGAACTCGTCGACTTTCAGGTTTTGTCCATGGATCGGAAATGTTGAAAACAGTAGTGCGATAAGAACGGACAGCGCTTTCGGTATATGATAATCGATTGGTAGTTTTACATTCATAGTATCACAAAAATAGGTAATAGGCTCGATTTTGCAAAATAATGGGAATGCAAAATGGGAAAGGAAATTGCAAAAACGGTCAGTGTAGGTAGAACGGGGCGGTGAGCTCGCGGTATTGATCGGAGTTGATAAGGAGTGTAGTGGCTGAGGTTGTGCCGCCGCCTCGGCGTATTTCCCACAGGATTCTACGGGACGGAGCGCCGGTTTTTGTTATTACATCGACGCGTTGGCTTACGTGCATACCCTCTAGAGCGATGCAGAACTCCAGGTCGTTGCGCATGTCGGCGGGAGTGATCATGCATAGGCGGCCCATGGGGCTGAGCAGTTCGCGGGCGCAGCGGACAATGATGTCGGCCGGCGTGAGGTTCACGCCATGGCGTGCAGCCTCGCGGCTTTTGTCGGGAGACCGCAGCGTGGTGGAGAAGAAGGGCGGGTTGCTGACAACCAGGTCGTAACCGCTCTCGTGGAATGTGTTGAAGTCGGCTTGCTTGGCTTCGAGTCTGTTGCACCAAGGCGATGCACTGAAGTTGCTGCGTGCTTCCTTAACGGCATCGGTCACTATGTCGATAGCCGTAATTTCCATCCTCGGGTAACGCTGGGCTAACATCAGGGTAATCAGTCCGCAGCCTGTGCCTACATCGAGCGCGCGGTTGCAATTCTGTCCGTCGGCCCATGCGCCTAGCAACACACCGTCGGTGCCTATTTTCATAGCAGCTAGCGAATTTTCTACGACGAACTGCTTGAAACGGAATGTTTGTTCGCGCATTTTGTTTGTGCCCATTGTTTGCGTTCGGTACTTTAAAGTGTGTCTAACTTAATTGTCGGCAAGTTGCCGATTGAGGAAGAAGTGTTTGGTGAATAGAAGAAACAACATCGTTCCAACGAGTTGCATGAAAGCCGTTGTCCAAAATGTGAAGCCGAAGCCGACGAATTCCGACAGTACGCCGCCAAGAAGAATGCCCAGCCCCATGCCGATATCCCACGACGTGAGTATTGAGGAATTGGCTGTGCCGCGTTGGTCGTGCCGCGCCACTTTAACAAACATGTTTAGGAAAGCCGGGTACATGTGGCCGTTGCCAAGTCCAATGCATAAGGCCGATGAGTAGAATGCCCATGGCGTGTTGACGGCGGCAAACAGGACGTAGCCCAGCAGTGATATCAGTGTGCCCATTGCGCAGCTCTGCACTATATTACCTTTCCTGAGTTCTCGTCCGCCGTGCAAGCGAGCGGCGAACAATCCCAGCGATAATAGAGCGAAGAAAAGTCCGGTACCGTCGGTTATTCCAAGTTGCTGTTTGCCGTATAAGGCTACGTAGTTCGACATCACACCCCAACACAAGCCAAAAAACATTATGTTGATTGCCATAAGCCAGGCACGGGTTAGAAAAAAATGGTCGAGGCTCATCGGCTGTTTGCCGTTCGCCTTTTCGCGCGGGGTCATCTTGATTGTGCTGACAAATAGGAATCCGGCGAGGGCGAGCACAAGAGCTATCCAGAACAACAGTGTGAAGCTGCCCGAAGCGTGATAAACTGCGATGCCGACGGTTGGCGATATCGCCATTGCAAGGTTGTTGCTTAATCCGTAGTAGCCGATGCCTTCGTTGCGTCGCGACGAGGGAAGTACATCAATGGCAACTGTGCTGTTGGCAACCGTTACCGCGCCGAAAGGTAAACCATGAATAGTTCTGACAATGGCGAACATCAGCAACGTACCTGCACCGACGTATCCTGCAAAAATGATGAAAAAGAAGAAAAAGCAAATCATCAGCACCTTTTTGCGGTTGAAGGTGTCGACGATGAATCCGCTGAACGGTCTGACAATAAGGGCGGCGAGGACGTAGCCCGACAGAACGATACCTATAGTGTCTTTATCGGCGGCAAATTGCTCGTCAAGATATATGGGCAGCAGCGGTGTTAGCAGATAAAAGGAGAAGAACAGCATGAAGTTGCCGGCCATTGCCTTCAGGTAGTTGGCGTTCCAGAGCCGTTCCAGTTTTTCTTCGTTATTAGTCGTCATATTGTTGGATAGAAGCTGATAAACAAACAAGCGCATCGGAATTGCCGATGCGCTTGAGTTTTGTCGGTAAGGAATGCTAAAAAGCCCTACATGCTTATTCGGCAAACTTTTTAACAATCACTGTAGCGTTGTGTCCGCCGAAACCGAATGTGTTCGATAGTGCAGCGTTAACTGTGCGTTTCTGAGCCTTGTCGAAGGTGAAGTTCAGATTGTAGTCGATTTCTTCGTCTTTGTCCTCCGGATCGTGGTTGATTGTCGGGGGAACGATGTCGTTTTGTACGGCTTTAACGCAGAACATGGCTTCCAATGCACCGGTTGCGCCGAGCAGGTGGCCGGTCATGGATTTTGTTGAGCTGATGTTGAGGTCGTAAGCGTGGTTGCCAAACACATTCTTAATGGCTTTTACTTCAGAAATGTCACCAACGGGAGTGGATGTTCCATGAACGTTGATGTAGTCAATCTCCTCGGGTTTCATGCCGGCATCCTCAAGGGCGTTCTGCATAACCAATGTGGCGCCTAATCCTTCGGGATGAGTGGCTGTAAGGTGATATGCGTCGGCCGACAAGCCTCCACCAACAACTTCAGCGTAGATTTTTGCTCCGCGGGCTTTAGCGTGTTCCAGTTCTTCGAGAACTAGTACGGCCGAACCTTCGCCCATAACAAAGCCGTCGCGGCTTTTGCTGAAGGGGCGTGAAGCTGTTTCCGGCGAATCGTTGCGTGTCGACAGGGCATGCATTGAATTGAAACCTCCAACACCGGCAGGGTAAATTGCGGCTTCGGCGCCACCGGTAACGATTGCGTCGGCTTTGCCCAGACGAATCAAGTTGAATGCGTCGATGATGGCGTTTGTTGATGAAGCACAGGCTGATACAACGCCGAAGTTGGGGCCGTGGAAGCCATACTCCATTGAAACATGACCCGAAGCGATGTCGGCAATCATTTTTGGAATGAAGAATGGGTTGTATTTAGGCCCATTTTCTTTGTTCATTGCATAGTAGCCGGCTTCTTCTTCAAATGTGTGAAGACCGCCGATGCCTGCAGCGATGATTACACCTACACGATTCTTGTTGATATCTTCCGAGTCCAATTTTGAATCGGCAACGGCCTGACGGGCAGCTACCAACGCGTACTGAGCGTATAAGTCGAGCTGACGGGCTTTCTTACGGTCGATATGTTCGTTTACATCGAATCCTTTCACCTCACAGGCAAACTGTGTCTTAAATTTCGAAGCGTCGAAATGGGTGATTGGTGCAGCTCCGCTCACTCCCTCCAGGGCGGCGTTCCATGTTGTGTCAACGTCATTGCCCAGTGGTGTGATGGCTCCCAATCCGGTTACTACAACTCTCTTTAGTTCCATTAATGTAGGTTCAGGTTAATCATTTAAAGGGGAGAATTCCCCTATTTAAAAGATTCGCGGCTTGTTAAGCCGCGTATCTTATTTTTTAGGCTTTTGCTGCCTCGATGTAGTCGATTGCGTCTTTTACGGTTGTAATGCCTTCGGCTTTGTCGTCGGGAATGTTGATGCCAAATTCCTTTTCGAATTCCATAATCAGCTCTACAGTGTCAAGGCTGTCTGCACCAAGATCTTTTGTGAATTCTGCTGTTTCTGTTACTTCGTTTTCGTCAACATTGAGTTTATCGGCGATGATAGCCTTAACTCGAGATGCAATTTCTGACATAGTTATGAAATTTTTGATTAATTAATGATTTTCAAAATTCGCGATGCAAAGTAAGTCATTTTTCTTCAATTAATGAAAATTTTGATTGCACATTTGGTCTTTTTGTGTGCAATTTTCTCCTTTTTGCACTTAAATTCGCCTGTATGCGCCCTTTGTACACATATATTATATCCCAATCTTAAAATGTTGCTTTGTTACAAAATAGTTACAGTTGCTGGTGTTTTCTCTATTTCAATATATTATTTCAGGATAGTTAAATTTTAGATTGTTTGAGCAAACGCGTCTAAATAAATGTTATACTAATATAAAACTCAAATTTACGAATAATTATGTATAATTTACTTGCTAGATATAACCCCATTCGATTTTTTTTGACCTGTATGGCTGCTGCCCTTCTTGTTGCATGCTCTGAAAAAGATTCTAACCAAACTGCTTCCGAGGGATTGTCGGCTGACGTAGTAAATAATTTTGAGATAACTCAAGTTGTGAAAACGGCTCAGCGCAATTATCTGTGCAAGGGTGTCGACGCGCTGTTCGACGATTCGATTCCTATTTATAGTGTCTCAACTGTTGCGATACAGTGGCCTGTGAAGTTGGACAATTACAGTTTGAAGAACCTTCAGGATTCGCTTCAGACAATGGCTTTCGGAACAGCATCGGTGCCTATCGACAATGCCATAATTAATGCTCTTAATCACCCGCAAGGTGAGGAACTTTATACGATGGAGCCTGTCGACTCGATACCTTATAATAAAAATTGTATGGTACTGTATAAAACGGTGATAGCCTCGGCCGTTTCGTTTAGCCCTCAATTTATAGTTTATCAGGTGATGACAAGTATGTATGACGGTGGTGCTCATGGAATTGCGCTGTCGCGCTACCTGACCTATGTTTTCAAACTCGACAAAATTCTTGACATACCAACAGCTTTTCGTCCCGGTTCGGAAGAGGCTTTGCTAAAGGCGATAAAGGATCAGCTGATGACGCAGTACGGTGTGACATCACTCGTCGAGCTTAACGATAGCGGAATTTTTACGGACCAGATTTATGTGTCGCCGAACTTCTACATTCACGGCTATGACATTGTGTTCCACTATAATCCTTACGATATAGCTACGTTTTCGGAAGGTAGTATCGATGTGAGAGTGCCATATCAATCCGTGGCTGAGCATCTTACTCCAACTATGCTCGCTATCATGGAGCGTGACGGAATTTGATTTTTATTACAAGGCGATTCTACATTTAACAAAATTGCATTACATTTGTAGCCGCGATAGTAGCATCACAATTCTGTCGCTTAAAACAGTATGACACGCATCAATCGTATTATCTCGCTTGTAGTAATTGGAATGTTGTCGTCAGTAGCCACGCCGGTTGCTGCTATTGATAATATAAGTTATTCGGCCGAGACTCAAGCTTCGTTCAGCACAGGAGAGCACACACCGTTTTGGCTTGTTAACAACCGTCAAGGTTTGTCGTCGATTGAAAAGAATTCAGGTTATGTCCGTGCCGGAGTGTTTCGGACTATGGATTCCACCAATCGTCGTTTCCGTTGGGCGGCAGGTGTCGATCTGGCCGGTTGCTGGAATTATTCATCGTCGTTTGTCATTCAGCAACTCTATTTCGAGGCGCGCTATCGTTCGCTTGGCCTGCTGGTTGGCTCGAAAGAAACCTATGGGGTGTTTGCCAACCCGAAATTATCGAGTGGCGACGTGCTGTTCAGTGGCAATGCACGCCCTATACCCCAGATAAAAATCGGCATACCTGACTACACATACATTCCTTGGACAAATGACTGGCTGGCGGTGAAGCTCGACATTGCTTTCGGTATGTTCACCGACGACAAATGGCAGCGCCATTTTGCCGAGAATGGTTCGAAGCGAACGGAGCATGCTCTTTATCATAGCAAATCGCTGATGTTCCGTATTGGCCGACCTGAAAAACCTTGGAATGTTGAAGCCGGGTTACAAATGGCGGCTCAGTTTGGCGGCCGTTCAATAGTTAACGGCAAGGTGACAAAGATGCCTACTTCGTTTAAAGATATTCTTCGCGTGGTATTTGCCCAAGGGGGAGGCTCCAATACACCTAAGGGTGAACAAACAAATGTTTATGGCAATCACGTAGGAACATGGAATCTTGCTGTAAACTACGCCCCGACGCCCGATTGGCACTTGAAGGCCTATTATCAGCACTATTTTGAAGATCATTCGATGATGTTCTTTCAGTTCCCGTGGCGCGACGGCCTATGGGGGGCAGAGGTTTCATTTCCGAAAAACCGGTTTGTCAGCGCGCTGGTTTATGAATTCATTTATTCGAAATTCCAATCCGGCTCGGTTTATTGGGACAAAACCGCACAGATTCCACATCAGATAAGTGGTCGCGACAATTACTACAACCACAGTATTTACACCGGATGGCAGCACTGGGGCATGGGTATCGGTAATCCGTTGGCAATTTCTCCGATATATAATGCCAATGGCGAAATAATATTCCGGACAAACCGCCTCATAGGTCATCACCTTGGTTTTATGGGACAACCGCTGTCGCAGCTCGGATACAGAGTGTTGCTTTCTTACACCCGCAACTGGGGAACATACGGCCAACCACTTAAGTATGTTACCACCAACTACAATGCGCTTTTAGAGCTTACATATTCGCCCCAGAAAATAAAAGGCTTCTCTACTACACTCAGCCTCGGCGCTGATGCAGGAGGTATGCTTGGCCGTAGTTTTGGCGCAATGTTAACAATTAAAAAGAGTGGAATACTATGAAATTACTGAATATAATTTTTCTGAATGTAGTTTTGCTGCTTTGTGTGTCGCTCGGCAGCTGTGAGAAGAGCCCTCTGAATGGCGAGCTCGACAATATGTGGCAAGTTATGTCAATCGAAAATGTTGCGACTGGAGAGGTGACCAAGCCCGACCAGATATATTATTGCATTTATCGCGACGTTATTCAGCTGACCGGAGTAGGCCGGGGTACCCAAACCGGAGTTCTCGAATATAAGAATCATGTGCTTTCGGTCACTTTCCCTATGGCAAAGGATGGTGATTTGTTGCCTTGGGCTATACCCGGCACAACCGAACGGTTCGACGTTAAACTTCATTCCGGCAAAATGACGCTCCGCTCCGCTACGGCGGTTTTGAAATTGAAAAAATTCTAGAAAGTGTATATTTTATAAAGTTTTCCAAAATCAAAATGTAACTAGCGTAAAATCAGTGTGAAGTGCTAAATGATATATGATAAAAGTTTTCCAAAAGTAAATTTGTCGATAACTTTTATTATGGATTTGTTGTTTGTTTTGGCGAATATAAGTAGATTTGTGCCAACGAAAGTTACAGAACAAACAACCCCCAAACACTGATGATACAAATAGTAGTAAAGCGTGACGGCCGCGTCGTGGGCTACAACGACGAAAAAATAAAAGCCGCCATTCGAAAAGCCATGCTCCAGACGGAGATGGGCGAAGACGAAAGTCTTATTCACAAAATCACTGACCGCATCACAATGAGCGGCAAGGAACGCATGACTGTTGAGGAGATACAGGATCGTGTGGAACTTGAACTGATGAAAAGCCCACGAAAGGAGGTGGCCAAACGCTACATCGCTTACCGCGACCAACGCAGTATTGCCCGCCGGGCAAAAACGCGCGACATGTTCCTCGAAATAATCGAGGCCAAGAACAACGATATCACCCGCGAAAACGCGAACATGAACACCGACTCTCCGGCCGGCATGATGATGAAGTTTGCCTCGGAGACCACGAAACCATTCGTTGACGACTATCTGCTGTCGCACGAGGCGCGCGAGGCTGTTCGCAACGGCTACCTCCACATTCACGACAAGGACTATTATCCGACAAAAAGTTTGACCTGTGTGCAGCATCCGCTCGACCGTATTCTTAAATATGGGTTCACAGCAGGCCACGGCGAGTCGCGTCCGGCAAAGCGAATTGAAACAGCATCGATAATCGGATGTATATCGCTCGAAACGGCTCAGAACGAGATGCATGGCGGACAGGCTATTCCGGCATTCGATTTCTATCTGGCTCCGTTTGTGCGCTCGTCGTACATCGAGGAAGTGAAAGTTGCCGAATCGTTCAGTGGCGAAGACTACTCCGATTTATACAATGCTGAAATCGACGACTTCATAAACCGTCCGCTCGACGGACTTGAAGGTAAGGCTCGCGCGAAACAGCACGCCATAAACCGCACAGTCAGCCGCGTACATCAAGCCATGGAGGCGTTCATCCACAATATGAATACAATCCACAGCCGTGGTGGCAACCAGGTGGTGTTCAGCTCAATTAACTACGGCACTGACACCTCGGCCGAAGGTCGCTGCATTATCCGCGAGCTACTTAAATCGACCTACGAAGGTGTTGGTAATGGCGCAACGGCCATATTCCCTATACAGATCTGGAAGAAAAAACGCGGCGTAAGCTATCTGCCAACCGACCGCAACTACGACTTGTATCAATTGGCTTGTAAGGTGACAGCGCGCCGTTTCTTCCCCAACTTCGTAAACCTTGACGCAACCTACAACTTCCACGAGAAATGGACTCCCGACGATCCCGAACGCTACAAATATGAGGTGGCAACAATGGGTTGCCGCACACGTGTGTTCGAAAACCGCTACGGCGAAAAAACTTCAATCGGCCGCGGTAACCTGTCGTTCAGTACGATAAACATTGTGAGAATCGCTATTGAATGCATGAGCATAGTTGACGAGGAGGAACGCATTGCACGTTTCTTCCAGAAACTCGATGAAATTCTTGAAATAACCGCCCGCCAGCTGTGCGACCGATATAACTTTCAGAAGACAGCCCTTACAAAGCAGTTCCCTTTGCTGATGTCGCGCCTGTGGACTGGAAGCGAGAACCTTGGCTCGAACGACACCATCGAATCGGTTATAAATCAAGGAACACTGGGTATTGGCTTCATCGGACTTGCCGAATGTCTTACCGCACTGACGGGACATCATCACGGTGAGGACGAAAAAGCCCAGGCTCTCGGGCTGCGTATTGTAGGCCACATGCGAAGCCGCATTAACGAGTTCTCCGAACGTTATCAGCATAATTTTTCCGTGCTGGCCACACCAGCCGAAGGTCTGTCGGGCAAATTTACCAAGGTCGACCGCAAGACATTCGGCGTAATCAAAGGAGTGACCGACAAAGACTACTATACCAACTCAAACCACGTTCCCGTTTGGTACCATTGCTCGCCGCTCCATAAAGCCAAAATTGAGGCTCCTTATCATGAACTGACACGCGGCGGGCACATATTCTATGTGGAAATTGACGGCGATGCCACCCACAATCCAAAGGCTATCAGCGATATTGTTGACCTCATGGATAAGTTCAACATCGGCTACGGGTCCGTCAACCATAACCGTAACCGCTGTATGCAGTGTGGCTACGAAGACGCTCAGGCCGACCTTAAGGAATGTCCCAAATGCGGCAGCAAACATATCGACCGCCTGCAGCGAATAACTGGTTATCTCGTTGGTACAACTGATCGCTGGAACTCTGGCAAACTGGCCGAACTCAACGACCGAATAGTGCATAAATAAGTGGAACAGCTTCGCGTAATCGACATCATAGAGGGAACAACCGTCGACGGTCCCGGGCTGCGAACTGCCATATATTTCGCAGGGTGCAGCCACCAGTGTCCGGGGTGTCATAACCCACAGTCGTGGCCTTTCGATGCCGGCCGCGATATAGAGTTTGAAAAACTCATGGCGCTCGTCGACGAGGCCACTTTTAATGTCACATTCACGGGCGGCGATCCTATGTTACAGAGCAATACGGCCGCATTAACCCGCCTGGCAGAACTAATAAAGAAATCCGGTAAAACATTATGGTGTTTTACCGGATTCACCTACGAGCAGTTGGTCGGAATGCCTCATCTGCAACCTCTTCTCAACCAAATCGATGTGCTTGTCGACGGCCCGTTTATAGAAAGCCGTCGCGACATATCACTTCGCTTCCGAGGTTCGGACAACCAACGTATCATCAACATTCCCGCAACACGCTCTTCGGGCGTAATCACCCCTTGGGACGACACATTCTAAAATGAAATACGACTTCCTTATTGTTGGCTCTGGCCTATATGGTGCCACATTTGCGCATTTGGCTGCGAAGAAAGGATACAAATGTCTTGTTATTGAAAAGCGTGACCATCTCGGCGGCAACATCTATTGCGAGAACATTGCCGGCATCAGCGTTCATAAATATGGTGCACACATATTCCACACGTCCGACCGCCGTGTATGGGACTTTGTAAACTCACTAGTCAGCTTCAACCGCTACACCAACTCGCCCGTAGCGATATACGGTAATGAGTTGTACAACCTGCCGTTCAATATGAATACATACCATCAAATGTGGCCCGACGTTATAACGCCTGCGCAGGCAACAGAGCGCATAAACCAGCAGCGCGCCGAGGCAGTAGCGAAGTTGGGCGGACGCCAACCTCAAAACCTCGAGGAGCAGGCACTAACGTTGGTTGGACACGACATTTTTGAAAAGCTCATAAAGGGATACACCGAAAAGCAGTGGGGACGGCCTTGCGACCGCCTGCCTGCGTTCATTATCAAGCGGTTGCCCGTTCGTATGGTGTACGACAACAATTACTTTAACGATCTTTATCAGGGTATCCCCTCCGAAAAAGGCCAAACGGGCTATAATGCCCTTATAAACCGGCTCCTTGAAGGCATAGAATGCCTCACTGCCACAGATTTCTTTGCCGACAGAACCAAATGGGAGCAGGTAGCTTCCAAAATAGTGTTTACCGGCAAAATCGACGAATATTTCAACTATCGTTTCGGTACGCTTGACTACCGAACGGTACGGTTCGAAACCGAAACACTCGATTGTCCCAACTATCAAGGAAACGCCGTTGTAAACTACACGGAACGGTCAGTGGCATGGACACGTATTATCGAGCATAAACATTTCGAGAGCTTCGGTGCAGAGGTATATGAGAATCCCCGTACTGTTATATCACGCGAGTACTCAACCGAATGGCACGACGGTATGGAACCGTATTATCCCGTCAACGATGAGCGCAACAACTCCATTTACGCCAGCTATCGTGCATTGGCCGACAAGGAACCGAATGTGATTTTCGGTGGCCGTTTGGCTGAGTACAAGTACTACGACATGGACGATATTGTCAGTCAGGTTCTTGCCGTAGCCGATAGATTGTTGTGAGATGAGGCCTTTCAACCGGAACTAGGCTGCGTTCAAAACTGTGAGAAATTCATTGCTGTCACGGTTTGGGTCGGCTGAAATTTTCGATTTCAGGCGGCTTTTGCGGTTGTAGATTGTCTCAACGCTGATGTTAAACAGCACGCTCATTGAGCGTGCCGACAATCCGAGCGAGGCATACAAAAACATCGTATAATAATATGATTGTAGTCCCGGGAACTCAGTTTCAAAACGCTTGATTATGTTGTCACGGTGCTCGTTTACATAGTTCTTAAGTCTTTCAATCTCTTCCGAATCGGGCTCCATATCTCTCAACATGCGTTCAATCTCTTTTTTGTATACAGCTGAGAGCCGCTTATTGTCGTCATATTCATATCGCAATTCAGCAAAGCGGTCGACAGTTTCAAACTGACGCTGAAAAATATCGCTGATAACCTTTCGATCCGATTCACTTTTTCCCTGTATCATCTCATTGAGTTCCTTGGCAAGCACTTCAGCATTTTCCCGTTCCCTACTGAACTTATAGTTTTTAAAAGTGAAATATCCAATAATAGCCAAAATCAGAATGACGAGCGAGATATCACCTGCAAGCCGTCTTATTAATGGAAAGTCACTTGTTAGCATAAATAAAGCGAAAAGCCAGTAAAAGCTCATTATAGCGTAACAAAAAGAACTAGGCTCAGAGAAGCAGGTTATTGACCAATCATTCACTTTTAAGTTTATTATTACAGTGCCAAGCAAAATAATTCCATATATGGCTAAAATTGTAGCTAGTGGTAAATTTAAGTATGCCAGTGCTGTAATACACAATAAATTGATAAATACAAAGATGTTTTCAAGTGTAGAATTATTTGCAAAAAAATTGTAAACGATACGGTTCATATCCTGTTTTGTATGAATTTGCAATTAATGGTATTTCGGATGTTCAACTGTTACAAATCGCCTAATATAATTATGCGACGCTATGCTGCATTCAAAACTGTTAGATATTCATTTCTGCCACGTCCGGAGTCGTTTGAAATTTTCGATTTCAAGCGGCTCTTTCGGTTGTAGATTGTCTCAACGCTGATGTTGAACAAAACGCTCATGGAGCGCGCCGACAATCCGAGCGAGGCATATAAAAACAGAGTGTAGTAGTATGGTTGCAGTCCCGGAAACTCAGCCTTAAAACGTTTAATTATATTGTCGCGGTGTTCGTTAACATAGCGTTTAAGTTGTTCAATCTCTTCCGAATCCGGTTCCATATCTCTCAACATGTGTTCAATCTCTTTTCTGTAGGCATCATTGAGACGCTTATTGTCGCATACTCATAACGCAATGCAGCAAAACGGTCAACCGCTTCAAACTGGCGCTTAAAAATATCGCTGATTACTTTTTGGTCCGATTCGTTTTTTTCGTTAGCATCTCGTTGAGTTCTTTGGCAAGCACTTCGGTATTTTCCCGTTCCTTATAGAACTTATAATTATTATAAATAACATATCCGATAATTACCAGGATCAGAATGACAAGCGAAATATCACCTGCTAGTCGTCGCAAAAGAGGTTCACCGCTTGTAACCATAAAAAAAGCGATAAGCCCATAAAAGCTTAGGGTTTGATAATAAAAAGAATCATGTTCAAACATAGACATTATCGCCCAATTATTAGCTTTTAATGACATTATCATTGTGCCGAACAATAAAATGCCACATATTATTAGAATTATATCCTCTGGCATATTTGAGTAAGCCATTGCTATCGTACTCAATAAATCAGTAAAAATAAGTACGTTTTCAAGAGTGGTATTTTTTGCAAAAAAATGATAAATGAAACTGTTCATATCAAGTATTGTATGAGTGAGCAGATAAAGTTATATCATTTTGAGAAACCAGGAAAATTAACAGCTTGTTTTTTTCTATATATGAAAAAACGAGCTGTTAATTTTTATTTAGTCCAATATTTATAGCTATATACAGCCACAGAAAATGCTATATATAAGTTGTTTTTGTCTGATTCCGTAATTTCTGTACTTTCACGTATTACTTGTATATATAGGTTAGTTACATTTATTACATCAGAAATTTCATTTGCACTACCGTAGTTACCTATAGCTTCTATATATGTATCCATGATATCATCACATGGGCTGTATTCGCCATATGTCATATTGTCGTTCAATGAAAAATTTTCCATGTCACTGTTAAATTCATTGAAATAATCATCGGAATAAAGAATACTTTCTTCAAATATTGAAATTTTTACATAGTCTTCAGCACGAATGGGACCATCTTCCGGATACCCCAGCTCATCACTCTGTGGAGCACAAACTCCATTGCCCTCATTCCTAATTAAATAGTCAAGCGTACGATTATGATATTCGCCGATATATTCGATTTCATTATCTGCTAAGTCTAAAATAGTAATGAAGTTTTGGTTATTCAGAACTTCATTACTACAATACGCTGTTGTAATTTCTATCATAGTTGGAGGTAAAATATTTCCGTTTTCGGGTTGAGTCTCTAGATAGGCTCTGTATGAATATGCAGCACCTCCGATTGTTCCTCCGATTAGCGCTCCTATTAAAACTCCTTGAGGAGTTTGGGATATACCTCCAATCCAGGCTCCTAGTTTACCATATTTTAATGCCCCTTGTGCATCACTAAATACTAGATTGTTTAGATTATTGCGGCGGCCACGGGAATGGAAATTATTAAATTGAATACTATCATTAATGCTTTTTAGTCGTTGAATGGTAAATGAAGGTTTTTCAACTTCTATCCTAATTACAGATATTTTTGGATCTTCATTGCTAGAGCATGAAGAAAAGAACAAAATCAATAAAAAATAAGGAATCAGTACGTTTTTTTTCATAATTCGATGAATTTGCAATATAATAGAAAAGGATATTTACTACTCAAAATTCAGATTCGAAATATTGTTAAGAGGTTGTAATACAGAGTGTCAAAATTATTCTGTTCAATGCGATACATTATAAATATCGCATTGAACAGAATAAAATTATTTATTATTTATTCCAATATTGGTAGCTATACGCACCGACAGAAAGTGCGATATACAAGTTCTCTTTTTCTTCTTCAGAAATTTCTGAGCTTTCTCGAATTGTTTGAATGTATAAATTTGTGATATTTACTACATTTATCTGTTCGTCAGCGCTACAATAATTATTTATTGCTTGTTTATATAAATCTACGATTTCGTGACAAATATTATCTCCGCCATTTGAAAAGTCATCGTCATTCGATAAGTTTGACATGTCATTATTGAATTCATTAAAAAATTCGTCTGAATATAGCACACTTTCCTCCATTATTGAAATTTTCACATAGTTTTCAGAAGGGATGGGACCATCTTCAGGATACCCCAGTTCATCGTTTTGGGGTGTACAAACACCGCCATTATTAATTAAATAATCAAGAGTTCGGTTATGATATTCACCAATGTGTTCGATTTCCTTATTTTCACCGAGTTCTAGGACATACGTGAAGTTCCCTTCGTTGAGTATTTCATTGGTACAGTACGCTGATGTAACTTCTAGCATAGTTATTGGTGCTATTATTTCATCCTCATCATCTTTAGGGCGAATTTCTAAATATGCCTTAAGTGATTTTGCCGTTCCGCCTATAATTCCGCCAATGATTGCGCCGATTGTTGATCCTTTTTCTTTGTTAATCTTTTTCCCGATCTTTCTTCCGATCTCACCATATTTCAAAGCGCCATCAATGTCTGCATCTACAATTTCACCATTTCTTGAACCGCTGCGCGAGAGCAAAGTGTTGATTTGTATGCTATCATTGATGTTCATTAGCTGTTGTATGGTTGCTGATTGGTTATCTGCGATTAAATTTTGTGTTGACACTTCCGGCTCTTGATTATTTGAGCACGATGAAAAAATTAGAATTGAAAAAACTGAGATTAATTTACTTAAATGTCTCATAACAGTAATGGTTAAATGTTATTAAATATGGCTTGTATACACGAATTGTATGTTGCTCTTTTTTGAGTGTATTAATGTAAGGGCCCATATCATAAAATTTCAGGGCCGCTGGGGTCGCTGGTTTGGAGGGAT
>JAMPII010000024.1 GCA_023662835.1 Muribaculaceae bacterium | reverse complement strand
TCACTCGCCCGGAGCCGCCCCAGCGGCCCTGAAATTTTATGATATGGGCCCTAATTATAATAAATCAATATCTTTGTGCACGAAATACACTCCAAAAACAATGCTTTATAGCATTTGATTATATAAATAATGATTTCAGTTATCAAAAGCGTAAAAAATGGACTTTCAAAATTTGGTTTGTAAAAAATATAATAATAAATTTGCAAATCAAACGGCCATTATGATGCCTTTAAATAAGACTAGTCGCATAACCTCAAGTCGAAACAAAGCGCATAATAATCTACCGAAGATGCGCCCTTACGCCATGAATTAACACAACGACAGGGTAACGGCGGCTAAAAGAAACAGGATTAGAACAAACTAAAATAATTATTAGTAATTAACTAAAAATCAAACATTATTTACAATCATTATGGAAGCTCAAAAGCCTAATTCCGGAGCCGCTGCGGCTCAAGCAAAAAACAAAGATGGACACAAGGTTCGCGGTATCAAAAACGCATTCCTCGTAATTGTTGCATGCTTTATTGTTGCTATATGTTTCTTCACATTCTATCTTGGCGACGCCAGCCACTTTGATGAAGCAGGCCACCCTCAGGATCTTTTCGGAACAGTATACAAAGGTGGTTTCATCGTACCTATTCTCCAAACCCTCTTGCTTACTGTAATCGTACTTTCGGTTGAACGTTGGATTGCTCTTTCTAGCGCAAAAGGTAAAGGTAACATCTCAAAATTCGTTGCCGGCGTAAAAGCTTGCCTCCAGAAAAACGACATCGCAGGTGCTCAGGCTCTTTGCAAAAAACAGCAGGGTAGTGTTGCCGCTGTAGTTTCAGCTGCTCTCGTTCGCTACGAAGAAATGGACAAAAACACTATTCTCACCAAAGAACAGAAAATCGCTACTCTTCAGAAAGAAGTTGAAGAAGCTACTGCTCTTGAAATGCCCGCCCTTCAGCAGAACCTCCCCATCGTTGCTACTCTTACAACTCTCGGTACTCTCGTCGGTCTTCTCGGTACTGTAATGGGTATGATCAAATCATTCCAGGCTCTTGCCGCTTCTGGTGCTCCTGACTCAACCGAGCTGTCAACCGGTATCTCTGAGGCTCTTATCAACACCGCCTTCGGTATCGCAACCGGTGCATTCGCTGTAATTTCTTACAACTTCTACACAAACAAAATCGATAACCTGACCTACGCTATCGACGAAATAGGTTTCTCGATTGTGCAAACATTTGCAGCTACACACTAATCCTTTTGTACTAATAAATTAGTATTAACTGTTTAATATTTCAAAACAAGTACAATGGGAAAAGTAAAACCAAAAAGAAAAAGTACGCTCATCGACATGACCGCGATGAGTGACGTGACTGTTCTTTTGCTTACTTTCTTCATGTTGACTTCGACCTTCCTGCAGAAGGAACCTGTTACCGTGCTCACCCCCTCTTCAGTTTCAGAACTGAAAGTTCCCGTGACAAACGTGACAACAGTGCTTATTTCGCCTGAGGGCAAGGTCTTCCTATCAATCTCCGGCGATGCCGACTCAACCTTCTCAAGCGAAAAAGTTCGTGCAGAGGTTCTTCAGACAGCCGTTTCGGAGTATAACAAGACTCATAGCAAAAAAATAGAACTCACGAATCAGCAGATTGCCAAATTCTCGAAAATGAATATGTTCGGTTATCGTCTTGCTGACCTGCCCGAGTTTTTGAACAAAGAGCAGTTCCAACAGGATGAGTTGTTGTCCGACCCAAACAATCCTCTCGCAGGTATTCCCGTCGACGACAATAAGGATTTGACAAAACCAAACGAATTCCAAATTTGGATGCGTGCCATTTACAATTCATCTAATCCCAATCTTGAACAAGCAATCAAGAAAGGTGAAGGTATAGCCGTCAAGGCCGACAAGGACACCCCTTACTCAACAGTTCACGATATCCTTGACAACCTCCAGACTCTTAAGATGAACAAATTCTCCTTAATGACCGCTCTAAAAACTGAAAACGATTAATCACAATGGCTCAGATAGAACAATCCGACAAGGGCGGCAAAAAGAAAAAAGGCGCCCAGAAAAAGATGCAGATCCACGTGGACTTCACACCCATGGTGGATATGAACATGCTTCTGATCACGTTCTTCATGCTCTGTACCACTATGATTAAGTCGCAGACTCTAAACATCGCACTTCCCTCTAACGAGAAAGTGGAACAAGAGCAACAGAACAAAGCCAAAGAGTCGCAGGCTGTGACTCTTATCCTTGACACAGAACGCGATGCCGAAGGCAACGTAAAATTCGATCCAGAAACCGGCAAACCGGCTCATATCATTTACTACTACATGGGTAAACCTGAAGTTGCAGACGAAAACAAAGACGGCATGATAGATAACTCAAACCTCAAGGTTGAGAAATTTATCGGTAACGAAAACGGCGAAACCCGCGGTATCCGCAAAATTCTTCACGACAAAAACAAAACAGTTCTGGAGAAAATTGCAGTTCTGAAAGACAAATGGAAAAACAAAGAAATTACTGACGAGCAATATCAAGCACAGGCAAAGGATATCCGTAACGACTCCACCATTGCCGACCGTCCCGTTGTAATTATCAAAGCTAGTCCAAATGCCTCTTGGGAAAGCCTCATCGGCGCACTCGACGAAATGCAGATCAACCAAATCTCGCGTTATCAGATCGACAACATAAACGCCGTTGACTCAGCCCTGATTCTCGACTACATTGCTAAAACGAGAAAATGATGATTAATCTATATGTTTAACCTTTAAAGACTATTAGAAATGGCAAAAGATGTAGATCTTTCATCAAAAGAATGGCGCGACCTTGTATTCGAAGGAAAAAACAAAGAATTCGGTGCATACGTATTGCGCAAAAATTCCGATGCTCGTCACAATAAAGCAATGATTGTTGTTGTCATTGTAGCTATTCTCCTTTTCTTCGTTCCCTTCCTGATCAATACTATGCTTCCAAAAGCAGAGGAACGTCCCGAAGACCTGAACGAACAAGCAATGGTGAACCTCGACAACTCAATCGACGAAGAACAGCCTGAGGAAGAAGAACAGCAACGTTACGAAGAACCCGAACCCGAAGTTCTCCCCGAAGAAGTGCTAAACACCGTTAAGGTGACAGAGCTCGCCATCGTTGACGACGACCAGGTAAAAGCCGAGGACGAAATCAAGAACCAGGACGAACTTAAGGAAACAACAACCGCTTTCGGTCAGAGCGACTTCGACAAAGGTACCGACGACCGTAACGTAGTTCGTGAACACAAGGACGAAATCGTTGTTGAAGAGAAGAAACCCGTCGACGATAACAAAGTGTTCACAGCTGTTGAGCAGATGCCTCAGTTCCCCGGCGGCGACGCTGCACTGATGACATACTTGAGCAAGAACCTTAAATATCCACCTGTTGCAATGGAAAACAACATACAAGGTAACGTTATCGTTATGTTCGTTGTAACAAAAACAGGTAAGATTGGCGAAGTTAAAATCGCACGTAGTAAGGACCCCGACCTCGATAAAGAGGCTATCCGCGTAGTTAAGTCGCTTCCTGACTTCATTCCCGGTAAGATGAACGGCCAGCCTGTGAACGTGTGGTATACTCTGCCGGTTCGCTTCAAACTCCAAGGCGTATAATATTAGCCTTCATATTAAAAAAAGGCGATATGCAATCAGCGTATCGCCTTTTTTGCATTCAGCCGGATACATCGTCGCCAAACAGAACAATCTCGACAATCCTGTTATCGCTCAGTTTAGCTATTAACATAAATTTTTTATTAAGTTGTCGCTTGTGCTTCAAAACTTAATATTTAACTTTGTTGTTAAATACATAACCATTATTGAGTTTAGTGTTATATAAAATGACAGTTGTACAAACGTTCACAACTATAAAAACGTTTGAATGCATGTTTACTTTTAAAGACATAAAATTATGTTAAGCCAAAATTTACACGACGCATTAAATGCACAAATCAATGCCGAGTTGTGGTCGGCATATCTCTATCTGTCAATGTCGATGGATGCTGAAGCAAAAGGTCATAAAGGTGTAGCCAACTGGTTCTTCATCCAATTCAAGGAAGAACAGGATCATGCCCGTATTTTCATGAACTATCTCAATTCGCGCGATGCCAAAGTCGATTTAAAACCTATCGAAGCTGTTCCTACAACGTGGAATTCAGTTCTTGAAATGTTCAATCAAACTCTCGAACATGAACGTAAAGTAACATCGCTGATCAACAATTTAGCTGCTATCGCCAAAGCCGACAACGATTTTGCATCGGTTAACCGCTTGAACTGGTTCATCGATGAACAAGTTGAGGAAGAGGAAACCGCTCGTGAAATGATCGCATCGGTTGAGGCCGTTGAAGGCAATAAATACGGCATGTATATGCTTGATAAGGAACTTGCAGCGCGCGTTTACAGCCAGCCCTCCCCATTGGCTTCAAACAATTAATCTGCAAAACAGAAAATGACAACCTCAGCCAAACCTCAATGTGACATTCTGGTTGAACTGATGAATAAACACGGGGTGCAAGAAGCCGTAATATCACCCGGCTCCCGTTGCACCCCGTTAATTATAGCGTTGTCGCATTGCCGGGCTATAAAGAAAACTGTAGTAATTGACGAGCGTAGTGCGGCATTTATCGCTCTTGGAAAAGCATCTTTTTCCGGCAAACCTGTAGCATTGGTTTGCACATCTGGAACAGCTTTGCTCAACTATGCACCAGCTATCGCTGAGGCCTACTACCGCCATGTACCATTGATTGTTGTCTCTTCCGACCGTCCGTTTGAATGGATTGACCAGGACGACAGCCAGACTATGCGACAGTTTGAGGCGCTCGATAAATTTGTTAAGCGCAGCTACGACTTAGCCGACAATTGTGCTGACGATCAGAAACAATGGTACGCCAACCGTATCATAAATGATGCCATGATAATGAGTATGGCATCTCAACCTGGGCCGGTGCATATAAACATGCAGTTTGACAACCCGTTAAACACATTATGCGACTTTGGCCCGTCGCACTGGAACAGCAGAACGATTCTCCCTCACACTCCAGCCAGTCAACTTCCTCAAGAAGACGCCAAGGAACTTGCTTCGCTAATCAATGAGGCCGGCAAAGTGCTTGTTGTAGGCGGATTTCACAATCCCGACCCGGAATTGAACCGCAGTTTACAGACTATAGCCGACAAATGCGGAAATGTTGCTATAATGTGTGAAACAATCACCAATTTACCTTCCAATAAATTTGTGAACAACATCGACGCAACGCTGTCGGCTTTGCCGCAGCAACAATTGGAGGCAATGGCACCTGACATTGTCATAACGTTCGGCGGAGCCATTGTGTCGCGCATGATAAAGCGTTTTCTGCGTGAATCAACCTGCTCACACTGGCATATAGGCAACACCGACATAACAGTTGATTGTTTCCTTCACCTAGAGCGCCACATCCAAGTGAGCGCACAGGCATTCTTCAAACAGATTGAACAGAACCTACAAAGCGACACAACAAAAACTTATGGCACCCGATGGATGCAATATGCATTGGACGGCCAACGAGTACACGACCGTTATGTTGATAGATGCCCGTGGTCAACGCTCAAAGCAGCACGATTCATATTCGACAACATTCCTCATGGGTGGGCACTCCAACTGTCAAATGGCACAGCTATACGCTATGCCCAATTATTCCCTTCCCCCCATGCGTTCCGAAGCGATTGCAATAGGGGAGTCAGTGGCATCGATGGCTCCACGTCAACTGCTATCGGAGCCTCAACTATGTTCAATGGCATCACTTTGCTTGTCACAGGCGACATGTCGGCAATGTACGACATGAATGCACTGTCCGCTCAGTGTGTTTCATCGAAGTTCAAGATTATTGTACTTTGCAACGGAGGAGGCGAAATTTTCCGTTTCATCGACAGCACGCGCACTCTTGAGCAACTCGACGATTTTATAGCCCTTTCGAATATGGAATATCCAATCGACAGAGTAGCGTCCGTGTTCGGGTTCAAGCAATTCAAAGCCGGTTCGTTTGAAGAGCTTCCAGCCGCGTTCAGCGAATTTTGCAATCATAACAGCTCGCCCGCCATGCTGTGTGTGTACACACCGGCTCAACAGAGCGCCAATATGCTGCGTGGCTATTTCAATTGTAAAATCTAGAATTGTCACAATTAGAGCCTGTCCCAAAAGGGTTGGAACAGGCTCTAAATCAAAGTGAGTTTTATTAAAGATTAGTCGAAGAATATCGCACATGTCGGGTTCTGGCCTCCGGCATCGAAGCTCTCGACGAATTCGCCATTGCGGTTGAAGCGATAGATGGTTCCGTTCGTAACGTAATCGGTTGTAGAAATATAGATATCACCATTGTCGTCGTTAACCTCTATCATATATATGTGGGCGGAAGCAAGCTCGGCCGGCATATTTTTAAGGAACGAGTTGTTGCTGACGGCGCCTGAGCGGATGTCGTAAGTATAGTACGTGTTCGTTGTAGTGTTTGTAGTCCAGTCCGACAGTGAGTTAACGATGTACAGACGGTCGTTGTATTCGGCCATCGACGATGCGTTGCCGATAACCTTTACCTCATTGTTGCGGCGAATGTCGATTTGTTGCAGCACATAGCCCGTTGCCGAACTGTAGTCGCATGAAATTACAAACACTTTGTTGTCCTCCTCAAGCATATAGCGAGGGTTCTGTGCAACTTCAATTGTGTTGCTGAGCGTGAATGAGCGCAGATCAACAACGCGGATGTCGCGGAAATATTCCCATTTCGAGTTGCAGCTGTTGGCTATATATAGCTTATCGTCGCTTTCAACAATACCTTCAAGATAGTCACCAAGTCCGGTCAACACCTTTTCGATTTTAAGGTTCGAAGCTTTGATTTTTGC
This sequence comes from Muribaculaceae bacterium, assembly GCA_023662835.1. Classification (GTDB taxonomy): domain Bacteria; phylum Bacteroidota; class Bacteroidia; order Bacteroidales; family Muribaculaceae; genus Muribaculum. The sequence continues at coordinate 22,891 of JAMPII010000024.1, read as the reverse complement.
AACAGCGCCGCCGTAGAATGTTGCATAAATATATCCATCTTCTGCTGTCATGTATCGAACGCCACCTTCCAAGTCGGGTACGTCGGTGAATGTTACCCTAGCAAGTTCAACAGCTGCTGCCGACAGCTTCACCATATAGTTGGATTTGTTAACGGCAACGTAAATATTGTCGTTATACTTTATCATATCTGTTGCGGTGTCGCCCAAACGTTGATTGTTCTGTTTGTAGAAAATCTCGGAAACGTTAAGTTTCGTATTTGTCGGAGCATAAAGCATGATATTTGAGTTGTTTAGGTTCATTGTTCCTTCATTGAGGATATAAACTCGGTGATGAGAAGGAAGTTCTACCTTTGAACCTTGGTTTGGCAGGTCATCATTGTCGGAGCATGAAGTGAAGCCAGTCATCAGGGTTGCTGCTACAATAGCTGTTAGATACAGTTTGTTCATTTTTGTATTGTTTATGGTTAATGATTTAAATATTCAGTGTTGCCGTTAGACGCCAGTTTCGGCCTGGCATAGGATAGTATTTAATTACGTCGTATTGCTCGTTTGTAAGGTTAATAATATCCAATTTTAAGTTCATTTTCATCCTGTTCTTGAACCGTAGTTCGCGTTGAATACTTAAACTGTGGTCACTATAGCCTTTTATCTCGTTGGATGGCAGGTTCTGAGCTAAAAAATAGCGTTTGCCTACGCACACTACAGAGTAGCCGATTGTTATCCATGGCGTTTTTGCCGTTATCGCTACATTGCCATTGTTGCTGGGAGTGTACGGAAGCTGATTCTTGTAAGATTTGCTGTTTTTACTTGTCAAATCCAAGGCCTTTTGCCATGTGTAGGCTCCCTGAAGTGAAAGCGAAAGCCATTTTGTTGCTTTCGCGCTTGTTTGCATGCTGATGTCGACACCTGTAGCATGAACTTTTCCGAAGTTCTGCATTTTCCAGGCAAATGTGGTTGGTATGGCAACAATTTTGTCGGTGACTTTATTGAAGTAGGCATCGGCGTTTATTGCAAGCTCATTCAACCATGGAGCGATTACAGGAGGTGAGTAAGAGAACCCTACATTGAATTCACGCGCCTTTTCCGGTTTCAGCAATGTGTTTCCTATTCGGTAATAATACATGTCGTTGAACGAAGGTAAGCGGAATGTGCCTTTTGCCATCAGTCTTAAGTATAGTTGTTGGCTGGTTATAGGTTGTATACGTAGCGATAAACTCGGAGCGAACCGGCTGAAATTATCGATTGGTTTGCCATTGCGAACATGCTCGTCGGTAGCCATATATACACAGCCAAGATTTATACGAATTGCATAAATAGGCTCGAAACGCATGTTCAATGCTGTTATTGATGTTAACCTCCGCGGGTACTGACATTCAGGGAAGCTGGTTCGCAGCTTATTCACAATGCCATCCTGAGCCAGCGACATAGCTAGCCACGTAGCCGGGGTGTACATACAAGTTGCCGACAGGTAATACTCGTCCTGCCGCATCGTCTCTCGAAAATAACCGTCAACATATTCTACGCCCGTCCCTTTGTGACGTGTCCATCCATGGGAATATTTTCCTTGCGCTTGTATGCGCCACTTGGCCGATAGCGATTTACGAAAAGTTGCCTGGAGGAAAGCATCCTGATCCCACAAACGTTCGGTCGATTTCGGATTATAATATATAATTGCTCCGGGAAGACCACGACGGCTGTAATTGTACAAACCTTTTACGTTGAGTGTGCCGCCCTCTGCAAATTCATGATACAATCCCAATTCAACTCGATGCGATTCTATAGCCGAATTGTTCCGCTTTTCGTCGGTTACTGTGCCTCCATTTTGGAGTTTGAACGGATAGTTGCCGTCGGCGCGCACATAGTTCGCGTCGACACTTAGCGATGTGCGTTCGCCTGCTTTCTGCCAATAACGTATAGTGCCGTTGCCGTAGCCAAACGACCCACCTGAAATACGAACAGTTATGTCGTTGTCCCTGCCTCGTTTGAATGTCGGCTGAAGTGTTGTTATGTTCAGCACCCCGGCCGACGCGCAAAGTCGTGCCGATTGCAACAAATTGTCCGACTGCCCCACAACCAATGACATCATGGCCACGTTATCGAGCGGGAAGCGGCTTATGTCGATTTGTCCGGCTTGAGTGTTGCTTACTGCAACACCATCGTAGCTGACCGCCGTATGAGCTGCTCCCATGTTTCGCACCGACACCGTTTTCAAACCGCCTAGCCCGCCATAGTCCTTGACGCTTACACCCGAGAATCGTCGCACAGCATCACCCATGTCGGTTAAGCCTAGGTTTGATATCTGCTCGGACGATAAAGTTTGCAGCGGTGTGGAAGAAAGAAGTTGCCGGCGCAATTGAGATGCGGTCACAGTTACATTGCTCAGTTGCTGCATCTTTATTGAAGAACTGTCGGGTTCAATTGCAAGGCAACGAGCCGGAGTCAAAACACCGACAAACACTAATGCATATGTATGCAATACGTTGTGTAACATATAATAATGCAGCTTCACGCTAAAATGCGAACGTGAATACTGCTCCGCAAAAAATCATTGTCGTCTTTAACGACGATAATATGCACTCAACCTTTGTTGGTCTCGTGCTTTTACAGTTCTCGTGGTTTATTAGGTGTTCTGGCTTATCTCCCGTCTGTACTGCCTTCCCGTTTGTGAAACAGTGGTTATTTGCTACAGCGGTTTGTTTTGAGATTTACAGCAGCGCAACTGCTCGGGTTTCTCACCCGATTCCCTTTTAACCCACACAAATTTACAAAAAGTTTATCAACCAAAAAAAGTTGAACCGATGCGTTTATCGATTCAACTTTGTAAATTAGCTTTGTAAATTAGTTTTTTTGTTAAGGGATGTTACGACTGATAGGTTGATTTGTACCAGCGGGCAAACGCATCTAATCCCTCGTCAAGAGTAGTGGTTGCCTGATAGCCTAATTCTGATTCCAGTCGGGTTGTATCGGCGAATGTGGTGTAAACATCGCCCGGCTGCATTGGTTGAAAGTCCATTATCGCTTTCTTGCCTAATGCGCGTTCCATTGTGCGGATAAAATCCATAAGTCCTACGGGTGAGCCATGACCAATGTTGTAAACAGTTGCGGGAACTCCGTTTTCGGAAGGTGCAGGGGCATGGTCGATTACGCGTACAATACCCTCAACAATGTCTTCGACGAAAGTGAAGTCGCGCGACAGGTTACCGTTGTTAAACACTTTTATAGGCTTGCCGGCAAGAATTGCCTTGGCGAAAAGCATTGGAGCCATGTCGGGACGCCCCCATGGACCATAAACTGTAAAGAAGCGCAAACCTGTGGTGGGCAGGTTGTACAGTTTTGAGTAAACGTTGGCCATCAGCTCATTGCTTTTCTTTGTTGCGGCGTAAATCGACACCTGATTGTCGACGCGGTCGGTTTCGGCGAACGGAGTTTTTGTGTTACCACCGTAAACCGAGCTTGACGAAGCATATACGAAATGCTGAGGTTTGTGCTCGCGGGCGCACTCCAGCAAATTGACAAAACCAACAATGTTGCTCTGTATGTAGGCGTAAGGATTTTCGATTGAGTATCTTACGCCGGCTTGAGCTGCCAAATTCACTACAACGTCGAATTGTTGGGTGGCAAAGAGCGTTTTCAGTGCTGAAAGATCGGTTATGTCGATTCTTTGAAAAATATAATTATCGTATTTTAAACTTTTTACAGGGTGTCCCTGCACAATTGCGTCAGGGTCGATACCCGACTCCTCAAGGCGGGCATATTTCAAACTAACCGGGTAATAATCGCAAAGGTTGTCGATGCCAAAAACTGTGTCGCCTCGTTTGCAAAGTTTGTCAACAAGGTAAAATCCGATAAATCCGGCGGCGCCGGTAACAAGTACCTTCATTATATATTTTCGTCAGTTGTTTCTTTTTTGATTTCTGCCTCTATCTCTTTGTCGAACACTTCGTACGGCGAGTTATTCGATTTGAATTCTGGAACGGTGCGTTTCATCAACCGAACCATGTCTGGAATATGAACAGCGCGCGACAAATCGTTCAGCCGCTCAACCGTTGCTACTGCATCGTCGTAGGCGTATTCGCGTACTTTCGCGATTCGTATGCGACTGTGGTCGGTCGGTATGGTGTTCTCTTCGGAAGCAAGTAATTCCTCGTAAAGCTTTTCTCCGGGACGCAAACCACAGTATTCAATAGCAATCACTCCGCTATTCTGAGCGGCTTCTTCTTGCGTTCCCACCTCAAAGCCGGCCAGGCGAATCATTTGTTCGGCGAGATGGCGAATCTTTACGGGCTGTCCCATATCGAAAACAAAAATCTGGTTTCCGGTTGTCATTGTTGCAGCTTCCATTACAAGACGGCATGCTTCCGGAATTGTCATGAAGAAACGTTCAATTTCGGGATGTGTAACTGTGACAGGTCCGCCATTTTCGATCTGTTCGGTAAAACGGGGAATTACTGAGCCGTTTGAGCCGAGTACATTGCCGAAACGAGTTGTTACAAAGCGAGTTTTGCCTACTACTGTGCCTTTCTGGAGCGCTAACCCGAGCGATTGTACGTAAATCTCTGCCAAACGTTTCGTGCAACCCATTACGTTGGTTGGATTAACGGCTTTGTCGGTGGAAACCATTACCATTTGCTCTACGCCGTATTCAACACATTTGTCGGCAATCTGACGCGAGCCAACCACATTCACCAACACTGCCTCGCAAGGGTTTTCTTCCATAAGCGGAACATGCTTGTAGGCAGCGGCGTGGAAAACAACCTGCGGTTTGAAGTAGCTGAATATATAATTCATACGTGGTTCCTGACGCACATCGCCTATTACCGGAATAAAATCGAGATTCGGGAATTTACTCTCGAACTCGAGGCGCACATTGTGAAGCGGGGTTTCAGCATTGTCGAGCATTATCAACTTCTTAATACCGAAAGTTGCAAGCTGACGACATAATTCCGAGCCGATTGAGCCAGCTGCTCCGGTTACCAGAATTGTTTTGCCGGCGAAATTGTTCTTTATCTCGTCCATCGATATCTTTATTTCTGGACGACATAGAAGGTCTTCGATGCGGATTTTACGGATTGAATTGTTGGTTAATGGCTTCCCGTCGGACAGTTCATAGATTGTTGGCGCTATCAGCGTTTTCAATCCACAGCTCTGGCAATATTGTATCAGTCGATCCTGCTCCTCAAGCACATCGTTTGAGTATGCAAAAAGAATTCCGTTCAGTCCTAGTTTGTCGCGAAGGTATTCAACGTTATGCTCAGTTTCGAAGTAATACATAGGCAGTCCGGCTAGCGATGCACCGCGCAAGCGCGTACCATAGTCCAAAAAACCCAACATCTGATAATGAGAGGAGTTTTTCAGACGTGTTACCAGCGAAACGGCCTTGTCGTTGTATTTGCCTGTATAAATGAGGATACGATTTTTTGAGCTGTTTTTCATGTAGCGGCGCTTTATCATGTCGAAAGCTATCATAATGCATCCTCTCACGCCAACTAACGCGCAAATAGATGTCATCAAGTCGAACGCAAGCATCGCCAGCAACTGATTTAACGATATAACTTCGTTTACAAAGGGAAGCATAGCCACGCCAAGCAAAATATCCTTGCACAATACGGCCAGCGCTACCTTTGCAACATCATGGAATGTTGAATAGCGTATAATTGTACGATAGGTACGCAGTGCGACAAACAAAATTGCTGAAAATATAGTTGAGCATGCAGCCCAGGATAGTGCGAACGTAAATCCGAACGATTTACTTAGCATCTGCGCTATCATTAGTACAATTACTGACGACAACAAGGATGTTACGGTATCGCACAAAAGAACTGTCCATGCGTTAACATAGCGTTCAAGCAACCGATTAATTATTTTCCTTTTCATAAAAATCTCCAGGGCTTTCCCTGCGCAATCCATTTAAAATATAACCTCTATTTCTCAATTTAGCGTGGAGCTCGCTGTGAATGTGCTGGTTCTGAGCTAAATTAATGCCTGTAATATCTCGGCCGATAATCGCGTATGTAACAATTGTTAACATTACCATACGCTCTACAAAGTTATAAATAATATTTAACCAAACCAAATATTATTGGGAGGTTGTTTCAGAGTGAGTGAGGTTATGGCTCGTTGGCTATTTTCAAGCCGTGTTTCAGCCAGCTTCCGCGAATAAGGCGAATAAGGAATATTAACCCACGGAAACATAGTTCGATGCACATCGCAGTCCACACACCGGCCAATCCCCACGTAGGAGCCAATAAAGCGGCAATGGGAATGCGCACAAGCCATATACTGCCAAAGTTCATGATTGCCGGAACAACCGTGTCGCCAACCCCAACCATTACACCATATGCAACAATCGATGCCGCGAACATAGGCTCGGCCCAAGCCTCGATTCGGAGCGCTTCTACGCCCAGAGAGCATATCTCGCCTACGGGTGTCATCAAACTCATAACAGCCGGTGCGGCAATATATAGCACAATACCCATAATTCCCATTAAAACCATACCCATTCCTACGGTCATGAAGCCGAATTGACGGGCAAGTTTCGGGCGTGAGGCTCCATAGCTTTGACCAACGAGCGTTGTCGCGGCGTCGGCAATACCATATCCCGGCATATAGCACAGGCTTTCGGCTGTGACGGCAAAGGCGTTGGCGGCGATTGCCATTACACCTAATGGCGCAACAATAACGGTTACCATAATTTGAGCGCCGCATATGATGGCATGCTCCAGAGTAAGTGGTGCCGAAATACGTAGCGCATTTTTTATGATATGTTTCTGGGGTCGGAGCGAAACCTTGTGGCGTCGGAATTCAATATCTTTCTGTCGGCATAGAAGATACCACATTATCAACGTCGCGGTTATAATTTCGGCGCACACTGTGCCCAAAGCAGCTCCGATCACCCCTAGGCCTGCTCCCGGAACTGTAAGCTGAAATCCTGCTACGTCGAAATGGTGGGTAGGGAAAATCAATAGAAAATTAAACGCTACGTCGAGCAAGCACATCATAACATTCAATGCTCCCGGAACTTTCATGTTGCCCACAGCTCGCAGCATACCTGATCCCAGATAGTTCATTGTCAGCAACGGCAAGGCGCCAACAAAAATCATAAAATAGAGCGTCGCGTTATGACAAACGGCATCTGTGCCGCCCAGCCACACCGGTAACTGCCACGATATGCCAACTCCCAGCGCAGCCATGAATACACCAAACAACAGGCATGCGCATATGCTTTGTCCAAGTATGTTGCGAGCATTTTTGTAGTCCGCGGCACCAACCTTGTGGGCAACCTGCACTGAAAATCCGACAGTTGCTGCCGAACATACGCCCCAGAACAACCAAAGACTGGTTGATACCAAACCAACCGCCGCCGATTCGTCGGCTCCCAGCCGTCCAACCATAGCTGCGTCGATATATTGCATCAGAATACTCGACAACTGTGCCATCATTGCAGGCCATGACAGTTGTGCGGCCAACTTCAAACGTTGGCTGAAATTCAATGGCGCTCCGGTTTGTATCAGCTTTATGTCCAATTTGCTAATACTTTTGCTATGCGGTTCAAGCCCTCTTCCAGACGCTTGCGCGGACATGCTATGTTCAACCTAATGAAATTGTCATCGCCATACATTCCTCCGGCATTTACCCATACGTGGGCTTTCTCTTTTAATACTTCCTCCAACTCCGTTCCACTGATTCCTAGCGGTTTAACATCAATCCATGGCAAATAGGTCGCTTCAAGTTGCGTGAGCCCACATTGAGGTATGCAGGCATTGCGCCATTGTCTCACCAGCTCATAGTTAGTTTTCAGATAAGCGCGCAATTCGTCGAGCCAGTTTGCTCCTTCCTCGGTATATGACGCCATTAAACCAACAACACCGAAAGGATTCACGTCGCACACCTCGTTGATGTTGATTGCTCGGTCAACCAACCGGCGCACGTCTGTGTTAGGGCAAACGATGTTGGCAATCTGCAGCCCGGCTGTGTTAAACGCCTTTGAAGGCGACAGACAAACTATGGCCGAATCGTCGATACGTCCGTAGGGAACATACTCCAAAGAGGGCATTGTAAGCTCACAATGAATCTCATCGCTCACAACCTGCACCTGGTTACGCCGGCAAATTTCACTGATTTTTTCGAGTTCAGGTCTAATCCAAAGGCGGCCGGCCGGATTGTGGGGGTTGCACAGTAGCAGGAGCTTGTTTTCAGGCTCGGCCGCTAGTTGTTCTAGTGCACGGAAATCAATGTCGTAGGTGAATAAGCCTCCGTCCAGATTCCGGCGCAACAGTTTGTTTTCAATGATACGGCAACCGTTGTTGCGAATTGAAGAAAAGAAACAATTGTAAACGGGAGTCTGAACTATTACGCCGTCGCCCGGCTTGGTCATCGCTTTGATAATAGCTGAAATTGCCGGTACAACGCCTGATGTGTAAATCACATTGTCAATGTTAATCCTGTAGCCGTGTCTGGTTTCAAACCAGTGCTTCAACGCGATGTAGTAGTCCGGTTGAACGTGCGTATAGCCAAATATCCCATGTTCAACTCTCTTGCGCAGAGCTTCAACAACGCAAGGCGCAGTTTGGAAGTCCATATCGGCCACCCACAAAGGTATCATTTCCGAATCCTTAGTCGAATCCCATTTGTAGGAGCCTGAACCCCTGCGGTCGACTATTTTATCGAAGTTGTATTTCATATCTCTGTTACAATAGCGCAATCGTTGGGCGCCAGAACATTTTTGTCAATTATTGTCTCGCCGATCGACAACGCTTTCAATGAGCCTGTGCGTGGATTTTTAACGCTGACAATGGCCGAATCAACTGTCGCATGCAAATCGGAATCCTCGAATGAGAGGTCGCATTCGTCACCCATTGTGCAATTTTCCATAATCAAATTCTCGCAGTAGCATAGCGGTTGCGTACCGTTGATTTTGCATCGAACCAATTTCAGATTCTTCGAATGCCAGCCAAGATATTCACCGTTGATTTCTGAATCGTAAATTGTTACGCCATCGGTTTCCCAAAAGGCATCCTTTGAATTCAGCACGGCGTTACGAATGGTTACATTCTTGCAATATTGAAATGAATAGTTTCCTTCCTGATGATAGTCCTCGATGTCGATATCGCTGCAATGGAAAAAAACATAATCGGCGTTTGTGATTTCTACGTTGCGGAGTTCGATTCCTTTACAACCCCACAAAGTTTCCTGAGCGTCAGGAATTTTTACGTTTTCCAAAGTTAGGTTCTGCATCTCGCGGAACATTTTAGGGGCGTCGACTTGAGTGTTGGTCATAACCAGATTTTTGGAGTACCAAAGTGCGGCGCGAGCTCCGACGGTGAATTCGCAGTTGTCGATAACAAACCGATCGACATGCCAAAAAGGATACTTGCCTTCGAAACGGCAATTCAACGCTGATATGTCGGTACAACATTTCAGGGCCGACTCGCCGGGGTGGAACGTAACGTTCTCTAATTTTAATCCGTGGGTGGCAAACAAGGCTCGTTCGCCGCCAAATTCTTTACCTTCAACTGTTTTCTCAATTTTAACTTCAAATTCTTTTACGAAATTTTTATTTGCTTCCATACTCATGAATTTAAACTGTCAATACTGATAAAATTAGATGAATTTAAACTTTTAAAGAATAACAATTTTGAGGATAAAACTACCAATTTCATCGTTCGGAAATCAACCGCAATATTTGAGGCAGCAATGGCAACACGCCATCGTTAATGATCTCGCGTATGTTGTTGTGAGGATTAACTACCGCGATGTTTTGCGCCGATATGCGTTTACGAACATCAACGGACGACATTGCGTTGCGCGACATAACGCGACGTATTCTCAATTCTTCGGGAGCTGTAACATCCCATACGCAATTGACAATTTTGTCGATACCGCTTTCGTATATAATGGCACATTCAACCCACGCCCGATCCGTATTGTCAGGTAACGACAGCCGCCACCGGTCTATATCGTCACGAACAGCCTTATGGACTATCGCATTCAACTGATTCAGCACCGATTTATCAGAAAATACCATTTTCGACAATAGTTCGCGGTTAATTTTACCATCGTAACCGATAGTCTCAGGCGAAATTTCATCTGCTAGCCTACGACGTATCTCATCGGAACTGTCCATTATCATCTTTGCCCGGCTATCGCAGTCGTAAACGGGGTAACCCATACATGTCAATATCCGGGATACAACTGATTTACCGGATCCAATTCCGCCGGCTATAACCGTCAGTTCCGTACGTTTTCCCATAAGTTTAATGTCGCTCAACAATATATTCTACCGAATCGGGCGCTGTGCTGACATTTCGGTAGTTTTCCGGTAATAGGGAGAGAGTTACCGGAAGTTTTCCGGAGTGTGATTTAGCAACGTCGCTGTAATCAACGTAGGCCTTTATAGCAAACGGCTCTTTGTTGAAATCGCTCATCGGAACCAGATACGAAACCTCTACAGTCGAAGGGAACGTCAGCAGCCCTGTTCCGTCTGGAACATTCTTGGCGGTAACGGTTGCCATTTGTTTGCGGGCGATCAGCGGCTCGACAGGAACAGTTATTGTTATTGAAGGAGGCACTATTTTTACACCGTCGATCGATTTGAGCCTGATGTTAATATGCGTTGTGTCGATAAGGTTTGAACGCGACACTGGCATCGTGCTCACCGATTTAATCCTGTTCGATAAACCTCCGATGGCATACATCGTTACAGAGTCGGTGGATAATACAATTGGGCCATTAATTATATAGCCCGGAGCGGCCGCCATATCGACATCGGGAGTCACCGGAACTACTATTCCTGGAGCCGTAGTGTAGTTAAGGCGCATCGAGTCGGGCACAACGGAGAGCACTTGGGTCGACTGGGCAAAGTTGTCGCGAACCAGTCCGGCCAGCTCCACCTTGCTCAGTCGGAAGGTGTTGTCGGTTGTATTGTCAGCATACTCGCTCCATTCGATACGGATAGGACGGATGCCCGACACCCGGTTACGCATAAACACAGATCCTTTGTCCCTCAGACTGACTTTTACGCTCGGAGGGATATCTGTTAGTACCGTAACGCTATCGGGCACATTGTTAATAACCACCGGCACGTCGACATCCTGTTGCATCTCATTATTGAGAGTCATCAACAGCCAAAAGACATAAGATATACCCAGGAAAAGCAAAAACAGCCCTACCTCGCGCCCGCGGGCAGAGGTAAAGGCTGAGTAAAGCTCCCTTAAATGTTTGTTTAACCGCTCTTTAAGCGTCATTTCAACGGCTTAATGGTTGTTGGTCGGTCGATACTGGTTCGTTTGATGGATATACGGATCCTTTGTCAACGCGAATCTTAACAGAAGGAGCTACCTCAACTATGAAATATGTATCCTTAACAGTTACGATTTCGCCATGGATTCCTCCGGCTGTGATGATTTTGTCGCCGTTTGTGAGTGCCTCACGGAATTTGCGGATTTCTTTCTGTTTTTTCTGCTGCGGACGTACCATGAAAAAGTAGAATACGGCAATCATCAGAACAATCATCAATAGTCCCGAAAAGTTTGCACCGGCTGGAGCATCCTGAAGAAGAATAAAGTTGTATAACATTTTATTGAGTGTTTAATAATTTTTACAAATATAATGATATTTTGCAAGATTAATCATGTTAGTTTGATAACTAATGTTAAAGCTTTAGCCATCAGGGTTTTTTAACACCTTTAATGCTTTTAGCGCCTTTTACGCCACCGGAAAGGGAGAAAATATTCTGACCGTAGCTGACCGTTTTTAGCGATTGCTTGCGTTTACGCTTCAGAGCCAGTTTCACCAACGTGTCCATTAAGTTGGAGAAGGATAGTCCTGTTGCTTCCCACAGATAGAACGACAATGAGCCGGGTATTGTATTTATCTCATTTACATATATCTCACCATTGCTGCGGTCAACAATAACATCGACACGGCTTACTCCGTGGCACGATAAGACGCGGAATGTTTCGCCGGCTAAGAATTGTATGCGTTTAGTGACATCGTCTGGCAATTCGGCCGGTATACGTTTCTGTGCCGACTGCATACCCTTTGAGCCTTTGGAACCGCCCATATACTTGTCCTCGTACGATAGGATTTCGCCAGCCTTGATTGGCTCTTCGAGCACCGACATACGATATTCGTCGCAATCGCCAAGCACCGAGCAATTTATTTCCTGCAATTCGTCAACCATATGTTCAACAATCAGTCGGGCAGAGTACTTTTCGGCCTCGTCGATCTTTGCTATTAGCGTTTCGCGGTCAGCAGCACGCCCGATGCCAACCGACGAACCCAAGTTGGCCGGTTTAACAATCACGGGGTAGCCCAATTTTGTTTCAATTAAGTTGATGATTGTTTCGCGATTGCCGCTCCATTCGTAGTCGGTGAACCATATGTATGGCACAACGGGTATGTCACAACTCTGAAGAATTTGCTTCATTGTGATTTTGTCCATACCATTGGCCGACGACAATACGTTACAACCGGCAAATGGAATGCCGATACTTTCAAGTATACCTTGAAAAACTCCGTCCTCAACGTTTGTTCCATGCAATACAGGTATGGCTACATCGAGATGTGAGGCTATGCCATTGCCGAATATCGGCTTTTTCGACAAATATAAATTGAAATTGCCATACTCAGGTTCCATGTAAACTTGCCTGCATTGTTTCAGCAAAGTGGGAATGTCGCGATAGTTGGCTACGTCGAAAAGGGGATCGCCCGTGTACCAGCGCCCTTCTTTTGTTATATATATAGGGGTTACGTTATATTTGTTGCGGTCAATAGCGTGCATGGCCTGCGAGGCCGAAATTATTGAAATCTCGTGCTCGGTAGAGCGGCCACCAAAGAAAACTCCAATATTTGTTTTCATTGCTTCTGAAAATGATGTTTATAAAATTATTTGAATGTATCGGGCAGGTCGTTCTCGTAAAGAACAGTGTCGCCCCGTTTTGCTTCTTTCAGGATAATAGCTTGAGCTTGTGTAAAGGTGTCGGGTGTGAGCACGAGTGCCTCGTCCATTCCTCCCTCTTTAAGGCCGGAGAGAATAGCGTCGCGGTTGTATTGCCCGACAATGATAGCCAGATCTGCACAACTTGCCATATGTTGTCCGAATGCCCGATTATACTCGAATTGTTTGTCGCCAAGCTCAATCATTCCGGGGGTGACAACTATGCGTTTTCCTCCTGTCATACGCGAAAGCACATCTAGAGCCATCCGCGAGCCGTCAGGGTTTGAGTTGAAGGCGTCGTCGATAATTGTAACGCCCGCGGGGGTGCGTTTAAGATTCAAACGGTGTTCAACTTGCTCGATACGCGATACGGCATTCCGGATTTTGTCTGTCGGCATTCCCAGCTTCATCGCTACTGCAATAGCAGGAATAAGGTTTGAGATATTGCATTCGCCTACAAGTCGGGTAGTGAAATCTACCTCTGTCTTGTCGGGGCAATGCAGTTTGAATGTTGTGCCTTCTGACGAGTAGGTTATATGGTCGGCATAATAATCGGCTCCGTTGGTGTTGGCCACGCCATATCGCACGCAGCAAGTGTTATCAACTTTGCGCGACGCGCAATATTCGAAATCATTGTTGACATAAACGACACCGTTGGCTGGAAGTGCATCGGCTAGCTCGAATTTTGTGCGTTGAACGTTTTCAATTGTTTTGAACGATTCGAGATGCTGTTCGCCGACAGCGGTTATGATTCCCATGTCGGGGTCGACAAGGTCGCAAATCTCTTTGATGTCGCCTATATTTTTGGCGCCCATTTCACAAACGAAAATTTCGGTATATGGATGCATCATCTCGCGTATGGTGCGGATTACACCCATTGGCGTATTATAGCTGCCGGGGGTCATCAGAACATTGAATTCCTCATTCAAAATTCGGGTAAGATAATGCTTTGTCGATGTTTTACCATAGCTACCTGTAATGCCGATTACTTTCATGTCGGGCATTGATTGCAGTATTGAACGCGCTTCGTTATAATATTTTTTGTTTATGTAGCTCTCTATGGGCATAAGAATGGTGACTGCGGCAAGAATCACAACATGCGAAAGGGCATACAACGCGACTGCTATAGTCGCCGACAAACGCGATAATCCGTTAAAACAAACTGCAGCTGCCAAAACTGAAATGCAAATCGCTGCAGCAACGCAGTATATACGTTTTGCTCTTTGTGTCCATACAAGAGGCTTCTTGTAGCGCGCTTTTGCCAGTGACATAACATTGCAAAGAAGCGGGACAACGGCTATAACGCATGCCGCAACAACTGGCACGGCATTGAGCAGCAAACATCCCAGAGCTATATAAGTGAACAACCGCACCCACGATGTTGTATCGCACGAAGTGCGCAGCCAGCGGTAATATCGTTCACCTCGGTAGCTGTTTTGCTGCAACATCATTAAATCGCGTCGCAGTTCCAGCGCGAGGTTGAGAATTGCAATAACCAATAGCAACAGAATTGCTGTAAAATTGAGATATGATTGCACTGATATCATTTTTTTATGAATTTAAGAAACTCCGTACAACAGCAGCAAACTGTCCTGGATTGTCCAAAAAAGAATAATGCCCACACCCCGGAAAAGAAACAAGCCCGGCATCGGGAATATGACGCTCCATATATTTTGCATCGGAGAGAGGTGTGGCCGTATCGTTCTCGCCCCATATCAATAATGTTGGAGCCTTAATTGCGGGCATATAGCTCTTTAAATCCTCATTAACAATGCGGCTAAGTATGGCGCGCATCATCGGTGAAGCGCTTGCATAATCGGCCGAGCCGGCTTTTGCCCTGCGCGCATTCAGAATTTTTTCGGCTTTCTCTTTGCTGAACATACGGTTTATGAGGAACTTCATGGTCTTAAACGTGTAAACCTTGAAATAGTATATAGGTTTACGTCGAGGCTTTATGCCTGCGGCATCGACCAAAATGAGTTTATCAACCTTTTCGGGGTTCATCGAAGCATAGAAGATTCCGACGCGTCCGCCAAACGAATGGCCTAGAAGCACTGGGCGCACAATCTGCTCAGCCTCAATTATGTCGGATAAAACACGGGTGTACTGTTCAACACCCCAAACCTGCGAAGGCTCGTCGGAACCTCCATGGCCGGGAAAATCCAACGACAGCACTCGATGTGAAGCCTCAGCAACGGCTCCGACAGAGGCTAAAGTTTCAGCTTTACAGCCCCAACCATGCATAAGAACCAGCCACGGCCCGGATTGTTTACCCGAAATCGTGTAGCGCACACGGCAACCTTGCGAGTTTATAAATTTCTCTTCCATTTCAGATACAAAGATACAGCATTTCCCGCAAATCAATACGATTTATTTTGGCTTCTACTAAATTTATGCTTATTTTTGCGAATACTCAGAATCAAATTTAGTAACCACATAAAAACAAAAACTATGGAGAATGAAGAACTGATTAAGACAGTTACCGAGAAAGCCAAAGTTTGGCTCGGTGACGCTTACGATGAAGATACACGAGCTGAGGTTAAACGAATGCTCGAAGCCGACGACAAAACCGAACTTATCGACAGTTTTTATCGCGACCTGGAATTTGGAACCGGCGGCTTACGCGGAATAATGGGTGCCGGCAGCAACCGAATGAATATCTACACAGTCGGAGCCGCAACTCAGGGTCTGGCCAACTACCTTAAAGTTGCTTTCAACGAACTCCCCGAGATATCTGTTGTTGTAGGCCACGACGTTCGCAACAATAGCCGTAAGTTTGCCGAAATTGTAGCCGATATATTCTCGGCCAACGGTATTAAAGTTTACCTGTTCGACAGTTTCCGCCCAACCCCCGAACTATCGTACGCAATACGCGAACTCGGATGCCAGAGCGGCGTTAACATCACAGCCTCCCACAATCCAAAAGAATACAACGGCTACAAAGCATACTGGAGCGACGGCGCGCAGATTATTGCACCTCACGACACCAATATCATCGACTACGTGAACAAGATTCAAGGCGTAGGCGAAATCAAATTCAACGGCGATAAATCGAAAATACAGATTATCGGCGAAGAAATCGACAATAAGTTCCTTGCCGCAATCAAAGGCTTGCAACTTAGCCCCGAAGCTGTCAAGCAGTACCACGACCTGAAAATCGTTTACACACCTATCCACGGCACAGGCGTTAAGCTGATTCCACAATCGTTGCGTAACTACGGATTCACCAACATCATCAACGTTCCCGAACAGGACGTTACCTCAGGCGATTTCCCAACCGTCGTTTCGCCAAACCCCGAAGTCCCGTCGGCAATGGCAATGGCAATAGCCAAAGCAAAAGAGGTTGAGGCCGATCTTATCCTCGCATCCGACCCCGACGCCGACCGCATCGGATGTGTTCTCCGCAACGACGACGGCCAATATGTACTTATCAATGGCAACCAGATTGTGATGATTTTGTTGAACTACATCATGACACGCAACCGTGAAATGGGCAAAATTACCGGCAAAGAGTACATCGTTAAAACAATCGTTACAACGGAAACAATCAAATCGATTGCCGACCAAAACGGTTTCAAAATGTACGACTGCTACACCGGATTCAAATGGATTGCTGCCGTTATACGCGAAAACGAGGGCGTAGGCCGCTATCTTGGTGGTGGCGAAGAAAGCTACGGTTTCCTCGCTGAGGATTTCTGCCGCGACAAAGACGCAGTCAGCGCCATATCGCTCATGGCCGAAGCGCTTGCTTGGGCAAAAACCAAGGGAATGAACTTCCTGCAGATGCTACAGGATATTTATATCAAATATGGCTTCTCTCGCGAAGCAGGTATTTCGCTTGTCCGCACAGGAAAATCAGGCGCCGAAGAAATCGTTGCAATCATGAAGGGCTTGCGCAAGAATCCGCCCACTTCGTTGGCCGGCAGCCCCATCACTGTAATTAAGGATTATGCTGATTTGAACATGACCGAAGTTGCCACCGGCAAAATAACAAAAATGGATATGCCAACAACATCGAACGTGCTACAATACTTCACAGCCGACGGTACAAAAGTATCGGTACGCCCCTCGGGAACAGAACCGAAGATTAAATTCTATGTTGAAGTAAAAGGCAAAATGGAAACAGCTGCCGACTATAACAAAGCAATCGAAGCCGCCGACGCTAAAATTGAAGTTATCAAAAAAGATCTTGGCGTAGATTAATCTTACCATTAAAACATTCAAAGGCGATGAATCCAATTCACGGTTCATCGCCTTTGTTTCGCCTTTGTTTTGGCTAATTCTTAGTTTTATTAACTTTTTGATATTGAATTAAAAATTAATTTGTAATTTTGCTAAAATATTTACAAATAAAACACAAATGTATGAAAAAAATCTACTTTTTTCTTTTATCCATCATTGCAGCGCTCCCTTTTGCTAATGCTGTAGCGCAGGATTATCCTGGAACACGTTATGACGGAACTGTAACAATAACTATTTATGGCGTTCCAACCGAGCTAGATGGACAATCCATTTATATGGTAAATGCAGCCGACGGAAAGACATGTGACTTCTATTTGCACGATTTCAAACTCGACGGTCAAACCAGCATAGGCAGTATAGACGTTCCCGGCGTACAGATTACAGAGAACGGCGGTGCTAAAAACTACGAAGGTGCAAAAGATGGTATACTCCTTGATAACGGTAACATAGTTGCCAATTGCGTACTCGACGGTACGGAACAAGCCGACGGGACACTACACATGAACATCCACGTTCAATGGGTGATGGACCCTACCGATCCTTCGCACAACATGCCTGTCGAAGTAACGTTCGACGGTAAAAAAGTGGCCGAAGCGGTTGCTTTGGAATTTGTCGACTTAGGTTTACCATCGGGAACTCTTTGGGCAAACATGAATGTCGGAGCTACAAGCATCGAAGATCCCGGAACCTACGTTGGATGGGGTGAAATTTATGGTAAAAATGACTACTCATGGGCTACATACAAATGGTGTAACGGCACACAGAACATCATGACAAAATATGTTATCGACAGCACATATGGAGAAGTTGACAACAAATCGGTTCTTGACGCTGACGACGATCTCGCAACAACCGTCGGCGGAACATCGCCCTCGTCAGATCAGTTCAACGAACTTCTCGACAAAAATAATTGCACATGGACAGTTGAAATTATCAACGACCGTAAAGGTGCCAGAATAACAGGCAACAATGGTAACTCGATTTTCGTACCCGCCGGCGGTTTCATGACTGGCACTCGACTTTCAACCGACAACTCGGCATGCTGCCTTTGGACAAACGAACTGACAACTTCTGCTGCAAGGTACTACTACAATGGAAACTGCATTCGAATCGGTTTCACACGCACCAATACAATCAGTACCGACTCACGCGACCATAACGGCATGGGATTCGTTCCCCGCAACTATGGCTACAACGTACGCGCCGTAAAAGCCGCCACCAGCGGAATCGAGGATATAGAATCGACCGATGCGACGGTAGTAAAAGTTTACAACGTAAATGGCTTAGAGCTGAAACAACCCGCAAAAGGTTTGAACATCGTTGTTTACTCAAACGGAACAACAAAGAAAGTGCTGGTTAAGTAACGGCGATCCATCGAAAAGCTGCTAAACAACTACAAATTAGCATACAACAAAAAAGCGATGTGCCAATTACGGCACATCGCTTTTTTGTTGCTTTATCGACAGTGATTAATGATTGTTACGCAACAGTAGCGGTTGAAGCTGATCGACAAGTTTCGATTCAATAGAAGAATCCAGAAATACCTGAAATTGTCGTATAGAATGTATGTCAAGCCCTGCATAGCTGTAGGCATCCTGTTGGAGCAGTTTCCTGGCTTTTATGAAGGCCGATTCGCCATAGAAGCCTACAAGTGAAGGAACGTTCAGCTGAAGCTTGATGTCGAGCGATAATAGCCGCTCGTAGTCGGTGCTATCCATATAGCGATAACGTTCGGGGTGAGCCAACACGGGGTAGAACCCAGCGCTCTTTATCTGTTGCAACAGGTCGTAAAACCCCATAGGCGGATTTATGAACGAGGTCTCAACAAGTATATGTCCTGTCGACAACGGGAGCAAATCGCTTTGCTCGAGCCGTTCGGCAAACAAGGCGTCGAGCATATTCTCTGCCCCAAGGCTTAGGGTTATAACACCATTGTACGTCAACAAAAAATCGTCGAAACGAGCGCGAAGATTGTCGGGTTTATTGGGTACATCCTCCATTATGTGAGGCGTAAGGTGAACGTTCTTGATTCCGGCGCTGGCCATCAACTCTAGTATTGCCAACGACTCTTCTTGCTCGGCTACTCCATCGTCAACGCCGGGCAACAAATGAGAATGCCAGTCGGTGAATCCTCGAAGGATTCCCGACTGGCATATTTTTACCTTTTTATTACCAAAAGGCCACATAATTATTCGTCTTTAGAGTAACCGCCATAGTTGCCGTATCCGTAACCGTAACCATAACCATAACGGTGGTATCCGTAGCGTGATTTCACACTGTCGGTGCCATTGAGCAGCAAGGCCATGTTGGTGTACTTGTGCTCGGAATAATAGCGCTCGATAACAGGCAGCATGTCGCGCTGCAACAGATTGGCGCGAACAATATATATAGTCATATCTGCCAGTTTTGCGATGATTGATGCATCGGCAACTATCTCGGTGGGGGGACAGTCGATAAAAATCATATCGTACTGCTGGCGCATTTCGTCGAGCATCTTTTTCAGCAGCGGGCTGTAAAGTAGCTCCGAGGGGTTAGGGGGCAAAGTGCCAACAGGAACTATATACAATCCTTCATGCTCGGGAATTGGGTTAACAACAGTATGCCAATCGCTTATTTGTCCTGCAAGATAGCCGCTGATACCCTTCGATGGGCTTCCGCAAACGCTGGAAAGGGAAGCTCGGCGCATATCCAGGTCGATGACAACAACCTTTTTGCCTTTAAGGGCGAATGAGGCTGCTAGGTTAAGTGTTGTAAATGTTTTACCCGAGCCTGGGTTGATTGAGGTAAGCATGATAACTTTCGACCCCTGGTCGGCACCCATCATGAATTCAATATTCGAGCGGACAACGCGGTAAGCTTCGTTGATAACATTACGCGAACCGTTCTTAACCACAATATTGTATACCTCTTTTTTTTGTTTCTTATCTTTTTTCGCAAACAGTTTGTTGGTCTTTTTGGCCGCGCCTGTCAAAGGAATTTCTCCTACAAAAGGAATGGATACATTTTCCAAGTCCTTACGTCCCCTGATTTTATTATTGCTTGCTTCACTTATGTAAATAATTGCTATCGGGATAATCAATCCCAACATGAAGGAAACAAAAATAACCATATTTGTATTTGGAGCAGTCGGGAGCATCGACCCCATAGGGGGTGTAACAATGCGTGTATTGTAGGCTGTGAATGCTTGCGAAAGCTCATTTTCCTCACGCTTCTGTAGTAGGAAAAGGTAGAGCGCTTCCTTCACTTTTTGCTGACGCTCAACCGAGAGTAGGTATTTTGCCTGAGTCGGGTTGGAAGCGATCTGGCGTGTACTTTGCTGCTCAGAAGCCTGGAACGAACGAATCTGCGCCGATAATCCTGAGATATGTGCCTCCATAGCAGTGGCTATAGCAGAGCGCATTGCCGACAGTTTGCGATTGTACTCCTGCACGAGAGGATTCTGCTCCGACGAGTTCGATGCCAAGGAATTTCGTTTGAGCAGCATTTCGTTGTAGGTATTTATCTGCTCTTCGATTCCCGACGAGTTGATGCCGGAGTTGGCGGGTAGCAGGTCGTTGTGGTTGCTGTCGATGAAGTTGCGTATGTGGCGCGCCATATACAGCTGGTTGTTGAGATCGAGCAATTGTGAATTTGCTTCGGATGCTTTGGACATGTACATCGAGGTTGCCATGGTCAAGTCGGGAATCAGGTGCTCGCTCTTGTAGGATGAGATGTCGGAGTCGACATTGCCCAACTCTTGTTCAATAACAGCCAAACGATTGTTGATGAAGCGCGAAGTGCTTACTGCAATCTGATTTTTATCCTTCACCCAATCCTCGTTGTAAACCGAAATAAGTGTGTTCAGCACATCTTCGGCGCGTTGAATCGATGTGTCGGTGTAGTCCAATTCGATAATTGATGAGCCATCTTTTGTCTGCGTGCCTGTCAGGTTGGCGCCGACTGCCTGAATGGCAAGTGTGATTGGTATGTGATTCACTGCGATGGTCTTGTCCTTTGGCGCTTCATCGAAATAAAGCGATTTGTCAATAATAACCAAACCGATTGGGGTGCTGACGGTGTCGCCGAGCTGCGCGGTTATGCTCTTGTCGTAATCCTCACCGCCGCGTGCGAAATCGGACAATACGATTTCCGTACTGTCATTTTCGTTTATATCAAGCTTGAAACCAGCGCTTTCGTTGTCGTCAACCTCGAGCATCGTAACCGTAACAGGAAGTGTTGTTCCATAAAGCGAATTTGTTCTAAGCAAGCTTTTTGTGGAATATTCCATGTTCAGGTGAAGTCGTTTAACAACCTCTTTGGCCAATGCCGGCGACTTGATTGACGCAAGTTCGTTTTCGGCTTTCGACATCGGGGAGAACATACCCATGTCGGCAACAGCTGAGAGCTCGAGGCCAATGCCCGATTTCTTTGAGTCTTCTTTGATTAGAATTGTGGCATGCCGATTGTAGGTTGGCTGCTTATGAAGCAGATAAAGGCTACCTAAAATAAGGCATACGCCAATTGAAAGCACAAACCAACGCCAATGCAAAATGCATAGCGACATAAATTCGCGCAAATTGAATTGTTCGTCAGTTTCTTGAGTTACATTATCTGTTGTAGACATGTTACTTCTTTTCTAAAATATTAATGTGTGAATTTATTTCTTAATAAGTATTGCTACCGATGTCAAAAGCGAGGCCAATGAAATCCAGAACGAAGTTGAACGCACATTGTTACCATTAACGGTTGACTGGCGTGCGCGCGTGTCGTTAGGTTCAACGTAAACAATATCCTTTTGGTTTAGATAGTATACGGGCGATTGCGACAGGGCAGTCCCTGATGTGAGGTCGACACGGTAGGTTTTTAATTTGCCATCTTCTTCACGCATAACCAACACATTCTGTCGCTCTCCGAATATCGTGAGGTCGCCGGCCATACCGATTGCGTCGAGCAGTGTGATCTTGTCGTGGGTGAGATTGAAACGGCCGGGTTTGTTCACTTCGCCGAGAACCGACACATATAAGTTACCGAACTCTACGGTTACGACAGGATCCTTAATGAGTTTTTTATCAATAAGTTCATTCTTGATTTTCGATGCAATTTCTTGACGGTTAAGTCCGGCAACGTGAACATCGCCAAGCAGAGGGAAGTCGATATTGCCATATTTGTCGACTGTGTAGAGCGACAACTGCTGCGAGTTTGCCAACGATTCGCCTTCGCGAACCTCACCGATACGGTAGGTAACAACCGGCAGGTTAAACAAAGTTGCCAACTGGGGATCCTTGCTATGAACGATTATGGAAACTTTATCGCCCGGACGGACTGTCAAGTCCGAACCGGTAACGATTTGTTGTACTGCTCCGTTACTCAAATCTTGAAAATAAGAAACGTTTTTAGGCGTGCCGCAACCGACAAAAAATAGAGATAATAATACAGGTAATAAGAGTACGTGTATCTTTTTAAATTTTAAAGACATCAGACTACGATTGAAGTTATCTAGAATTATTCAATTATCAATAGTTTGTTAGTGTGTCAGGGGCATTTGTGGCTCAATATTTATCCGCTTTGTAAATCCTAATTGATCCAAACTCCTAACATTCCCCAAAATTACGAAAATTATTTAATATAAAAGCATATAAAAGGTGTGAGTTGGTATATTTTTCGACTGAAGGATGCTGTTAGGGCCCATATCATAAAATTTCAGGGCCGCTGGGGCGGCTCCGGGCGAGTGAT
>JAMPII010000023.1 GCA_023662835.1 Muribaculaceae bacterium | reverse complement strand
AGTTATAGGGATATATCTATGACTGTTGAGCTAAATTTTGATGCGGTTGCCCTGCCTTTTTGCCGCGATTTTTGACTACTTGACGATAGCAGATTTCAGTTTGTTGGCTGATAAAATCATATTTAATTCTGAAGAAAAAGCGTTCGTACTCGACAGTATCAAATATGCTTTTACTTCTGTCAAACGTTTGGGATGTCGTTTCCTTACGGTTGATGCACTCATTTCTGCCACCAGGTTCTATGAGAAGAATGGTTTCCAATTTTTCACTGATCTGGATAAAGATGATGAAACGCGACTAATGTTCTATGATTTGAAAAATTTCATATCATAGATTACCTGTTAACAGAAAATAAATCCATACCATTGAAAGCGCCTGGATTTGTAGATATAAATTATATTCATCTGCCGTCCTATTTTGGTATGTTGACGGGGCGCTTATTGTCGTGGGTTACATGGCGAAAATGTTGAAGCCGCCGTCGACTACAGCTACCGTGCCGGTGACAAAGCGTGAGGCTTCGGACATGAGGTAGTGGATTGTGCCGCAGAGTTCTTCCGGATTGCCCATGCGGCCAAATGGGGTTTGGCGTATAACGTCCTGTCCGCGTTGGGTGTATGTGCCGTCGGGGTTTGTGAGAAGCAAGCGGTTCTGTTCGGTTATGAAGAATCCGGGCGCGATGGCATTTACGCGGATTCCTTCGCCAAATTTTTTAGCACATTCGGTTGCCATGTAGGCAGTGAAGTTGCTGATTCCGGCCTTAGCTGCTGCGTAGCCGCACACGCGGGTCATGGGGCGGAATGCGGCCATCGACGAGAAGTTGATTATTGCGCCTTTCTTTTGCGCTACCATTGGCTGAAGGAACACTTGGGTAGGGATGACGGTGCCGGTGAGGTTGAGTGACAGTACTTTCTGGAACTGTTCGGGGTCGAGGTCGAAGAAAGTTTTGTCGGGAGCAATAGTGGCTCCGGGCATGTTTCCGCCGGCGGCGTTGAGCAGGGTGTCGACACGGCCGTATTTTTGGAGTATGTCGCGGCAATTCATTTCAACTACTTCACGGTTCATAACGTCGGTTTTTAAAAATTCGATGCTGCCGCCGGGTACAGCTGCATTTATGTCGGCTACAATCTGCATTCCAACCTCTTCCTTGCGGCCGAGAATGATTACTTTGGCGCCGTTTTCAACTAGATATTTTGCAATTGTACGGCCCAGAACGCCTGTCCCGCCGGTTATTACTGTTACGTTGTTGATTATATTGAATAGTGAGTTCATGTCTGTTGTAATTTATAATGTGGTTATTTCTCGGTGTTTACTGTTGCCATGATTCCGCTAACCATTCCCAGAGCCAGCATTCGACCATGAAATGAATAGCCGGCGTTGTAGCCCATTTTTTCGTCGCCTAACATCAGGGGTGCATGATCGACACGCATGGCTACGCCGGGACGCTCCCGCTCGAATGTGCGTACAACTTCGATCAATCGCGAATCGAGATGGGATGATTCTTTGAAGTCGCCATTGGGCATAACCTGACATATACGGGCGTGGACAAAGTGGGTGCGTGCGGCATATTTTTTTGCCAGTTCAACAACGTTGTTGTGTGCTCCGGCCGACAGTGAGCCAGCGCAAAATGTGAGTCCGTTGTGTGGGTTGTCGACAGCCGACAGGAACCAGTCGATGTCGTCGTCACAAGTAACTATGCGCGGTAGTCCGAGAATTTGCATCGGAGGGTCGTCGGGATGAACACACATATCGATGCCGTATTCGTCGCATACAGGCATGATAGCCTCAAGGAAGTATTTCATATTACGGCGGAGAGCGTCCTTGTCGATATCCTTGTAGAGTTTAAGTAGCTCGCGGAATTTGGCAACAGGGTCGGAATCACTTTCGGAAAAGTTTCCGCTGACAAATCCCTGAGTTTTTATCACGATATTTTCGACAAGGCGTTTTTCGGCTTCGGCAGTCATTGTTGTGTGCAATTGGTCGGCGCGTTCAAGCACATCGTCGTCCCAGTCGTTGCGTGCACTTTCGCGTTTCAATATGTATATGTCGAAGTAGGCGAATTCTGCACGGTTGAAATATAGGTTGGAAGTGCCGTCGGCGTTCGGGTGCTCCAAGTCGGTTCGGGCCCAGTCGAGAATGGGCATGAAGTTGTAGCATATTGTCTTGACACCTTCAGCGGCAAGATTGCGCATACTTTCCTTATATATTTCTATCTGATTGTCGCGGTCGGGTCCGGCATATTTTATTGTTTCTACAACGGGGAGCGACTCAACGACGCTCCAGCGCATGCCGTGGCGCTCAATTTCGCTGCGTAGCGCTGCTATTTCCTCGCGTTTCCAAACTTGCCCCAGCGGAACGTTGTGCAGTGCGGTGACAATGCCTTCAACGCCTATTTGCCTAAGCATTTCAAGCGTGATTGGGTCTTTGGGACCAAACCACCTCCAGGTTTTTTCCATAATGACATTTATATTTAAGGTGATGTAAAGGTAGCAAAATTCCATGAGAATGAAAAATTTTGCTATCTTTGTTGGTATATAACCAATCAAGGATATGAAAGCGCGTGGTTTAATTTGCTGTGTACTAGGTTTTGCTGTGCTTCTTACCGGGTGCGCCGGCGGAAGCCGTAAACCGGCTTCGATGTCGGCAACACTCTATGAGCCTGAGTTCGCTTCGGGATTCGAGATTTTGGGCGACAGCTCGGCTGCCAGTGTTATTATTCGTTCAATCAGCCCTTGGCAGGGTGCCGACAGTGTTGTTACCGAGCTGTTTGTTCAGCGCAACAACGAAGCAGTGCCTCCGGGCTTTAACGGACAGGTGCTGAAAGGCGATGCCCGGCGTATAGTCACAATGTCGTCAACCCATATTGCCATGCTGGATGCGATCGGCAAAACAAACAGGATTGTTGGCGTTTCGGGACTGGACTTTGTTTCCAACCCGGCGATACGTGCAGGCCGCGACACCATAGGCGATATCGGCTACGACGGAAACATAAATTATGAATTGTTGATTTCGTTGCGTCCTGATATTGTGCTGTTATATGGTATTAACGGCGCCAGCCGCCTGGAAGGGAAATTGCGCGAGTTTGGAATTCCGTTCATGTATATTGGCGATTATGTTGAAGAGTCGCCTCTGGGCAAGGCCGAATGGATGGTTGTACTTGCCGAAATTACAGGTAATCGAACCGACGGCGAAAATAGTATCCGCAGAATAGCCCAATCGTACGATTCGCTGCGCACTTTCGTGGCATCGGCTGTTACCGACAGGCCAGAAGTGTTTGTCAACACACCCTATGCCGACCAGTGGTTCATGCCTTCCGATAAAAGCTACTTTATTCGTTTAGTGAACGATGCCGGCGGCGATTATATCTATAAGAAAAACCAAGGCACATCGTCGGTGCCGATTGGCATGGAGGAGGCTTTTTTGCTAGCGTCGAAAGCAGATGTGTGGCTTAACACCGGTCAGGCGCGTTCCCTGTCCGATTTACAGCGCGACTGCCCGCGGTTTATGAATGTGGGCTCTGTGGAGCAAGGCAATGTTTACAACAACAACCTCCGGTCGACGCCGCAAGGGGGTAACGATGCATACGAATCGGGAACCATTTATCCTGATTTGATGTTGCGCGACATGGTGAAGATTTTACACCCGGAGTTGCTGCCCGACAGTATCCCATTTGTTTATTATCAACAACTGAAATGAAGAAATACATATTTGAATTGCCGATGAAGGTGCGCGATTATGAGGTAGATGTAGAAGGCATAGTTAACAACGCCAACTATCTGCACTATATGGAGCATACCAGGCATGAGTTTTGTAACGCGGCCGGAATGTCGTTTCGCGATATGCACCTTCAGGGAATCGACCCGGTTGTTTGTCGGGTTGAGATTGACTACCGCACACCGCTCGGATTGGGCGAAGAGTTTGTTAGTTGCCTAAACATGGTGAGGGAAGGAGCGAGATTCATTTTTTTTCAGGATATTTACAACATGGCAGGACGTCCGGTTGTTAAAGGGAAAATTAGTGTTGTCTCTACAGTCGGCGGCAAGTTGACGCGTGGCGACGAGTTAGCTGCATTTTTTACCGATTACCTATAATGAATCTGGTCTGGAAAATAGCGTTTTCGCAGGTTAAGGGACTTCGCCCGGGAGCTGCAGGCAATCTGTTGGCACGGCTCGGCGGGGAAGAGGCTTTTTTCAAAGCTTCCGACGGATCGCTGGATGCGTTGGTCGGGCGGCATATCGACTCCTTTTCATCGGCCGAGCGTCAGAAACTGCTCGAGCGAGCCAAGCGCGAGGCCGAATTTGTTGAACGCAACGCTATTAAACCGATTTATTTTGCCGATGCTTCTTATCCGGCACGGTTACGGGAATGCAACGATGCGCCGCTGATGCTTTTCACAATGGGCGATTGTGATATGGAGCGACGCATGGTTATTGGCATAGTTGGCACACGTAAAGCTACGGTCTATGGTTCGGGGTTTGTGAAGAAGATAGTACCCGAATTGTCCGAAATGGTTGGCGGTTTGGTTGTTGTTTCCGGACTGGCCTATGGCATAGATATCGTTGCTCATAGAGCCGCGCTTGAGGCGGGTGTGCCCACGGTGGCTGTGCTTGCCCATGGTCTGAATATGATATATCCGGTTGCCCACCGGAACACAGCCGTTGAGATTGCGCGTGGCGGAGGCATGTTGATGAGCGAATATATGTCGGATGCGGTGGTTCATAAAGGTAATTTTTTGACACGTAATCGAATCGTTGCCGGATTGTGCGATGGGTTGCTCGTTGCTGAATCGGCCGAGAATGGTGGCGCGTTGGTTACAGCTCGGCTGGCCAACGACTACAACCGTGAAGTGATGGCACTTCCCGGACGGGTTGGAGACAAATATTCGGTTGGTTGCAATAAACTTATAATGCGTAACGAAGCTCGTATGGTCACGTCGGCTGCCGACATCGTTGATGCTTTGAATTGGCCAACTGTCCCACAAGAGGGAATGCAACGCGACTTGCCGGTAGTAGAACTCGATCCAGAAAAGGAACGTGTCGTGAAGTTGCTCGCCGACAGTCCCGACGGTGAATCTATAAACGCCATGTGCTTGGCATTGGGCAAACCTGTTCACGAACTTTCGGCGCTGCTGCTCGAAATGGAATGTGATGGTCTGGTTACCGTTCTGCCCGGCTCGCGTTATATACTGGTAATATAAAAACATCATCAAAATGGAAACAAGAACAATACCTGCATCAGAACTGATTATCAATCCCGATGGGTCGGTGTTTCATCTGCATCTTCGTCCTGACCAGTTGACCGACCGCATATTACTCGTTGGCGACCCCGGACGCGTTGATATGGTTGCGGAATTTTTCGATGAACGCACATTCGAAGTGTCGTCGCGTGAATTCCACACGATTGGCGGTACATATAAAGGTAAGCCGATAATGTGTCTCAGCCACGGTATCGGACCGGACAATATCGATATAGTAATAACCGAACTCGACGCGCTCGCTAATGTTGATTTTGTCACACGTCAAGTGAAGCCTCAGCATCGAACGCTTACACTTGTGCGGATTGGCACAAGCGGAGCGTTGCAACCCGAACTGATTGTGGGAACGCCCGTAATAGCTGCCCATTCGATTGGCTTCGACGGAGTGTTGAACTACTATGCCGGGCGCGACAAGGTTGCAGACCTCAACTATGAGCGTGAATTTTGCGATTATGTAGGTTGGAACGAGCAATGGGCATCTCCATATGTTGTGCCTGCCGATAAGGAATTGGTTGACCGCATAGGAGGCGACGATATGGTTCGCGGGCATACAATATCAGCTGTCGGATTTTACGGACCGCAGGGGCGGGAGGTAAGGTTGCCTTTGGCCAATCCCGACTTGAATAGACGTATCGAAACGTTCCGTTACAACGGCGAGCCGATAACAAACTACGAAATGGAAAGCGCTCCCTTACAGGGGCTGGCTCTTTTGCTAGGCCATAAAGCGATGACCGTTTGTTCAATTATAGCCAACCGCGTAAACACAAACGCTACGTCTAACTACAAAACTGCCGTACGCGACTTGGTAGCAACTGTGCTTGAACGCATATAAACTGCATATTATTTGTATAAAACAAAAAAAATACACAAAAAATTTGCATATATCAAGAATTATATCTAAAATTGCAGCATAAAACGAAAGAGCAATGCAAAAAGCGTATAATTATAGAAATTTTGGTTGGTGGCGCCTCCGTTTCTACATCGGTGGCATCTTTGCTTTGTGATTGCTTGTATACTTTTTTCAACAAGATATTTTTAAAGAGCCTCCGACGTAAGTAGCGGAGGCTCTTTTTGTAGTGAAACATTACGCAAGTTGTTTAACAACTTCATAAAATAAATATAATAATGCAATTCTCACCTATTCCTGACCAAAGAGGTTATTATGGACGCTTCGGCGGCGCATATATACCGGAAATACTGCACGCCAACGTTGAAAATCTTCAAAAGGCTTTCAGCGAATCAATTAATGACGAAGCGTTTAATCGGCAATACCGTTCATTGCTGCGCGATTACGTTGGGCGTCCATCGCCGCTAACTTATTCCGAATCACTCAGTAGGCTGACAGGAGCCGAGGTTTATCTGAAACGGGAGGACCTGAATCATACAGGCGCACACAAAATCAATAACGCTATCGGATCGGCTCTACTAGCAAAACGTATGGGCAAAACGCGCATAATCGCAGAAACGGGGGCCGGACAGCATGGCGTTGCAACAGCAACGGTTTGTGCGTTGATGGGGATGAAATGCGTAGTTTATATGGGCGCTACCGATATGGCGCGCCAACGTCCGAATGTGGAGCGGATGAGAATGCTTGGCGCTGAGGTTGTTGCTGTTGAAAGTGGCAATAAAACGCTTAAGGATGCTACTAACGAGGCGATACGCGACTGGTGTACCAACCCTTCCGATACTTTCTATATTATTGGAAGTACAGTTGGGCCACACCCCTACCCACAGATGGTTGCATATTTCCAATCGGTTATCAGTGAAGAAATCAAGTTTCAATTGCTTGATAAGGTAGGACGTTCCGAACCTGATTGCGTGGTGGCATGTGTTGGCGGCGGAAGCAATGCGGCCGGAGCATTCTACCATTTCATCGATTCTCCGCAGGTTCGATTAATTGTGGCAGAAGCGGCCGGGAAAGGTGTCGACACTGATAAGAGCGCAGCAACCATGAAGCTTGGTCGCGAAGGTATAATACACGGTTCGCGTACGATGCTTATGCAAACGGTCGATGGGCAAATTGTAGAGCCATATTCAATATCGGCTGGTTTGGACTATCCAGGCATAGGCCCTTTGCATGCTCATCTTGCCTCTGCCGGCCGAAGCGAGGTTGTTGCCATAACCGACAATGAGGCCATAGCGGCAGCGCATCAATTGACCCGCAGCGAGGGAATTATTCCGGCTCTAGAAAGCGCTCATGCTCTGGCTGCTCTTCGCAAGGTCAGCTTCAAGCCCGGAAGTGTTGTTGTAGTTAACCTTTCAGGACGTGGCGACAAGGATATGCAAACCTATATGAGGTATGAACAAAACCTGTAACCCGAGATTGATGAATTAAAAACTTGAATTATATAATTGATAAGTTGCTGATATGAATAAATTTGTGCTTAAAACCAGAGTGGCTGTAATGCCTGCCGATCTGGAAACACCTGTGGGAATTTATCTGAAGATACGCGACCTTTACCCCGAAAGTGCAATATTGGAAAGTAGCGACTATCACGCATCGGAAGGGAGCGTGTCGATAATTGGTGTTCAGCCTATCGGCCGATTCCAGGTGCGCGATGAGAAAATTAGCTGTAGTTGGCCCGATGGGACCCAAGAGACGTATCCGGCCGAACTAGTTCCAAGCAAACTCGGAGAGTATGTCGAGACGTATCAGGTAGAAGGCCCAGGCGCCAATATACTTAACGGAATGCTTGGGTTCACAGCCTACGATGCTGTACGTTATTTCGACGACGTTGAAATTCGGCCACGCGAACAGCGTTTTGCCCGCGTGCCCGATATGCTTTACGTAGTTTTTCGTCATTTGATTATAGTGAATCACTATAAAAATGAATTGACAATAGTTGAGAATGCCACCGATATGGCCGGCGATTCCGGCATAGAGTCGATAGTTAGTGTTCTTCGCAATAATTCGATAAGTCCAACCCCATTTGCTACGGTGGGCGATGTGGAGTCAACACTTTCGCCCGAAAGGTATATGCAGATTGTGGAGCAGGGCATAAACCACGCCCGTCGCGGCGACGTATTCCAGGTGGTGCTTTCACGCAGGTTCAGCCAGGCCTTCACGGGCGATGAGTTCAATGTTTATCGCGCATTACGCTGCATAAATCCGTCGCCCTACCTGTTTTTCTTCGATTTTGGCGAGTTTAAGGTGTTTGGTTCATCACCAGAAACGCATCTCAAAATTCGCGGCAATCATGCTACAATCGATCCTATTGCCGGCACGTTTCGCCGCACGGGCGATGATGTACGCGACCATGAACTTGCGGCTGCGCTTTTGGACGATGCTAAGGAAAATGCCGAGCATATTATGCTTGTTGATCTGGCCCGCAACGACCTGGCCCGTGGCGGAGGTAAAGTTGAGGTTGAGTTTATGCGCCACATCCAGTACTACAGCCATGTAATCCATATGGTGTCGCGTGTTGGAGCCGAGCTGCCTTCCGATGCCGACCATTATCGTTTATTAGCTGGAACATTCCCTGCCGGAACGCTCAGCGGCGCTCCAAAAATACGCGCCATGCAGATAATAAATGACCTCGAACCGCATAGTCGCGTAACGTACGGTGGATGTATCGGGTATCTTGGTTTTAATGGCGATATCAATCAAGCCATCACAATCCGCAGCTTTTTGAGTTGCGGCAACCGGCTTTATTCCCAGGCTGGTGCCGGAATTGTTGCCCGTTCTAATCCGGCAGCGGAACTGCAAGAAACTGAAAATAAACTTGGCGCCCTGAAAAAGGCTATTGAATACGCATCTAATTTCTGACTACATACACCGACAAACAATGAAAACACTTGTATTTGATAATTACGACTCGTTTACCTACAATCTCGTTCACGCTCTGCGTAGTCTCGGGGTTGAACCCGATGTGGTTAGAAATGACAAGATATCTGTGGCTGATGCCCTTACCTACAACCGTATCGTGCTTTCCCCCGGACCGGGCATCCCTTCTGAGGCCGGAGGTTTGCTTGATTTACTGCGCGGCATAGCTGATAACCCGCGTAGCACACTCGGCGTTTGCCTCGGACATCAGGCAATTGCAGAAGCTTTCGGCGGTTCGATATACAATCTTGCCGATGTATTCCATGGAGTAGCAACCGATATCAACATTATTGCCGACGACCCATTATTTTCCGGTCTCGACCGTAATATAAAGGTTGGCCGTTATCATTCATGGGCTGTAAGCGACGAGAATTTGCCTGACGTGCTTCAGGTAACGGCGCGGTCGGCCGATGCAGATAATGTTGTAATGGCTCTTCGTCATCGCACCCTGCCGATCCATGGCGTGCAGTTCCACCCTGAGAGTGTGCTGACTCCCGACGGAATGAGAATAATCGAAAACTGGTTAAACAACGACTAAGACTAGAATTATGAAAAAAATACTTGAAAAAATGTTTAGCCACGAAAACCTGTCGCGCCGAGAAGCGAGCCAGGTTATGGGGCGTATTGCCGACGGCGAGTTCAACGATTGCCAGCTTTCGGCTTTCATGGCCGTGTTTTTGATGCGCGGCATTACTGCCGATGAACTGTCGGGCTTCCGCGATGCAGTGCTCGAGCGTCGTTTGCCGGTAGACATTGGTGCCGACAGCGCAATTGACATCGTGGGCACCGGAGGTGACGGCAAAAATACATTCAATATTTCAACATGTTCATGCTTCGTTGTAGGCGGCTCGGGGCGCAAGGTTGTTAAACACGGCAATTATGGCGCCAGTTCGGTAAGCGGGGCTTCGACGGTGCTGGAACTGCATGGTGTAAAGTTTACTTCGGATGTAGATAAGTTACGTCGCTCGCTCGATGAGGCCGGAGTTTGCTATCTTCACGCTCCATTTTTTTCACCGGCATTGAAGAGCGTTGCTGCTGCACGTCGTTCATTGGCGGTCAGAACGTTCTTCAATATGCTCGGCCCGTTGG
Organism: Muribaculaceae bacterium; assembly: GCA_023662835.1. GTDB lineage: Bacteria > Bacteroidota > Bacteroidia > Bacteroidales > Muribaculaceae > Muribaculum. The sequence goes on along the minus strand of JAMPII010000023.1, from coordinate 20,402 downwards.
TTAATCCGGTTATACCGCGCCATCAGCTGTTGGGCGTTTACAATTTAAAACTGATGCGACTCTATAACTACATAGCCCAAAATGAGGGAATATCATGCACAATTGTGCATTCGCTCGATGGCTACGATGAAATTTCGCTGACCTCACCGTTCAAGGTGACTACTAGCTCGCATGAGCGTGTTTTCTCTCCCTCCGACCTCGGTTTTGAAACTGCTTCACCGGAGAGTTTGTATGGTGGAGAAACCCCGGAACAAGCAGCTGCGATATTCGACAACGTGCTCAACGGGACTGCCACGCGTGCCCAAACTGATTGTGTTGTAGCCAACTCTGCTTTCGCTATAAAAACGCTTGAACCGCAGATCGCTATTGATGAAGCAATCGGTCAGGCCCGCGAGTCGATTGCCAGCGGTGCAGCAGCCCGTTGTTTTGCCAAATTCCTGGAACTAAACAGCTATCGATAATGGGAAATATTCTTGACAGGATAATTGCATCGAAGCGGCGTGAAGTGGAGGCTCTACGGCTCACAGTGCCTGAGCGCTTACTTACAGAAATGGCCTTAGCGACAAAGCGTGCTACGGTGTCGATGAAGCAGTCGATAGTTGAAGGCACAGGAGTGATTGCCGAGTTTAAACGTCGTTCCCCTTCTAAGGGGGAGATTGCCCCTTTTTGCGACGTTACAGCCCAAGTAGCCGCGTACGAAAGCGCTGGAGCTTCAGCTTGCTCGGTGCTGACCGATGCTCCTTTTTTTGGTGGGTCGGTCGACGACTTAGTCGTGGCCAGATATGCGACGCACCTCCCTATTATTCGCAAGGATTTTATAATTGATTCTGTACAGATTGCCGTGGCGAGGATAGCCGGTGCCGATGCCGTACTGCTAATTGCTTCCGCTCTGAGCCGGAACGAAATTGAGCAACTTTCAGATTTTGCCCATCTGCTTGGCCTGGAGGTATTGCTTGAACTTCACGACATCGACGAATGTGCGAAAATTGTAGGCGCGCCTGACATGATAGGTATAAACAACCGAAATTTGCATACATTCTCCACGTCGGTTAGTCACGCATTGTCGTTTGTTGATCGATTGCCTGCCGAAGCGGTAAAGATAGCAGAGAGTGGTATTTCAGCTCCCTCCGATGTGATTAGTTTGCGCCGATCGGGATTCAATGGTTTCCTGATAGGTGAAGCTTTGATGAAGAGTAACAACTTAAAAGAATTTTTCGATGAAATACAATCCTGATTCGCCAACGCCCCATCGCGAGCGAATGATTAAGATATGTGGCAATTGCAACAAGGATAACATCCGACAGGTAAGTGTGCTTTCGCCTATGATGATGGGATTTATCTTTTCCGACCGATCGCCTCGCAACGCTATGGAACTTGATCCCGCGGTTGTGAAGTCGCTTCCTGAGTTCATCACGCCGGTTGGTGTGTTTCTAAATGCCGACCACGACGTTATTACCGACGTGTGCAATCTCTTTGGCATAAAAACCGTGCAACTGCACGGATCTGAATCGCCTCAGCTTTGCAGCAGGTTGCGCGATGAGGGGTATACTGTGTTTAAAGCTATAGCAATCGGCAATTCTCTGCCTGTTGAACTGTTAAATAGCTACAGCGGAAGCGTTGATTTGTTTGTGTTCGATACGGCCGGAGCGAAAGCAGGCGGGAATGGCGTGAAGTTCGACTGGAATCTTCTCGAAGGATATAAACTCGACATCCCCTATCTTATAGGTGGAGGTGTTGCGCCCGGCGACATCGATGCGATAATCGGCGCGATGCGTCCGCAAATGGCCGGTGTCGACATTAACAGCCGGTTTGAGACTCAACCCGGTATTAAGGATATTATGCTGCTGACCAACTTTATTTTGAACCTAAGAAAATTCAACGAACTATGAACCGTTTGGAAAAACTATTCAGCAAAAAAAACAAAGATATACTTTCGATATATTTTACGGCAGGCTACCCTACGGCCGACTCAGTTGCCCCGATTATCAGCGAACTTAGCGCTGCCGGCGTTGATATGATAGAGGTTGGGATGCCATTCAGCGACCCGATGGCCGATGGTCCGGTGATTCAACATAGTTCGGCTGTGGCTCTTAGCAACGGTATGACTCTTGGTCGGTTGCTCGACGAAGTTGAACAGGCGCGTCGTAAGTCGCCCGACACGGTACTTGTTCTTATGGGTTATCTTAACCCAATGATGCAGTTCGGGTTTCGACCTCTTTTCGAACGTTGCGCGTCGGCCGGTGTTGATGCGCTGATTGTGCCCGATCTACCTCTTGAGGAGTATATGGCCGAAGTTGAACCTCTGAGCCGCGAGTTCGACATACCGGTTATTATGCTTGTAACGCCTGAAACTTCGGCTGAGCGTATACGCCAGATCGACAACCACACACGCGGCTTTATATATATGGTGAGCGCACCTGGCACTACAGGTACGCGCACCGGAGGTTTTTCCGACGAATCGTTGGCATACTTCAAGCGTGTAAAAGGAATGAATCTCCGCAACCCATTGATGATAGGGTTTGGCATAAGCAATACACTAACTTTCGGTGAAGCATGCGAAAACGCACGCGGAGCTATAATAGGCTCATTGTTTATCAAGGCATTAGGAAGATATAATAATATAAACAATGCAATAGCCGACCTGCTTCGTACAATTAACCGCAACCAGTCAAAAAACTGAAGAAAACTACATTTGACAAAAAGTTTCAGCGCTGGGATTTTGTCAATTGGAAAACAATGCGTAATTTTGTCGCGCTAAAAAAACAATGCAAAAACAACAAACAAAAAAATAACTCTCAAAAAATGATTATCGTACAAGTAAAAGAAGGCGAAAACATCGAAAAAGCTTTAAAGAAATTCAAAAGAAAATTCGAAAAAACCGGCATCGTCAAAGAAATCCGTGCACGTCAGGCATTTGAAAAGCCCAGCGTAGCCAACCGCAAAAAAATGATGAAAGCCGTTTACGTGCAGAAACTCCGTTTGGTTGAGGAATAAACTGCAGCCGTAGGAAAATTTCACTTTTCGTCGGCTTTTATTTGGAAAAACCGATTGAAAGAGTTAAATTCGTAGAGCATCGAAAAGCATATAGCCTATAAGCTGTAGCCGCTCTAACGAATAAAACAATGATTAGCTCTTTCATAGCATATCTGCAGTGTGAGCTGAATTATTCAGCCCACACTGTTGCTGCGTATAAGCGCGACCTCGGTGAGTGGTCGCGCTTTGCGACATCTGGCAATCCGGACGAACTTGATGCACTGTCTGTTACAACTTCCGACCTGCGTTTATGGCTAGCCGCCTTAGCCAAACAGAACCTGTCCGCTGCAACCATGCGCCGAAAAGTGCAGAGCCTCAGAGCGTTTTTTCGCTACTTGATGCGCCGCCACGGCGCGAAAATCAATCCGGCAGCCGACCTCACTCTAGCCAAAGCTTCCAAGCCCCTGCCTGTGTTTGCCCGTCAAAATGAGCTGGAAAATATTTTCAACGAAGAAATCGACATGACCGACTTCATAGCCGTACGCAACCGGCTGATTGTACTGATGTTCTACACCACTGGGATGCGCTGTTCGGAATTAACAGGTCTGTTGACACGCGATATCGACCTAAAAAAAGGTGAACTAAAGGTGCTCGGCAAACGTAATAAAGAAAGAATAATACCTTTCGGCAACGAACTTTCCAACATGATAACGCAATACATGACCCTGCGGAGTCAGACTGTTCCGCAACCCGACACCGCCGACACACTGTTTGTAAGGCCAAACGGACTACCGCTGTACCGTAATCTTGCCTACAGCATTGTGCATAACACTCTCGCCGGGCAAACATCGGCTCAGCGCCAAAGCCCCCACGTACTGCGCCATTCCTGCGCCTCCGATTTGCTAAACAATGGCGCCGATCTGTTCAGTGTGCAAAAACTACTGGGACACAAATCGCTGGCTACCACACAAATCTACACGCACATTACCTATCGTGACTTAAAAAATAATTATGAACTCGCGCACCCTCGTGCGCACAAAAAACGATGAAATCATGGAAGTAAACATTAAATCAATCCACTTCGACGCAACAGAACGCCTGCAAGACTTCATCATCAAAAAGGTAAACCGACTGGCACGCCACAACGACGCCATAACAAAGGCCGACGTGACCCTGAAAGTTGTGAAACCCGAAACATCAATGAACAAGGAAGCAGCTATAAAAATAACCATACCTCAACTCGACGACTTTTTCGCTTCAAAAATTGCAAACACGTTTGAAGAAGCTGTCGACCAAGCTCTTGAAGCAATCGACCGACAGATTGAGAAAACAAAAAGTGTGAAGTGTTAAACGACGCTGCTACAGAAGTTCAGCTATAAAGCGTTGCATATCCAGCATTTGCCGTTCAACGTCGTAAAGCAGATGTAATTGCGCACGGGTGCGGACCAGATTATGGTCGGCGCCCGTCGTCTTGTAATAAACGTCACCATTTATATAGTCGGTCAAAAACCGAACGGCCTGCATGTAAGGGAACAACGCCGCAGCATATGGCAAATTCTCAATCTCGACCGGAAGCAGGAAATCCTTCGCACTATTCAGATAACCCCGGGTGAACGACTTGAATATCTCCATATCGAAGCCAACACGGTTCAAATCCCTGTCGTCTTCGGCACCCGTGTTGGCAGCCGTGCGCAGGAAATCGCCGTAATCACTGAACACGAACGATGGCATAACGGTGTCCAGGTCGATAACACACAGCGCATTACCTTCACGATCGAAAAGCATATTATTCACCTTCGTGTCGCAATGGCACACGCGCTTAGGCAACGTCCCCTCCCGGAAAAGCCGCTGCGCAAGCGTCATCGCTTCGGCACGCGCCGCAATCGCGTCCAATTCCTCCTTTACTTCGCCTACCCGGCCTGCGGCATCGGCTTCCACAGCTTCGTCGAGCTGGCGCAAGCGCAGTTCCATGTTATGAAAATCAGGTATCGTTTCGCCAAGTTCCTCAGGCAAATCAACTAACATCGATTGGAAACGGCCAAACGCAAAACCAGCATCATAGCTCGAACGTGGCGTCACCTCTTCAACCGTCACCGAATCGTCGATATACTCCATTACCCGCCAAAAATACCCGTTCGATGGATCGCGGAAATATGTTTTTTCTGAATTTTTCAGCTTCACCGGAGTCAACACCTTACGCCGGATATCAGTCTCCCCAATCTGCTGCAGTTTCCGGCGAATATGGCTGGTGACGGCTACAATATTATGCTGCAACAAATCCACGTCGCGAAAAATAGAGTCGTTTATACGCTGCAACACATAGCGCGGCTTTTTCGTTTCGGCTTCCTGAACCACAAACGTATCGTTTATCAGACCATTACCCAAAGGTTTCACTAAAAAAGAATCGCCTTCAACAGCAAATTCTTTCAATATTCCGGTTACATCGTTCATATGTCATGTATTTTTCACAAAAATAAGCAAACTTCACCAATTATAACTATATTTGCGTTATAAACCAGAAATTTCACAATTAAAATTATTCAACCAACGTAATACAATGAAAAAAAGTAATTCTTTCATCATCACAGCGATGTGCGCACTGTCGCTTTTCGCCGTGTCATGCGCAACGAATAACGACAATTCGAAAGTTATCACTACCAACATACCGGAGCGACCCGAAGGCCAGACCGACATGGTTGCCTTTGCCGCCGACCCAATCGACACCGTACGCGTTGGTTTCATCGGATTGGGTATGCGCGGACCCGGAGCCGTTGAGCGTTTCACTCAAATTCCCGGAACAAAAATTGTTGCACTGTGCGACATCGAGACCGAACGCGTCGACAGCGCGCAACAGATTCTCCGCCGCGCCGGCTTGCCCGACGCCGCAACCTACAGCGGCAGCGACACCGCATGGCGCGCGCTGGTTGAACGCCCCGACCTCGACCTGATTTATATCGCAACCGACTGGAAAAATCATGCCCCAATGGGCGTATACGCCATGGAACAAGGCAAGCACGTAGCTATCGAGGTGCCTGCCGCAATGAATCTTGACGAAATATGGTCCCTCATCAACACCTCCGAGAAAACCCGCAAGCACTGCATGCAACTTGAAAACTGCGTTTACGACTTTTTCGAGATGAACACCCTGAACATGGCTCAAAAAGGGCTGTTCGGCGAACCGGTGCATGTTGAAGGATCGTACATCCACAACCTCGAACCCTTCTGGAAAGAATACTATGCCAACTGGCGCCTCGACTACAATCAGAAAAACCGCGGCGACGTATACCCCACTCACGGCATGGGTCCGGCTTGTCAATTACTTAACATTCACCGAGGCGACCGCATGACAACCCTCGTTTCAATGGACTCCGACCCCTTCACCGGACCATCATACGTTGAAAAGGTAACCGGCGAAAAAACTGATTCCTTTGCCAACGGCGACCATACAATGACCATGATCCGCACAGCCAACGGAAAAACTATACATATCCAGCACGACGTAATGAACCCACGCCCCTACAGCCGTATGTATCAGATCACCGGCACAAAAGGGTTCGCCAACAAATACCCAAACGCCGGCTACGCTTTCGAGGCTGATGCACTTCCGGAAGGGAGCAAAATCGACCATGAAAACCTGAACGCCCACCGCTATCTGAATCAAGAGCAAAAAGAAGCTCTTCTTGAAGAATATACCCACCCTATAGTTAAAGAGATCGGCGAATTGGCAAAAAGCGTGGGCGGACATGGCGGAATGGACTTCATCATGGACTACCGACTGGTTTATTGCCTTCGCAACGGCCTGCCTCTCGACATGGACGTTTACGACCTGGCCGAATGGTGCTCTCTGGCTCCACTGTCGGCAATTTCTATCGAAAACGGCTCTGCCCCGGTCGAAGTGCCCGACTTTACCCGCGGCGCATGGCAAAAAGTTGACGGCTTCAAACACGCCATGGTGCAAGAATAAATTAAATCGTTATATCTATGTCGAAACTATGTTTAAATTCACGCGACGAACTGCTATTTGTCGACCTAAACAAAATAGCATTCTTCCGGGCAAACGGAAATTACACCAACATTACCTACATCGAAGGCCAGCAACAAATGCTGACAATGGGTCTTTCGAAGGTTGAGCAAGTTCTGCGCACAGCGCTCCCGCAAGGGAAACCCAGTCCGTTTCTGCGTCTGGGACGCAGCCTGATAATCAACCAGACATACCTATATTCAATAAGTGTGGTGCGACAGCGCCTCACCCTCAGCGATTTCCGCGGCCACACCCTTGCTCTGGCAGTGCCCAAACAATTGCTGCGCGACTATAAAGACAAAATTGCATCACTTTACTCAGGAACAACTGCAAAATAATGGCTCATACTTTTATTGTTGGTCGTGGCGGAAACCAACCATTCAAAATCACCGCCGACTCTGTTAGCACAGAACACGCCCGCATCACAATCGACGACTGTGGCGTATGGACTATCGAAGATTTGGATTCGGCCAATGGAACATACATCCGTAATGCCGACGGCGAATTCAACCAAGTGTTTAAGAAAACGATTGACGAAGACACTATTATAAGACTAGGACGAGGCGGTCACCACGGCCACACATTCACCGCCCACCAGCTCGTAGCCGAACCCGGCGACTACTCCTACGATTTCCGCCGCCTGAAAAAAGCCATCCAGAAACAAAACGAGGAGGAAGCAAAACTGCAGGCCAAAGCCGAACGCAACGGCTGGATTTCGAAATGTGCAGGCATGGGTGCTATAGGCCTATGCGCCTTGCTAGGCTCCTTCGACGGTATAAGCATCGACCCAAACACACGCTACATTCTCATCGCCTCTGCGCCAATCCTGGTCGGATTCCTTTTCCGAAACGACAGCCACGCCTTAAAACAACTCCGCGCCAAACGTCAGAAATTGATCGTATGCCCCAAATGCGGCCGTCCGCTCTCCGAATTCGACGTCGAGAATATGATTTGCCCAGCATGCAAGGCCCACTAATAAACCACAGAACCGTAAATCTCCAACAACCGATTATATTATGAAACGTATTATATCAGTATTTTTAGCAATTGCTCTGGTTTGCCTATTCGCCCAGGCTCGCACATTCGTACTCGTAACCGGAGTTTCGAACTACGGCAACGAGAATATCAACCTTAGCCAAACAACAAAGGATGCCAAGGCCTTCAAACGCGTAATGGAAACACAGACAAAGGACATCACCCTGCTCACAAGCTCAAACGCATCGCGTGCCAACATCCTCTCCAAGTTGAAAGCCATATGCAACCGTGCCCAGCCATCCGACCGTATCATATTCTACTTTAGCGGACATGGAATGCCCGGCGCTATCTGCACCTACGACCAGTCGCTCACCTACGACGACCTGGTTGCCACCCTCGAAACATCGTCGGCCAAAGAAAAAATATGCTTTATCGACGCTTGCCATGCAGGATCTGCCGTACAAACACAACGCTCAGCCGCCGAACAGGACAAAAGCGCGCTCTCAAAAGCAATTAAAGGAAAAAAAGGACAGGCGTTCTTCGTTGGTTGCCGCGGCGATGAATATTCATATGAAAACCCATGGGTAGGTGCCGGATACTTCACCCAAGCAGCCATAAAAGGGTTGCGAGGCAAATCCGATGCCAACGGCGATAAGAATATCACAGTAAAAGAATTGTTCAAGTACATCTACAACGACGTAACCCAACGTTCAAAACAGCAACAGCACCCCCAGCTGATTGCTCCCGCCGAGATGATGGATGTAGTGGTAGCCAAATGGCAATAGAGTTTCGTCAAAAAAAACGGCTATTTCACACAAACTAGCCCGAAAAATTTGACATCACCCTACTAGCGCTATTAAATTTGCTACATAAAACTAAACAAAAACTTACCACTATGGACACCCAACCAATCAAACCAACCGGAAATAATTCGAAAATCGACAAGTCGAAACTCAAACGTGCCGCAGCAGCCGCAGGTATGGCAGCAGCCGGAGCTGCAGTAGGAGCAGCCGCCACATACGCAGCCAATTCAGGCCAGGAAGAGGAACTGCCGGATCCAACAACCGAGCAACCCGCTCAGCAACCCGCACAACAGTCCTCCCAACAACCATCGCAGCAACCAACCCAACAACCTTCACAACAGCCCGGACAATCAACAGTAACATCAAATGAGCCGGAACCTATCACAGGCGACGAACCCATTGTTGAGGAGCCAACCGTGGACGAACCCATTGTTGACGAAGTCGTGGAGCCGGAGCAGCCCGTCGAACCCACATATGAAGACCCCGTCAATCCCGACGAAATAGCCGAAGCAATCATCTCTGAAGAACAGATCGATCCCAACGACATCGACGCTGCCGAGATAATCAACTTCAACGAAATAGGAGTTGTCTACACCGTTGAAGGCGACGTTTACACAGCTGCTTCATTCCACGACCCCGAAGGCAACGAGCTCATGATGGTCGATGTTGACGGCGACGACATATTCGACGTCATCACAACCCCCGAGGGCGACATAATTGCCGAGGCCAATGGCATGACTGTTTCCGACGCCGAGCTCGGCATCACCGACGACGATGTATACCTTGCCGACACAGAAACCGGCCACTTCGACGAAACAAACGGCGAAGACTTCCTGAACGACATCATAACAGTTTAGTATAATGGAACAAAACAACATACTGGTAATTAAATGCCAGAACACCGCTTGCGGTAAGCAAATCAAATTTCGCCGGCCAAACAAAGGCGGTATCATGCGCATTACTTGCCCGTATTGTAAAAAATCAATGAACATAAAGCTTCCGGAGCCTGCCCCTTCGGAAGCACCTTCAACCTCCGGCGAGGCCCCGAAGGAAACAGCTGCCGCCCCCCAAAACCCCACTTCGCCCGTACTGAAAACCGACTACTCACAAGCCGAGCCCCTAAAGCCGGAAGGCGAATTTAAGGTTGGACAGCGCTACGAATTCAAATGCCCCCACTGCAAAAAGCAGCCGATCGGATACACACCCAAAGAAGCCGGCGAGAAAAAATTCGCCTGCCCCAACTGCAAAGGTCCAATTATTGTTGAGGCAACAAGCAAAACACGAATCATGGTGCCCGACAGCTTGGTTTGTCTTATGCGTGGAAAGCTAACCCAACTGCGCCGCGCATGGTTCAACAAATCGTTCCCCCTAAAAGCCGGAATCAACACCATCGGACGTGCCGACCCTACAGTGCCATCCGACATATCTATCGAAGGCGACCCCACAATATCACGGCGATGCATCGAAATAGGAGTGTCGACAACTGGCGCCGGAAATGTTTTTAAACTTCGAGTGCTCCACTCGACAAATCCGGTTCTTGTCAACTCCGAACGCCTCAACGACGGCGACAGCATTCAGCTTAATTTCGGCGACATCATCCTTCTTGGAAAAACAAAACTACGCTTCGACAAAGATGAGTGATCATATTGAACTAGACAAACCTTTTTCATTCATACAACTAGGGAAGCGCGCTTCACAACAGGACGCACGCTTCCCCGACACAAACACCCCCGATGCCGACTACCGCACGTTCATCGTATGCGACGGTGTCGGGGGCGAAGCTTGTGGCGAAGTTGCCAGCAACACTGTTGCCAACGCGATCGGACAAACAGTTGCCGAACTGACAGCCGACGGCGAAGAACTTACAGCCTACGGCTTCAGCCAAGCTTTAAACGCAGCCTCTCAAGCACTAAACGATGCCGTCGACGAAGGCTCGCCAAACATGTCGACAACCCTGACATTCCTGCATTTCAACTCCAACAACGCCATCGTTGCCCACATGGGCGACAGCCGTATATACCAGATTCGTCCCGGCCTGGGCGTGATTTACCGCAGCAACGATCATTCGCTGGTCAATTCAATGGTTCACACCGGCAACCTGACGCCTCAGGAAGCCATCGACCATCCCAAATCGAACTTCATAACCCGCTATATGTCGCCCCTCCAGCCCGGCTCATACCCAACTTCGGCCGACCTGCTATATATAACCGACATCGAAGCCGGCGACTGTTTCCTGCTCTGCTCCGACGGCGTTCTCCACTGCGTTGACGACGCCGAACTATCAACCTTGCTCTCCCGAAAAGATGTGCCCGACAGCGTAACCGGGCAACTGTTGGCTCAGCTCTGTGTAAAAAGCTCCGACAACAACACAGCTATTATTGTACGCGTAAAAAGCGTACCGCAAAAATTCGGCACAATAAATATCGAACCCGAAGAATTATCCGACGTCCCCTGCGACACAACGATAATAACGCCCGAATCGCAAGCACCGACTGTTATCGAAATAACACCAGAGCCCCGCGACGAGCGAGATAGCGGAGGCCTGTTTTCCTGGTTTAAAAACTTATTCTGAATATGGATCAAATAGCATCATCGGCCTTACCCCCGAAAACAATCATCAAGGGTAACAGCAAATACATGGTTGAAAAAGTGCTGGGAGCCGGCGGCTTCGGCATCACCTATCGAGTTGTAACTTATCATGGCAACATCGCCGTGCGTTTCGCCGTAAAAGAGTATTTTCCCTCAAACATGTGCGAACGCGTTAACGGCCGTTTGAGCTATTCCGGTCCCGTAAAAAACGACGTTGAAAATGGCTTGGCCAGCTTTATCGCCGAAGCCGAACGCCTCAAAGCGCAAAACATCCACCACCCCAACATAGTCGGCATCAACGAAGTAATACGCACAAACAACACAGCCTACTATGTTATGGAATACATAACAGGGCGCAACGTTCGCGACTATCTCATGCAGGAACGCGGCCGCACGCCTCTGCCCGAGGATGAAGCGCTCGATTTGATCCGCCCCGTGTTGAGCGCGATAAACATGCTCCACAACCACAAAATCACACACCTCGACATCAAGCCCGACAACATAGTGCTCGCTCCCGTCGAGGACAGCGACAAACTCCGCCCTGTAGTGATCGACTTCGGACTTTCTAAGCACTACGACGAAAAAGGTAACGCCACGTCAAAAGTGAAATTCATAGCCTGCAGTCCCGGCTATGCCCCAAACGAACAATATCAGGACAGCGGAATCTCAACCTTCACCCCGCAAGCCGACGTTTACGCACTGGGAGCAACGCTCTTTTTCATGCTAACAGGAAAAGACCCGGCCGTTGCCGCAAACATATCGCGCGACAAAGTACTGGCAGCACTTCCCTCAAATGTCAGCGAAAAAACTCGCAACGCCATAGCCGACGCCATGCGCCCCGACAAATCTGAGCGCACTCAATCAGTGGCGCAACTGGCTTCTAACCTTGGCATCACCCTTAACAACTCATCCGACAGCAACCTAACCGTCCCAATTTCGTTAGGCGACAAAAGTTCAGTAATCGACAAGGTTACCAACAACATCGGCAAAATAGGCAAAATCTCCGCCATAGGAGCCGTTGCAGCCGTAGTTATCGTCTTGGCAGTAACAGCCTTAAATACAGGCTTTAAAGAAAAGCCATCCGTGGGCGACACCCTCCAGCTTACTCAGCAACCGCCCGTATCGACCGACTCCGTCGTTGAACAACCACAGCAACAACCCCTACAGCAACCGCAGCAACCTGAACCGCAGCCACAACAAACCGTTCAACAGCAAGTTCAGCCACAGGCACCTGCTCAGCCGCAGCCACAAACTCCCGCGCAGCCTGCCGTGACAAGCGGACAAGTAAGCCTCGGATACGGAACCTACAACGGCCAGTTGCGAAGCGGCAAACCCGACGGAAAAGGCACAATAACCTTCAGTCGCGCCTACAGCTATCGCGATGCTGATGTTGAAGCAGGCTACCGCATCGAAGGCACTTTCGAAAACGGCCAACTGGTTGTTGGCAAACTTTACGATAACAACGGCACCCTACTGCAAACAATTATGTAACATGAAATTGAGAAGCCTTTTATACATCGCTCTTGCAGCAACTTCACTTTCAGCCGCTGCCCAATCAGTTATAACTCCTGCTGAAGCCGCTGCAATACTGAACGACAAACTGCAACAAACATTCGCAGTCGACACATTAACTGATGGCGAGCACGAATTCAACATCGACAGTATCCGCGTTGCTATAGTAACAACCAAAAAGGGCAAAATCGCTGCCGCACGTCAAAAACTATTCAGCCAACCTATGCTCGAATCGCCTTATGGAGGCTCGCTACGATATGTTGAGGAAGCGGCCCTATACAGCGCATTCGGCGTACAAAATCCTCGCTTCGACAAAATTAAATTCATAACAGGAACGTGGCTCGACATAACACCCGGATGCGAGATTCAAATTTCCGTTCCCGACCGAAACGAGATTCAAGTTGCATGGCTTACCGACTCCACCGAAACCGCGCTGCTGTTCCCCACACAATATCAGGATATTATAGGCGGCGACCGAGCCAACATCGAGAACGACTTCATCAGTCTGCTGAAAAACAGCGATATAATTCCACGAACCATAGTCCATCCCGACACAACGCGACTCCTACAGTCCGATAGCCTGACGTGGGTACTACCAGGCACACAGTATAACCTGCCCGAAGTGAACAACAATCTCTACTTCATCAGCTCGGCCGACTCCGTTTTCACCCCTGTTAACAGCAACGGCAAACCGTACGAAACCATTGCAAACATGCTCGTTGGCGCAGTTCCCGACAGTTGCGAAGCAACCGTAGAGCTTGTAGCCGTGAAACACAAATTCGGCGATCTGGAAACCGTAACCGTACCCTTGGAGAAGCTCATCGCACTAGCCGTTGAGCAAGGATGCCGACCATTCTGCGGTATCGAGGAAACAACAAACGGAACCGTCACCGCCACCCTGTTCCTTTACAACCAGCCACAAGGCTACGACCACATCCTGCGTCTTTCAATACCGGAATCACAAATCGGCACTAACCGCCTGAAAATGAAAGGACGCATCAGCTTGTTTGTTCCAACGGCCAATGTACAGAATCTCTTCGAACCATATAAAGAAAAAAAGCCCGATGAAATTCTCGAAAATAATTAACCTACTGATAACTGCCGTCCTGTTCTGCTCGCCCACGCTCCACGCACAAAACGACGTGAAAGATCAAATCAACACTATTAAACTCGACGAGAACTACCTCTGGGCCGAAGGCAACGACGAAAATAAAGACATAGCATTCCAAAATGCATTATACGAGCTGGTACTGATGATAAATGAAATCCGTGCGGCCGACGGCAAACAACCGCTCGAATCGTCCCATTTGTCTCATCTTGTTGAAACCAAGAGCTACCCACGCGGCGAAAAAACAAACATGTTCGCCTACATTGCTTTCGACAAGGCAATGGCAGTCGAAGTGCGTCAAAACCTAGGAATCGTAGTCGGCCAAAAACAAGAATCCGATTCAGTTGCCACCACCACGCCAGCAAAAACAGAGCCGGTCGTAGCACAGCAACAGGAAAAACCGGCCTCACAACCTCAGGCTCAGAAATTCACATTTGTCCCCGCCGGCTCAGCCAATATTACCAGCGTTACGGCGCGCATCTGCGAATATGAAATGGTGACCGAAGCCAACCTCACCCTGAAAAAATATGCCGCCGACGGTACTGTAAAGCAATATAACCGTGCCCGTTCGCTGGCTGAGATACCGTCCGACGCCCACCTGGTTCTCTTCGACCGCGAGCATGTTATTAAAGCCGTCCTGGGTCCCGACAACGGTTCCGGCCGAATGAACATGCGAACCCAACAACCCGACAACCTCAACAATTACCACCAAGTAGCTATTATTTGGTACAAATAGCCAAAAATCAGTATATTTGCATATTATTTTAGAAAAATTTGAGTTTCACCAATCAATATTATACACCGTCAACAGCTATGAAAAGAGTTTTGCTACTCATGTGCCTCATTTTAGCATCAGTGTGTGATTCCTCTGCGGTCACATTCCGGTTCAAGCCCGGCACAATATCGAATGCCACGATGAAACAGCGCATGGAACGCAACGCATCCGACCTTCTCACCGAAATCGACGCCGCCGGCCGTGCCGACCGCAACCTCAATCTGGCCGCCGTGAGCATGGAGCCCGGTGCGCGCACACGCCTTACAGCACTCTGGGAAAACCTCCATTTCATATGCGAGGAATCGACAATAATATCTATGTGCCTTGAGGATGCCCAAGGCTACCAGATTCGTGGCATTCATATCACCGTACGACCCAAGGACAGCACCTACAAGCAATCGCTCAACCGCGAACTAACTATCAGCTTCAGCAAAACCGGTGTCATTACAGGCGTACGTCCCGCTATGGAAAGTCAGGAAACAGTACGCAGCGTAATGGGCGAAGGCGGTGCCGTAACAGATTTGGCCCAACGCCGCGAAATACTGAAATTTGTCGAGGACTTCCGCTGCTACTACAACGAACGCGACATTGCATCACTAAATAAAATTTTCAGTGAGGACGCTATCATCATAACCGGTTCGGTTTTAAAACAGCAAAAACGAGGCGACGGCCGACAACTGACCAACGACGTACGCTACAAAATTCAGAACAAACAACAATACATGACAAACCTGAATTCATTGTTCCAGCGTCTGAAATACCTGAATGTTGAATTCGACAAAATAACCGTTGTGCGCCACGGCTCAAAACCATACCTTTACGGCGTAACGCTCCACCAGAAATGGACAACCAACACCTATTCCGACAACGGATGGCTGTTCCTGCTCTGGGACTTCAAAGAGCCTACAACGCCACAAATCCATGTCCGGTCATGGCAACCCGACGAAATGGTAGCAACCGAGGACAAACTGTCGATGGACGACTTTTTCCTGCCCTAAAATGAAATATTTCATATGTGCTGGTGAAGCTTCAGGCGACCTCCATGCCTCCCACCTGATCAAAGCTCTTAAGGAATACGACCCTAACGCCGAATTCGCGTTCCTCGGGGGCGACATGATGCAGAAAAGTGCCGGATGCAAGCCCCTAATCCACTATCGCGAAATGGCCTACATGGGGTTCTCCGAAGTACTACGTCATTTGCCGCAAGTGCTGGGCAACCTACGTCAGGCACGCAACATGCTGTCAGAATTCCGCCCAAACGCCCTGATTCTTGTCGACTATCCTTCGTTCAACCTTAAACTCGCCGCTTATGCCCACAACAAAGGCATACCTGTATATTACTTTATATCGCCTAAAGTATGGGCATGGAAAGAACACCGCGTCAAACAAATAAAACGCTACGTAAACCGCGTGTTCAGCATTCTACCTTTCGAGATTGAATTTTATCAAAACCGCCACAACTATCAAGCCATTTACGTAGGCAACCCGTCGGTTCGCGAGGTAAGTTCGCAAATCGCAAATCTGCCTCTACGCAACGAATTTGCCCGATACTGCAATCTTAACCCGGAGAATCAATGGGTAGCTCTGGTGCCTGGCAGCCGCAAAGGGGAAATTCGCAATAATCTGCCGGTAATGCTCAAGGCATTCTGCGAAGCCACAAAAAACCGTTACGGAATAGAGCCTGTGGTCACAGCCGCACCCGGCATCGACGACGAATTCTACAAAGCATACCTTCCCAATGAAGTGAAGCTGCTACGCGACCAAACTCTAGGACTGATGCATTACTCGCAAGCGGCACTAGTCACATCAGGCACTGCAACATTGGAATGTGCGCTGGCCGGAACGCCTCAAGTTGTTTGCTACCGTGCCAACGGACAAAAAATTTCATACAAAATAATGGAACGACTGTTGAAAGTGAACTATGTGTCACTGCCCAACCTTATTGCCAACCAACCGATCATCCCCGAGATGCTCGTTCACCGGTGTACACCGAAATTAGTTAGCGCGCAACTTGAACCGTTGTTAAGCGATACAAATCAGCGCCACGCACAACTAAACGGCTACAAAACAATGAAATCAATACTCGGCTCGAACGACTGCTTCGCCACCACTGCCGAAATCATTACCGCCGACCTCACTGGCAACCGGAAATAATACTGATACATACAAAAACGCAAGAGCAACCTCAACTGATGCTCTTGCGTTTTTATTTTTATTTCTAGGGGCCTAAGGCTCCATTCCCTTAAATCTTGTATCCTGTGTAGGTGTGAGGAGAGAGCCGCTTCAGTTCCTCCTTCACAGCGTCGGAAACATTCAATGTATCAATAAACTCAGCTATGCTTTCACGGGTTACGGTGGTGTTCACGCGAGTGAGAGCCTTCAATGTTTCGTAAGGCTTGGGATAGCCCTCGCGGCGCAGAATAGTTTGTATACCTTCGGCAACAACATTCCACATCTGGTCGAGATCATTATCAATGGCCGGCTGATTAAGCAACAATTTACCCAGCCCTTTTAATGTTGAGCTGAAAGCGATCATAATATGAGCCAAAGGCACGCCGAGATTGCGCAACACAGTAGAGTCGGTCAAATCGCGTTGCAGACGCGAAATAGGGAGCTTCATTGCCAGATGGTCGAGAACAGCGTTTGCTATGCCTAAGTTACCTTCCGAATTCTCAAAATCGATAGGGTTCACCTTATGTGGCATAGCCGACGAACCAACCTCGCCTGCCTTGATTGTCTGCTTGAAATACTCCATCGATATGTACTGCCAGATATCCTTATCAAGGTCGAGAACTATGATATTTATGCGACGCAACGCATCAAGCAGTGCGGCCAGATTATCGTAATTCGAAATTTGTGTAGTATATTGTTCGCGTTCAATGCCAAGCTTCTCGCTAAGAAATTTTGCAGCAAATGAGCGCCAGTCGATATCGGGGTAAGCTGCAAGATGAGCGTTGAAGTTGCCGGTTGCACCGCCAAATTTTCCGCTGATCGGGGTAGCATCCAATATAGCTAGCTGCTGGCGCAAACGATAGGCAAACACCATTATTTCCTTGCCTAAGCGGGTTGGCGAAGCGGGCTGTCCATGGGTTTTGGCAAGCATAGGCAACTCATCCCACTGGCGTGCACGCGATTCAAGCTGTTCAATCAACTCAATCAACATCGGACGGTAAACATCGGCCACAGCCTCCTTCACCGACATTGGCACCGCTGTATTATTTATATCCTGCGACGTCAAGCCAAAATGTATGAATTCCTTGTACTGCTCGAGTCCAAGCTCATCGAAACGCTCCTTCAGAAAATACTCTACAGCCTTTACGTCGTGGTTGGTAACCGACTCAATATCCTTTATTTTCCTTGCGTCGTCTATGCTGAAATTCTTGTAAATATTGCGCAACGAGGCAAACACACTGTTGTCGACCGAGGCCAGCTGCGGAAGCGGAATCTCGCAAAGAGCTATAAAATATTCCACCTCAACGCGAACGCGATAGCGGATAAGTGCATATTCCGAAAAATATTCGTCTAGACGCTCGCATTTGCTGCGGTAGCGGCCGTCGACCGGAGAAATTGCTGTAAGTTGAGTCAGTTCCATTATTATATAATTAAGAATGCTTTTGCTGGTTTAAGCCGCAAAATTACTAATAATTGCGTAACTTTGCAACACATATAAAGTATACGCATATGAAATCATCGGCCGAAAAAGTCCGTTCTCTCACACCCCCCTACAAAGTTTTGTTTGTCTGTCTGGGCAACATTTGCCGTTCGCCTGCAGCCGAAGGCATCTTACAATCAATAGTCGATGAAAAATCGAATGGTTCACGGTGGGTTATCGATTCGGCAGGCCTATATTCCGGCCATGCCGGCCAGTTGCCAGACCAGCGGATGCGCATTCATGCCCGACGCCGAGGCTACGAACTAACCCACCATGCCCGACCGGTAACCCCCGCCGACTTCACCGACTTCGATTTAATTGTTGCCATGGACGACAACAACTATCACAGCCTGAGGCGTATGGCGCCGTCGTTGGCCGATGAGGCAAAGATTGTGCCGATGATCAACTTTGTTCGCATAGCCACCAGCTACGACCATATCCCCGACCCATATTACGAAGGCTCTGAAGGCTTTGAACTTGTACTCGACCTGCTGGAAGACGGATGTAGAAATCTATTTGAGAGTGTGACAAATAATGGCAACGATGAACAACGACCATAAAAATATTATCGACCGTCTGGGCACTGCTCCGGTCGGCAAACTACTGTGGGAATACAGTCTGCCGGCCGTTGTAGGCGTAGTCGTCATGTCGCTCTACAATGTCATGGACCGCATATTCATAGGCCGTGGCGTTGGAGCTGATGCCATTGCCGGACTGGCCGTGACATTTCCCGTAATGAACCTAAGTGCAGCTATCGGTTTGCTCGTTGGCACCGGTGCCGCCGCCCGCATCTCAATTCTCCTTGGAATAGGCAACAGCAAAGAGGCAGGTCAGGTGTTAGGCAACTCACTGGTGCTTATTATAATAAATGCCATCATATACCTGTCGTTGTTTGCAATTTATATCGACCCCATACTGCTGCTCTTCGGCGCATCGGAAACGACTTTGCCCTACGCCCGCGACTTCATGCTTTATATTTTGCCCGGAATGCTGATAATGAACCTAATGTACGGGCTAAACAACATAATGCGCGCATCAGGCTACCCGCGGCTGGCTATGTACACAATGTTTATCGGAGCCGGAGCCAACCTGATTCTCGGCCCGCTGTTCATTTTCGGCTTCGGACTTGGAATAAAAGGCGCAGCAATAGCTACCGACCTGGCTATGGGTATCAGTCTGATTTTCGTTTGGAAACATTTTTGTAAACCAACATCAATTGTCCACTTCCAAAAAGGAATTTACCGTCTGCATTGCCATATCGTAATATCAGTTATTGCCATCGGCGCGGCCCCGAGCCTGGTAAATTTCATGGCCTGCGCCACAAACGCTATGGTAAACAACCTGTTGTGGAAATATGGCGGCGATATGGCCGTCGGCGCAGTCGGCATATTCTTAACCTACACCGGCGTTCTATGCATGACTGTTGTGGGCGTTTGCCAAGGCGTACAACCGATATTAGGCTACAATTACGGAGCAAACCATTACAACCGTCTGCGCCGCGCGTTCTGGATGGCTGCCGGGGTGGGCGTTTCGCTGACCACACTCGGCGCGATCGTCGCCGAAGCATTTCCGCAATGGATAGCTATGGCCTTCACCGACGATGAGCAGCTGATTGCAATGACCACGCATGCACTGCGGTACTCAACCCTTGCGTTCATGTTTATCGGATTCCAGATTGTTGCAACAACATTGTTCCAGTCGCTAGGATTTGCTGGTAAAAGTATATTCGTTTCGCTTGTGCGTCAGGTGGTTTTCTTTGTGCCTATGCTGTGGATCCTTCCTCCGGTTTATGGCCTTGACGGTGTGTGGCTGGCATTTCCCAGTTCCGACGTTTTTGCCGTGCTCACAGTTGTTCTGATGGTATGGTATCAGCTGCGCAAACTAAAGAATATGGAAACATCAAATCAAACCGCCAGCCACAAATTAGGGGAAGCGACCCTTTAGGGCCCATATCATAAAATTTCAGGGCCGCTGGGGTCGCTGGCTTGGAGGGA